>NDWX01000020.1 GCA_002855745.1 Thermofilum sp. NZ13 | reverse complement strand
TCGGCTGCTCCCCGCCCCCTGGCAGCCGGCCCCCCGCCCTCGGGGGTGGACGGGCCGCAAGCGAGGCGTTGGCGGCGCCACGCCCTGGCTCCGCGCTGGGGGTGCGCGGGGCATGGGGTGTGGCGCGGGGGCCGCTCTCATCGCTGAGCCCCCCACCACTGGCCCGCTGCTGGCCCCCTGGGTGCCTCGGGGGTGTCCGGGGAGGGGTTGGGCCGGGTCACAGGCCATGTGCTGCCGCTTGCGCCCGCGTGCTCTGCAGCGGCGTGACACGCTGTCCTCGAGCGTTGCGGGGGTTGGCTGTGCCGCTCCTCCCCCGCATCCCGCCTCTCCGGGGGGGGCGGATGGGGGAGTGGTATGGCTGACCCCCGTGGTAACGGCAAATTAGCGGTCGAGGGGTTCAGGGTGCTGAGGTTCAGGGCTGAGCTGCCGGAGGAGCTCAAAGACTTCATCGAACGAGTTTATCAGCCGAGGGCCTCGATGCGCTACTGGCAGAAACTACTCGGCCTCGGCAACGAGGAGCTGGAGGAGGCGTGGAAGGCTGTGCCGTGGGCTTACAGGGACGCCTTCGACAACATCGTACAACCGAGGATGCCGAAGAGGAGGAGCTACCTGCGGTTCCCGCTGCTCTCGTGGACGCTGAAGCGCACAGGGGTGAACCTTCAGGGAGGCGAGCTGGTCGTCAGGGTCTATGGGAAGGCATACAGGATCCCTCTGCCCGAGCGCGGTATTAAATGGCTTCAGAGTCAGGAGGATGCCTGCCGAGACAGCGGTGGCAGGCTGACGAGGTACGTCGCCGTCAAGGTAGACGGGCAGGTGAGCGTCGTGCTCCACTGCTCCCACAGCCTGGGCGTGGAGGAGCTGCTCGAGAGCCTTGACGCAATCGCGGTCGTGGACGTGAACAGTAGCCACGGCTTCTACCTCTTCGCCTACGACTTGCGGAGCGGCGGCTTCAGGATCCGCAGGTTCAAGATACCAAAGGTGAACTGGAGGAGGATCAAGGAGCTGCAGCACAAGGCCGTGAAGTCCAGGAGCCCCGGCGCGTGGGCCACCGCGAGGTGCACGCTGAGGAAGGCTTACAGGCGCCGCAGGGCCGCATTGCTCAGAGCTGTGGCGGAGGCGACCAAGGAGCTCAGGGGGAAGAGGGCTATAGTCTTCGTGGACGTCCCATTCGACGAGTCACTGCGGAACAATGGCCTGCAGAGGACGCTGAGGAGCTTCGCGAGGAGGCTGGAGAACGCCCTCGGCTTCCACGGCATCTTGGCGATCGAGAGGACACTGCCTTCGAAGCGCTGCCCCCTCTGTGGAGGTAAGCTGGAGGAGGCGGAGAGGAGGGGCGAGACTAGGGTGATGAGGTGCATGGAGTGTAACATGGAGTTCGAGAGGGACAGCGTTCCAGCCTTGCACGCGCTGAAGCTGTTCCTCGGCGAAGCCGAGGTCGAGGAGCTCGCCGAAAAGCTGGCGAGGCACTACCGCCTACAGAGTAGCCAACGACTGCAAGGCGACTAGAGGCCCCGGCCCGCGGTTGGCCGCCGCTGCCGCTGAGGCGTGGCGGCCGCCGGACGCTCCTCCCCGGAAGCCCCCTCGAGGGGCAGGCCCGAAGAGGGCGATGCGACACCCCCGTGGGGCGACCCCGAGGCTGAAGAAAGATGACGAAGAGTTAAGGGGGCCAGTGGGGGCAGAAAAGGAGGAGCGCTCTCACCTTCGCCGATCCGAAGCCCGTTTACGAGAACTTCGCCGAGGTCGCTGGCAGGTTTGACTTGAGGAGGGATCCTCCCTTCCTCTGCGCCAGCACGCTCCTCGTGCCCGGCTACGTGGACTCCTACGAGGTGGAGATGATCGCCGGCTTTTTGGCGTCGATCGACAGGGACATCCCCTACGTGCTGCTCGCCTTCCACCCCGACTTCCTTATGTCAGACCTGCCTGTGACGAGCAGAAGGCAGGCACATGAGGCCCTTGAGGCCGCGAGGAGGGCTGGGCTTAGGAAAGTGTGGCTAGGCAACGCCTGGCTACTCCGAGATTGAAGCCCCCTTTGCGGCGATCCGGCTAGCTGGGCAGTGGTCGTACAGACTGGTTAGCGGGTTTGAGTATCCCGGACAACAGCATTCGTCAGATCGCTGGGCTTGACTAGGCGAAGAGCCTCTGGATCGACCCGGCCTAAGAGTGTTCCCCTCTTTGTAATTGCTACACGCTACCTGTGTTGGGTTATCTTCAGATAGGGTTACCGCGAGAGGAGAATTATAAGCAACGACGACAGGAGAAGGGTTAGTAGCAGTGCTACGAGGGGCCTAGCTCTAGACCTCTCAACCCTGAGCGCTGGCACTACAACCCACTCGACCTTAGGGGGCTTTGCAAGCTCCTGTTGGAGAATGCTTGTGACCGATGGCCTATCTGTTTGCTGGACGTTCGGGTAGATCCTCGTGACCACCTCGACTACATCCTGCCTTGTGCCGTGGAGGTCTCCCCGCGTCACCTGCCTAGGGTCGACACCCAATCCCCTGAGCTTGTCCGCGATGAAGCTGGCAACGAAAGTCCTGACGCCCTCTTCCTGCCCGGGGAAGAGGGCGTAGCCCTCGTCGAGCATGACTCTAGCGAGCCAAGCCGTCCTTATGACGAGCTTCGACTCCTCGTACTCGAGAATGTGCTCGCCGTACTTCTTGAACCACTCCTCGAAATCCCTGAGCTCCGCTTGAACCCTGTTGCTCTCCAGCAACCCCTTAAACTCCTGCGACACGGTTTTCCCACAATCGTTGCGGCCTCAAAAAGGTTTCTAGCGGGTCACAGGGCGGAGTCAAGGAACAGCATCAGGTAAAAGCCCGCAAGGAAGCCGAGGGTGATCTTCAGGGGAGGCTCGTCCTCGCGGTATATTTCTGGGATGGCCTCCTTCAGCGTCACGTAGAGCATCGCGCCCCCGGAGAAGCTCAGCCCCAGCGGCAGTAGCCATGAAGTAAGCGAGAAGAGTGCCGCGCCTAAGACCGCGAGAAGCGCCTCGCTCACCCCGCTCAGCACGCCGACGAAGGCTCCGCTACGCCTACCCCTTATCGCGGCTATGGGTAGAGCCACCGCCAAGCCCTCAGGTATGTCTTGGAGGCCGATCGCGATCGCGGTGGCGACCCCGACTGGCAGCGAGTAGGCTATTGATGTGCCGACCGCGAGCCCCTCAGGGAGGTTATGGATTATAACTGCCAGCGCTATGAGCCAAGCCTTCTTGAGCAGACCTCTCGCGGACTCGGGGCCCTCGTATCCTCTCAGGATGTGCTCGTGCGGAATTAGCTTATCGGCGAGGTGAATGGCAACGATTCCCAGCGCTATGCCGACGGCCACGAAGGGGAAGCCCGCCAGCTGTATCGCCGGGAGGATCAGGCTCGTGAAGCTCGCTACGAGCATGACTCCGGACGCGAAGGCCAGAGCTAGGGTGAGGTCCAGGCTGCCCTCCCTGTACAGGTACACAGCCGCCGCACCCAGGCTCGTGGTAACTGCTACGAACAGACCGGCGTACAGGCTGGCTAGAATGACGTTCCCTCCAGCCATACTCGCTAGGGCCGAGGAGAGACAATCGAGCACGCTAGCTGAATGCTTGGAGAAAGAAAAAGCTTTGCCTTACTTTTTGAAGGGGTCGATGTTGACCCTTGTCAGAATAAGTATCGATAGGACTGCGAATATAGAAGCGATTGGTCCCCAGATGACGAGCCCCAGGGTGTAGTCGTAGCCGTTGAAGGGGGGAAGGGAAGCCAGGTAGCCTACCACTAGGTAGGTGAGGGACTGGGAGATGTTTATCGGAATACCCTCGAAGCCCGTGAACAGGCCCGCCCTGCTCAGACCCGTCCTCAGCTCGTCCCAGTGTGCTAGGTCGGCGACGACAGCGTAGGGGAAGAGCTCGTAGGCCGAGATGCCTACGGCGCCCAGAGCTATAGCGAGTAGGCCGACCGCGATCTTGAGCGCTTGGTCTTGGAGGAAAGCGGGTAGCGGGGCGAGCAGCAGGCCCGCGGTGAGTATAACGGCGGCTTTGATCAGGGCCGGGCCCTTCCCGATCTTCCTGGCCTGCTTCCCCCAGAACGGGAAGGCTCCCATTACGAAGACCACCATCACAACCCCGAAAACAACGGAGGCGAGGTCCCCCCAAGCCCGACGACCGAGCTGACGTACTTCACCACAAGGGCTGTGATCATGGTCTCCGCCGCTGACATGAGCATCCTCACTCCCTCCCACAGCATGAATTCCCTGTACTTGAGGAGATCCAGTATGTCACGGGTGATCTTGGGTGTTAGAACGGCCTTGCTTTCAACGGGTATTAGGAGCACGCTGGGCATGTACAGGAGCACCTCCATCACCGCGAAAGCCGCCATGACTGGAAGCAGGAGCCCCCCGCGGTAGAGCATGGGGACCAGGAAGCTGAAAACAACCCCCACCACGTTGCCAAAGATGTTGGACACGTTCTGCAGGGTGGTGATGGTGATCCTTTCCTCCGGCTCCGTGATCTCGGGCATCCAAGCCTGGTAGGGGGTGAGGAGGTAGCCGTAGAAGAAGTTGAAAGCGGCGTTCCAGAAAGCGCCCCAGTAGAAGAGCTCCGACTTGTCCTCAATGGAGATGAACAGGAAGGGGACGAAGTACATGACGGCTGAGATGGCTAGTAGCGGAGAGCCCGTGATTATGTAGGGCTTCCTCTTCCCAAACCTGCTCCTGGTAGCGTCGCTTAGGTAACCCATTATGACTGAATTTATCAGAATGGCGAGCTTGCCGATCGCGCTCACGACGCCGCTTAGCTGAGGGTCCAGCTTGTAGACGTCCCAGTATACGTAGAAGCCGGCGAAGCTGAACGCGCTCAGGAGGGTCGTTGAGCCAGGCGCGCGATCCCGTATGAAAGTTTCTAAAGTTTAGTTAGCACGTTAATAAATCTATGCTAAAGTATTTATACGTTTACGTAGATGGGGTTTGAAAGCGCGGAAAGAATATTCTCCATGTGGTATGGTTCGTCGGCATCAGCAACTTCTCTCAAAACCTCGGCTCTAACGTAAGGAGACTTCACATTAACCCTGACCTTCATCACTAGAGGATCGGACGTTATGGCCTCACGGTATACCACTTCTCCTCCAGCAACGATCCTGAGAAGCTGAGCCTTAGCGCCCTCCACCTGGATCACTACGTCGAGCTCCCCGCTACTGGCAGCATCGCCTGTCCAGAGCTCGTGCTTCCCGTCGAATGCCTTAAGGATCAACCTGGGCCCCAGAGGGGACTCTGAGACAAATACCCGCTGGCTCCTGATGCCCTGAAGCAAGCCCTCCTCGCTGAGCTCCTCAACGTACACCCAGGTGGTAGGGGCGCCCGGCGCCAGCAAGCTTTTCCTCTCCTTTATCTCGTGAGCGTCGCTACCCCCTACTAGCCCCAACCTGTAGCCTTTGGCCAACAGCTCGTCCCACCGCTTCAGCGATATGTAGTTGTTGAACTCCCAGACTGAGTGGAAGACCTCCACCGCATCCGCAAACGACATATCCCCGAGCTCCCAGTCGGGACCGAGAGGCTTCGGGTGGTTCACGGAGATAAGCGCTCCCTGACTCCTAAGGTACTTCACCACTTTCGCGAGCTCGGAGGCTGAGCTTACTCGGAATTCGGGCGTCTCGCTTACCCCGTAAACGTTCATGTGGCCTTTGTAGGAGGTCATCTCAACTCCTCTCAGGAAGAAGACCCCATTTAGGAAGCCGCTCCTCCACTCCATCTCGGCCATGTGCGACACTGTGTTGTGGTCAGTGACGGACACGAAGTCCAGCCCAAGCTCGCGCGCCACCGAGGCTATCTCCTCCAAAGTTGAGTCCCCGCCGCTGTGGACCGAGTGCAGGTGCAGGTCTCCCTTAACCCAGCCCCGCTTCGCCGCAGGAGCTCCGAGCGATAGCTTCCTGACCTGCCCCTCCGCGCACTCGAGGTAAACCTTAACCTTTACGGTGTAGCTCAGCCCCGCGCGCGGAACCTTGTAAAAGCCCAGTATAACGCTCCACTCACCCGACCTTATGTCTCCTGCCGTGTAGCTTGGTGTAGCGTAGATCCGAGAGACTGTGAACTTCTTCTTATTCGAGCCGCTCCATCCTCTCAGAAACTTCATGCCCTCGACCAGCTCCCTGCTTCCCGGCTCGAAGAGCCCTATGTCGACGGCCGCTTCTTCGGGGCTTTTCCCGGCGAACTCGTACTCTACCTCAATCGTGCACACGCCGTCTGGGATAGTGAAGGGTAGGTAGGCGAAGCTCCCAGCCATGAACGGGGACGCTTCGCCCTTGAATTCATACTCGAGAATAGGCCTCACGCTGTCGAGCATACCGATTAAGAGGATGCTATACGCGTATATTATTATTGATTTATCATCCTCGTTGTTGACAAGAGCTTATGATGATTTCTTCTCACCATGAAGCGTGGTTGTGCTGGTAACCCTTAGGGTCTCGGGGGTAGGCTGTGCCAGCTGTGTAGCACCGGTGAAAGAGCACTTCCTAAGAGCACCTGGGGCTCTGGCCGTTCACGTGCTCGGAAGCAGGGTTTATGTTGTGCTGGAGGACGGCGTGCCTTTGGCGGATTTCCTCGACAAGAGCGGTGCCGCAGAGTACTACATAGTTCAGGTAGAGCGGACTGAACGCCTGAGGAGCTTGGAGGAGGCGCTCGAAAGGGTAAGGAGCGCAGACCGGGTGAGCCTGCGCTTAGGGCGCTGATCCGAACGGAAGTGCTGAGGCTACGCAATTCTCTTTAAGAGTTGATGCCTCAACAAGTTTTTAAACGATGCCTCGAGTCCACCCTGTGCGGAGACTCCTGTTACTGCTAATCGTCTCGCTTGCCTCCTACGCTGTTCTCACAGCCCTGCAAGCCCACCTCCTCGGCGGGGTGGAGCAGAGAGCGGGCTATGCTGACGCCGCTGGAAACCGATTGTACTGCCTGCATTGGCTACCATCAGCCAGCAGACCACGCGGAACGACAGTCCTCTTCCACGGGCTCGGCGGCCAGGGTCTAGCCGGCTACCTTCTCGTCATCACCTACGTTAGCCTACTATTACTCCTCCCCCTCGACGCTATGGCGCAGGTGTGGGCTAGAGAGGGTGGAAGCTGGGTCGATAACGCAACCTGGCTTGCCGCGACTGAGAGCCTCCTGCTGTCGTCCGTCACCCTTCTCGTCTAAAAATAGCTGTCGCGAAATCATGCATAAGAGGGCCGTGAAAAGCCCTTTCTTCAGAGAAAATTCACAGGAACCCGCTGTGACCTAAAATATGTGTTGAAGGGAGGTTTAGGTATGGGGGGTCACCACCCTTGCGCTTCCAGAGCAGGTAAGAGGTAGCTGTGCTCTTCACCTGAACTCCTAATCCTCCTGACCGCTCTCTTTATGTGGAAAAGCCTTTCACCCAGCCGATAGATAATCACCTTTTTAATCAGGCGACGTGTATTAACTGTAGAGGCATGACGGAGTCTCAGGCTGAGCTGAAGAGCAGGATCCTGAAGCTGCTAAGGGAGGATGAGGAGTTCAGGTACGCGGTTGCAGGCCTCCTCGGGCTCGAGGAGCTGCTAGCCAGGCTCGACAAGCACGAGAAGGTGCTCGAGGAGCTACTTAGGGAAATCAAGAGCCTGCGTGAGGAGCAAGGAAAGCTAAGGGAGGATTTCAACAGAATGCGGGAAGACTTTCTCAAAATGCTTGAACGCATTGTCAAGTTAGAGGAGGAAGAGAATAGCCTTCAGAGAGAAGTCAAGAGGCTTGAGGCATCCCTAGAGAGGCTCCGAGGCGACATGCTCTACGGCTTCAGCCAGCTAAGCAAGTTCGCGGGCTTAACTTTCGAGACGTTTGTCAGGGACCTCCTTACCAGGAGCCTCAGGGAGTCAGGTGTCCTGCCTCCCGACAAGGAGCTGAGGTCTGAGGTCGTAGGCGGCGAGGAGGTCGACATCTTCTGTGATGCGCCGTTGATCGTGGGCGAGGTGACCGCGCATGCGGAGTCAGAGGAAGAGCTCTACAAGCTACTAAGAAAGGCCGAGGCTGCTGAGAAGGCCCTCGGGAGGCCGTCGTTCAATAAGATCCTCGTCGTGCTCACCGCCCCTAGGCGCGTAGCGGAGAAGCTCAGGGAGCTCAGCGTAGAGCGTGACGTCGAGCTGATTCTTGGAAAGGTCATGGAGTAGGGCACACCCCTCGGAGACCTCAGCCAGCGTAAGGATGCGCTTGTTGACCAATAGCGCGTTATAACCTCGATATGACCTAGTTGTCCTTTAGTCTCAGAAATAAATATATTCTGAGACTTTACGAAGTATTTTCTAGACATGGTTGCGTCTGAGATTAAAGTGAGGGTCTCAAAAAAGTTCACAATATACCTTCCGAGGGCGGTAGTGAAGGCTACCGGTGTGAGGGAGGGTGAAGTACTCAGAGTGAGAGTCGAGGGCTCTAGGATTATCCTAGAACCCATTCTAGACCCTTTTGACTTCGCGCTAAAGGGGCCGAAATTTGCCAAAGTAACTTTCGAGGAGTTCGAGAAAGAATCTGAGGAGCTGCAGAATGAGATCTTCGGCTAGGCTAAGGATACTCTTGGATTCCACGTACCTCTTACCAATACTTGGGGTGGAAGTCGAGGGTACAGAAGATGCCCTGGCTACCCTAAGGAAACTCAGAAGGGAAAACAGAGCCACTTTCTACTACACTCCTTTTAACATCCTGGAATGCTTGGGGAAGATTACTAAGCTGGAATATGACCATAGCACTGTAGCTACGGGGTTATCCCTAATCGAGGAGGAGTTTGAACAAGTTAGCCCCAGCACTCTAGGCTACTTGAAAGCCCTTGAGCTTAGGAAAAAGGGCTTTAAAGACTTAATAGACCTCCTACTGTTCGTAACAGCGGCAAGCGAGAACCTCCTGTTCCTCACGAGAGACAGCGACCTTATCCGCTTCCTCAGAAAGAGCGGAGAAAACTTGGCGGCCATCCTCTACGAGGAAGATTTCCTGAAGATGTTCCGGTAGCCCCTCACAAGCTTTAAAACGTTTAACCTTATACCAGCTTCGTGGCCGTTGAGATCAAGAACCTCACGTTTACGTACGCAGGGAAAGAGGAGCCTGCTCTCAGGGACATAACGCTGACCATCGAGGAGGGCGAAACCGTACTTCTTCTGGGCAGGAGCGGCTGCGGCAAATCCACGCTACTGAAGGCGATTAACGGTTTGATTCCCAACAGGTATGAGGGCGTGTACGAGGGAGAGGTCAGGGTTAAAGGGGTCACCGTGAAGGGGGCTAGCCTTGCGCTCCTCTCGCGTCTAGTGGGAACCGTTATGCAGGAGGTGAGTAAGCAGCTCGTGCTACCGAACGTCGAGGACGATGTTGCCTTTGGGCCGTGCAACCTCTGCTATCCTAGGGGCGAGGTCAGGGAGAGGGTTAGGCGGGCCCTCGAGAGCGTCGACGCCTACCACCTCAGAGACCGGGACGTCAACGAGCTCAGCGGAGGGGAGAAGCAGAGGGTCGCCATCGCCGGGGTACTTGCGATGGATCCGCCTATCATTCTCATGGATGAGCCCCTCGCGAACCTGGATAGTGAGGGTGTTAGGCTCGTCCAGGAGCAGATCAAGGACTTCAAGAGAAGGGGGAAGACCATCATTATCGCCGAGCACCGAGCAGAGGAGGTGCTTGAGGTGGGAGTAGACAGGGTTCTCTTCATGGATAACGGTAGGGTGGTTAAAGAGATAAGGGGCGAGAGCGAGCTTGAGAGCCTTGTGGGGCTTGTGAAGGTCCCGGCGAGGATCTTAGCTAGGAGGTGCCCGGGGCCTGTTCTACCCGATACGCCACGATCGCCCCTGACCGGGAAGGTCGCGGTAAAGTTTGAGAACGTTAGCTTCGACTACGACGGCCGGACGGTCTTACGGGATATAAACTTGGAAATACGTGAGGGTGAGAGGGTGGCGCTTCTCGGGAACAACGGGGCGGGGAAGAGCACGCTTGCTAAGCTTATCCTTGGTATTCTGAAGCCGAAGAAAGGGAGGATTCTGGTCTACGGTATGGATACTCGTGAGAGGGAGGTCTACGAGCTGGCAAGCTACGTTGGGCTGGTGTTCCAAGACCCGCTTACCATGCTTTTCGCTAGAACTGTTGAGGAGGAGCTCTCCTACGGGCCTAGGAACCTCGGCGTGTTGCCAGGCGAGATAGCACGCCGCGTAGCCGAGGCCGCCTCCATGTGCAAGATCGAGCATCTCTTGGGCTACTCTCCCTTCGCGTCGAGCTACGGCGAGAAAAAGAGGATTGCTGTAGCCTCGATTCTAACTATGAGGCCGAGGGTGCTTATACTGGATGAGCCCACAGCTGGCCAGGACTACGCGAGTTACACATCCTTCATGGACTTCGTTTCCGGGCTCGTCGGCGCGGTAGGGACGCTAATCCTTATAACCCATGACACTGACCTAGCGATCGAGTACACTGATAGGACTGTGATCCTGTCCGGCGGGAGGATAGTTGCCGACGGGCCGACGCGGGAGGTCCTAGCAAGGGAAGAAAACCTGAAGGCTGGGAAGATCAGGGAAGCGAGCCTGATACGGGTAAGCCGGGAGCTCACCGGCGGTAAGGCGGTGCTCAGCTTCAAGGAGCTCCTGCGCGTCTGCGGTTTCTCCCCCACCGCCACGAGTAATAATTAAAGCCCGTCATCTTCGGTAACGCCTACCCTCCTCTGGTAGCAAATCCTTTTCCTATGAGAATGCATGCTCTCCGCTAAACGATAGGAGTTGAGGAGCATCTTTCTTCACATTATGCTGAACGAAAGCCTTCGAGATGTGTGAACGAAATGTCGGTAACGCTGTGGAGAGCAGAGGGTGGAAAAGGCAGATGAGAAAATGAAAGCTTCACTGACTCGATGGTAGATACGTTGCCTCCGTGCGCGTACTGTGAAAAAATTTATTATGAAATCGTCGCGTTAGAGTTTTGAACGAGCATGAGCAAGAAAGGGGTCTTCTCAACATCAAGCCTGGTTGCGATGGCTGTTGGAACAGCGCTGTACGCGGCATTCAACGTGTTCTTCAACATCCTCCAGCTACCTGGAACGCAGCTCGTCTCCTTGAGGCCCAGTGTCGCTATACCCATGTTTTTCGGGTACGTGTTTGGCCCCATTGTGGGCTTCGTCAGCGGGTTCCTTGGAAACATCATAAGCGACGCTATAAGCTGGGGTGGGTTCTGGTGGAACTGGGACGTAGGTAACGGTCTACTGGGTCTTATCCCCGGTCTAGCCTACTACTTCATACCTAGAGACAGCATATTCAAGAGAAGGGGCTATATCGCCTGCGCGGTGCTGGCTGTCGTCGCAGCCGTCGTCGGCATGGGATTCGCGGCCTACACTGACTACATCTTCGGCTATGGCATCTCCACGATAGAGGAGGCGACGTGCGCCCTCTTCCTCCCTGCAGCCATCACTGATGCTGTGAACGGAGCCGTCCTGACTCCGATACTCGTTGCCGCTTACGCCGCAGCCGTGAAAGGTAGAGCAAGGAGGCTCTAATGTCTACGAAGTTCATAAGGTACATCGAGGGAGAGAGCCTAATCCACAGGCTAGACCCCAGGTCTAAGCTGACATTCGTCCTCTTTATGGTTCTCTGCCTAACCCTTGCCTCCAAGCTACTGCTGGTCATCCCACTCTTTGCCATTTCTGTTATCTACTACGCGATGGCAAAGCTACCTTGGAGCAAAACGAAGAACACCTGGAAGTTCATCCTGATCATCGTTCTAGTGCTTTCCCTGCTGAACTACTTCACAGTCGCCTTAGTCTACGGTCAAGGTTCCCTCCTCGAAAAGCTCACCTCTCCTCGCGCCGTCACATCCGCGGTTACACCCGTTCTAAAGCTACTCTCCTTAGCGCTTGTCACCGCCACACTCGTGTTCACGACGCCACCGAACCTCTATGCACCCGCCTTGGGGCAGATGGGTTTCCCCTATAAGGCCGCCTACGTTATACAGCTTGCCTTGAGGTACGTTCCCGAATTCACGGCCGAGCTTGGCAGGACGCTTGAGGCTCAGATGGCCAGAGGCTTCAGACCCCGAGGAGGAAAGAACCCTCTAGCGAGGCTGCTGGCGATAGCCCCCTTAGTTGTGCCCGTGACAATCTCAGCTTCGCTTTCTATCTACGACATCGCGGACGCCATGGAGCTCAGGGGTTTCGGTGAGGAGAGGTGCCACACATGGTACAGGGAGCTTAGGCTGAGCCGGGGAGACAAGCTTCTCCTGGCGGTATCGTGCTCGCTGGGCCTACTCTATGTTGCACTCTTTTTGTCCAAGCTCGCATAAGCTCCTTTTTTGGCGTGCCTTATCTCTGTTGTGAGCAGACCCTGCTGACGGCCTCGTCCAGCTCGGCTAGGAAGCCCTCTAGCCTAGCTACCGGGATCCTCGCGCCCGCCGCCTCCCGGTGGCCGCCTCCGTGCCCTTCGTACCTCGGTGCTAATTCACGGAGGAGGACGTTGAGGTCAACGCAGCCAGAGGCGGATCGCAGGCTCATTACAGCCCAGTCGTGCTTCACCTCGATTGCTACTCCGACGGGTTTACCCGATTGGACGTGTGAGAAGGTTGCCATAGCGCCTAGAGGAGCACCGGGGTGCACAACGTAGGCGATGCTTTTAAGAACCACGAGCTTCGACGGCAGAGCTCTCCTGGCTTCCTCAAGGTTCTTAGCCTCCCGGAGCGCGGATGAGATGAGGAAGTCGATGCTCGAGGGTAGCCTGTTCCCCGCCAGCTCAGCTACGAGCTCCCGCTTTCGGTCGTGGTCACGCCGCAGGCCCTCAAGCCCGAGCGTGAGTATCCCGGCTTCGAGGTAGAGGGCTCGGATGTCCCAGAACCCGAGGTACGTGTTGAACCACTCGGTCCGCACGGCGTAGTCGCCTATAGCCCCGTAGAGAGCCACTCGGCTCAGCTCGCGGGGCGGGTTCAGGTTCCTGAAGGCGAGCTCCGCTGTTGAAGGCCCCTGCTCGTGGAAAACCTTTACTCCAATCTTTCTGAGAAGCTCGAGGCCACCCTCCGGCGGAGGATGGTGGTCGATGTAGATTGCCTCCTTGAAGGCTGAAAGCTTCTCGGCGACACCCTTCCACGTTCTCTCGTCGAGGGAGATATCCAGAACGACCACTCTCTCCGCTTGGTCCGCGAACTCCTCGAGGTCGCTGAGCAGGCCTACAGGGTGCGAGAATACCACACGGCCGCCGAATACCGAGTAAGCGATGGCGGCCGACGTAACGCCGTCGCAGTCGCCGTGCGCGACTATTACCGTCTCCACGGGAGATCCTCTACGCGGGCTTTACGAAGCCCCACTTCTCTAGGGCCCGGGCTAGCTCCCTGTGGCTTCTGGCGTAATCCTCGAGGCTGATTCCCTGGAGCGCAGCGTCGATCGCCTGCCTAGCCGCCGCGGCCCCTGCGCGTGGGCCGTCGGGGTGCCCGACCACACCTCCACCCACCTGTATGACGATGTCTGTGCCCATTTTCGAGATGACCTCTGGGAGCGTCCCGGGGTGGAGCCCGCCGCTCGACACGGGAAACGCGGGCTTGATGCCGCTGAAGGGCTGAGGGAGGTGG
>NDWX01000019.1 GCA_002855745.1 Thermofilum sp. NZ13 | reverse complement strand
GAGGCCCAGCTCGTAGGCCCTGATGACGAGGGCCTTCTGGGGCCAGACCCTCTGGAGCACGGCTAGGAGCGCTTCGCGGAGCACGGGGCTCCTGATGCGGCGTAGGCGGGATGCGAGCACGAGCAGGGCCCTCTCCGCGGGCTCAAGCCTCCAGTAAGCCCCTGAGCGCCTGGCTTTAGTGAGGGCGGCGCGAACAAGCCTCGGCGTAACCTCGACGTCGACGACACAAAAGGAACACTGCCCGCGGATGAGGGCCGAGCGCTCGCACCCCGCCATAAGCGAGTCAAGGATTCAATCGACGGTTTGATTTATAATTTTTCCTCTGCTTTCCCCGAGGCTTCCCGTGGATTTCCGGCAGAGCTGGGAAAGCGTCTCAGAAGAGCCTGCATCAGGGCCCCGCACCGCCACACGCGCCAGCCTTGCCCGCAGAGCCCCCTGGTATGCCAGGTAGAGAAGGAGCCTCCCCGTCGCCGCGAGTATCCTCGCGTTCGCCCTAACCCTGCCCCCGATCCTCGGCCTAGCCCTCCTGGGAGGCGGCTCGTACACCAGCTCCCCAAGCCTGAACCCCCTCGCCCACGCGTACGCGAGCAGCTCCCCGCCGAAGGTCTCGCCCAGCACAGGGTCTAAGATAGCCTTCACCTCGCACCTGAATCCGCATTCCTCGAAGTGCTTCAGAAGCCTCTGACGGGCTCCACCTATCCAAGGATGCACCTCAACAATATACTCACGAGCCCTCCTCAGAGTTTGACAGGGCACCTCAGCCAGATACTGTTCACAACCCTCACAATCAACCTTAACAGCAACATCCCCAGAAACACCGCTGAGAACATCCTCAAACGTGACAGCATCCACCTCAACAAACACACCACTATCGCCGACTCCCTCAGTGGAAGCCTTACTTTTACCGCTTTCAACAATTAAACATATCCTCCTCTCCTCATATTCCTCATATATTGCGTAAGATCGCAGAAGGAAGCATCTCTACTCCAGGAACTTCATTTAGCTATGCTCTATTATTGGCGTGAAGCTACTATGGTTCCATGACTTAATGTACTCTCTTTGTAGAATGGTTCATGTCTCATTATTTTCACTTTAAATCCTTGTTCGCGTATTATTGATGCCAAGCGTGTGGGATTGTAGGTGTATTCTATTTTTATTGTTGAAAATCTTCTTAAAACACCTGGATCTTTAAACATCTCATGTTCACAACCTTTACAATCAACTTTTAGATAATCAACATCTTCAAGACCTAAGATGTCTAGCAGTTCTTCGAGTATCGCAGATTTAACTTCAAATACTTCACCGCTCGACAGAATGTAGGCTGAGGGGTTACCGCTATATGCATAATCTCTCCGAAATCTCAATATTTTTCCAGAGCCCAAAGCCATATTAAGAACCTTTATTCTATTTTTGAACTGGTCATTCAACTCTATGTTTTCGATAAGCCCCTGAAAGTTTACTGGATCTGGCTCAACTGCAAAAACCTTAGAAGCTCCTAGACTAGCAAATCTTAGAGCTGAATCGCCGACCCAAGCCCCTACATCAATTACTGTAGCACCTCTAAGCCCTGGAACATCGTGTATTCTATGGAAGAACGTTTCGAAGATACAGACAGCGCAACCAATTGTGTGAGTTAACAATCTAACATTGTTAGGCAGCAACAAAACCCTTTTATCACCTAAGCTCTGTATACAAGCACATCTCTCCACACCTAGGGTCTCTAAGCATTCATCGCAGTAGTCATGATCTACAAGAGCATATCCATAGATGTGCAACATATGTGCCAGAACTGCGAGCTCAGGGTGATCCTTAAGAATATCAAGGGTAAGCGTGGATCCATCGGGATACCTAAGCTGCACATTACGATCCTTCATAACTATGGTAATTCCTAGTTCAGACAACTCTTCTAGTGCTTCAAGCATAGAACAAATTGATGGAAGTCTCTGCGACATATATGGCCGTGGCACTCTGAGATACGATTCTCTAGACCGTATCTTAAGAGTAATTTCACTTTCTGTCGGCTCTATGCAAGCATGTCTAATAAGCCTCTTTAATGGAATATAAGATTGTTCATCGGTTACTTTAAAACCTTTGTGCTGATAGTTTAGCCCTATCAATCTTCGAGCAAGTTCTTTCATAGCAAGCACGGGATCTAATTTCAAAATCTCGCTAAAACCTTGGAGTCTTCTTATCAGATTTCTTAATTGCATCTGCCTCCACCACTTAGTGAAACCTTACATCAAAAAAGCTTTAATAGCCTTAAACTCTGCTAGTGCTACGTTTCTCCATGAGCTGTGCAGCTTTATGAACTCCATTGTTTGCTCATCATTCAACATAGAGCTAAGAGTTTCAGGATCAGCCTTTAGAAGCTCTAGTGCTTGACGTGCTAGAGAGACTACATCCCCTCTCCCCACTATCTTCACGGGCTTCAGCCCTCCATATACATACTTTATCGCCGGGATATCGTAGGCTACTACTGTTAAGCCTAGAGCCAGCGCTTCTAGGACTGTTAGGGGGAAGGCATCCTCATACGAGGGGTACATGAGGAGCTTGGCCTTTGAAACAGTTTCATAGAGTTTCTCTCTATGCCGAATATATCCAAGGTACCTCACGTTTCTGAGCTTCAGCTCCTTAATGTTCTTGAAGAACTCGTATTTCACCCTATCGCTGGCGAAGGATCCTATAACCCATAACTCTGCCTCAGGGATCTCCTTCTCTACCGTACTCCATGCTTCAACTAGGTCGAAGCACCCCTTACCTGGGTAAATCCTGCCGAAGTATACTGCTATCGGTGGTTTATCGGCATTAGTAGATCTGTATTTGAAAATCTCCGGATCCACAGCGTTAGCCGGATAGGGTACAGCAATCTTCACACCATACCTCTTAGCTATGTAGACTAGATCCTCACTCTCCAAGAACGGAGCCGGGGACACGGAAAGAAGGATCTTCAGGTAGCCCCTCTTCACGAGGTCGAGAAATCTCTTCCTGATAAAACTGTTGAGGTATATGCTGGAAATAACCGGTGATATACGGGGGCTAAGCATGAACTCTACTGATCGGTATAATGGTTGTTGAAGCATGACGCCGCATGAAGACCTAAGTCCTCCACATAGCTCATAGAGTACCGTAAAATGCTCCACGCTCTCATTCATCGAGTAAACGAATACAACATCTTTACCGCTCAAAAACTCAATTAATCTCTTTACAAGCTTTTTCTCGACTTCAACAATGCTCCGCACATAGAGTGGGCCGAAGCCCCGTATCTTCCGAAGCGTGGAACCCTCATGTGTGATTCTCCAAGCAGTCTCCTCACCCAGGCATAGGGAGTCCTCCAGCAGTGGTGTAGATAAGTTGAGTTTTCTCAGCTTATAGGCATCCCTATAGACAACTCTAACAGCGTCCTCGAACTCCATCCCGCTGTTCACCAAGAGCATTATAGATGCCGCAATACTGTTTGCAGGTATATGTAGAACAGCTTCGAAACTCATCTCAGCCAGCGCATGGCTGAAGTATGGCAAAACCTTGGCATCCCTGAGAAAACCGCCGACAGGAACGCTTTCAAATGGTGTAGCTACAATTACAAAACTTCTACTCATCTCTGTTCCCACCAGACTAAATACTCGTGTAGATCTTTGACAATTCTTGAGCGTATTTAGCTGGATGTAGCTGTCTTTCAACGAATTCTCTCCCCTTCAGGCCCAGCATCTCCGTTAACCCCTCCTCAACGAATCTCCTAGTGTTTTGTGCAAGCTCGTAAACGTCGAAAGGCTTCGCCAGTAATCCTCCTCCACTCTTCTCTATTAGTTCGCCTGGCCCGGCGTGGTTAAAGGCTACAACGGGTTTCGAGTATGCGAAAGCTTCGACTACTGTATAGCCGAACATCTCCATCCATATCGAGGGGGCTACCACAACTGTCGTTCCTCTATAGAGCTTGGCCTTGGTCTCTGGGTCTACGTATCCGTGGAATACTAGGTTTTGAGGCTTATTCTTCTCGATATAGTCTGCGAGCCTTCCCTGCCCAGCTACGTGGAGCTCTACTGGATTGATTAGCTTGGCGATCTCTGGTAGGAGGTGTACGCCTTTCTCGTATTCCAGTCTCCCAATGAATAGTGCATATCCCCTATTCTCCGCTCTTGAAGAGGCGCCTTCATCCAGCAGTGATGGGTTGAGGGGGTTCAGTATGTAACGGGTCTCAACGTTCAGCTCCCTGCGAGCAATCTCCGCAAACCTCTCGGAGGGCGATATAACTGCATCAGCCTCCCCCATTAACTTCCTTATCAGCTCTATCTGCATCAAGCCCCTCAAAGCCTTCGTCGAGCTCTCGTTGAACCTCTTTCTCCACTCGTGAATACACCACAAACATTTACTGCTCGGATACCTGTAGGTGCAGGGCTTCATACTGGGTATATATGTCTTCCAGTTTATTGGGCATAGAGGGGTGTATGAGTGAACAGTGTAGACAAGCCCGGCTCCACTTCTCTTAACAGCCCTCAGTAGTGGGATAACGTACCTGGGGTTCAATATGTTGGCATGAACTATATCAATACGTTTCTCCCTGAAGAACCTGGTCAAACCCTCCTCGAGACCCCGGTCAGCAATCACCCTAACTATAGGGATCTTCGAGCCCGTGAATCTGTAGACTGGAACCTCCGAAGCTCCATACCCGAGTAGAACCCTGAAAACCTCGTTGCCTAGGTACTCCTCATTTATCCTAGCTAAGAGCTCTGAGTAAACCTCCTTACCGAAGATACCCCTGCCACCGCTCAATCCAAAGCCTGCATCATCGATTACGGCTATCCTGGGCTTCAAGAACTCCCACCTATTCTCGCAACTATAAGGCTCTTCAAGTACCCTACTACTGAAAGGTTCGTCCTCAGGATCCTCGCCAATAATAGGAGTAGCGGGTATAGAACCCTATCAGCAGGGCTGAACATTTTGTAGTATCTTCTGAGCAATGAGTATAACAATGTTGCAGAAGTCAGTGCGGTTGCGTAAAGCACAGCGTGTAGGGGGCTTAACGGGAGGAGAGCGACAAAGATCCATGGAGCTATGAAGTAGAATGCGTATTCAAGCCTCTGACTGAGCGGGCTACTCCTCATAACCTCGAAGAATGTCCTCCAATCCTTATTTATATAGGATTTAACGTATTTTAAAACGCCTTCAACCTTAATCCTGCTCCTACTAGAACTCGCAGATTCTTCTTTGTCAGGGTTGATTAGGGGTTCGTGTACTTGTGGTGTAAGCCCGTCGACAAGGACTTCGAAGCCTGCTTTCCTAATCCTTGACCCCAGTTCCCAGTCTTCGTGGATGGTGCTCGGTGGACCCATATCCTCCCTGTAGAGGCCTACATAGTTGATGAGTATATCCTTCTTGAACGCTGTGACAGGCATAACGGTGTTAACACCCCTCACTACTACGCCCAGGAATCTTCCGTGGTGTAGCTTCTCGCTGAGGGATGGATTAGGGCTGAGAGCCGGGAAGCCTACTGCTACAACTCTTTCATCCCATAGAAGCTCCACGGCCCGCTTCAGGGTCTCAGGGTTGAGGACTATGTCGTCATCGACTACTAGAACTATATTTGTGGAAGCGCTAACTATCCCCATATTCCTCTTACGAGACGCCGAGTTGACCTCGGAGACCAGAACCCTCACACCCTTACATCTACACCTCTCGGCAAACTCCTCCACAGCCCTCTGAGCATCGGAATCGGCAGGATCCCTGACAACTATAACTTCAACCCTGGACAAGTCGTAGTCCATCCTCTCCACAGATTCAAGCAATAGCTTAAGATAAGTGGGTCTGAAGTACGTTGGGATAACAATAGATACTGAAGTTTGTAAATTATTTGGAGACGAAATGTAGTTATGCAACACGGTTTCCGCGCTAGACGCCTTGATTTGGGTTCACCATAATTTTAAATGATCCAAGGTTTTCAATAGATTTCTTATGTTGAGTTAAGCTCTAATAGGTCTTTCGCATAGTAGCTTCAGATACTCTTTCGCAACATTGAGACAGTCGAACTGTTGTACATGTCTCCTAGCGTTTAGGGGAGAGCTTCTCTCATAGTGAATCATCTGTGAGTAGCTCATAGGTTTTCTCTGTGAATTTTTCTACATCGTAGGGGTTTCGAATACGAAAACCATTGAAGCCATCTATAACTACATGACCCGGTATCGCGTATGATACAACTGCAGGTGTTCCGGAGGCCAACGCCTCCAAAGTAGCATACGAAAAGCTTTCGTAAATCGATGGCGCTAGAAGCACTCTAACCCTTGGAAGCACATATCGTAGAAACTCCCTACCAACATTATTCAGTTTCACCACTCTACTCCTACACTCCCCCTCACATTCTTCTGCAAAAGCTTCTCGGGGTACTCGTAAAATGATCCAGCTATGTATAGTTTAAGATTAGGGAGATTGGTGCAAAGATTGTTAAATACTTCTATGGTTGTCTCTAGGTTTTTAGCTTCATATGTCCCTATATGTATAATCGAGGCCTCTCTATCCCTTACAGAACTAGACCTATACTTAGACGTGTTCAAACATATAGGTATAATCTTTATCTTCTCATCGTTAATTCTGAGCCACTGCTTTAAGCAGTAGTACTCCCTAATCGTTATCGGTACAACGTAATCATACAGCTCATAGAGAGTTTTTATGCTATAAGTCCCGTCTTTCTACTCAACAGATACTCTATATGGTGACATAACTGATGTACTACTGTAAACGTGTTCGCCATCAACAAAGATATTAAGCTCCTTACGATATTCAGCATATTAGATCCTCAGCTCTTATTATGAAGTGCATAATAATGGATGAAAACGTTGTTCAAGGTCAGGATTGTATGATTGTTGCATGATTCACTACATCTTTCTTATGCATTTCTCATTTTTCTATAGATGTTATATAGAATTTTCACGTAAGGATGACACAGCACATAGTTATATCTTGTAACTACAGTGCCGCCAAACCTAGTTTTGAAGAAGCCTATTCCAGAATCCAGATTACTGGGATCTACACCTTCGAGGCTGAACTCGCTTAATCCTTTATAGTAAGCATACTGTATTGCTCTCCAGATGAGAAGCCTCATGGCATGACTTATTATTTTAGCCTCGTCTTTAGACGTTTCCAATCTTAAAGAAGCCATTAATTTGAGTTCCATGACTCGCTCGTCTTCAAAAAAGAGGACTCCGCCAAGTACTTTATTGTTGTATACTGCAGTAAATAGGGTGCCGTATCTCCTCATAAAATCTATAGGCAAGATGAGGTTTTTAAGATTCTTTTTAAGAGCAAATTTCTTGTTGATCTCGTAGAATTCATCAAAGTGTTTGTTAATATGAATCTCAATACCGATTCTTTCAGCTTTCTTTATCTCTTCCCTTGTTTGCCGTGCGATATCGTTCCAAATTCTATCTAGGCCAACTGTTAAATCAATAGAAAGAACATGCGTAGTCCACTTTCTGACCATGTCTCTATGCTCAATGTCTTGTCTGCATCCGTAAAAGACTGTACATGGATACTCAGTGGTATAGGGCTTGTCGTCAAACCACACCTCACACCATTTTACAAATAAATATTTCCTAGGAATAATTACGGGCATAGTACCACACTACTGCACGGAACTATTACCTAATACAAGTTATAAATATAGATTTCATACTTTACCGAAGACCTTGACATAGTTACTGTAAGTCGATCACGTAATCCGCTTCCTACAAAGTATGATGGTAGGGTTACTATTTGAATAGCTTTGAATAGCTAAGAATAATTCAATCCACTGTATGAATGTTCTGGGATGTATAGGGAATTGCGGTATCATTCTTCAAAGGTTAGAAGTCTTTCATATCTTCAGCCTCTGCGGTGCAAGGGCTAATCTAGATACGAGTACCCTAGTGGCTGCGTAGCGGTACACATCTCCTATCAGGGATAGCTCCTTGGCATGCCTATGTGCCACGATCGTTTTACCCAGCTTCGTCATTATGAAGTATTTGAGGTATTCTGGATCCCTGTACTGGAGGGCTTTGTAGAGGCTCCACCATAGTGGTAGCCGATGCAATGCATCCGTGATCCCCTTTGGCTTTCCCTTGAATGGGTTTATGCCTCGCTTAGTGTGGGATTTCGCGTAGGGTGCTTGAGTAACGTGGTAGCCTAGTAGTAGGGCTAGCACTACGTGGTCTGTATCCCATGCCGGTAGGTAGGCTATGTCCACGTATTCATTGAGCTTCCCCCAGCATTCAGCCCTATAAAGCCTGTTGGCTCCCCATAGATTCACGTTGACTCTCAGGGGGAAGGGGTCTCTGGGTAGTCCTAGGGGCTCTAGAGCTCCTCCAGCTACGCAGAGCCTTGGGTTCTTCTCAAAGTAGCCTAGGAGCTTCTCGAAGTACCTCTTCTCCAAGACTACATCAGCCTCAATTAAAGCTACATAGTCGGGGCTGAGTCCAAGCCTAGTCATAGCCTTATTCAGCGCGGAGTAGGCTAGGTTAATGTTGAGTTTGCCTAGGTCGGGGAACCTCCTAACCCTGATGATCCTATAGTTCTCGAAGCCGGACTTCTTGAATACCCTCTCGGCAACGGCCACCGTATTATCGCTAGACTCGTTATCCCCTATGAGCACGTAGTAGGGTTTCACACTCTGCTCCAGCAAGCTCTCAAGCATGTATCCAATACTCTCCTCCTCATTGTATACCGGGGTAAGGACAGTAATTCTATTGGTCATGATTGCGTGGCAACGTGTATAAGGGCTTTACCCACCATTGCTGCACTCCTCCTGTACCTTAGATTAGCGAATGCTTCTAAAGCCCTGCGAGGCCCTAGGCTGAGAACTAAATCCGCCAATGCTTCCAAGCGCCTGGCTTCACTCAGCTTACGCGGGAGCTCTAGGTCCACTAGGATGGCTTCAAGAGCCTGCATGAATACCCTGTATAATGCTCTAAGACTCCGACTCCTACCCACAATGTCTTCAACACCTGGGGCGTTTAGAGCTAAAGCATTCAGGACCTCAGTCACATCGTCAATCCTGACCTCAGCCTCCTTAATGACCGCATGCGCTATCCTCAGAGCCGCATCCACGTGGGGTTTAACAGTATACGTCTCCACCTCTGCACCTCCAAGCACATGCCTCGTCTTCACCCGGTTCCCGAGTACTAGCTCTGCATTGAAGTATGGTAGGCCTAGCATCGTGATCTCGGTGTGTAGGTCTAGGACTATAGGGTTTCCAAGCTGCATGAAGCCTGTTGCATAGGTCTTAGCTAAATCGTCCACCGGCTTGAAGCCTTTGTCCATGAGTAGCCTCACAACATCCCAGTACACTTCCTTATCCACCACTACATCAACATCTACATCAATCCTCCCAGCCCTGTTAAACGTCTTGAAGACAGCGTACTCTACACCCTCCTCCTCGAATACTGCTGAGATAACCTCTACGAGGTCAGCCATGTATTTAGCTCTAGCATACGCGTCCTCAGTAGCCCTCCTAAGAGCCTCGATGCCTCGTCCCGTCACCCCGTTGAATCCATCTGTAAGCTCGTTGAAGAGGAGTGTAACATCATTCCTGAGGATCCAGTCTACTACCTGTTGGTCGCTCATACTGTTCCTCAATATCTCCCAGGCTAGGCTCCTAGAGTACGCCATTCTATCGAGAGCTACTGCTACGACTAGAGACCTCAGGAGGCTCCAGCAGCTACCGCTTTGCAATCCTTGAATAAACCTCGTTGACAAGCCTCTCGACAACGGTGTTCCAGCTGGGTACTTGAAGCAGTCTCTGAGAGCTTGAGCCTTCTTCAACACTGTTTTTAACAGCGTCCTCAACAGCGTTAGCAATAGCTCCCGGGCTCGGCTCAGCTATAAATACGTTTCTCAAGCCCTTGAAGTGCTGCCCCCAGGGCTCTACAACCACGGTTGGGACACCCATGGCATTAGCCTCTGCGGATACTACGCTGTAGGCCTCATACTGGGAGGCATCCACGAATACTGTTGACTTCGAGAGCTCCTCAAGGTATCTAGGCCTAGGCAGGAACCCTAAGTGGGTAACCTCTACGCCAAGCTCCTCGGCAACACTCATAATCCTCTCAAGGTCGGGTCCCCTACCAATGATCTTCACAACCACGTCTCTGAAACCCCTCTGCTTAAGTATTGCTGCAGTCTTCACCACTAGGTCAACCCTCTTATACTTCTCCAACCTACCGGCGTAGGTAACCACTATTCCCCCACTGGGAGGGCTCCACCTGTAATCAAGCACATCCTCGGAGACACCATTAGGTATAATGATGCCGTCAACCCCGAATACCTCTCTAACGAGAGAGGCCTCGTAGCTGGATACGCAGTGAACAACCCCGGCTCCTCTAAGGATCCTCCTGGCGATGGGCCTGTAGAGCCTCCACAATACTTTAGCATGCCACTTATAGCCCGACCTATGGTAGTGAGGTGTTACAACATAGCTCCTTCCAGTACTCCTCAAAGCCATGTATGCTGCTGGAACCGTTAGAGCCCCGATGTTATGTAGGTGGAATACGTCAGCTTCTCTGCTCTTCAAATACCTGTAGAAATCAATGCTGGGGATGAAGTAGCCCCCGTCGGGCGCATACCCCCTGAATCTCTTGACGTAGACACCTCTGTACACTTCTTCACGGGGCAGACCCCCATCGACGTCGAGGGTTACAACCTCCACGTTGAACCCCTTAGCTGCGAGCCTAGTCGAGATATTCTCAACTACGTACGATAAGCCCCCTATGTAGGGTGGAAAAGCGTGGGCAACTATGACTATGTCCAAGGCTTCTCACGTAATGTAAGGGTGATTAGCTTAGTGCTGTTCCATCATATGTTCACGAATTCTATATTGTTCAATGCTATTACTGTTCTTGAAGTAGTATTCATATAGTTCTCTAAGTGTGGAAAAGCTGTAGCCTAGTATTGCCAGGGTTTTTATCAGGAGCGTTAACATCTTAGCAGAGCTTTTATGGGTGAAGAATATTACGGGGGTTCCCTTGAGTATTTTGAGTATTGTGATAGGGGTCTTTTTGCTGAAGTCTATTCCCAGCTCCTTTAGGGACTCTATGGATTCGAATTCGATGGCTCCAAACGTGTATGGCGATATATCGCTTGTGAACGGGTGGTAGACTACGTTATTGAATGTATTGACGGATCTAGCATAGGAGTAGTACTTGGCTGTATACGGGATGACCCTGGTGTTGTATAGTCCGTATGGGTAGATGAAGCAGTCTATATCTTCGCCTAGAGCATCCTCTAGAAGTCTCTTAGAACAACCGAGCTCGTAATCGAGGTCGCTCCCCTCCAACTCCGTGAGGTTTCGATGCGTGTGGCTATGGGAGCATACTTCGTGGCCTTGCTCGTAGAGTTCCGCAACTTCGTCCCATGTGAGATGCCCTTGCTTCCCGATCCACCCGGTTGGTATAGCGAAAACTCCTTTTACATCTCTCGATCTAAGAATAGAAGCTGCTTCGAGGTGGCTCTTAAACCCATCATCAAAGACTAGTACTGCTACCCTCTTCATTCTACGAAAACCCCTTTCAACTACTTCTGCTGAGCTTCTTCAACAACTCTCCTGTACACCGCCAGCGTGTACTCAGCTATCTTCCTCCACGTGAATCTAGATGCGAATCTAACTGCGTTCTCTGAGAGCCTTTTCCTGAGCTCTTCGTCTTCGAGCACGCTGTCTAATGCCTTAGCTAGCTCCACGTGGTCTCCTGGTTTGAAGGTTACTCCATCTACCCGGTTCCTCATCAACGCTGGGAACAGGGGTATTCTGCTCGATACTAGTGCGCATCCCCTGATGCCTGCTTCTAGGAGTGTCTGCGGGCCTGCCTCATAGTCTGATGTAACCACGAATACGTCGCTTGCCCTGTAGTATATTGGGAGCCTGTCATCAGGTATCCACCCGGCAAACTCCACGAATCCCTGGAGCCCCTGTTCTCTAGCCATCCTCACCAGCTGGGGTGTTAGGGGGCCGTCGCCGCCTATGATTATCCTCGCTCTCCCGGCCCACTTATCCCTGAGCAGTGTAGCAGCTTTAAGCAGTAGATCCAGCCTCTTCCTCGGTATGTGCTGGGCTGTTGTAAACACTACTAGGAGGCCATCTAAGCCCAGTATCCTCTTAGCCTCCTCCCTCCCCGGCTCACCTCGTCCGGGTTCCTCAACGCCGTTGGGTATAACATGTATCTTCGATGGGTTCAACCTGTAGACATTTACAAGCTCATCTCTAACCTGTGGGGAAGGAGTTATCACTGCTCTACTTGTAATCCAGGAAGCATACTCGGCAGTGTAGCCCGGGGTCGCGTAGAACACCATCTTCCTCAATACGTATGAGGTAATGCTCCTGGAGCCGAGTATAGCCCTGATCTCACCGTAGCTCGTATCATGGATCGTGGTCACCTTCCCATCGAAGTCTATGAAGCCGCCTACATACGGCTCCTCAACGTGCAGGACATCATACCTCCCGCTCCTCAGTAGCCTCCCTACGTAGGCTGTATACCTAGCGATATCACTGAGGATCATCAGGTCCCTCAGGGGCCCTTCATCACCCCTCGCTATAATGGAGCTCTTGGCCTCCATAAACATGGCTGCACCCCTTGCCTCATTGACAGCGGTACTCCTATACCCGAAGGAGACTACATCCACGTGTACGCCGATACCGCGTAGAGCCCTAGCAAGCCGGTACGTGTGTACTGCAACGCCTCCCACAACGTATGGTGGGTACTCGCGTGCAGCTATAAGCACCCTCATAAGCTCCTCAAATACTCCGAGACCTCGGGGAATACCTCCCTAGCTCTCCATGGCTTAGAGGTCCCCACGGCAACCGCGTAAAGCCTGAACTTCCCCAGGTACTCTAGTGCCTCGCGTAGGCTTAGTGCCCCGGATGCAAGTATGTTTATAGCTATAACCCTAGAGTTCGCGCTCATCTCCCCAATACACTTCTCAGCCTCAGTTCTGCTGGGAGCCATTTGGTAGCCCAGCTTATTCAGGGGGGTCATAACGTAGGGTACTTCAACACCGTGCCTCTCAGCGAAGCGTAGCAACTTACATATATTCCGGGTTTCAATGCCTACTGGAACCCCCAGTGCCTCCTTGAAGAACCCCGTGAACTCCCTGAATACATGGGGGGCGTCGTGGGCTATTAGTACCTCCGTGAGGACTTCATGTACAAGCACAGCCCTAACCCTGCCCCTGGGGATAACGTCGAGGAATGGCTTGAGGTCGTGTTCAAGCATGAGTGCGAGAACCAGCGAGGGATCCAGCTTCAGCCCAGTCTTTAGGATCCAGCTTAGTCTTCCAAGCCTCCAGGGGGATGACTTGAGGATGTCGAGCCCTATGCCGGGGAGCCCTGTTAGATTCGACCTCCTGACGTAAGCCATGCCGTATGGGACTAGGGGGTAGTAGCTTAGTGACTCCAGGACCTTGGGAGCCCTCTCCCTGACTACTCTGAGGATCTCTAGGTCCGTGGGGTGGGTTGAGAACGTGAACCCAGTAGCCCCAGACCTATAGGCCTCTATAATTACCTCCGCGAACGTCTCTACACCGAGCTTAGAGTCTTCTCTAGCCTTAGAGTGTGATAGGTGGCTTACACCTATGAATGGGTTGTCTCCAAGTAGGATCTCTTCAACCATGACTTGAGCCCTGCAGGGCGTAGGCTTCATCTATAATCCTCATAGCTGGGAGAGCTGAATCCAGGTTTACACCTGTATCCCTGTTCTCAGCTAGGCTTAGTAGTAGATGCATATTCTCAATAGTGTACTCGGGGTCAGCGACTAGAACAGGCGGGATCCCCTGGTAGTAGTGCGGCCTATAGAATGTTTTCTCGTTTGAAGCCGTTGAAATCCTCAGGTAGTCTTCACTCACCTCGAGCAACCCCTTCGAGCCCTTAACCCTTATAAGGGTCTCGGGGACCCTTAGGGATGGGTCGCTCCAGGTTACTGTGGCTCCGACCTCGAAGCCCTCTCGGCTCCCGAGGAGGAGCTCGCAGTAGTCATCGACACCGCTGAAGATGCTTCTACAGGAGGCTTTCTCAACCCTTAGATCCTTGAAGAACCAGGCTAGGAGATCCACTAGGTGTAGGCCTAGGTCTAGTAGTACGCCTCTCCCGAGACCTCTGAACCTCTCCGTGGGCTCAGTGATGTCGCCGGATCTTATGTATGCCTCAATAGACTCTACACTGCCTAGAAGACCACTCTCGATGAGGAGTCTCGCATGTCGGAAGGGCAGTGCAAATCTCTTCTGGAATCCAGCCATCGTGATCCTGCCCCTCGCCAAGTCGACGAGGCTCCTCAACTGCTCATAGCTTGCAGTAGGAGGCTTCTCAACGAAAATAGCTCTTACACCCCGACTCAAAACATTTCTTAGCATGGGGTAATGGGAGTAGGTGGGAGTCGTAATGTAGACCATATCAACACTGCTGTCGAGAACCTCATCGAGATTCTTCTTAAAGATGCTCTTCTTAAATAACCTTGAGAAACCGAACCTAACCACGAAACTCCTATCAACAACGTACTTCACAATACCATCAACAAGCATGTTGAGAATCGTGCTATGTAGCAAACCCATCTTGCCGAAACCTACAATAGCTACGGACACACCCCTCAAACTATCTAAACAGTCCAGTAGCGCACCCTCAGGGTAAAGTTCTGCAAGAGGTGGAATCGAAACTTCCATAGCGATCTATACCTTAATTGCGGGTGCCCCCATTCTCTTTTCTCTAGGTACCTATGAACGGCGTCGACTATCGTGTTGCCCGTGATATGAATTTTCCTCAGCGGAACACCTTCATACAAGGTTCACAGCTGCAAGCCCTGTAGGAGCGAAGTGGAGCTCCGCCAGCGCGTCAGCCACAATTCTGTTGACCTCTTCGGGTATCGTGCGATCCCAGCTCCTCAGGATTTTCTACTTCTCGGCTTCGGTGGCTCTGAAGTACCTGTACTCATGCTCCCAGAGCATCCCTGACCCTCTCCAGGAAGAGCCTCCTTTCCGCGGGCACTCTATCCCAGTCTCCTTCTTCATGAGCCATGGTGGCGAGTCGTTGAGCGCTGGGACACCTATGGCGTCTCTCACAGCTTTCTCGAGTTCTTCTCCGAGCCCTACCTTGAAGTCGAGAGGGGTTTATTTCGGACGGGTAGACTGCCACATTTACACTCCAAGGAGTGGCTCCAGAGACGCGGCTCTCTGCTTCGAGCTTCACGGTAGTGAGGGCCTGTAGAGTGGTGGTGTGTTGAGGTAGCTTAGCCCCGCGAGGATGGCTAGCCTTGCGTCCCTCGCGAGGCTGAGGAGCCCCTCCGCCGCGCTCCTCATCCCCAGCCTCAGGGCTAGCTGGGCTTTCCGGCTTATGAGCTTGAGGCCCAGCTCGTAGGCCCTGATGAC
>NDWX01000018.1 GCA_002855745.1 Thermofilum sp. NZ13 | reverse complement strand
CCGGGGCCGGCGTCTGCATGCTAGTCGCTTAACGCCTCCCGCCCACTATCTTTTCCCCGAGAGTGCAGGCGCCCCCTGTGCGGCGCCAGTTTTCTCGGGGAAGCACCCTGTAGCCCGTGCCGCTAAAGCCGGATCACCCTTCACCGGCCACGCGTGCGGCAGCGGGCTTCATGTTTCCCTGTGCGGAGGGGGTTAATATTCATTCCGATGATTACGCCGAAAGTATAACAATGTTACACTTTGTTGGAGGCTTACTGCTTCTCCAGGGCTTACGGCTACGTGAGGAAGGCAAAAATATGCACGCACATCGCTACGGTCATGCTGCACCGGAGGCAGCTGAGGCTCCACGCCTGATAAGCCTCAAAGCGGCATCGCCGCAGGCCAGCTCCTCGATGCTGCAGCCGAGCGGCACGGGGCCGCAGGCCCTCTCCGTCAGGTAGACGCAACGAGTGTCGCCGATCACCGCCTCCCTGACGAGGCGGCTGAGCGGAGCCTCTCCAGCGCCGAGGTGATGTGCCTCGTGTTCCTCGCGGCGAAGGCCTTGTTGAGGGGCCTGGGCTGCCTGAGCCTCCAAAGCGTCGCCGTCAAGCCGGTCAGCTCGAGCCACCTGGCGACGCTCTCCCAGACCTCCCTGTCTACCTCGACCATCACCGCTAAGCGTGAGAGGAGGGTTATAAGCGTTCACATATGCTGTGCTCGCCGGGGCTATGCCAATGCGTCGCGCTCGAGCGCTCGGAGACTATCTGCGTCCGCATGACGCCGGCAGAGAAGGAGAGGCTGAGGAGGGAGGCCGCGGAGAGGGGCCTGAGCCTTTCTGAGTACCTCCGCATCAAGCTCCTAGGCTGAAAACAGCAAAGCCTTTTTCTCCCCTCCCCTTCTACCCCAGCGAGCATGCCGGCTGGAGCCTCTCACAGCCACTGTGACTGCACAGCTCCAGAGCCCGCACTCGAACACTCTCCTCAATCCCCTCTCAAGCCTGCGGGGGAGCAAGAGAAAGCGCGGGTCGAACACGGGAAGAATTCAGGGAAAGCTAAAAAGCACCATTGCTACTCAAAGGGGATACAGTGCTTCTGCAACATTGTTTTATTCTAGTATAAGATTGTTATTTTTGAAAGTCACATTGTTATACTGCAGTAAAATAATGTTATGTTGAAAAATAATGATGTTATTGCTGGGATTCCTGCTTCTGCTCCTGCTCGAGCTTCTTGAGCTCTTCCTCGATCTCCTTCTCGATCTCCTCTATGGGCTTGGGTGGGGGGGTGGTTGCGAGGGTGTAGCCGATCCAGGCTAGGATGCCGAAGACGCCGGCCACGGCTAGGAAGAGGGTTATCTGCACGACGAGCCGGCTCCAGGGTGTGAGGAAGACGAGCCACGCGTAGGCGAGGATCACGGCTATCGACGCTACGAGCAGGATTGCCCCGACGAGCTGGTCTCTGGACATACGCTTACTCAGCGATTGCACAATTTATATTTTTGTCGCCTATCCAGGAAAAATTTATCTTGAGGGGAGCCGCTCTCCACTCGTATGCTCAAGGCTGTTATCCTGGCGGGCGGGCTCGGCAAGAGGCTGAGGCCCTTGACGAACGACAGGCCTAAGCCGCTCGTGGAGGTTGCCGGCAGGCCTATCGTCGTATGGCAGGTTGAGTGGCTGAGGAGGCAGGGTGTCTCGACCTTCATCATGTGCGTTGGGCACCTTAAGGAGAAGTTCCTCGAGATCGTGGGGAACGGGTCCAGGCTCGGCGTGAAGGTGTACTACTCCGTGGAGGAAGAGCCCCTCGGCACCGGCGGCGCGCTCAAGAACGCTGAACCCCTGCTGAAAGGGGAGGACGTCTTCGTGGTGGTGAACGGCGACGTCCTGACGAACCTCGACGTCTCCAGGCTCGTGGAGAAGGCTAGGGGCGCTGTGGGCAGCATCGCCCTCGTGCCCCTCCCAAGCCCCTACGGCGTCGTGGAGACAGATGGTGAGGTTGCGAGGAGCTTCGTGGAGAAGCCCCTGCTGAGGGAGTACTGGATCAACGCCGGGGTGTACGCCTTCACGCCGAGGGTCTTCGAGTACCTGCCGGAGAGGGGGGACATCGAGAGGGAGGCTTTCCCGAGGGTGGCTAGGGAGGGGCTTCTCAGAGCCGTGAAGTACGACAGCGTAGCGTGGAAGAGCATCGACACTCACAAGGACATCGAGGAGGCTGAGAAAAGCGTGATACCCTACCTCAAGGCAGCTTCACCGCACACTAGCTCCTCGGCGCCGTAGCCGAGCAGCAAGAGGGGCTACAGGCCCTCTCGGTGAAGTAGAGGTAGCGGACGTTGCCGGCGACGGCCTCCCTCACGAGGCCAGCTGAGCGGAGCCTCTCTAGGGCGTTTGCTGTTACCTCGTGTTACTCGTGCCGAAGGCCCTGCTGGGCGGTTTAGACTACCTCAGGCGCCACAGCGTCCTAGCGAGGCCGGTCAGCCCGAGCCACCTAGCGACGCAGTCCCAGACCTCCCCGCTGACCTCGACCATCACAACTACGGGCGGGGATGGAGGTTATGAGCGCTCACACAGCTGTGCCGGCTAAGAGCTTGAGCTTTGCAAGCGGTGATCGAATATCTCCGCCTCAACCCCGCCAACTCCACTGGAATCGAGGGAAGACACGAGTCGAACACGGGAAGAAAACAGGGAAAAACTAAAAAGTAGCATTGCTACTTCAGAGTGCTGAGGTTCAGTGCGATGCTACCCAAAGAGCTCAAAGATTTCATCGAGCGAGTCTACCAGCCCAAGGCCTCGCTGAGGTTCTGGCGGAGGCTGCTCGGCCTCAACGGCGAGGAGCTGGAGGAGGCTTGGAGGGCTGTTCCGTGGGCTTACAGGGACGCGTTCGGCAAGGTCGTGTAGCCGAGGGTGCCGAAGAGGAAAAGCTACATAAGGTTCCCGTTGCTGTCGTGGACGCTGAGGCAACAGGGAGCAGACCTTCGGGAAAATGAGCTGGTCGTCAGGGTTTACAGGAGAACCTGCAGTATTCCTCTGCCCGAGCGCGGCTTGGAGTGGCTTCACAGGCAGGAGGAGGCCTGCCGTGACAGCGGCGGCAGGCTGACTAGGTACGTCACCATCAAGGGAGATGGAGAGATAAACGTCGTGCTCCACTGCTCGCACAGCCTGAGCGTGGAGGAGCTGCTCGAAAACCTCGAAGTGATCGCTGCAGTCGACGTGAACAGCAGCCACGGCTTCCTTCTCTTTGTGTACGACCTCAGCGACGGTGGCTTCAGGATCCGCAGGTTCAAGGTGCCTGAGGTGAACTGGAGGAGGATCAAGGAGCTCCAGCGAGCCGCGGCTAAGTCCAGGAGCCCCGGCGCCTGGGCCACTGCCCGTTGCGCGCTGAAAAAAGCACACAGGCGCCGCAGGGCCGCAGTGCTCAGAGCTGTGGCGGAGGTGGCTAAGGAGCTCAGGGGAAAGAGGGCGATAGTGTTCATCGACGTCCCATTCGACGAGTCGCTCCGCAACAACGGCTTACAGCGAACACTGAGGAGCTTCGCGGGGAGGCTGGAGAACGCCTTGGGATTCCACGGCATCCCAGTAATCGAGAGAACACTACCTTCGAAGCGCTGCCCGCTCTGCGGGAGCAAGCTGGAGGAGGCAGAGAAGAGGGGCAGGACGAGGGTGATGCGCTGCACGGGCTGCGGCAGGGCCTTTGAGAGGGACAGCGTTCCAGCCCTGCACGCGCTGAAGCTGTTCATAGGGGAAAGCGAGGTCGAGGAGCTGGCAGGGAAGCTGGCGAAGCGCTACGGCCTCCAGCGACCACAGGGCGGCTAGAGGCCCCGGCCCGCGGTTGGCCGCCGCGCATCGCGGCGGCCGCCGGACGCTCCTCCCCGGAAGCCCCGCTAGGGGCAGGCCCGAAGAGGGCGATGCGACGCCCCCGTGGGGCGACCCCGAGGCTGAAGAAGGATGACGACGACTTCAAGGGGGCCAGCAGGGGGCGATAAGGAGGAGCCAAGTCTCCGCACCCTCGCGTACCTCCCGACTATTCTGTACTTCCCCAGCTTCAGCCTCCTACCCCTGGCCACCCTCACCTTACCCTCAATCAGCAACTCGAGGATGTGCTCGCTCAAGCTCACCTTTACACCCTTTCCGCTCAAACCACCGGTACCCATGCTGCAATTTAGCCCGCAAGCCTTATTATCAATTTTGCTAGAATCACTCACCAAAACTCCCATAACGCGTTAGCTATGCTAGTTCAAGCTAGCGCCCTACAGCATGACAGCGGTACTGGGAAATACCACGATGTTCAACGCACTCGGGAATATTCAGGACCTTTCTTATGAGATCGATTTATGCGCGGTCAATCGTAAAGTGTATATACACTTAGGCCCGGATGTATACACGGTGATAAACGTGGGGAAGAGAGGCCTCTACGTTAGGGTCGACGAGGAGCTACTCAGAAGGTTTGCGGAAAAGGCTCGAAGACTAGGCATGACAACGAGCGAAGCCCTACGCAGAGCCATGGAGTCTTTCGCAACCCCTCATGGGCCCTCCATGACCTCACGGATGAGAGGGCTCGTAAAGAGCAGGCTCTCCTACGAGGAGCTGGAAGAAGCATACTCGGTGTTTAAAGGTTGAAGATTTTCCTAGATTCATCCGTGTTCCTCAAGCTGCTACTCGACGAGCCAGGCGCCGAGGAGGCCCAGGAGATACTGGAAGCGGTTGAATCCGGCGGGCTTAAGGCCTACATCACGCCGCTAGTGCTAGAGGAGGTTTCCTTTAAACTCCTCCTTGCTCAGGCTAGCTACCTTCTAGGCACCGCGAACGTTTGGAGGATCAGGCAAGCCCTCAGGGAGGACGAAGCTCTAAGAGCGAAGTGCTTCACTGTCCTGGAAGAGCTATCGAGGTACATCGAGAAGCTGTCAGAAGGAGGTTTAAGAGTGGAGCCTATCCTACACACCGACTGGCTTGTTAGCACACGCTACGTGGAAAAGTACGGCCTGCTACCGGCAGATGCGATGCACGTTGCCGTAGCATCCCGGCTCAGCGTGTCTACCATAGCAACATTCGACGAAGACTTCAAGCACGTAAAAGGCATTAAAGTAATCCCATAGCACTGCTACAAGAAGCGTTAAGTAGACGGGGCGAGGCCTTTACCCGGGTCGAGCCTGGAGCCGCCTGAGCAACCCGAGGAAGCCCCTCAGATCCTCGATGCCCACGGGGAGGATGCCGACCCTAAGCGCCTCCACCGCCCTGTACGCGTCGCTAACCACCCTGACGGGGTAGAAGCCCATCCTCAGCGCCGTCACGCAGTTGTACAGGTCATCGTCCAGCACCACCACGGGCCCACGCCACCCCAGCTCCTCCACGCAGGCCCTGAACATCTCGGACTTAAACGGCCCGTAGCCGCTGTCCCGGCCGTAGAGCCTGACGCCGCCCAGGTGCCTCCTCAGCACGGAGACGGGCTGCATGCTGGCGACGCAGAGCTCAAGTCCCTCTAGGTCCCCGCCGCCCAGCAGGCGCTCCGCCGGTGCCCTCTCCTCGAAGCTCTGCAGTAGACGCGACGCCTCCTCGAACCTACTCCTGTCCTCCATCCAGAGCCTCCGCAGCATCCCCGTCACGCTCTCCCAGGGCCTCCTGAAGCCGCGCCCCTCCAGCGCCCTGTAAGCTCGCCTCCAGTCGACACCAAGCCTCACGATCACCCCGTCGAAATCGAGGATTATGAGCGGCCTCCCGGCATCCGCGAGGCGCCCGTAGAATCGCCTCAGCTTGGCGTAGTCCCTCTCAAGGGAGCGCAGCCAGTCCTCCCGCTCCGCCCCGAGCCTCCCCACAGCCACAGCCAGCTGGGCCGCGACCCTAGCCGGATCCGAGAAGCTCACGTCGCTCCGCCTAGCCCTCAAGGCCATGCGGAGCCACGTCCCGGGCAGCTTGGCCGCGTACCTGAAACCGTCCAGAACCCAGTAGAACTCACCAGCCCCGACCCTCAGCCCCCTCGCGAACGCCCGAGCCGAGTCAACCCCCTCCAGCGCCGCCTTCACCAGAACCGCCGGGAAGTGATAGCCGAGCGAGACAGGGAGGTCCAGGCTACCCCAGAACTTCGGGTTCAGCTCCACCACTAAGTACCTCTCCTCGGCGGGCACCCACTTGACCTCAACCATCAGCGGCCCGGTCCAACGGAGCCTCGATAGCACTGTCCTGCCGACCTCGTAGAGCCTAGGGTCCAGGACAGGCCCCCTTGCCCCCAGGCTCGCACCGCCCCCGGGATCGTACTCGACAACCCTCTCATGCGTGAACTCGAGCAGAGGCTCCCCCTCAAAGGCGACCGCCTCGTACCCCCTCCCCCTCCCCGGCACGTACTCCTGAACCAGGCACGGGGCCCTCGCCGCCGCTGCCTCCACGGCCCCCTCCACGTCCGGGAAGAACTCCGGGCTAGCCGCGTCGCTCAAGCCCTTCACCACGAGCGGCGGCCTAAGCCTGTAGGTAGCCCCAGCCCCCGAGCCGTCCCCGACGACCACCGAAGCGGGCACGAGGCTCTCTCCCAGTAGCTCCGCGAGCCCCGCCTTGCTCGACGCGGCCACGACCTGCCCGTAGTCCGGAGCGATAACAGCGACCCGCCCGCGCCCCTTAACCCGCGAGAGCGAGAGGACGTCCAGGAAGTCCACAGGCACCACCGCGTCGCCCCCAACCCCCTCAGCAGCCTCGAGCACCGCAAGCCCCCACTCAGCCCCGCCACGCGACGCGCCCTCCAGCACCACAACCCTGTCGAAAAGCCGCGAGTAGGCGAAGGGGTGCCTCCTGTGGGACACACCCACAACCTCAGCCCCAAGAGCCGCCCTCAGGGACCGCGCGATCGCGAGCGCCTTACGCGAGGCAATCGATGCGACGACAACCCTGTAGCCCATCAAGACCAAGCCTGACTCCAAACCCTACCAAGATAAAGTTAACCGCACCACACTCCGGGTCGCCAACAACGCCCGATCCGCGCTCTAGGTGCCTGGATGCCCAAGCCCTGAAAGGGAGGATCTGGGAGATCTTCGCAGAGTTCGTGAGCTTCACAGCTTCTCACTGCAACAAAGTATGAGCTGAAGAATGCCTGCAAGGTCGAGCTGCCAGGGGTTGAAGCAGGTAAGTGTAACTGACTGGGCATGTTCGAACCTAGCGCGAGAGCTCTTGAATCCCTCGCAAGCAGTTATATCTCAGGGAAATAAAGCTAACACGGGGAGAAAGGTAAGGTGCGCAAGGGTATAAATACTTTAAACGCGAATAGCTGGTAGGAGAGCCGTGGATATCCTCAGCGTGCTCTCGGCCATCGGAGGGGTAGGAGGGCTCGCGACGATCATCGCCCTAGCCTACTGGCTGGGAGGCAAATTCCGGGAAATAGATCTGAAGTTCGCCAATATCGAGAAAAGATTCGAGCAAATAGACGAGAGGTTCACCGATGTAGACCGAAGGTTTGAGGCCGTCGAAAAACGGCTCGACGGCGTCGAGAGGGAGCTGAAGAGGCTTGATGAGAAGCTCGACAGTAGAACCTCAGAGCTCGCCGAGAGGATCTCGGGGCTCGAAGCAATGGTGGGCAGGAAGCTCGAGAGGCTGGCCGACGCCTTCGTGAGCTACCAGGAGTTCCTCGCATCCTACTTCGTCTCCGAGGGCGTGCTGAAGCCCGAGGCCGCCCGCGTAGCCTTGGTCGAGGCGAGGAACCTGATGAGGCTCGCCGTCTCGAACCCCTTCACCCGGGAGGAGTGGAAGAGGCTCGCCGACCTCCTAGACAAGAGCGAGAAGGAGGAGCTGAGCCTCGAGGAAGCCCAGGAGCTGCTGGAGCTGGCCAGGAAGGCCGTGAGGGAGTACGGGGAGCACCCCGAAGCCTGGAAGCTGCACATATACGCCTCGATGATGCTCGGCCTAGCCTACAAGAGGATGAAGGAGCAGAGGCAGCAGAAGTGAAGCTCGAAGCACGAAAAGAGGCACCGGAGCCCGGCTCAAGCCTACGGGTGTTTCCCGGCGTCAGATCTCGCCCGAGGCAACCATCCTGTATGCAGTCGCCATGTCCACGAGCTCGTACCTCGACAGCGCCTCAAGCACCCACGGGTACGCGAGCTCACCTCGGCAGGATTGCGTTCACCCTGACAGTAGCCGGCGGATCATTCACGTGCCTCCGCAAGCCCCTCTTGAAGCGCGAGACCAACCTCTTCGAAGTCAAAGACCACGAATAGCTTTTAGTTCTCGCCTCATTGAAGTTTGTTGCTCCTGCTTTGTCATCACTCGTAAAGCATAGGGAACCTCAAACCATAGCCTCGTGGCAGACAGCCGCAGATTGCGAGCAACAGAAAGTGCTTTCATTTGTTTCCTCAAAACCGCGATTCGAGTGAATCTGCTTTTCAAATTTCAGGCCTCCGTTAATTCATCTGCTGCATTTAGATGCGTTTATTTTCAGAGCGAGAATCTGTCGGAGAAGATGAGTTTCGATAAAGGTCTAATTACCGGTTTTAGAGACTCTGGAGTGCTGTCCAAAAGCACGTATGGAAGCTTATAAAGTCTTAGCTTGATGAAAAGCTGTCCCTTCCTCGAAAGGGGGATGAAATAACGTGGAACAAGCTTCTTTTCAAAGCCGACATTCATTTTAAACCTCCCTAGATCTCCGCTCTGCATCCTGCCATATACTATTCTTTTTAAGGGTGTGCGGGAGCAGTACCTTACAGCCTCAGCTACAAGCGCGTAATTCGGCGTCTTATCCCTGTGCTTAACGTAGCTCAGGATCTGATTCATTAGCCAATACTTATCTGTCATAACTAGATGTACAAACCCTATCAGCTCACCCCGCCAATACGCACCTATATAGACATTCCTTTCATCCAGCCACCTCTTGTAGCCCTCAAGAACCTCTCTAAAAGTTACGCCGTAGTGCCGAAAGTACTTGCCCTGCCGAATAGGCGTTTCGTTATAGATGCGCGTGACTCCCAGGAAGAAATCGCGATCAGGTTTCACGACTCTGACCTCAACGCCCCTCTTCTCAGCCTTCCTGACAGTATTCCTGGTTTTCTTGCCTACCTTCTTCCACCAGTCGTCAAAGCTTTCAAACTCGCACACAGCCATATTATCCCAGACCATGGGGTACCTGTAGCGGGGCACGACGTCCGGGTACCTCTGCCACCAAGTAAAGACATCGCCGTCCACCCAAGCTAGGTATTCCTCAGAGAAGTTGAAGTCCTCAAGCCACTCATTAGGCGCGCGGATCACTCTAACTTTGAGCATGCTTCATCACCCAATCAATGTATCTCATGCAAAAGCTGCTGTACTCGCTGAGGAAGAGCTCGTACACACGTGTAAGCTTGCGCAACCCAAGCAAGGTCATAGCAAGCTTCGCGGCCTTAGCGTAAACACCGGAACCCTGCACCCCAACAGACCGCACAAACCACTCCGGGTGCGTCAAAACTGAAGCATAACCATCGACATTAAGTCTCCTCTCTAAGTCACTCTTGAAAAACCTGTACCCTTTCTCAACCCCGTAGCGTTTGATGTAGTGCAAGTCGAGGCTGAGGTGCGTGTTAATAACCAATGTCTTCACCGTGCTAGGAGGGTCCCCGTACCCCTCCATGTACCTTAAGCCAAGCCTATCCATAACAAGCCAGTTCACAGGAGGATTGTTCCAACCGATAACCGCTCCATGAGGAGTCACGCCGTTGACAACCAACCCGTGTTCACGCAGCACGCTCAACTCCCACTCCGGGGGAGGGAGGCTCTCCCTGCCGTCGGTGTTATCCAGATGCAACCCTATTTCCCACCCAGAGCCCTGAAGCTCCAAAAGCATCCTCCAGTCCGACTCGCTTTTCGGAACCCTAGCCCTCACAAAAAAGGTGCTTCGAACGTCGAACCTGTCCTCTAGCCTCGAAACTATGGGCACACCCTTTCGTAACCCCCAAATGGTGTCGACGTCATGCCTTAGCAAGATCATGTGCAGGCTAGATGAGCATTATTTCTGAAACCTTTTTAAGCTTTCCTTTATTGCGGTAGAGGGGTAACGTGAGCTGCCACAATAAAAGCATCAAGCTCGTGGTAGTAGCAGGTCCTGTCGGAACAACGCCTAGAGAAATGTCGCGAGCGTTTATATTTGATGAAGCATTCATGCTTGCAAAGAAAGGCTTAACAGTCCATGTAGTGAGATCATCGCTCTTCGACCATAGCTATGAAGTATCCTATGGCATTCATTTTCATAATCTCGGTGGTTACATCTCGTTAGATGCCTTTAGGATGGTTATTAAAAACTTGCCTAAATATCCAGCACCCTCTCTACTCAGGAAAATTTACTTAATCTACTGGGAGAATTTGTATGCATCTCGTGTTACAACTATTATCCGGAGAACTAACGCTACGATTATACATGCGCACTTTGCTTATCCCGAAGGTTTTGTCGGCTTGCTAGCTAAAAGAGAGACAAAAAGGCCCTTAGTTATCTCAGTATGGGGGCGTGATGTACAAGCAGATCCTGATAGTGGCTATGGTGCACTTACGTCGCGACGGACAGCCGATCTAGTTCGGGAAGCACTTTCTAATGCAGATGCGATAATTGCAAGCGCTTTAAACCATTATTGGACTGTGATAAAACTTATCGGTGATCATGAGAGGCAGAAAGTATTTTATTTACCACCTGGAATCGATACTTCCCGTTTCCATCCTAGCATTAACGGTAGCGTTGTGAGGCGTGTACTCGGTATACAAGAGGATCAAAATATTGTCTTATTTCCAAAACACCTTCACCGAATTTACGGAGTAGAATTACTCATAAGGGCCGCCTCTAAGGTAGTTAAGGAACATCCCAACACTATATTCCTAATCTTAGGTGACGGTCCTCTCCTGTCTTATTTAAAGAGTCTAACAAATAATCTCGGCATAGAAAGAAACGTGAGATTCGTGGGTCAAGTGCCCAGGAGCCTGATGCCCTTTTTCTATGCCGCTAGTGATATTGTGGTAGATCCGACTATTTTCGGGCAAGGTTATGCTGCACTCGAGGCTATGGCTTGCGGTAAACCGGTGATAGGATTTCGCACTGGTCAGGTTAAGATTGCAGATAAGCTCTCTGGGTACCTAGTTGAGCCATACGATATTGAGGCGTTAGCAGACAATATAGCTTTACTGTTAGGCGACCCGGAATTAAGGAGGCAGATGGGAAAAAATGCTCGCATGTATGTTGAAAGGAATTTCAGCCTCGAACGCAGAATAAACATGTTGATCAACATATACGATCGTATACTAGGGCAACTCTAGAGCGCCAATAATAATTATATCGCCCACAGTATTTTCCTGAAAAAAGTGAGAAAATGAGCGGAAAGAGCAACGTAAAAGCTAGGTTCGTGGGTGCTGGAACGATAATATTGGGAAATGTCGAGATCGGAGAGAATAGTTGGATTGGATATTATTGTCTGCTGGAAGGCTTAAATGCTCCAATAGTGATCGGTAAAAACTCCGTCGTCGCTAGCTTCGCGGCTATTTATACGCACAACACGATGTTGAGAGATATCGGGATCGGTGAAAAAATAGTTTCAAAAGTTGTGATAGGAGAGAATGTACACATTGGACATGGGGCAGTAATAGTTCCTAAAAGAAACGGAGAAATTATAATAGGTGATCACTCAATCATACAAGCATATGCAGTTGTGTCGCAGAGTGTACCTGCGTGGAGTATTTACAGAAGGGATGGAAAATGTGTTCCGATAAGGAAAAATACTTAGTCGACCAAACGATTTTGGTTACAGGAGGAGCGGGCTTCATCGGTAGTAACCTAGTTAAAAAATTGATCGAACATAGCTGTAAAAAAATTATAATAGTTGATAATCTCATCCTAAAGAAAATGGGTGGAAACCAGTGGGGATTAGAGATACTGAAAAGCCTTCCAGCCGAAAGATACAAGTTGATAATAGCTGATGCTTCAGATTACGCAAAAATGGCAGAAATAATAAGGAGTGAACATATCGATTTAGTTTTTAACCTAGCGATATTACCACTTCCAGTATCGCTTAAACAACCCAAACTTGTATACGACACAAATGTGCGGATAGCATCAGTGTTCGCAGAGTTGCTGAGAAGGGACTACTACAGTACACTAATTCATTTCTCTTCGTCGGAAGTTTACGGCTCAGCAAAATACGTTCCGATGGATGAAAACCACCCTCTGGAGCCTTCTACAGCCTATGGTGCAAGTAAAGCATCCCAGGATCTACTGCTTTTATCATACTACATGACTTATGGCATCGATGTGAGAATAATTCGACCTTTTAACAATGTGGGACCTGCACAAAACGATTTTTCCTACTCAGCTGTAATTCCTAGGACTATAAGGAGAATTCTGGAAGGCAAGCCACCAGAAATCTATGGCGATGGGTTGCAGACACGCGATTTCATACATGTTGAAGATACATGCGAAGCCGCAATATCCATTGCGAAATGTGATAGGCTGAAAGGAGAGGCTATAAACATCGCTTCGGGGAGAGAAACTCGTATTAAAGACCTTATTTACATGATAGCTAAACTATTAGGCTACACGGGAAAAATAATTCACAAACCGCCTCGTCCCGGAGATGTACGGAGGCACTGCGCGGATATTGGCAAAGCGAGAAGGCTCTTAGGCTTTCAACCGAAGAGAAGTTTGGAGGACGCTATTAAAGACGCTATAAGATTTTATAAGGAAGTGTACAATGTCACGTAGGTGTTTAATCCTATGATAAAATACCCTCTAATCAAACCAGAATTGGGTGAAGAAGAGTTACTGGAGGTAAGAAAGGTTTTCAAGTCTGGATGGCTAACTCAAGGTCCCTACGTTGAATTATTCGAGCGTGAATTCGCTAAATACGTTGGAGCCAGATATGCTGTTGCTGTCACGTCATGTACAACTGCTTTATATTTGTCATTAAAGGCTCTCAAATTGCGCAATAAAATTCTTGTCCCTGATTTTACCTTTCCCGCTACCGCTAATGCTGCGATAGAGGCTGGGCTAGAACCCGTATTGGTAGACGTTGATCCCAAAAACTACGGGATAGACTTCAATCTAGTGAAGGAAAACCTCCCCCAAAATACTAGTGGTATAATAGTTGTTCATCCATTTGGATACCCACTTGATTTGCAGACATTTCTAGATTTTGTGAAAGAGAAAGACCTATACTTAATTGAAGATGCAGCAACAGCCCTTGGAAGCTTGCGCAAGCAAAGGCATGCAGGCACATTCGGGCATGTAGGGTGTTATAGCTTCCATCCTCGAAAGCTTCTGACTACGGGAGAAGGAGGCATGATCGTTACTAATGACGAAGAATTATATGAGAAGTTACTTATATTAAGAGATCACGGGCGAGATAAATCTGGAAGGTTTGTCGAACACTCACTTAATTTCAGGATGCCAGATATCTTGGCAGCAATAGGTTTAATTCAGCTACGAAAAATAGAAGAAATTATCGAGAAACGCAGAAAAATAGCAAAGATATATATTAAAATTTTAAAAGACTTAATGCCTTTTCTACATATTATTGAAGAGGACAACGATAGTAGATGCACTTACCAATCCTTCGTTGTCAAACTTCCCAGAAAGTACGCCTCTTACCAGCATCACATTATGCGAAGCTTGAGGGAGGAGTATGGGATTGAATCCCAAATTGGAACATATGCTCTCCACTTGGAGCCAAGCTTTAGCAATTACAGCAATCTAGGTTCACTTAAGGTATCGGAGGAACTAAGAACTACAACGCTAACGCTTCCTCTCTACTCCGATTTGGAATATTCCGATTTTGAATATATAGCAAATGCCTTAAAAACCACGCTGAGGAAGATCGGATGAAGCGATTGTGTGGAGTGGTTATACCTGCTCGTGATGAGGAGAAATACATCGAGAACACATTGGTAAGCTTAGTGAATCAGACTTCCCCTCCCTTCATCGTCGTGGTGAATGATGGTAGCGTTGACGCAACGGGTGAACTAGCCTCAAAACATGCTGACGTCGTGGTTAACCTGCCTAGGCATGAAGATAGTTGGGTCGGTAGGCCAGAGCTTGCTAAGGTTATCAATGCTGGGTTCGATATCTTAAGGAATGTGAGCGTGGAGTACGTGATGGTTAGTGGTAGTGAAGCCGTTTACCCCCCGCACTACATCGAGGAGATAACGCGCAGGATGAAGCGTGAAGGCGTAGTGATGGCGTCTGGAGTCGCTGAGGGGGAAAGGGCTAGGTCGTTTTCACCTCGAGGGTCTGGCAGGGTTATCGACTCTGAATGGTTTAGATCTATCGGTTTCAAGTACCCGGAAAACTACGGTTTTGAGGCATATGTGGTGTTTAAGGCGCTCTCTCAGGGCAAGACGGTTGCGGTTTATCCCGACGTGAGGTTCAAGCTACAACGAAGGACGCAATTTTCTTCAAGAAAAGCCTACTACTGGGGGAAAGGTATGAGAGCGCTTAACTATGATCCTTTGTATGTTCTGGGTAGAGTTGCCTTACTCTCTTTGCGTTCACCTCGCATTGGTTTCGCTATGCTAAAAGGTTACTTGTCTTCAGATGTGGAGAAATACCACGATCTTAGCAAGTTTGTCTCTACATTTCAGAGAAGGTACATCCTCTTCATGTTAAGAGAACTAGTAAAAAATCCGTGAAATAGGCGTGTGCAATTTACGCTGTAAAGTAATACTGCCAGAGTGATTGACTAAGAATAACGTCCATAGCTTCCTAGAGAGTTTTCCCCACGAAGAGTGCCTAAAACCTTAAGCTGAGTTAGTCTTTAAAAGTGCCAAAGAGAAAGTTTTGGGCTGGTCATCGGATTCAGTGCTTAGCGGAAGGATCATGCACATGGACTCAGAGGGTCAGTTAAAACGTGTACTTCCCCATTCTGCTTACACGGTTACAAGCCCCTATTAAATAGCTGTCTCCGGCTAAAACTTGTAAGTAAGCTCTGTATCAGCAACAAATACTCCTGAAATGGCATCTTCCAATCAATTGATATTTTTGAAAACTTGCTCGACAAGCATATTCCGTATTGTAACAAGTCACTAGGGCTAAGTAAAGGCAGTGATTTCTCTGCATCTCATTTGTCCCCTCCGAAGCTCAGCACCATTGAAGACAATGGTCCTAAGCATCCCATGCGCGACTATAACAGGCGGCGGTTGTGGAGCCACTCAGCGACGCCGCAAGTCCTCGTGAAGCCGAGGAGACGTAGGGGCTCGCGCGGGAACACATCAGGAGCCTACGAGAGGGTGCTCGTGAGGTACACGTTGGGCATCACGCATCCAACGGTACCTCAAAATGTACTCAATTAGCCCTGTAGCCTAACGCTCAGTAGTATGCTTCTAAAATCCCGCTGACTTCCACCCCGCGGCTAAACCCCTCCCCTGCAGGTAGACGTCTAAGGAGCAGGACGCCCAGCCCACTCCTCAAAGGCTTTAAACTGCCTCACTGACACGCATGGACCCTGATACGAAGCTCTCAAAGGGGTCATTTTGGGCGTTGCCGAACTGCTTTCTCGATCCTCTCCGTCAGCCTGTACTCCATTCGCTTGAGGTAGAGGGACACTATCGCGAGAAGCATCGAGACGAAGCCCACGCTCACGAGTTGGAGCGAGATGATCGCCCAGACGAAGTGCTCGACCCTCCGGAAGACGTACTCGTAGAACACCCAGAGGAGTATCGGAACCCCCGGCAGCAGCGGCACGGAGCCCAGGGCGAAGACGACGACTGTCGGGTTGTAGCGCCAGGCGAGCCTCACCGCGTCGAGCATGATCTGGAGCCCGTGGCGCATGCCCAGCTTAGGCTTTCCTTTGCGCTTCCGGTAGCGGACTGGGACCTCTGTGATCCTGCGGGACGTGCTGGCGACGTGAGCGGCGACCTCGACCTCGATGCTGAAGCTCCTCCCCTCGAACCAGACCTCCCTGAGCACGTCCGCCCGCACGAGGTACATGCCCGAGCATACGTCTGACAGCCTCGTGCCGAACAGGATGTTGAAGGTTTTCGTGATAACCCAGTTCCCGAAGCGGTTGAGGAGGGGTATGTTCTCCCTGCCTATCAGCCTCGCCCCTATAACCTCGTCGTAGCCCTCCGCGGCGCTGAGCATCGCACCGAGGTAGGACGCGTCGTAGGTGTGGTCCCCGTCTATCACTAGCACCCAGGGGGTCTCGACGAACCTCAAACCCGTCTTGACCGCGAGGGCCTTCCCCCTGCCCTCCTGCATCACAACCCTAGCCCCCTTCGAGGACGCTATCTCTCGCGTCCTGTCCCTCGAGCCCCCGTCCACGACGACTATCTTATCGACGCCGTTGGCCCTGAGCTCGTCTATTACGAGCCCGATGCCCTCCTCCTCATCGAGCGTCGGCACAATCGCTGTGACATCGACGCTGGACGGCATCTCGACTCTCGACCAATAAACTACTTCTGCCTCAATTTATTTTTACGCTTGACGAGCTCTGCCTCGAGCCGAACAACAACCGACTTCCTGTAGGCGGCGAGCACGCCGACCGAAGCTGTGAACGCATAGAGGGTGAGGGCTACAGGCGTCAGCCTTATCCCCCACGGGGTGTAGTTCAGCAGCAGCCCCAGCAGGGGCACCACGGCCAGCGAGAGACCGATGGACAGGGCGAGGCGCTCCAACGGGCTGAGCTCGCGCTCCGACGGGTAGAGGGCCTCGACGAGCACGTAACCAGGCAGGTAGAGGACGAAGAGCGAGCCGAAAACGTACCTGAGAACGGTGAGCGCGGGGTGGGCCCAGCTGAAGTACACTAGAAGCAGTGTCGCGGAGGAGAGCGTCAAGGTTGACCAGAACCACAGGCTGTAGTCGAGCCTAGCCAGGTACCCCGCCAGGCCCAGCGGCGGGGAGGGGTCCACGAGCTCCACGGCCCCCCGGGAGACCTCCTCGTAGACCTCCCTGAGCACCCTGTAACTCAGCTTCCCGCGAGACCTGGAAGACGCGTACTCCTCGAGCGTAGCCACGCTAAACACCCGGCCTGACGACATCCACGTAGAGGTGAGTCCACCTGCCCGTGTACACCCAACCGCCCTCAGTCGCGTTGTACACCCAAAGCTCGAAGATCAGGGCCGCCCTGCTCCCGTTGAAGCCCTGGGGCACGGCCACGGACACTCTGAAGGTAGCGTTCTCGCCGTGGGCAAGCGCGCCCCTCCACTCGGCGATGGGCAGCTCAGGGGAGGGCGTCGAGTTAGAGGGGATGGTTCCGTTGGTCCCCACCCTGAAGACGACCTTGTAGTAGATCGGCCTGCCCTCGTGGTTGTACACGAAGACGCAGAGGTCTGTGGGCTGGCCCGGGATAACCCTCCTGGGATAGTCCCCTATCCTGCACTGGGCGTCGAGCAGCCCCAGCGCCGTGAAGGGCTCCTGAACCTCCGGGCGCAGAAGCTGGGCCGCGGCGAAAACCGAGGCCACCGTAACGACGGCCAGTATCACGGCGAAGACCTCCTCGTCCAGTATCACTCCCCACCACCCCTCCTCTTCTCGACAAGCCAGCCGCGGTGGAGCATGAACCAAACGTACACGTACACCCGCGGGATCGCGAGGTAGGCGACGAGGGGGAGGGAGAGCACGAGCGCTGCCAGCGAGTACCTGGCCACGGCCTTACTGAGGTACACCTCCTCCGCGGCGGCCTTCAGGGACTGCACCTCAGACGAGATGTTGTCGAGGAGGCTCATAGCCTCGCTCGTCCGGTTCGCCTCGTAGAGCTTAATCGCCGCGTCGAGGCCCCTCGTCAAGTTCGAGACGTCAACCCCCCTGCTGCTAAGGTACTCGAGATCCTTGATGATGGGTGAAACCCTGTCATCCAGAGGGTCGCAGAATGCCGGCGCTACGGAGATTACGAGTAGCATGAAGGTAAGCCAGAGAGCGCCGCGCAAGGTAAACACACCCACTCGGTTAAAAACCAGTCTAATATTTCTTTACTGCCTCCCTATCAACAATCCTGCCATCTAGAAGCATAAGGTCTCTGTCCGACGGGAAGCTCGTAACAAGGTCGGTTGTAGTCATGAGCACGGCCACCCCGATTTCGGCTGAGAGTCTTCTAAACAGCGAAACCACCAGTGCCTCTGAGTAGTTATCGAGGTTGGATGTGGGCTCATCCGCGACGAGTAGCAAAGGCCTCTTAGCGATGGCTCTCGCCACGGCAACTCTCTGCCTCTGCCCCCCGCTGAGCTCGCTAGGCAGGGAGTCCGACAGGCTCTCGATCCCCAGGAGCCTTAAAGAGTTTTCTACGCGTACGCGCCTCTCACCCGGAGGTAAGCCCATGATCCTCAAAGGAAGCTCCACGTTCTCGTAGACCGTATAGGAGTCTATGAGCGAGAAGTACTGGTCAACGTAGCCGATATAGCTCAGCCTGACTCTAGAAAGCCTCCCATCATCAAAACCTGTAACATCGACACCGTTAAACACCACGCGCCCTGAGTCCGGCTTAAGGATGAGGGCCGCTATCCGTGCAAGAGTGGATTTTCCCACCCCGCTTCGCCCCCTGACGACGACAAACTCCCCTGCTTTGACGCTCAGGCTGGCCCCGTCGAGCACTCTGGTATTGCCAAGAGACTTCGAAACGTTCTCTAAGCCAAGCACGATCCTAGCCTCCCGCAACGACAAACACCTCATCTGAGTCAAAGAGCCTGCTAAACCTGGGCAGTGAAGAGAGGAAAGGTTCCACAGGGTAAACACTCAAACCACTCACATAGCCTTTGGAAAAGTAATCCCTCAGGACCACTGATGGGACCCCGGTCGGGAGTGCTCTACCTGCGTAAGAGTAAGCTAGAACACTGCCGGTATCAACTCTCAAGACGCTTGTGCAGAAGTAGCTAACCTTATCGTCGCCGCCCAGGACACCACCCTTCACAAGCCCCAACACCCCCTTGAGGCTTTCAACTTCTGCTTCACTGTAACGCCAGTAGAAGGCGGGGCCGTCCCCGAAGCTTGAGAGCGTGACAAGGCTGAAGGCTGAGAGAGCTAGTAGAAGCAGCGAGAGAGCCACACTAACCCTGATAACTCGCCTCCCGGCACTGGACAGCACGCATGCGAGCAACCCTGCCGGGAGAGAGAAGTAGTTCAAAAACCTGTGAAGCACGGAAGCAAGCTCGGGCTTGGCGAATAGCACGTAGAGGGAGAAAACGCTCGGCGGAAGGGAGAGAGCATACACCGCCGCCAGCAGCTCTCTGCGCGGGAGCTTCCTCGAAACCAGGAAAAGGAAGGGAGCGAAAGCAGGCGCCACATAGGGTAACAGCTCCCCGTAGTTTACACTGAGCCCTACAACAGCGGGCGTCCGCGATGAGAACAGTAAAAGTAGAAGCACCAACACGCCAACAAGCCCCTCGACGTAGCCAACCCTCGAGAACCTCAAGTACACTACAACGCCCAGCGTGAGGTAGCAGGCGTATAGAGCGAGCATAGCTGCGTCTGCGAACCCCAGCCTCAACCGTAACCCTGCACCACCGTAAGCCGTGTAGTACAGAAGGAAAAACCCCCCTGTTAAAAGCCCCAGCACAATGCTCCTAACCGGTCTAATAGGACACGGCTTCCTGTAGTAGCCAATAGCTTTCAAGCCTGTGCAAACTGCAGCTAAGCTCAAAAACAGCGAGAAAGCCATAATCGAAGCCAGGTGATGGCTCAGAACCAGAGCCCCTATGAGCACCGTAGCCACCAGCACGTCCCGGCGCGAGCCGCGAGTGGTAAGGAGGAGCAAAGCGAAGAGAAACGGGTAGGCGTAAACCTCCTTGAGTAGAGAGGACGCGAAAACAGCGACTGACGGGTAAAACAGCCAAACCGCAGGCAAAGCCTCAGCAAGGCCATCCCGCCCGGTGATGCGCTTAGCGAAAGCACCTAGCATCAGGGAAGACGACAAAAGCGAAGCCACAAGGAGGGAGAAGCTGTAGGTTAGCTCGACGCCAACACCTGAAACCAGCGAGAACGTAGCAGATGCTAGTATAACGCCAGGCCACCTGTTACTGTAACCATCGAAAGCGCGATCATCCCATATTCTCAAGCTCGAGTTCGAAGCAATTCTCTCACTCGCCCTAATCAGCGGCCAAACGTCAGTCGAGAAGGGCTCACCCGTAAGAAGGTAGGGGAGCAGATGGAGTAGCAGGCCCGCGCAGAGAATCAATCCCAGAGCTCCGTGATGCAGCTTACTCAAACACCTCCCCCTCCCAAAACGCCTGCAGAGGCGAAGCCCCAGACAAGTACCACGCCCGCGGCCAGGACCATCGGTGAGGGAGCAGGCCTCACCACGAACCCGAAGAGCCTGAGACCCAAAGGCGCATAGCACAGGATAAGGCCCGCCAGAACCCCGCCTAGTGCCGCGTAGGCAAGTAGCACTGCGACCAAGCTGGCCTTCAAGGACCTCGAGGATACACCAGAGTACCTTAACACGGCAAACTCCCTAGCCCGCGCCGCGAGCACAAACCCTCCAAGCATCAAGGCAGACACAGCCAGCGTCGCGCACACAGCCACAACCAGAGCTTGGAAAACCTCCACCGGGACTCCAAGCCTGTCAAGCGCCTCACCGGCGTAAGCCGAGTAAAGTTTCGCGCTGAAGTTGCCACCTGCACTCCTAACCGCCAGGACTACCCTCTCCCCGACGCCCTTCCCGTAGGGACCGGAACCGAGCGCCTCCAGCACTGCAGCGGCCCCCCTCTCAGAGCGGATTACGGCAACCGAAGCCTGAGACGACCCAAACCCGCGGATAAAACGGGCAGTCGTAAGGTCTGAGACGAGCATCCACGAGTAGGGCCACCCACTGGCGAGGCCACAGACCCGGAGAACGTAAGGAAGGGAAGTGTAAGGCGAGTAAACAAGAACCTCTACCCCCTCGCGCACGCCGAGCTCGCGTGCTAAATCCTCCCCTATCAGCAAGCAGCCTTGTCGCGCGGAGCTGGCCGATGAGGAAACACTCTTGAGGGCCTCCTCCCCTAGACCCACTAAGATTACCGTCGAGTTCCTTAGCCTAACCAGCGCGTAGACTCTCTCCTCGATCTCAACGCCGGGAACGCTCCTGAGCCTTTCCCTTAACTGGCCAACGTTGACAACGGAGGCGAAAGGTGCCAAAGAGATGCTCGTCACAACAACAGCCCCGGGGCTCCCGGCATCCACGATACTATCGTAGAACCCGTAGACCCCAAATAGAAGCGAGCCTGAGGCGATGACTGCGAGCTCCATTAGCAGGATTTGGAGAAACACCAAAACGTGTAGCCTGAAACCCCAGACGCGGGCAACCTCAGCAAGCACTCTCACTCCTACCCACCTTGAAGCGTGTGACCAGGAAGCCTGAAAGAATAGTTATCACGACGTGCATGGTGAATGGCGCCAGCACTGTAGGCGGGGGGAGAGGCCTGGAGAACACGGTAAACCCGAAGAACCTCAAAGCCCAGAGAGCACCATGGGCGATCACGACGCCAGCGGCGACACCGTAGGCGGATGAGACGAGGATTACGCTCGCGAGAGACAGAAATACAGCGGACTCAAGCTCACCGAGCCCTAAACCCTGACCCCTCAGCACGGAGATCTCCCGGGAGATAGACTCGACAGCCCTCGAGAAGGCTAGAGGGGAGGCCACCGCGAAGGGGAGGAGTGACAGGAGTGCCAGAAGAAGCATGAGTCTCGAGAAGCCGGCTCCGAGGTCACCGACCACCTCCAGCTGGGTCAAAGGCTGAGGGCAAAGCCTCAGCCCTCCCTCGCCCACGGTGAAGTTCACGACGGCAAAGCTCCCTCCAAGGTACCTGCATTCAACGAAGCCCACAACGCCCACACTGTAAACCCCTAGGGGTGTTGAAAAGCGTATATCGCGACCAGCAAAGCTCTTCCAGGCTTCGACGCTTAGAAGAGCGCCGCTGGCGCCCCCAACAGCGTACGCGGCCTTGCAACCGTACATGCTGAGGAAGTCACCGGTATTCCCGACGAGATAAACAGGTACGAGGCCTTCACCCCCGATCTGCGCGTAGGCAATCCTAGCCCAGATGCAACCAGGCCTCTGCTGAGCCGGGCCGAGAGTCGTTGTAGCTATCGTTGCGGCCTCTTGTGTCACAGCAACTGAGCCGACGAGGTAGATGGAGGACAGCGTAAGCGGCAGGGAAACAACCAGCAGGGCAACCCTGAGGACCTCCCCCCTCGTGCACACCCCGATCAGGATCACCCAAGCTCTAACAATTCTGGCCAAATCAGCCATCCACAGAACTTCCCCCAACCCTCCCACGAGCCCTCTCCCTTTAAACGTTACCTCACACACTCTGCTGAAAAGCCCGATGGACGCCAGCTTCCACTTGCACCTTAACCCAGCCAAGCAAACTGTGACGCGCCGCACATAAGCATCACTAGCTGCAGCAAAACACTTGTACCCCCGGAGTGCGCGCTGAAAGAGTCTCATGCGGAAGTTTTAACAACCAGCATGCCCGGAGCCCCTTCCCCGCAGAGAAGAACACGGGCACCTGTCGAGGAAAGTTTTCCAAGGATTCTTCGAAAGCTGGCTTTTACTACCCCGGCCACCGCCTCGCTACGGGCATCCAGCCACGGCTCAGCCGGCATAACGAGGGTCAAAGTCCCGCCTTGCGTGGAGACGCTGGAGGCGAGATCTAAAACCTCGCTAGTATTGTGGAGGAGTGCAGTAGCATACACGATGTTCCCGTGCGACAGAACCTTCGCCAGGCTACTGCATTCAAACCGTAGGCTTAAGCCCGCTATTTCCTTCAAAACCCTGCGTAGCTCGTAAAACGTCGGGGGTTCAATAAACTCATACAGGTCCAGCTCGTCCGCGACCTTAGACTCCAAGACTCTGTTGACAATGTACGCGAGAACCCCGTGAGGGGAGCTGAAAGCCAGTAGCCGTCCCGATTCGACATCGTAAACACCCGAGGCACCCACACCCTGCGCTGCAAGCCCCACAGCCAGCGAGAGCACAGCCGAAGCCACAGCGTCGCAGGTGTACGGCCCGAGGCACCGTGTGTCGAAGGTCAACATAGGTTGGGAGCCAGCCCCCTCTCGAAACTCCTTGACGAACAGCTTCTGCCTCCTAGCTGTAGCCTTCCAGTCAATAAACTTCAAGTTATCGCCGGGCCAGTACTCCCTGCTCCCGGCGTACTCCTCCGGAATAAACCTCGAGTAGATGACTTGAGGTAAGACGCCCCTCGGCGTGCGGCCTCGTAACCCCTCCCCAATCCCGAGCAAGGCGAGAGCCTGCTGTAGCCAGAAGAGCGTTGCGGGCTTGACGCGGAAGGAGAGGCCCACGGGAAACTCCTCCAGGAGCTCAAAAAAGCCGAGCCTGCTGGAAACCTTAACAACGAGGGCCTCAAGGCTGTACACGCCGCTGTGCCTGAAAACAGCCTCGAAGCGGTACAGCAGCACCTTCCCCCTAGCCTCCACCCCGCTAACCCTCAACCACTTAGGTAGCCCGACGGGCTCGAACGAACCCCCAGCCACAACCTCGAAGCCAGGCCTCTCCCAAACCCAAACTTCCTGAAGAGGCGAGCCCCTTACATCGAGCACCAGCCCTCGAGAGGAGCGCACGAGCCGCGCGAAGTCGAGTAGGAGGGGGAGCGATGCCCCAGCGCCAATCAAGGCTAACAGCCGGTCTCGAAGGATAAGGGCTGAAGCCCAAAGGAAGAGCAGCATAGCCGTGAACGCGAAGCCGCGATCCGAGAGGTTGATCCTCATACCTTGGGAACCTCCACGCTCTTCAAAGCCTTCTCCACAACATCGAAGGGCGAAACGCCCTCAGACTGGAACTCCGGCTTCAAAACAACCCTATGAGCCAGAACGTACCTAGCAATGCTCTTAACGTCGTCCGGGATAACGTACCCCCTTCCCTCCAGGAGAGCCAAGGCCCTTGCCCCCCGGTAAAGCCAAATACTAGCCCTAGGCGAAGGACCCACGAGGACCTCGCTGGAACGCCTCACAAACCCGACAAGGCTCACAATGTACCTCAAGATCTTCTGCGAGACATAAACCCTCTTCACCAGGTCCATGGCCCTGAGGAGCTCCTCCTGCCCGACAGAGGGCCTGAGCTTCGAAGGGGCTTCGCCTGGAGCCTCCTCGAGCACAGACTCAACAGCGTCCGAGATCTCAACAACCATAGCCTCGATCCCCTCGTCGGGGTAGGAGGTATAGTACCCGTAAGCGAACCGGTCTATAAGCACGGGTGTCAAGGGGTAGGTACCCTCTGTGCCGATGGGCATCTGCGTCGCGAGCACGAGGAAGGGCTTTGGAAGAGCGTACCTGGTGCCCTCAATGCTGACCTCTCTCTCCTGCATCGCCTCCAGCAGGGCACTCTGCGTCCTCGGGGGAGCGCGGTTCAGCTCATCGACAAGCAGGACGTTCGTGAAGACAGGCCCCTTCCTTAAAACCCACTCCCCCCTCCTCAAGTCGAAGTAGTACGTGCCTATAATGTCGCTCGGGAGAAGGTCGGGCGTCATCTGGACGCGCTTGAAGGAGCCTCCAATAAGGCTCGCAAAGACCCTAGCCATGCTAGTCTTACCGGTCCCAGGGGGTCCCTCGAGGAAGATATGCCCCCCCGTGAGCGTGGCTACCAGGAGTAGCCTTTTAAGGTCGTCGTAGCCCACGATATAGGCGTCAAGCTTGTTCAGGATCTCGGCTGCTCGACTCAGGAAAGCTTTCGCCTCAGCTACTAGAGCAGTTTCCCCAACGCTATTACCACCCTCCACTAACACCCACCTCTAATGTTCACCTCAGCTAGGGATAACTCTTTTCACCCTCCTATAAGCAAGGAGGGACACGACGTAAACGAGCAGGCCAGTCAGGGGAACGCTCACGTACCTCAACGTCGAACCGTACACCAAGCCTACAGCACCAACAATCAGCGACCTCGCGTAAGTGTAGGTAGACCCGCTCCAAAGCCCGCCCAGGACGTAGACCCCCCTCTGGCCCAGCACGCTCCCTATCATCTCGTAGTTTCCTCCCATACTAAGCATCGAGTTTATAAAAATTGACGCGTCTGAGAGGACGACTACCCGGCCACGGCCCAGAGGCTCCTCGTAGGCCACGCAGAAAGGCCCGTAGGGCTCCCCCTCGTCGCGGACACCGTTCGAGTTCAAGTCGAGGTAGCTGAAAGGCGACGAGTAGGCCAGGCAAACCCCCCTCCCGTCAGGCTCCACGTAGCTGGCGTAGTTCAAGTAAAGATCAAAGCCACTGCCATTAACCCGTGAAACCGCTCTGGGGAGTAAAGGAGACCTGTACATGAAGACACCGTCCTCCAGAAGCGCACCACCTACGCGCGTAGAGACCCCGAGGGCCTCCAGGATAGAGTTCCCCGAGCCGAAGTCATCCGCGACGACGAGCAACCCGCCCTCCTCGACGAAGCCCCTCAGACCCGCGGCACCGGCGCCTGAGAGGTTGAGCGAGGGTCCTACAATAACTATGGCTGAGTCGCGAGGCAACCCTCCTATATCCGCGACGCCGACAACGCTGACGTTAAACGCCTGGCAGAAGGCCGTCAGGCCGTTCCAGAGAGGGTTGTCAGGCGAAAAGTCGTCTGTAGACGGGACAAGGGCAACAGTCAAGACAAGCACGACAAGCGCCAAGCCTAAGCCGAGAAGAATATACCCCCTCAACCCCCACCACCCAGGGTGCTCACAAAAGCCCTTATGATGCGCTCTATCAAAGCTCTCTCGCCCTCAAGCTGGCTGTAAAGCACCGCCTCAAGCCTCAGCATGAAGAACCTTATAGGATTCCACAGAGTCTCGGAAACCCTGCCTCTGACCGCTCCAAGGTACTCCCGAATAGTGTAGCTGGGCTCAAACCTGACACCGCTAAGCCTCTCCAGGAGCTCCATCAGAGACTGGAAAAGGCCCCTCAAACCATCCTCCCTGACCTCTCCGCCGCGCCTTGACGCCGCTCCCGCGGGCAAAGCCTCTTCAAGAGGGGGGCTCAGGGGACCACCAGAGGATCCCCTAGGGAGTAACGCGAGAGCAACAAACACCAGCACACCCCCTGCCACCAGGAAGACGAAAACGTTGTAAACCGGCAGCTCCAGCCCCAGGTCCACGGCCCTGTACCCAGGATCCAGCGGGGAGACATGAAGCACGACCCTGAGCCTCCTATCCAGGTAGGTGTGAGGCACACTCAAGGAAACGTTGTAACCCTGAACATAGGTGAAAACGCCTGGAGCAGTGTAAACGTCGAGCCGGGACTCCACGCTCGGTGAAACCGAGACATCATACGTGAAGCCCGTCAGAATGAAATTTGGGGCTCGGACCTCGACTCGCGGTGTGATTCTCGCCACGCTCACCCTCAGGGTCACCAGGCCTGGTGCAATCACGCCCCTCGGGGAGCTGGCAACCCGGATAGTGTACGTACCCTCCCGGGCTGAAGCAGGGACAGGGATAGAGAAGCTGTACACCGAGCCGTTCGAAGCAAAGCTTGCGTTAAACCCGAATGGCCCCTCGACGCTGACCTCAAGCCCCTCGTCCGCACGCACGTGGAGAGAGAAGCTCCTCCCCGGCAGGCAAGTTTGGTTATCGAGCCACGCCTCGAGGCCCGGCTCGTAGAAGACAACCTTAACGTACACGTCTCGCGACCTCGCGTACTTGTAGAATCCATCCGACAGGAACTCCCCGTAGACCCTCACAGGGCTCTGGTAAACCCTCACGGGGATCCACAGCCTGAAGTAGCCCTCACTGTCGGTAACGGTGGTGTACCTCTCAGAGTCGAGGTACACGTACACGGTCTTACCCGGTACTCCAGACCCCTCTACGGAGGCAAGCCTCCCGCTGACACCCAGATACTCGCCGTACAAGACCTCACTGCTGGAGACCTCCAGCTCCAGGGAAGTTCCCACAGCGGTTTCGAGAGCCTCCCTGACCTTGTCGCGGAGGGCGACGTACCTCTCCTTCAACACGTCCAGCGGGTACCTGAGGTTCGACGTCATCTGGCCCAGCACGTTGCCCGGGAGCCCAAGGGAGCGCAGAACCTCCACAGCTGACTCGACGTACGAGTAGCGGATCTCCGCCACGCTCAAGCTCGTGGAAGCATTCCCGAGCACGGCCAGCGAAGCCCCAAAGTCCCCCTTCACGTACAAAGCCTCCGCCAGGTCCAGCAGCGCCTTGCTCTCGTTGATCGCCCCCGTGTAGGAGTCAAGGAGCTCGCGCAGCCTCTGGTAGGCCGCCCTGTAGCGCTCAGGCACATAAACCGCAGAGGCGTTCGCGAGGAGGTTCCTGGCAGATGCGACGTCGAAGCCCGCCAGGTACGAGGAGTAGGACAGGTACAGCCTGGCGAGAGCCAGAGCGTCTGGCCCCGACTCCGGGACCAGAGAGGGGTCGACGTGCCTAACAAGGAGGGGCTGAGCCAAGGCAGATAAGGCTAGGACAGCCAAAGCCAGGAGGAGAATACGCTTCAAAAGCCGAGCACCTCGAGAACCCTGAGTGCGACCGCGACCGCAAAAGCCACGAGGAGAGCGACAGCCAGGTAGTCCCTCGTGGCGCGCCTCGGCCTGAGCACCGCCTTCACGACGAAGTACTCGAGAGCATACATCGAGATGTAGGCGTCAACCCTGCCCTCCCCCAGCGAGTAGAGAGCCCAGAAGGTGGTGAAGATCATGAACGCGAGGAGGGTGTTAGCCAGATGCTCCCTCTCCACCAGCCCCACCCCTAACGACAACCCTCCTCAAGCCCCCCTCCTCAACGTCGCTCACCACGGTGGCACTACCCCTGAGAACGGCCATCACGCTCCCGGCCACAATCCCGTATATGCTCCCGACAGTCGAAGTGAGCCTGTAAGGGCTAGAGGCCCTTCCCCCTCTAAACTCGACGAGAGCCTCCCCGCCGCGCTCAACGCACCGAACCCACTCTGCCAGCCCAAGCCTGTCCACAGCCACTTCCTCGACGAGGCCGCAGAAGTCACCCCCTCCGCCCGAAACAAGACCGCTCACAGGCGACTTGAGAGCAATAACCACGTTATCACCCTCAACCCTCACGAAGAAGTCCGGCTTCTCACCGGGCACGCTGGAGATAGGCTTCTTGGACACGAAAACGTACACCTCCCCGCCGTACGACGCGTACAGGTTGTAGCTACCAACCCTGAAGAACTCGAGCGCCACAGCCATGTTCGTCAGCGAGGAGTCGACTAGCCCCAGAAGCTCCCTAGAGACCTCCAGGCGGGAGGGCGTCAAGGCCATGCTTGCACCGACAACCGCCAAGCCGATCCACAAGGCCACCAGAGGCACGAGGCCGAGGAGAAGGTAAGTGGCAACCGCTAGAGCGCAGCCCGCGACCACAAAGGAAACACCGAAGCCCTGGTACGCTGAGACCCTAGCCATCACTACACTGAGAGCATACAAGCAGGCCGAGCTATTATATTTTTTACCCAAAGGCCACTCGCGAACAACTCCCGAGGCTCCGCGCGGAAGGGTGCTTGCGCAGGAGTCGTGAAGCCCGCCCATAGGCGCGCGGAAAGCCAGGGAACCCCCTCACAGAGTAACTTTTTTACTTGAGCACGACATTGGAGCGGCGTGTGAGCAAAATGAAGGAGAGGCTCTGGCTCCTGACCGCCACCGCCCTCAACGCGCTAGGTCTCCTGGCCGGCCTCCACGGAGTGGCCGTCTTCCGGGAAAACCCTAGCCTCGTCACGATGGTGCGCCTGGACTACCTCCTCTGGGCCGACTTCCTGCTATCCCTGGCGGCCGCGCTGATGAACGTCAAGGCCTTCTGGAGGACGCACAGCGTGGCCTCAACGTACACGCTCAACCTGGCTTACGCCGCTCTCCTCGCCCTAGCCCGCCTAGCCTCAACCATCCAGTCCATGTTGGACTACGACCTGATGAACCCCCCTGTGGGCACAGTGCACACGCCCAGAGCCTTCCCTCTAGCCCTGCTCATAGTCCCCCTCTCAGCCCTCAACCTCGTACCCTCCATGGCGCACCTCCTACTATCCCAGCCCATCGTCCTCGCTGAGGCGCCGGCGTTGCACAACCTGCTGGCCGCCGCCAGGCCCCTCCTAGCCGGGAAGCTGAGCCCGAACACGCCTCGGAGAGCCGTAACCCTAGCCTTCCTAACAGCTTTCCTCCTGAGGCTCTACCCCGAGCTGAAGTACTGGCCCTGGCACATAGGCTGGGACACCGTCGAGTACACGGCCCACCTCCAGGACTTCCTCGAAAAGCTGAACCCGTTCACCGCCTACCACTGGATGGGCGCGATGAGGAACATCCCCCCGCTCCTCGACATCCTCCTAGCCCTCCCCGCCAAGCTCGCAGGCGCGTGGCTCACCTTCAAGGCATACCCGCCCCTAGCCTACGGAGCCCTCGCCGCCGCCACCTGCATCTACGCCGCGCGCCTCTCAGGGGACTGGAGGAAGGGCTACGCCGCATCGGCCCTCTCCTCCCTATACATACTCAACCTCAGGATCTCCTGGGACTACCAGAGGCAGCACCTCGGAAGCATCCTCCTCGTCGCCACCCTGGCAGCCTTCGACACCGCGAACCCAGCCCCCCTCGCCAAGGCATCCCTGCTCGTCCTGACCGCGATGTCCCACGAGGTAACGGCGTTCGCGGCGATAGCACTCTCAGCCTACTGGCTCTGGGAAACCCTCAGCAGGCGCCGAAACCCCGCAGCACCGCTGCTAGCCCTAGCAGCCTCGACGCTCCTCGAGATCTGGTACTGGAAAGCCCCCGTGACGCCGAACCCCTACACCCAGCTGGCACCGCCAGGCTTTGTCCCCTACGACTACACAGACGAAGCCCCCCAAGCACTAGCCTACATCGCGGCAGGGCTAGCACCCATACTGCTCCCCGCGTCCCTCACGAGGCACAAGCCGAGGTACACGGCAGTCACCGCACTAGCCCTGCTCCTGGCCGGGGCCTCGCCGCTGATCGCACCCTACACCGCCGCCGCTACGTGATACAGGTTCCTCATCCAGCTCTCACCAATCCTGGCGCCCCTCGCCTTCCTGACGATGCTCGAGGCAAACCCAGACAGGAGGCTCCTCGCCGTAGCACTAGCCGTGACGGTGGCCCTGCCGTCAGCATACTACCTCGCAGGCTCCCCAATGACCTCGAAGTACACCTCCGCTATACGCGAGTTCCCCTACGCGATGGTCCTAGGCGACACGCTGCGCGTCCTCGAGGAAATGAATAGGACAGCCTGGCTGGTCGCATCCCTCAACCACACCCCCATAGTCGCAGACCCGAGCCCAGCCAGGTTCATACACCTCTACCTGAGAAACCCCACACCACAGCAGCTAACCTGGCTCAACACAGCAACCCTCACCTGCGCCTCCCTGCGGAAACCCCCTAATCGTGGTAACCACAAGGGACCTCCCCCAGGACTTCTGCAACACCACAACAGTGCCCCTAAACCCCAACGCCACCTTCAAAGCCTACCTCATCATCCCATAGAAAAGCATATATTCTTTCAATAGAATAAACCTTGTTTCCCTTATGGCGGGGTGCGGGCGAGTAGCCCTTTTCCGCGGGCAGCATTCCGGCGACTTCACTGACGTCGAGGTTACGCCGAGGCTTGTTCGCGCCGCCCTCACTAAAGCCAGGCGCTCAGGGGCTTACTGGAGGCTTGAGCCCGCGGAGAGGGCCCTGCTCGTGCTCGCATCCCGCCTACGCCGCATCAGGAGCCCCGTGCTCCGCGAAGCGCTCCTAGCCGTGCTCCAGAGGGTCTGGCCCCAGAAGGCCCTCGTCATCAGGGCCTACGAGCTGGGCCTC
>NDWX01000017.1 GCA_002855745.1 Thermofilum sp. NZ13 | reverse complement strand
TTCGCCGCCAGGTTCCGGGAGCTCGGCGGCAGCGTCGAGGCCGTCGCCTTCGACCCCAACGCCCAGGACGTCTCGGGCGAGGTCGCTAGGCTCGCCGAAGCCGCCTCCAAGCTCGGCCCCTCCACCGCGGTGGTGCTCATCAGCTTCGAGGACGACGGCATAAGAGTAATCCAGGCAGCCGCCCAAAACCCCACACTCTCAAAGCTCAAGTGGTTCGGAACAGATGGTGTAGCTTTATCAACAAAGCTCTCTGACCAAGTTGGCGAACAACTGGTGATGCTCGGAGGGTTTCCGTGCACGATATTCCAGCCCGCCGGCAACCCTCAGCAACAGGAGTTTATTGAAAGGTTTAGGAGTAGGTTTGGCGAATACCCGCACTCTTATGCAATGAACGCTTATGATGCTGCTTGGCTTGTGGCCCTCTCGGTGATGGCTGCAGGCCAGTACAGCGGGGAAGCCATCGCCAAAGCCCTCCCCACCGTGGCGCAGCACTACTACGGAGTAACAGGAAACACAGCACTAGACCAAACAGGGGACAGGTCAGCGGGAGACTACGCAGTTTGGGCAGTGATCAGGACGCCAAGCGGGTACAACTGGACGCAAATCGCGCTCTACAACTCGCAGGCAGATACAGTTGTCAAAGTCTAAGCAGGCCGAGCCATTAAATATGCATCTTCGCCGTCAAGGTAGTATTTGGGTAGAACTTTAATAACGTTAAACCCCAGTTTTTTGTAGACTCGAATAGCGATCTCGTTACTGACACGCACCTCCAGGTAGTACTCTTCTGCTCCGTAGTACTTTTTCATGCTTTCCAACGCCCTGGTCATTAACTCGGTCCCGATACCCTTTCCTTGTGCCTCAGGGATCACGGCTATCGAAATGATGTGTCCCCTTTTCCCAACCTTGTTGGGGTTTGTGTACAGAGTGTCATACTCAACTCTGCACATTACATACCCGACGATCTTTCCATTCATCTCCGCTACGAGGAACGCCTTCCCGAAGTTTTTCAAGTGCATTTCAAAATAGAAGGCAGGGTAATTCTCGGGTAAGACTTCCCTATTGATCCTTATAACCTCGTCAAGGTCTTCGCGACGTGCCTCCCTGACTATGTAAGCTTTTTCCACCGTAGTAGGTGCACCCAGGCTCAGAGAGATAAAAAGGTAGTCTTAACTTTTGCTGTTTAGGCTACTCCTCCTCGAGCAGGACACCGTGTTCCTTGAGGATATTGTATATCTTGTCGACAGCCTCTTTGACCTCTTCCTCTCTTTTAGCGCCTGTGCACACGACTTTTCCGCTACTGAAAATCAGTAGAACTACTTTTGGCTCTCTCATCCTGTAGATCAGCCCCGGAAACTGCTCTGGCTCATACATTGCGTTTTCAAGCAAGAACGCAGCTCTCTCGAGATCAACTCCCGCCTTCAGGTTTGCACTTGCAACTATGTTTTGGATCTCAACTATCGGCTCGTTCTTTATGTCGATACCGTGTTGCTTCAGGAGCTTTATTATGCTGTTAACTGCCTTTTTAACCTCTGACTCCGACTTTGCTCCAGTGCAAACCATCTTCCCGCTAGAGAATATTAGCGTGGCGGTTTTAGGCCTGTTCAGACGTAGCACTAACCCCGGGAACTCTCGGATCCCAGGTCCGGAGACCTGGGATGTTCCGGGCTATACTCAGCATGGGGTATGCGCTCTGCTATTCTCTCCAGGTCTAAACGTTGGTTTAGAGTTACAGATGCTACCACATTTTGTATCTCGTAAACCGGCTGTTTTGTAATTGTGACCACCTCCTGTGACGCTTTAAAAATACATAATAGGGGTATATAAATGCTTAGTTTATAAACTGCCTCGAGAAAAATCTTGTAGAAAATTAGTAGGCTCTAACCTCTAATGAGAGACTCGAAGGCAAGCTTTATCGTGCCGATGTAAGGTATTACGAGAACCACTTTACCCTTTATTGATGAGAAAGAAGGATGAAGGCTGTCAGGGTAGGGATTTGCGTCGCCCTTTGTCACGTACGTATTACCTGCTATCAGCACGATCCGATGCACGATTAGACCAGAAGGAGACTCGTATACAACGATGTCACCTACCGAATAGGACTCTGAACCTACTACAACTACGATATCTCCTACGTGAAGTGTTGGCTCCATTGACCAGCTCGAGACGACGGCTAAGGGAACCTGTGTTCGCAGAATGTAACTAAGCGAGAAAATTAAGAGTACAGAGATTAGGAGAACTAGTATAAAAACAACGCTTTCTTTCGCGTGGCCATCATTGGCGCGACTGGGCATGGCTATCAACAAACCATCTAGGATATTTATCTCTTCCTGGGCGTAAAGTATTTATAGAAGCGATGTTTTTCTTGAGGTGCTGAAGGTGAACGGGATGGCACAGCCGGCGGGTCAAATACCTGTTTTAATACTGAAAGAGGGAACTCAGAGAACGACTGGGAGAGACGCGCGTAAGGCAAACATATATGCTGCTAGAGTAATTGCCGAGGCTCTGGCTAGCTCTCTAGGACCAAGAGGCATGGATAAGCTTCTTGTCGACTCATTTGGCAATGCTACGATTACCGGTGACGGAGCCACCATCCTAAAAGAGATGGAGGTGCAGCATCCAGCTGCTAAAATGCTTGTAGAAGTAGCTAAGGCTCAGGATGACGAAGTCGGAGACGGAACCACGAGCGTCGTGGTCCTGGCAGGGCAGCTCCTCACTGCGGCAGAGGAACTCATCGATCAAGACGTCCACCCGACGGTTATCACCGAGGGCTTTGAGAAAGCTCTCGTCGAAGCAACTCGGATAGTTGATGAGATAGCTGAGAAAGTTGATCCTCTTGATAGAAATGTGCTCGAGAAAATCTCTCAAACCGCTCTATCGAGTAAGGTTGTTGCTGAATTCAAGGAGTTCCTATCTAAGATAATTGTCGATGCGGCGTTACAGGTTGTAGAGAAGAAAGATGGCGGCTACAAGCTGAGTCTTGACGACATTAAGGTCGAGAAAAAGAGAGGCGAAAGCATCACGGAAACCGTGCTCGTGAAAGGGATTGTGCTAGACAAGGAGGTTGTCCACCCTGCTATGCCTAAGAGGGTTGAGAACGCGAAGATCGCCCTGCTCGACGCCCCATTAGAGATCGAGAAGCCCGAGTGGACGGCAAAGATCAACGTCACCACACCCGAGCAGCTGAAGATGTTCCTTGATCAGGAAGCCGAGATACTTCGAAAGAAGGTTGAGAAGATCAAGGAGAGTGGTGCTAATGTGGTTTTCTGCCAGAAGGGTATTGATGATGTTGCGCAGTACTACTTGGCTAAGGCTGGGATTCTGGCTGTTAGGCGTGTGAAGAAGAGTGATATGGAGAAGCTTGCTAGGGCTACTGGGGCGAGGATCCTGACTAGGGTTGAGGACATCACGCCCGAGGCCCTGGGCACCGCGAAGCTCGTGGAGGAGAGGAAGGTGGCGGACGAGAAGATGGTCTTCGTCGAGGGCTGCCCCAACCCCAAGAGCGTCACAATCCTCGTCAGAGGCGGTGCAGAGCACATCGTGGACGAGGCTGAGAGGGCAATACACGACGCTCTGAGCGTTGTGAGGAACGTCATACAGGAGCCGAAAGTGCTGGCAGGAGGGGGCGCCGTGGAAATCGAGCTCGCCATGAGGCTCAGAGACTTTGCCAGAACTCTGCCAAGCAAAGAGCAGCTAGCCGTGCTGAAGTACGCTGAAGCCCTCGAGAACTTCGTGGCGATACTTGCGCAGAACTCGGGTGTGGAGCCGATAGATGTGTTAGCCGACCTTAAGCGCCTACACGCAAAGGGCGAGAAGTGGGCAGGAATCAACGCCTACACAGGGAAAATAGAAAACATGTTCAATGCCGGAGTGCTCGAACCGGCTAACGTCAAGAAGCAGGTGCTTAAATCTGCAACCGAAGCGGCGATAATGATACTGAGAATCGACGATATCATTGCCGCACAGCCTCCTAAGGGCAAAGAGAAGGGCAAAGAGAAAGAATCCGAGCATAAGGGAGAGTCGGAATTCGACTAAGAGACCCCTTTTCTTTCTAAAAAAATTTAAATATTGTTTTTCTTGCTTAACTCGTTTATGTCTGATGATAATAAACTTCAACAAAAGCAGTTTCAGGTAAAGATCGGTCCACCATGGCTGACACGTTTCGAGAAAGCGCGAATCATAGGCATTAGAGCTCTGCAAATCTCTCTCGGCGCGCCCGTTTTAATTCCTATAGAAGATTTGGAAAACATGGACTCACTGAGAATAGCTGAGAGGGAGCTGGAGGCCCATGTACTACCAGTAATCATAGTAAGGTGGACCCCCGACGGCAAGTACCAGGAGATCCCGCTTAAGTACCTAAAGTTAAGTCCTCCCTAGCTCTCCTTCTTAAGCTCTATCTTTTCATTAGTTATAACAACTTCGAAAAAGTCACCGATACTCGGTTTTGTTACGAACCTCTCCCACTCGTCCTCAGATAGCAGTATGGTCACCCGAGGCACTCTTACAGCGCCCGGTGGCGCACCGGGAAACATCCTCATTATCTGGGTGATTATGGGGGCTATTTCCCTACCTATCTCGCTATCCGGTGACCTTACGAATAGAGGTTCGGGCATCTCTCTTTCCTCACTGAGTTCGATCTTCACCATCTTTTCACCAAAAGGCGCGTCGATGGTCTGTATGAGCGTAACTTTCGCTTTAAAGCGAACGCTCGTCAGAGACACGCTCACATAAAGTTTCCCCACCTTATTAAGCCTTCTGAGCTTTGAACTCTCACAGCAGATTTCAGTTATGCATGAACTCTCTTCAAGTGGTATTCTGGGAAAAAGCCCCGGCCGGGATTCGAACCCGGGACCTTCGGCTTTCTCGAACCCTTTCTCGAAGGCCTTACAAGGCCGACGCTCCACCAGTCTGAGCTACCGGGGCTGCCCACCATCATGCAGAGGAATCTTATCAGCTTTTCGCTAGACGTGTCCCCATATAACTTGCAGCTAGCTTCGGCTAGGTTTATGGTCCGGCTAAGCATTCTCATTCAGTAAGGTGGGCCCGCCGGGATTCGAACCCGGGACCTCCGCCGCTCCCAGGAGTGCTCACTCCTACCTTGTGAGGGCGACATCCTAACCGCTAGACGACGGGCCCTGAAAACCAACATAGAAACTACTAGAATTAAAATTTTTTTCAGGCTGACTGCCGTTCCTCACAGCTACAGCTCGGTCGGCAAGTCACTCATCATCACAACGAGGAAGCGATGTCACGCTATATATTGACTATCGTCTAGCTCGAAGCGGGCCGGCCGGGATTTGAACCCGGGACCTACGGGTTAAAAGCCTCGACCCACCTAGCAGAGCTAGGCAAACCGTCGCTCTTCCTAGCTGAGCTACCGGCCCCGTCCGCTGTTTCTAGCATACACAATTGAACGGATATTAACTTTTCTCTTCAATCCCGTTGTGGAGAAGCTCTGCGAGATGCTCTCGAGGAACGCGAACCTGTTGTCTCGTATCTCTGTACCTTACGGTGACCGTGCCGTCTATTGCCGTCTGTCCATCAACGGTTACGCAGAAGGGAACCCCTATCTCATCTGCCTTTGCGTAACGTTTACCGATGCTGCCGTCTTCATCGTAGTAGGCTCGGAAACGGTCTCTCAGCTCGTTGTAAATTTTCCGAGCTAAAGTATCCAAGCCATCTCGCTTTACAAGCGGAAAAACTGCAACCTTGAAGGGAGCGATCCTAGGCTTGAGTCTAAGGTAGGTTCGCTTTTCCTCGATAGTGTAAGCCTCCGTAAGTACGGCTAGGATGATCCGCTCGAGCCCGAACGAGGGCTCTATGACGTAGGGAATAACCTTTTCTCCGTCGTCGACGATATGCAGAGGTTCACCACTGTGCTCTTGGTGCCTCCTAAGATCGAAGTCGGTTCTATTCGAAATGCCCTCTATTTCTTTCCAACCCATGTATGGGAAGTAGTACTCGACGTCAAAGGTCTGTTGGGCGTAGTGGGCCAGCTCTGACTTGATGTGTTCTCGCACTCGAAGATTCTGTGGAGATAAACCGATACGCCAAAGCCACCTAAGAGACTCTGCTATCCAATAAGCATGCCACTCAGAACCAATAAGCCCACTCGTTACAGCATCCTCCACTTTTATTTTCCTAGCCTGCTCTAAACCCTTCTCTTGATCCTCTGCAGAGAGGAGGTTTATCTCTACGCCCCTAATCTCGTCAAAGTAAGGGCAGTCGTTCAACTTTTTAGGATTCACGAAGTACTCTATTTCCATTTGTATGAACTCTCGTAGCCTGAATAGAAAATTCCTGGGAGATATCTCGTTTCTGAAGGCTTTGCCGTACTGGGCTATGCCAAACGGAAGAGTTGCTCCCATACTGAAAACGACATTTTTAAAGTTTACGAATATCAGTTGTGCCGTCTCAGGTCGCAGGTAAACTATGAACGGAGGAGACTTTTTCGGGCCAAGGTTAGTTGAGAACATTAGGTTAAAAGCTCTAGGCTCGCTGAGCTCGCCGCCGCAGGCTGGACAACGAACGTTATGCGAGCGGAGCAGGGTTTTAATGCCTTCCAGTGTGTACTGCTCGACCTTCACGCCTAAATCTTCGAGTAAGTGATCAGCTCTATACTCTGCACCGCACTTCTGACAAACGACTATATAATCAATAAAGCTTTCAACGTGGCCGCTGGCCTCCCACACCTTTGGATGTGTGATGATACTACCGCTGAGACCATAAATGTCGTCCCTTCTTTCAACGAAGTACCACCACCAATCATCAAGGATGTTTTTCATTAAGTCGACTCCGAGAGGGCCATAATCGTAGAAACCGCTAAGGCCTCCGTAGATTTTTCCTGTCTGGTAGAAAAAACCCCTCCTAGTGCATAGCTCGGTGATTTCGTCGAGCGTAACCATCTTCTGCGCTCGTCCCACCTCTATCAATAAATTCACCTCCAAGCCTTTTAGGAGACAAACACGAGGATATATAAGCCTACCCGGATTCTCGCGAAAACTGTCCATAACGAAATGCTTAAAAAGATGGTTGCATCGCTACTTGATAGTCTGAAAGTGAGGTTATTATGCCTCGCAAGATAAACGTTCTAGAGCACGAGCTCGTGCCGAAGCACATACTGCTTACGCGTGAAGAAGCTAAGAAGATCCTGAAACTTATGGGGCTTCGAAAATCCGAGCTTCCCTGGATCTATGCCACAGATCCCGCTGCCAAGGCTCTTGGCGCCAAGCCAGGAGATGTGATAATGGTTATTAGGAAGAGCCCCACCGCTGGTGAAGCAGTTGCTCTGAGGTTGGTTGTTCCTGGGTGATCCGCATGCCGAAAGTGGAGCTAAGCAGTGAGGACCGCTGGGAGCTCGTGAAGGCTTATGTGAAGGAGCTCGGACTAGTACGCCAGCACTTGGATTCTTTCAACATATTTCTCGAAAAGGGCTTGCAGGAGATCGTAGACGAGATAGGAGGCATAAAACTAGAGGCTCACGGAGTTGAGATAAAGTTCGGAAAAATTGAGGTGGGCGAGCCGGTCTTTAAAGAGGCGGATGGCTCTGAAATAACTCTAACTCCCATGATTGCTAGGTTGCGCAACATAACGTACGCTGCCCCCCTATACCTAAACATGACACTTTACGTGGACGGTGAGGAGAGGAAGACTGAGAGGGTATTCATCGGAATGCTTCCTATAATGGTTCGCAGTAGCCGATGCGTGTTATCGAGAATAACGTCTGAGGAAGAGCTCGTCAAGCTCGGCGAGGATCCACACGACCCTGGTGGTTATTTCATCATAAATGGATCCGAAAGAGTTGTAGTAATGCAGGAAGATTTGTCGGTGAACAGGGTTCTTGTGGACTACGGTGGCGCCGGGAGCTCTGTCACCCACACGGCTAAAGTTTTCTCGGTGGCCGCTGGCTACAAGGTCCCTGTTTCAGTGGAGCGTACAAAAGATGGGATGATATATGTTTCTTTCCCTCAGGTCCCCCAAAAGATTCCTGTCGTCGTAATGATGCGGGCGCTGGGACTGCAGAGGGATAGGGACATCGTTTACGCCGTGAGCAACGATGAGGAAATTCAACATGAATTTTTCCCTGTAATACTTGAGCAATCCAAAATAGCGCCGACAGTCGAGGATGCTCTAGACTACATCGGCTCCCGAGTTGCCACCGGTCAACCTAAGAACGTGAGGATCGAGCGGGCTGAGCAGATACTGGATGAGAGTTTCCTGCCGCACATCGGGCGCACGAGGTCTGCGCGCCTCGCCAAGGCTTATTTCGTTGGTCAGATGGTTTCCAGGCTTCTGGAGCTGAAGATGGGTCTTCGGGGCCCCGACGATAAGGACCACTTCGCGAATAAACGTCTGCGCCATGCAGGTGAGCTCATAGCTCAGGTTTTCCGGGCAGCTTTCAAACAGTTAGTCCGTGAGATGACGTATTCTCTTGAACGCCACATGACAAAGGGTCGAGACATCAACCTAGTCAGCATCGTCAGACCCGACATCATCACAGATAAGTTGAGGCACGCCTTAGCCACTGGGAATTGGGTCGGTGGAAGAACGGGTGTAAGCCAAATACTAGACAGGACTAATTACCTCTCGACCCTCTCTCACCTCCGGAGAGTTGTTTCGCCGCTATCTAGGACGCAACCCCACTTCGAAGCCCGTGAGTTGCACCCGACCCAGTGGGGTAGGCTGTGCCCCGTAGAGTCTCCAGAAGGGCAGAACTGTGGACTTGTGAAGAACCTGGCGCTCCTAGCCACGCTGTCAAACGGTTACGACGAAAAGGAAGTCTATGAGCTTCTAGTTACACGGCTTAATGTGGTGCCGCTTGAAAAAGTATTAGGTGCAAGCGTAGAAGGTGCCCGTGTGTACTTAAACGGCAGGCTCATAGGTTTTGTTGAGGACGGTGATTTGCTTGTAACCACGTTGAGAAACCTTAGGAGGCAGGGCCGGATCAGCCACGAGGTGAACGTCGCGATATACAAGCTCGGGAAGCTACAGGAGGTTTTCATAAACTGCGATGCAGGGAGAATCAGAAGACCGCTTATAGTAGTCGAAAACGGAGAGCCAAAGCTGAAACCCGCCCACGTGAAGATGCTCCGCGAGGGGACGTGGGGGTGGAGTGACTTAATACAAAACGGTATTGTCGAGTACTTGGACGCCGAAGAGGAGGAGAACGCTCTAATAGCCGACTCCGTTGACAAGCTGACCCCTAAGCATACCCACCTCGAAATACACCCCGCGGCTATTCTTGGAGTGATAGCGATGACAATACCGTTTATTGAGTACAATCAGTCTCCTAGAAACTCGTACCAGGCTGCTATGGCTAAGCAATCTCTCGGGATCCCCACTCTGAACTATAGGTTACGGATGGACCCGAGAATGCACGTAATGTACTACCCGCAAAAACCGTTGGTGAAAACCAAGATTTTCGATCTGTTACCGATCGACAATCTCCCGTACGGGACAAACATGATCGTGGCCGTTCTCACCGGCGGTGGCTACAACATCCAAGACGCCGTGATAATAAACAAGGCGGCTGTCGAGCGCGGTATGACCCGCTCGGTGTTTTTCCGCACATATGAAGCCGAGGAACGCAGATATCCAGGCGGCTTAGAGGATAGGTTTGAGAAGCCTAAACCAGATCAAGAGCTTCTGGACCTCAAACCCTTTGAGTCGTATGATGCCCTAGATGAGGTAGACGGCATTGCACACGTGGAGAGCGAGCTCAAGGGAGGGCAGGTGGTGATTGGCAGAACAAGTCCACCACGCTTCTACACGGGAACCTACGAGCCGAGAGTTTTGACCAAGAGGAAGGATACATCGATCACCTTAAGGCATGGTGAGAGGGGGATCGTGGACCGCGTCTTAATTATGGAGAGCCCGGATGGTGTAAAGCTCGTAAAGGTCAGGGTTAGAGATCTAAGGCCAACAGAGGTGGGCGACAAGTTTGCCTCAAGGCATGGCCAGAAGGGAGTTGTAGGTCTACTCGTCCCCCAGGAGGACATGCCCTTCACGGAGGACGGAATAGTCCCCGACCTCATAATCAACCCTCACGCTATTCCGTCTAGAATGACTGTTGGGCAGCTATTAGAGGCTATCACTGGTAAAGCTGCAGCTCTTTCCGGCAGGCGTATCGATGCTACTGCATTCGAAGCGCCAAGCTTAGATGAAATCAGAGAGATTCTGCGAAGCTACGGCTTTAGAAGCGATGGTAAAGAGGTCCTCTACAATGGGATCACTGGCGAGATTCTAGAAGCAGAAGTTTTCATAGGGGTCGTGTTCTACGAGAAGTTACACCACCTCGTCGCAGATAAAATGCACGCGCGCGCTCGTGGTAGGGTACAGATACTAACTAGACAGCCAACTGAGGGAAGGGCGCGCGAAGGAGGCCTCAGGTTCGGTGAAATGGAGAAGGACTGTCTTGTAGGCCACGGAGCTGCGCTGTTGCTACGCGAACGTCTATTAGACAGCTCCGACAAAACGACGATATGGGTTTGCGAAAACTGTGGGTTTACTGGATGGTATGATGCCAAGAAGAATATGCCCGTGTGCCCGGTATGCGGAGAGAAGGGGAAACTGCATCCCGTGGAAGTTTCCTATGCGTTTAAACTTCTGCTTCAGGAGTTGACAGGTTTAGGAATAGCTGTACGTCTACTGCTTAAAGATAAGATTTCCGTATGAGGTGAGAGCTGTGTCCTCCAAGGTAATAAGCGGAGTAAAATTCGGGATCCTTTCTCCAGACCTGATCAGGAAGATCGCTGTAATGCGCATTGAAACCTCCGAGCTGTATGATGAGGAGGGTTTTCCAATACCTGGAGGCCTTATGGACAGGAGACTGGGATCCATTGAACCAGGTACGGTTTGCCAGACATGCGGCAACAGGGCTGTGAACTGCCCAGGACACTTCGGCTACATAGAGCTAGCTAGACCCGTCATACATCCCGAGTTTGCGCCATACATAGCTAATATTCTGAAAGCAACCTGCAGGCACTGCGGTAGAGTGAAGCTTACCCAAGAGAAGATAGAGACTTGGAAGAGGCGGATGGAGAGCGTAGCGAAACACTGGCCTTCATTAAAGTACAAGTACGCTCGCTCTATCATGGAAGAGGCTGCGAAAGTCCAGAAGTGCCCTCACTGCGGTAGGGTTCAGTACAAGATAAAACTCGAGAAACCTTACACCTTCTACGAGGAGCGCGAAGGAGGTCTTGTCAAACTCACCCCCCTTGAGGTGCGTGAGCGTCTCGAGAGGATTCCTGATGAAGATCTAAAGCTTCTAGGTTTAGACCCCAAGGAAGCGCGACCGGAGTGGATGGTTCTAAGGGTTCTACCTGTTGTCCCCCCTTCTGTCAGACCCTCAATAACGCTCGAGTCTGGAGACAGATCCGAGGATGATCTAACCCACAAGCTCGTAGACATCGTTAGGGTGAATCAGAGGCTAAAAGAGAGCATTGAGGCAGGGTCCCCTCCGTTGATAATCGAAGACCTCTGGGGCCTTCTACAGTACCACGTAGCGACATACTTCAATAACGAGCTCCCGGGTGTTCCTGCGGCAAAGCACCGGTCTGGGAGACCGTTAAGGACCCTCGCGCAGAGGTTAAAGGGGAAGGAGGGCCGTTTTAGAGGTAGCTTAGCTGGTAAGCGCGTAGACTTCTCTGCAAGGACTGTCATCTCTCCAGATCCAAACCTTAGTATAAACGAGGTAGGTGTGCCGATCGATGTAGCAAAAGTACTCACCGTTCCCGAGAAGGTGACACCGTGGAACCTCGAAAAGCTCAGGAAACTCGTTATAAACGGTCCAGATACATGGCCTGGGGCAAACTACATAATACGTCCAGACGGCTCAAGGATTGATCTGCGCTATGCTAAGCACAGGGAGGAAATAGCTCAGACGCTGAAACCGGGCTACATTGTGGAAAGACACCTGCAGGATGGGGACATAGTCCTTTTCAACAGACAGCCATCTCTTCACAGAATGTCTATAATGGCTCACGTTGTTAAAGTTCTACCCTACAAGACGTTCAGGCTTAACCTCCTAGTAACTATACCCTATAACGCCGACTTCGACGGCGACGAAATGAACCTGCACGTCCCGCAGAACGAGGAGGCACAAGCAGAGGCTAGGACTCTGATGCTTGTGCAGGAGCATATAATGACTCCAAGGTACGGGGCTCCAATTATAGGCGCTATACACGACTACATAACCGGCGCGTACCTGATCACCAGGAAAGATGCTATATTCGATAAGCACAAGGCAGCGCTCCTACTCTACAATGCTAATTACAGGGGTGAGATGCCGGAGCCCGCTATTCTAAAGCCGGGTCCCTACTGGACTGGTAAGCAGCTAGTAAGTGTTTTCCTGCCCAGTGACATGAACTATGTTGGGAGAGCCGCGGTTGTCCCAGCTTCGGGTAAGTGCGATCAGGAGTACTGTGAAAATGACGGGTTTATCTTAATAAAGAACGGTAAGCTGTTGCTAGGGGTTTTCGATAAGCAGGCAGTTGGAGCTGAAAAGCACGGTACGGTGCTGCATGAGATTGTCCGCGAGTACGGGGTTGGAAAAGCGAAAGAGCTCATGGACGGGCTGTATAAGATGTTCATCACTTACCTTGATATGTACGGTTTTACGATGGGGCTCGATAGCATCGAAATACCTCCTGAAGCCGAGCAGGAAATCGCGAGGATCCTACAGGAGTCGGAAAAGAGAGTTTTCGAGCTGATAGAGCACTATATGAAGGGTGAGCTGCAACCGATGCCTGGAAAGACGAGGAAAGAGACACTCGAGGACCTAATCATGAACGTGCTAGCCGAGGCTAGAAGCAGAGCGGGAGAAATTGCAGGCATGTATCTAGGGTTGAAAAACCACGCTGTGATAATGGCTAAAACGGGAGCGAGAGGTAGCATGCTGAACCTGACTCAGATGGCCGCAGCAGTGGGCCAGCAGTCGGTGAGAGGTAAGAGAATAGAGCGCGGCTACACAGAAAGAACGCTCCCACACTTTGAAAAGGGCGACCTCTCTCCTCTCTCCAAAGGCTTCGTGTATAGTAGCTTCCGACGGGGGTTAACACCAGTTGAGTTCTTCTTCCACGCGATCTCCGGTAGAGAGGGGCTTGTAGACACGGCGGTCCGTACGGCTCAGAGCGGGTATATGTATAGGCGCCTGCAGAGCGCGATTCAGGACTTCTACGTCGCCTACGATGGGACAGTGCGCAACAGTGAGGGAATGATAATCCAGTTCAGGTACGGTGAGGACGGAGTGGATCCGGCTAGGAGTGATCACGGAAAGCCCGTCGATGTTGAGAAAATAGTTAAGAAAGTTGCCTTAAAAGGTGAGGCGTAATGAAAAAGCCTATATCTGATAGCGAACTATGGAGTGAAATCGAAAAGTACCACGAAATGCTACCGTTGTCCCTGCGACAAGAACTTTTTGAAAAAATAAAACAGTACGGTCTGACGCGAGAAGAAGCTCTAGCCGTAATAGACGAGGCTGTAAAAAGGTACCTCTCTAGCCTTGTGGCTCCCGGCGAGGCCGTTGGAATGGTAGCTGCACAGTCGATCGGAGAACCAGCTACCCAGATGACACTAAGGACATTCCACTTCGCAGGAGTTAGAGAATTAAACGTTACGCTCGGCCTTCCAAGACTCATAGAGATAGTAGACCTGCGACGCGAACCGTCCACCCCCTTAATGGAAATATACCTTGAACCTTCTATTGCCACCAACGAGCAGGAGGCTCTTCGGCTCGCGAAAGAGATAGAGCTGACGACAATAGAGACTCTCTGCAAGAGCGTCGTTATGGATTATTACGAGAAAAGCATAATCCTCGAGCTCGATCCCGAAATGCTTGAGAACCGGGACGTGACTGTCGATGACGTCGTAAAAGCTCTAAATAAAATAAAAGGCCGAAAGGGTAAGGTGGAGGTCTCGGAGGACGGCTTTAAAATAACTTTCTACACAGGGCTTGAAGACCTCATAAAGTTCCGGAGAATGTACGATAGGGTCCTAAACTTACGTGTCAAAGGCATTAAAGGAATAAGACATGCCATAGTTAAGCCCATTAGAGACGAACACAGTAACCTGAAGGAGTACGTTATACTCACTGAAGGTAGTAATCTCCAGGCGGTGCTCTCTATCGAGGGAGTAGATCCCAAGCGGACAAAGACAAATAACATTATCGAAATCTATGAGGTTCTAGGGATAGAGGCCGCCCGCGCGGCGATAATCAATGAAATTAAAAGAGTTCTCGATGAGCACGGCTTGGATGTTGATTACCGTCACATACTCATGGTGGCCGACGCTATGACGTATACCGGCAAAGTCAGACAGGTAGGGCGCCACGGAGTTGCAGGCGAAAAAGGAAGCATCCTGGCTCGCGCAAGCTTTGAGGTCACAGTCAAAAATTTAGTTGAAGCCGCCATGAGAGGGGAGATGGACGAGCTGAAGGGGGTTATCGAAAACGTTATAATTGAGAGTAGACCTATTCCCATCGGCACAGGTGCTGTTAAGCTTAAAATTAGGTATCAAGGACCTATGGGTAGCGAAGGTGAAAGGAGATGAGTAGTGCTGACTTCATAAGGGAACTGCAGACTGTTCTGAAGACTGGTAAAGCCACGCTAGGGTATAGAAGCACGTTAAAGGCAATTGTGAACGGAAAAGCCAAGCTGGTCATTCTGGCTAAGAATGCTCCATCGCACATAGCTGAGGAACTAAAGTATTATGCCTCTCTTGCGCAGATACCTGTTTACGTATTCAGTGGTAGTAGCCGCGAGCTTGGAGCGGCCTGCAACAAGCCTTTCCTCGTATCTTCCATAGCAGTTATCGATCCCGGTGAAAGCAGTATTCTGTTACTTGCACAGGGAAACGCATGAGCGCTACGCAGGGTAATAGAAGGCTCAGCAACGAAGAGCTTCAAATGATGAGCCTTTTTGAGCAGGTAACCGGTATTACTCCCAAAGATTGTATTTCGGATCACCAGTTTAACCGGCTGATATTCGTTGTAGAGAAAGGAATGGCTGGCCTAGCTGTGGGCAAGAATGGGTCAAAGGTTCGTATGCTGAGGGAGATGTTCAAGCGCGACGTTGAAGTAGTTGAGGAAGGAGAAAGCATCGAGGAGCTGACGAAAAACTCCCTATATCCAGCCCGAGTCGTGAACATCACGATAAAAAGCGAGGGAGACAGGAAAGTGGTGATAGCCGCTGTTCCGCGCGACCATCTCGGCCTCGCTATTGGTAGAAATGGCCGAAACGCGTCTAGAGCCAAGCTTCTGCTTTCCCGGTATTTCGGGGTTCATGATCTGAGAGTAGTGCAGTTCGAAGCACAATAACCTATCCTGTGGGCTCAGTTTTGTGATTATTCCTAACATCGCTTTATGCTTTCTCGGAGCTTAAGAGAGCAGAAAGCCTTTTAAATTCACACCATGAATGTTGGGTGGGATTATATGCCTGGGAGCAAATCGCCTATGGGAATGTTCGCGGCTAGAAAGCTGGAACTCAAAAGGAAGAAGTTCCGCTGGAGTGACCTAGAGTACAAACGCAGAATGTTGCAGTTGAAGAAGAAAGTTGATCCACTAGAAGGCGCTCCGATGGCGAGAGGGATTGTAATTGAAAAAGTAGGGATTGAGAGCAGGCAGCCTAACAGTGCCGTGAGAAAATGCGTGAGGGTCCAGCTCATCAAGAACGGGAAAGTGGTGACGGCGTTTTTGCCCGGTGACGGTGCGCTTCTCTTTGTCAATGAGCACGACGAGGTTGTGATTGAGGGAATAGGGGGCCCTGAAGGGAGGGCCTACGGGGATCTGCCGGGTGTAAGGTGGAAAGTAATCAAGGTGAACGGGGTATCTCTGAAGGAAATACTCCGTGGGCGCAAGCAGAAGCCCACGAGGTAGACTTATGGAACCTTCTACACCGCGTGTTACCGTCCGCGAAAGTAGAGGGAACACTCTAACCTTAGTTTTCGAGGGAGTTACGCCGCCTCTAGTCAACAGTATTAGAAGGGCAATCATAGCAGAAGTCCCTACACTAGCTATTGACGAAGTTATATTCTCGGAGAATACGAGCGTGTTCTGGGATGAGATGATCGCGCATAGGCTCGGATTAATTCCCTTGAAGGTGGACCCAGAGCTCTATGATGCTCTTCGTGAGTGTTACGAAAACAAGGGTAACGACTGTCAGGTCGTGTTCACCTTGACAGAGGAAGCCTTAGAGAGGCCTAAAACCGTTGTCAGTGGGCATTTGCGATTTGAGGGTATTGAGGGGATACTTCCCGTAAAAGAGGGCATGAGTGTTGAGCCCGTTTCTAAGCTTATACCGATCGCTAAGCTGGCCAAGGGTCAGAAGATAACTTTAACTGCTATCGCTAAAATGGGTGTGGGTAAGGAGCATGCGAAGTGGCAACCCGTTAGTGCCGTGGGGTACAAGTACAAGCCTGTAGTGAGGATCTTGAAGAAAGACGTTCCAGAAGATCTAGCAGAAAAGATCATCAACACGTGTCCTCGAAGGGTCTTCGGCTACAACAATGGCCAGCTCACAGTTCTAAATGCCGATGCGTGCTCCCTATGCCACGAGTGCTCTGAAAAGTTCCCGGGTTTGGTGGATGTGGAGGGCGACTCTTCAGCAATCATCATGACTATTGAATCGCTAGGGGGCCTGCCCCCTAGCAAGATAGTTGATGTGGCTCTAGACGTCCTCGAAAGGAGGCTCAGAGCCTTTTACTCTAAGATTCTTGAAGCCGTTGATGCCTATCTTGCTCCCGCGCCAAAAGTGGAGGTTAACGGGCAAAGTTTTTAACTGCAATACAAAATGTAGACCGGTGCGAATATGCGGCGGACGATGTCCACGAACATCTACCTTAGACGACTAATCCACACCCTTAAGAAGTACGGGAGAGAGTTCAAAGCGCCTATATGGCGTGACGTAGCTGAGTACCTGGCGAGACCTACTAGGAAGCGCGTGGAGGTTAATCTCAGCAGGATTAACAGATACACTGAGGAAGGTGATGTAGTGGTCGTACCTGGAAAGGTTCTCGGAAGTGGCGTCTTGTCCCATCGAGTGACTGTCGCCGCATGGCGCTTTTCCAGAGAGGCTTTCACAAAGATAAAAAGCTTAGGCGAGGCAATCACTATTGAGGAGCTTTTGAGAAGGAATCCTTCTGGGAAGAATGTTAAAATAATAACTTGAGAGGGTGAGAAAGTTGAGCAGCAAAGTAGTTATTGACGGAACTGGTCACGTCGCCGGTCGGCTCGCTAGTATCGTTGCAAAAAGGCTTCTGAGGGGAGAGAGGATCGTAGTCGTCAATGCTGAAAAGATAGTGGTCACAGGCAAGCCTGAATCCATCTTAGCTCTTCACTTAAAGAGATGGCTGGAGTGGAAAACCTACTACAACCCCGAGAAGCGCGGACCAAAGTACCACAGAACACCTGACAGGCTTTTTAAGAGAATGGTGCGTGGAATGCTCCCTCGTGATAAAAGTAGAGGGCGCGAAGCCCTCAAAAGGCTTGAGGTCTACGTCGGTGTTCCCGACGAGTACCGCAACGCGCAAGTGTTAAAAATAGATGAGGCTATGCTTAAAAACCCCTTCGTGCAGTACCTAACGCTCGGTGAAATATATAGCAGGTTGTCGAACAAGCTCTTAGAAGGTGGTAGTCCGTGAGGGTTGTGCTAGCATCTGCTCGGAGAAAAACGGCTAGAGCTAGAGTGATAGTAAAAGAGGGCAAGGGGAGAGTGCTGATCAACGGAACTCCTCTCGAGGTGCTGGAGCCGGAAGTCGTGCGGTTGAAAATAATGGAACCGATAATGCTGGCTGGTGACATAGCTAAAAACATTGACATCTATGTTGAGTCAAGAGGAGGAGGCGTAATTGGTCAAGCATCGGCGATAAGAACTGCTATTGCCAGAGCTATCTTGGAGTGGAGCGGAAACGAGGAGTTAAAGAAAATATACCTTTCTTACGATCGGCACCTTTTGGTCGAGGATCCCAGGCAAGCTGAACCCAAGAAACCGCATGGAAGATCCGCGCGTGCAAAGAGGCAGAAAAGCTACCGGTAGGTTCTTTACGGAAGATAAAGTTCTTCCACTGTACCGTATTCTAGTATCTTGTCGACTAAATCCACGTGTGAAAGGAACATTCTGCGGCAACAGTAGCGCTTTACTCCTAGATCGTTGAGAACTTTTTCAGGGTCTTCTCCGTTATGCACCCTGGTGGCGAACTCGTTCCACTTGTCGCCTATCAGGCTACCACAGGTAAAGCATCTTACGGGGAACATCATTCAACTGGCACCCGCATCTTTTCCGCATGCTCGAAGTTAAAATCGCTTTCGCCCCACGGAAAGTTATTTACTCCTTGCTGTATTTGTGCTGTGATGGATAAGGAGACGATAAGTTTTCTAAAACTGGAACTTCAACAACCTAGGATTTTGGTTCTTAGGGTTCCAGGGTTCCTGAAGGAGTCCATAATTGGTGAAATCACGCACCTGGCAGACTCTCTCGGACTCTATCTGTATATCTTCTCGAAGCAGTTTGGTCGAAGCGTCAACCTCACGGAAGCTAGCGTCTATCGGGCGGTTATTAAGCTGCTTGAAGTATACGACCCGTATGCCTACCTCAACATTAAAGGTAGTGTCAAGACACTAGAAGAAATACTGTCTAATTACTTTTTGGTGTGGTCGGAGCGTCCTTCTCCGGTCGCGGAGACTGCTTTTAAGGCACTTCTTTTCGCCCAAAAGCTCCTGTCAGAAGAGGGTCTTCATTCGCCGGGTTGTCCCACTGACCCGCTTTCCGCTGCTTTAGTCATTGAAGCCATAAACAATGAGCATAACGGGAAAGCCCGAGCGGTAGCCGTGTTCGATTGCGGCATAGTAGTTAGTGAAGACACTCTTAGGCAAGTAGTTAGCGTGCCGCTTTTCGTGAAGCCGATTTTCGTCACTGAAGCACGAGAAGTTATTACACTTGGCAAGGGAAAACAACCCCTGTCTTATACCTACCTATCGTTATAGAGTAAAGTGGGCCCGCCGGGATTTGAACCCGGGACCACCACCGTGTCAGGGTGGCATCATAGCTGTGAGCCTACCCCGGCTCACTCTAGCCACTAGACGACGGGCCCTAGCGTTAGGTGGATTTACACTGGGTCTAATTTACTTTTCGCTTATAAACCAGATGCACGCCTTAGGAAGCAGCTAGCAACTTCACTCCATTACTGGTCGGAAGCCCTATCTTCGGGGCGTCGTAGGTCCTATTGCGGATGCCTTGCGCTAGCCAGCCTGCTGTGTGCATTGTTGTGGGAGTGTCTTCTCTTCATGCAGCACGACACCTGGCTGACGGCCATGTGACGGTGCCGAGAACAGGTGATTGCTCGCCGCTCCGGTGATTATCCTTACCGGCTGCATCTGAAATCGACAATCACAGTTTTAGTGCATCTTAGAATGGAGAAACATTTAAAAACTCACGATGCCTTGAGTCATAGTTCACTCCCTGAGGTGAAGCCCGTGAGCTTGGATGAGCTTAAGATAGCTGAGGGAGAGCTACTGATACCACTGGAAATGTACCTGACAGCTGGTGTAAGGATAGGCACAAGGATGAAGAGCAAGTTTATGGAGCCTTACATCTACGCTGCTAGACCCGATGGGCTGTATCTCCTAGATGTAAAGAAAACTGATGAGAGAATCAGGATTGCCGCCCGCTTCATCGCTCGGTATGAGCCCAGCAGAATCGTGGCTGTGTCAGGACGCCAGTATGGTTTTAGACCTGTAAGAAAGTTCTGCGGGGTTGTGGGCTGCAAACCGATTTTAGGTAGGGTTCTACCTGGAACATTCACAAACCCAGCTTTAGCCTATTACACCGAAGCCGATCTGATGATCGTCACCGACCCCCGAGTAGATGAGCAAGCAATAGTCGAGGCGGGGAAAATGGGAATACCTGTTGTAGCACTGTGTGATAGCGATTCTCCCATCACAAACGTCGACCTGATCATACCGACGAACAACCGTGGAAGGAAGGCTCTAGCTCTCATCTATTGGCTCCTTGCAAGAGAGGTTCTCAGAGCACGCGGGGACTTACCACCCAACGGAGAGCTTCCCGTACCATTATCCGACTTCGAGGCCAAAATACTCACAACTGGAGAAGTCGTCTGAGCAAGCTTCTCTAGTCTCCTCTACTTGGTTTGAGATAGTCTGCGCCTAGCGTGCCCACTACCTCTACTCGTCGAAGACTCCCCTTAGGGGCTATCATGGGTCTCCCGTATTAAGCAGGCTACCCACGCGGCGGGGGTATAGAGGCTGAGTTGGAACTCACGGCTCCCCACCACTCCCCCTTGCCTACGCGGTTTTTCCTGTTTTCGGCATATAAGCTTAGAGTGAAAAGCTGCGTTTCTAGTGCTGGTGCTCTCGATCTTTTTAAGAACACTTTTTACAGGAAGTGTCCAGGTTTGTAGCAGAGTAGCGTACGAAGACCGTAAGCCCGCTCAGCGAGATAGAGCAGAGTTGCCTATCACTGCGACCCGTACTAGTTCCACACTATGCAACTTTTCCCCAAAGTTTTTCTCGTTCACCCCTCGGTTCATATAGAGTAAGGGAAGGTGGATCAAACACGGGAAGGAAGGGAAAAACTAAAAAGGTATCGTTGTCACACTTTAAGGTAGGATGTCTAAAAGGTATCCTGCTCATGCGGGTTACTTTTACCCAAAGGACCCTGATTCCCTACGGAGGGCAATAGAGCAGGCTTTTCTTCACAGGTTAGGACCCGGTAAGCTTCCGCCAAGGCCAGGCTCTTACTCCGGAAGCCTGATCGGAGTTGTATCTCCACATGCCGGATACATTTACTCCGGTCATGTAGCCGCGCACAGTTATTACGCTTTAGCTGAAGCCGGTAAGCCTGATGTGGTTGTAATAATTGGTCCAAACCACCACGCATTAGGTGCACCGGTAGCTTTCGATGAAAACGAAGTTTGGGCTACTCCTTTAGGCGACGTAGAGATCGACGTTGAACTGGAAAAAGAGATTGCCTCTCGTGAATCCCTTCTACGCTTTGATCTCGCCGCGCACATGTACGAGCATTCAATAGAAGTTCAGGTCCCGTTTCTACAGTTCATCTTTGAGAGCGGATTCAAAATCATACCGATATCGATGATGTTGCAAACGCCTGAAGGCGCTAGAAAGGTTGCCAGAGCGATCGTGAGCGTAATGCAGGAACACGGGGTGCGGTTCTACATCGTAGCCAGTTCTGACATGAGTCACTACGTAGAGGCGAGTGTTGCTGAGAAAAAGGATAAGCTTGCAATCGAGAAAATAAGGTCACTGGATCTCGACGGGCTTTACTCTGTAGTGATCGAAGAGGACATATCCATGTGCGGCTACGGCCCCGTCATGACAGCTATGGAGGTTGCTAAACTAACGGGGTTCACCAACGTAAGGCTTCTTAAATACGCTGATAGCGGCGACGTCACAGGAGATAAAAGCGAGGTCGTTGCTTATGCCTCCATCTCTTTTTCCAGATAGCTCGCGACTACATGCTCTAGGATCAGTTAACAGAGCTCCTACGTGTTTTCTCACAGTCTCTTGTCTCGCTAAAGGCATCAACTCTTAATGCCTGCCTCGTCTTCAAACATTTTCTACTTGATACAGTCATAGACCGCCCCCTCTAGGTCGAAGCCTAGTAGTGCGAGTCGGCTACTACCGGGCGCATCTAGCATATGAGTGGGAAAATTCAAATTTATCACCGTGACAAGTTATGGGGGTTTACTTGGAGTTCAGGACCTCGTCGCGCAAGGATAGCCACATAATACTTTCTGTTAAGGAGGATGTGTCGTCACGGACCAGCTCTTGGTTTGAGTATGTGAAATTTGTCCACCAATCAGTGCTTAGCTCATCGCTGAGTAGCGTTGACATTTCATCGGATTTCCTAGGATACAGGGTAAACGCACCGTTGGTCATAAGCGGCATGACAGGCGGCACGGAGCTTGCCAAGACCATAAACGAAGCGCTTGCTAAGCTCGCACAGAAGTTTAGAATACCTATTGGGGTGGGAAGTCAAAGAGCAGCATTAGAGGACCCGGCCGTCTCACACACTTTCTCTGTTGTTAGGGAAGCGGCTCCCGATGTACCGGTGATCGCCAACATAGGTCAGAGTCAGGTCGCAAGAGGAGTTAAGCGGGAAGACGTGCTACGCTTGGTCGAGATGATCCGCGCAGACGCTGTTGCCGTACACCTAAACCCGCTTCAGGAAGCTTTACAACCTGAAGGAGAACCCGACTTCAGCGGTTTCCTGAGCAAGCTTAAAGAGTTCGTCGAGGAGTCGCCTGTGCCGGTGATCATAAAACAAACGGGGGAAGGGCTCTCCAGGGAGTCTGCGAGCGCGCTACGTGGAATAAAGATCAGGGGATTGGACGTTGGAGGTGCTGGGGGGACGTCTTTCGCAGTAATTGAAGGATTACGGGCGCGTTTAGGGGGTTTAGACGTTCTTGAGCGCGTGGCAAAAACCTTCGCTGACTGGGGCATACCGACAGCTGCTAGTATATTGGAGGTTAGGGAGGTTTTTCCTGACGCGTTACTCATAGCGACTGGAGGTGTGAGGAGTGGCGTGGACGTCGCCAAAGCTATTAGGCTTGGAGCAGACTTCGCGGGGATAGCAAGGCCGTTGCTTAGGGAGCTATACGAGGGCGGGATTTCCAGGGCGGAGAAATTCCTAGAGCAGGTAATAAAGGAGCTAAAAATAGCGGTTTTCCTCACTGGAAGCACCAACCTAAGCGAGCTACGTGAAGCGCCGGTTGTTATCTCGGGTGAACTTTTAGTGTGGATGAAGCAGAGGAAGTTGCGGCTCGGGGGTTTAGATCATGGGGGGCTTTGAGATTCTCCCGCACACTGCAGATGTGCTGGTCAGAGCATGGGGGTCCACGTTAGAGGAGGCTTTGGCGTACGCAATACTAGGTTTCTACGAGGTAATGACGGATACGAGTAGAATCGCCCAGGTAGAGCGAAGGGAGGTTAACGCCGAGGGTTTCGATCCGGAAAGTATGCTATACAACCTCATTGAGAGGTTAATAATTCTCTTCGATGAAGAGGCATTCATTGCCTCGAAGGTCGAAAATGTGGTCTACAATCAAGAAGGAGATACTTTGCGGGTTACGGCTATTCTGGTTGGTGAAAGGTTTAACATGGAGAAGCACGAGTCACGAGTTCTTATTAAGGCTGCGACATACCATTTAATGAGAATCTGGACAGAGGGAGGTAAGTGGTATGTGCAGTACGTAGTAGATATTTAGCTCCCATCCCTGACTTCAACGACCACTCTTTTTAGAAGTAAAATGGGTATTTTTTCACGCCCTCTGTCAATGAATGTGAGAAGTTTGTGTTTTTTGAGGAATGCAAGGTCTCTGTGAACGTTAGACGGAGATCTATGTAACAACTCTGAAAGCTTTGAAATATTGTACTCGCGTTCTGAAGATAGGGTTTTTAAAATCTCTATCATCTTCTTGCTCAATAGCTTTCTTGCGGTCTCTGCCGAGATTTCTTCACGTATGTAAATACTGGGCTCTTCGCCTTCCTCCTCATACTCTAGGTACGCCTTCCTCAACTTATACGTGACAATACCGGGTTGAATGAGCTCATCTGGTGTCACGCTACGCTCAATGAAAATTCTTATCACGAGATGATAACCTTATCACTAGAGCATAATAAAGTTTTTCTTTCTGTGTTGTGCAGACAATTTAATGGGATAAGCATCTATGGTTCCACCTCTGAGAAAAATTACAGAGTACATGTGGGAGATCCCTCAAAAGTACAAACCAGGTATGAGAGTTCCAGGATTAGTTATTGCGGATGATGTTTTGCTTGCTAAGATGAAAGACGATCTTACGTTAGAACAGGTAGCAAACGTCGCCTTCCTGCCAGGTATCTACAAGTACTCTATAGTGCTCCCTGATGGTCACCAGGGCTACGGTTTTCCGATAGGAGGGGTTGCCGCCTTCGATGCCGAAGAGGGTGTTCTCAGTCCGGGAGGCGTTGGCTACGACATCAACTGCGGTGTACGGGTTCTCAGGACGAATCTAACAGAGTCAGAGGTTAGGCCAAAGCTGAAGGAGCTCGCCGAGACGCTTTTCAGAAAGGTACCCTCAGGTCTCGGAAGCACAAGTGGACTGGAGTTAAGCTTTAACGAGCTAGACAGGGTTCTGGAGGAGGGTGTAGAGTGGGCGATCTCACACGGGTATGGGTGGAAGGAAGACGCAGATCACATAGAAGAGCGCGGGCGTATGGAAGGCGCCGACTCGAGCGCGGTGTCAAGGGAGGCAAAGCAGAGGGGTAGAAATCAGCTTGGTACGCTCGGGAGTGGAAACCACTTCCTAGAAGTTCAAAAAGTCGACAAAATATACGATCCTCAAGTAGCCAAAGTGCTAGGTATTGAGAGAGAGGGACAAGTAACGGTTATGATACACACCGGAAGCAGGGGTCTTGGACACCAAGTTGCCAGCGACTACTTGAAAATTATGGAGCGGCTTGTTCACAAGTACAAGATGCCTCTCCCAGACCGTGAGCTCGTATCGGTTCCAGCGACTAGCGAGGAAGCCCAGCGGTACTTCGCTGCCATGAAAGCAGCTGCGAATTTTGCATGGACAAACAGGCAAGTCATCACCCACTGGGTTAGGGAGAGCTTCCGTACAGTCTTCAAGAAAGACCCAGATGCCTTGGACTTACAGATAATATACGACGTTGCTCACAATATAGCGAAACTCGAAGAACATGTGGTAGACGGTAAGCGTGTGAAGGTGTACGTGCACAGGAAGGGGGCCACTCGGGCCTTCCCGCCAGGTCATCCCGACGTTCCTGCTGATTACAGAGGCATTGGGCAACCTGTACTCATCCCGGGTTCAATGGGAACAGCGAGCTATATTCTCGTCGGGACTCAGAAAGCCATGGAGCTTACCTTCGGGTCTTCCCCGCATGGAGCAGGGAGAATGCAGAGCAGAGCAGAGGCTAGGCGGAGCGTGAGGGGTCAGGAGATAAAGAACGAGTTGGAAAGCAGAGGCATCGTGGTGAGAGCGGCTAGTTTAGCTGTTGTCGCGGAAGAAGCTCCGGATGCATACAAAGACGTGGATAGGGTAGTAATGGTAGCCGACGCGGTTGGGATAGCTAAGAAGATTGTCAGAATGGTTCCAATAGCAGTGGTGAAAGGCTAAAAGTATTTATACTCTACTGCGATCGGGAAATTGAGCGGTATGTCTCAGGAGACTCAAGGAGCAGTCCTTAAGACTCTTAGCGGTGAGGAAATCAAGCTGTTCGGGAAGTGGAGCGTCTCAGAGGTCGAAATTAGAGATCAGAGCCTGCAAAGATACATTTCGCTAAAGCCTGTACTCGCCCCCCATTCAGAGGGGAGACACGCTAAGCATCGTTTTGGTAAAGCAAACGTGTCCATCGTGGAGAGGCTTGCAAACGAGCTGATGAGACCTGGTAGGAATGCCGGGAAGAAAATGCTGGCATTAAATATAGTTAAAAGGGCATTCGAGATAATAGAGCTCAAAACAGGTAAGAACCCTGTTCAGGTCTTAGTATGGGCTATCGAAAACGCGTCTCCAAGAGAAGAAACAACGCGCGTAATCTACGGTGGTATACTCTACCACGTATCTGTGGACGTATCGCCTCAAAGGAGAGTAGACCTTGCGCTCAGGTTTATCACTGAGGGTGCGCGCGCCTGCTCCTTTAACAACCCCAAGACGATCGAGGAGTGCCTAGCGGACGAGATTGTAGCGGCTGCATACGGTGATGCCAACAGTTACGCTTTAAGAAAGAAGGAGGAGATAGAGAGGATAGCCCTAGCCTCAAGGTAGTATTTCTACCCATTAGCTTTAATTCCCAGATACCCTTCGATGGTTTTGGGTTCAGAAATGTCTGAAGTTGAAGTTTGGGTCGAAAAATACAGGCCACGCTCTCTCGATGAAATAGTTGACCAGGAAGAAATCGTGCGACGTCTTAAAGAGTTTGTGAAGACCAGGAGCCTCCCCCACCTTCTCTTTGCGGGTCCCCCGGGTACTGGGAAAACAACGGCAGCCCTAGCGCTAGCCCGTGACCTTTACGGGGAGAATTGGCGAGACAACACTCTCGAGTTAAACGCCAGCGATGAGCGTGGGATAGACGTTATAAGAAGCCGCATAAAGGACTATGCCAGAACTTTGCCTATAGGCGACGTCCCCTTTAAGCTAGTGATTCTAGACGAAGCCGATAACATGACGGGTGACGCTCAACAAGCCTTAAGGAGGACTATGGAGCTCTTCAGCAGAAATACCAGGTTCATTTTGATTGCAAACTATGTTTCTAAGATAATTGAGCCTATACAGTCACGCTGCGCCGTCTTCCGCTTCCAGCCGTTGCCGAAGGGGGCGGCCATCGAGAGGCTCAAGTGGATCGCCTCTCAGGAAGGGGTAAACGTCGACGACGAAGCATTAGATGTTATCTGGGAGGAAGCGCAGGGCGATCTGAGGAAGGCTATAAACACACTTCAAGCCGCATCAGCAATAACGAGAAACGTCACCGCTGAAGTTGTGTATGCGGCCCTAGGAAAAGTTAGGCCGCGGGAGGTGGAAGAAATGATTCAAAGCGCCTTAGCTGGCGACCTCTTAAAAGCACGGGAAAAGTTGAGAGTACTGCTCTATAACTACGGTCTCTCGGGCCTAGACATCGTGCGCTTCATACATAGGGAAATCTTTTCGGTGAAAAAGTCCGTTAAGCTCGACACCGTAACTCTCGCAGAACTAATTTCTCTCGTCGCGGAGGCCAACTACCGCATTGTTGAAGGATCAGACGACGAAATCCAGCTTATGGCCCTTCTATCTAAACTGGCTCTAGCAGCCCAGAGGCAACCCGTAGGCGGAAAGTGATGAGCTCTGCGGTGAAGTTCGTACCCTGGGTTGAAAAATACAGGCCTAAGAGAATACAGGATGTCGTTGGGAACGAGGAGGCCAAGAAGGAATACATAGCATGGTTGAATTCTTGGATACGTGGGAAACCCACGCACAAAGCCGCTCTACTCTACGGGCCTCCAGGGTGCGGTAAAACAAGCATCGTCTACGCAACAGCCTCCGAGTACAGGTGGGAGCTCATCGAGATAAACGCCAGCGACGTTAGATCCAGGGAAGCTATTCAGAGCAGGGTTTTCCCGGCAATCGGGTCGGGCTCTCTATATGGATACTCCGGTAAAATAGTGCTCATCGATGAAGTTGACGGGGTGTGGACCCGCGAGGATGTGGGTGGTTTGGATGCTATCCTAGATCTGATCAATAAAACTCGGTATCCGGTGGTTCTTACGGCAAATGACCCGTGGGATCCCAAGCTTAAAGATCTCCGCGAGGCTTGCAAGCTCATCGAATTCAAGAAAATCGGTAAGCGTGAGATAATCAGGGTCCTGGAGGAAATATGCTCGCGAGAGGGCACTCAGTGTGATCGCGAGGTCTTATCCGCTATAGCGGATAATGCCAAAGGGGATCTTCGCGCGGCTATCAACGATCTTCAGACCATTGCGATGGGACGTAAATCTGTAAGCCTAGCTGATCTACAAATTCTAGGTGAAAGGGCAGAACAAGAGAATATGTTCGAAATAGTCAGGACCGTCTTGACGGCTAAGACTCCTGAGCAGGCTCTATCCGTAACACGGTTGCCGTCACTTGACTATGAGATGCTAATCCAGTGGCTCAGCGAAAACATAATTGCCCAGTATACACCCAGCTACACTGCCATCGCTGATGCTTACGATGCACTTTCGCTAGCAGATATCTATCTTGCTCGGATGAAGCGAGAGCAGATGTGGGCTTTACTACCATACGTACTGGAGCTGATGACTGCTGGCGTGGCCAGCTCGCGAGAAAGACCTCCCTTCAAATTCGTCAAGTACAGCTTTCCCGAAAAGCTTAGAATTCTCTCTCGTTATAAAACCAAGCGTGAGAAATTCACCGAGGTAGCTCGCGCAGCGGCTAAAAAACTCCACGTTTCAACAGCGACTTTCGCGACAGAGTTTCTCCCCTATCTAAGGGTTATAAATTCCTACAATAAAGAACTAGCGCAGCGAATACTACGCTCGATAGGCGTCAGCGAAGACGCAGTTAGGTACGTGCTTGAAGCCTAAGCTTTTAGCAATTTCTCGTAAAACAGCGACCCCTCAGGTTATCTGTGACAACCGTGAACAAGGGAGAATTAACCTGAAGAGGCCTTAAGGTCTCTTTCAATCATTTCTTCGAGAACCTTTTGAAGAAGATTCAGAGGTACCCGGTTTATTCCATAGAATTCATTTTCGGAAGTCTGTGGTAAAGCAATATGCGTGCTCCTACCCTTGCCCTCAACACTACTTACGCGCGCGTCAACTAACCCCTTATGCTTCAGAAACTGAATCCTCTCCCAAATGCTTGTATGTCTTAGAGGCTTTACACCGAACCTGTTACAGAGGTCCTCGTACTCGAACTCTACATCTCCAATACTCACGTAAGCTCTCTCTTTTTCAACTAGCAGTACATTCGTTATCGCCAGAAGCAAGAGCTTCTCGTGGAGTTGTAACCGTTTAATTTCTTCCTCATCGTACGGCGTAGGCAATAGACCCTGGTTTAGAACTTCCCTCACGTCTTCCGGAAGTACCAGGCTACGTCCTTGACTTTCAGCTCTCATTGCAGCATAGTACAGGGCTTTCAAGGCCATACGGGCATCCCCTGCACCTCCGCGCTGGTGATCATAACCAAACGTGTTTGCGATCATATCGATCACTTCGTCATTGACGGCGCCAGGTCTTATAGCCCCCTCTTTCTCAATCCTGAATCGGAGAATGTCGCTTAACTGCCTTGAGGTGTACGGGTTGAAGCGAATGACGGCAGATGAGAGCGAGCTTTTAATACCCACGTTTGAAACACTCTCAATACTCAACTGGAAATCTCTGAAGATGGCAAGCATTCCCAATCCAACGTTTACATCGCTGAGAAGCTCTCTAAGCCTAATCAGTATATAGAGGATCTCTTCACCCTCCTTTTGTCGAACGAGTAAGTCCGCCTCATCTATGACGAGAACCAAATTTGAGTCCCCTCTAGAGAGGGTTTGGAAGATGTAAGTGATTACTTCATGGGTGGAGAAACCCTTTCTGGGAAACCTCAAACCAACGTCTTCTCCAATCTTCCGGAAAAAAGCGTATTTTGATCTAAGATCGTAAGCGTTAACGTAACTGGTCATGAGAGGAGGGAGTTTTCCCGAAGACGCTTGCTCGCCTAGCGTCAACAGTATCCTTTTCGCAACTGCAGTTTTTCCCGTACCAGTAGGGCCTGTGTATATCACCGTCTTGGTTACATCCTTCTCGCCTTTCACTATCGAGTAGAGGTGTCTGAGTGTCTCTTTAACTTCGCTCTCCCTATGAGGCAGGTAAAGAGGTACGTACTCGCTGCTCATCTTCTTGTGATCCAGTATGATTCGAGGTGGTAGCGAGTGCTTGTCTTCGAGCATAACTTCCCTCCAGCTTCAACAAAGTATTCTACAACCTCGAATATTATTTGTTACGTTACCTCTTCACTGCTCTGGCCTAACCTGCGCCAGGGCTGTCTGCTCCCGCCGGTCGAAGAACCCGGTGCGACCGGGTCATTGGGCGCTCGCAGCGGTTCACCCTCCAGCAACTTTAGTCCGCACCGTTACGGGCTTTCTTCCATGTTCGTGTGGCACGCGGCACCTGCAGATGATTCTGCGCGGGGGTTGAAAGTGCGCCGGTCGGCTGTGCTTGTGAGTTAAGGTGTCTATTTCCGCTTATTTGCGAACGATGGAGTGAAAGCTCAATGGGATTGGGAAACGCTAAATTACTCTAACCGTTAAAACAAGCTTACAGGAAACCTTCTCGATAGAGGCTACACCCTCTCCATTAGCGCACCCTAACAGATATCTCCTTACTTGCTCATAGTATTCTTGCCTCCACCCGTCTTGGGACTTGAGCTTCACAGAAACTTTTCTGAACTTCAATCCATTCGCTGCAGCTCTTATGCAGAGGTTTTTCAAACTCTCTTCCAGGTCAGTTTTTAACTCCTCGCTAAGTACAATGTAGCGTACGGAAAGGATGTTCCTTATAGGAAATCTCGTAAAAAGCTCTCGAAGCGTCTCCTGGTCTAGTTTGGTTTCCACGCATATCTTACTTCCGCTAACTGTGAAGCAGTTAACATTCCTGTCGTAAGGGAAGAGCAGGTCGAGAATATCCCTTGAGACTGCTCTCTCATGTCCCTGTACCACTGACACTATTAAGCTACAGTTCCTCTCGATACACTCCATTTCTCTCTACTCATTTTTTCTATCCTGTCTGTTAAAACTTCCTCTCCGAGACCGGGCTTATTAGGTACCTCGATTGTTCCTCTGCTCGTCAAAGTCCACGGTGGCTCCACGATGTCTTCATCCCAGTACCTGTTGCTCGCCGAGATGTCGTTAGGGTAACTAACAGCTGGGTGGGAGGCTAAAGCAACGAGGAAAGCTCGGCCCACACCTGTTTCAAGCATCCCACCGATCCAAGCTCCAATGCCAAGCTCCAGCGCTATGTCCAGCATTCTCTTCGCAACAGTCACACCCCCTACTCGTGCCGGCTTCACGTTTACAACCTCAAGTGAACCCAACATCCACCCAATCACTAGGTCTTGAACCGACGCTATGCTTTCATCCAGGCAGATTGGGGTCGAGATCTTCCTGGCAAGCACCCGGTGCGCCAGGAGATCGTCCCAAGCAAAGGGTTGCTCGATCATAAGTAAGTCTTGCTTGTCCAGTTCTTCGAATATTTGAAGATCCCTAATTGAGTAAGCACCATTAGCGTCGACCTGAAGGGGGATATCGCCAAACTCCTTCCTTACAGCGGAAACAGGCTTGACGTCGAATCCCGGCTCTATCTTTATTTTAACTCGCCGGTAGCCTTCATCTAGTCTCAGCTTCACCTCGTCTAAAAGTTCCTTAATGTTAGGCTTGATGCCTATACTGACCCCTGCCTCGACATCCTTGGGTCTGCCCCCGAGAACCTCGGCCACCGGGATTTTCCTGAGGCGAGCTGAGAGATCTACAAGAGCCTCTTCAACCGCGGTCTTAGCCATAGGATAACCTCTAACTCGCGAGGCAAGCCTCAAAAACTCCTCTGGATCTCGGGTATCGCTCTCCATCAGTAGAGGCACAATGAATTTCTTCAATACGAGCAGTGATACTTCGAAGGTTTCATAACTATACCACGGTCCCCACTCGGCAACAAGCTCTCCCCAGCCTTCTTCTCCGCCCTTCTCCTCCACTCGAACTAAAACGACTGGTCGTGCCTTTATGCCTCCGAAACTGGTTCTAAACTCCTCCTTAAGCTTCATTTCAAGGAGATATATGTCGACCTTCCTTATCTCCACGGGTACTCACCCTCGAGTATTTCATCCAGGGGGCTTTTTGTCAGCAGGTAGAAGTTGCGCCTCTCCTCGCCCTCGAGGAGGGACACATGCTCTACCACTATGTACCCCTGCTTAAGTAAGCTCTGAATAGCTTCGCGGAAAACGTGCTTCCATCTAAGTGCGCATTCAAAGCATACGGCTTTTAGGCTGTTTATATCACCCGGGAACTCGAGGAGAACCAGTTCGCTTGGGATGTCCGGTGATATTGCAGTTGGAATTCTAACGCTGCCCCTTCTCTCTGTGTGTATGAGTTGCTGGGCAATGTCTTTCACCTCGTCGTAAGATGGTGGGGTGTCACTCCCGCTGACACGTTTTTCCACTCTTTTGCTCAGTATCCACCACTCCACCTTGAAGCGGTCGGTGGGTAAGCCGACGTTTATACCATCTGCTATTTCGCCGTAATAGTTTTCGTAGAATTTGCGTGAAACCACCCCTAGCTTCCCAAAATTGAACCTGGCGTTCAAGCCTTGGTGTGGATCAAACGTCCATACAACGAGCCTGTAGCCTCTACTTATACACCATTCTCTCTGGTGAAGTTTTAACTTGAGAGCTATACTCCTACCGCGGTACTCCTTGCGGACACCGAGCATATGAGAGTAGTGGTAGTAGCCAAACTCTGGGTCATAGCCAATAAAACCGAGGACAAAACCGACAACACGCCTGCCGTGCACCGCGGCCTCAATAAACCCCCCGTTGTCAAGTATGGCTTTCATTATGTGTGGCGGCAGAGCCTCCGCGTAGTCCGGCATGGACCAGGCATCCACCATGACCTCCATGATTTGTTTAAGGAGAGCGAAGTTATCCGGAGTTACGAAAAGCACCTCTTCCATCGATGAAAAAAGCTTCGTGTGCAATTAAAGACTTGCGCTATAGTAAGATTCTTTCATTACATTTTATGAGATATTTGCTCTAGGTTGAGGTGAACGAGTGCAAGAAAGTGTAGAATCGACGAAAACCAAGGAACAGGTGAGATGAGTGGACGCGTTAAACGGATATACGTGGGAGGAAGCTATCTTTCCTGTCCACGACGATGTCTTTATATCCTAACTTGCGGTTTTCTACCTGGAGCCGGGGTGGCCGAGCGGACCAAGGCGGCGGACTTGAGCACTGTTTCAAGAAATCCGTTGCCCCTCTAGGGTGCCCGGGTTCGAATCCCGGCCCCGGCGCTTTCCAGATTTGTGGGGCTCAAACCCGAATGTTACCCGGAAGAGGGATCTTGGGAGGAGAACCGTAGACTGTTTGCAGTGATAGGGATGCTGTTTTTGCCTTCACTCTGGGACGAAAAAGATATTTATATGGATCTTTTCTTTACGCCACAGGTCGTATGGCTAGCGAGTTTCGCTACATCGTTAGGGTTGCGGGAGTAGATTTGCCCGGCGATAAAGCCCTAGCCTATGCAATAGCGGACATTAAAGGAATCGGCGTTAACACGGCTTACGCGGTTTTGAGAAAGATGGGCTATGACCCCCATCGGCTTCTCGGAACCCTCACAGATGAGGATGTGGAGAAACTATCCAACGCTTTACGAAACATCGAAGCACTCGGACTGCCAAACTGGATGCTAAACAGGAGGAAAGACCCTGTTACAGGGGTTGACCGACACTTAGTCACATCCGACTTACTGCTAACAGTTAGGAGTGACATAGAAACCATGAAGAAGATAAAGAGTTACAAAGGTGTCAGACACATGCTGGGCCTGAAGGTTAGAGGCCAGAGAACAAGGACAACAGGCAGAACGGGGATGACGTTAGGAGTCAAGAGAGGAGCTGCAAAGCAACAGGAGCAGAAAAAGTAGTGGGTGGTTAGATGGGCGATCCTAAAAAGTCCAGGAGAAAGTGGCAGGGTCCAGGGCACCCGTGGAGGAAAGAGGTTCTAGAGGAGGAGATGCGACTGCTGGGTGAGTACGGCCTAAGAAACAAGCGAGAGTTATGGATAGCCAAATCCTTACTCAGGGAGATACGAGCGCGAGCCAGGAAGCTGCTTGCTCTACCCGAAAACCAGAGAATTCCTTTGGAGAAGCCTCTTGTCTCCCGTCTATATCGGATGGGGCTCCTCCCTAGCGAAGACTCTACCCTTGATGAAATCCTAAGCTTAAACGTCAGGCACGTGCTTGAGAGACGGCTGCAAACAATCGTGTACAGGAAGGGACTGGCGTCCAGCATTTACCACGCGCGGCAGCTCATAACACATGGTCATATAGCAATCGGCGGTCGAAGAGTCAGGAGCCCGGGGTATCTTGTACCGAGGGATGAGGAAGATCTTATAGGCTTTTACCCGTTATCTCCTTATGCTAGGCGTTCACAGCCCATTGGGGTGGGTGGGTAAAAATGACGGAAGCTGAGAGAGAGCAAAAAGAGCAGAAACCTCGCGATGAAAAAGAAGCCAAACAGAGGAGCGATGTGGGTATAGCTTGGATATACGCCAGCTACAACAACACAATTATACACATCACCGACTTATCCGGTGCAGAAACTATAGCAATAGCCTCTGGGGGGCAAGTTGCTAAGGCGGACAGGGACAAACCTTCTCCTTGGGCTGCCATGCAAGCCGCGGCTAAAGCTGCGAAGATAGCATTGGATAAGGGTATTAGAGTTGTACACGTTAAAGTGAAGGCTCCAGGAGGCTATGGGGCAAAGACGCCTGGTCCCGGTGCAGGACCAGCGATCAGGGCGCTCGTCCGTGCAGGACTAATGGTTGACAGGATCGAAGACGTTACACCGTTGCCTACGGACTCCATTAGGAAGCCCGGGGGGCGCAGAGGAAGAAGAGTATAGAAAAATCAGACCGGAAACCTTTTCTTCACGCCTCCGAGCTGCAATGGGTCATCATCTTTCAATCTTCAGGCTACGATCCCCAAGGCCGCGCCTGGCACATCCGCCCCCTTCACTGATCTGAGGGCCCCCTTGCGGGGTGTCATGGGTCCCCTTTCGGGGGGCCGCCCTGGCTGGGCGGCCTTCAGCCCGCGTCGCCGCGGGCACATCCCCTCCTCGCGCCGCGCGGGGCACCCACCCACGGCCCTCTGACCGGGGTGGGAACTGGGCCCGCCGCTACTCCATCCGGTTAAGGAGTTTATCTCTCTTTCGGTGTGTAGGCTGAAAGTGGAGACAGAGCTGGGGGCTAGCTGAGGCTCCTGGACTACTGCTACCTGAAAGATCGTCGCACCACGCCGGGGTGACGGTCTCTCTCACCTAGAAGGCGCTGTGGGTGCTCTCACTTGGGGAAGGTAAGGAACAGTGAGAACAGGCTGGCGTTGGCGCTGGTGAGGTGCGCCCTCTTTAGCTACTGTAGCGATAAGATAACAGAGGAGCACGGGGACCTCTTGGAAGCGTTAAGCGAGCTTCATTCCTCTTTCCCGGATAAGCCCGCTGAGTGGTTTTACAGGGCCACGTACAGGCTTCTGGCGGGGAAGGTTGAGAAAGTTGGGGCGGAGCACTGGCTCGTCAAAGGGTTTGCCCGAGTTAGGCGACACGTACCCCTGGTACAACGTCTGGGTGAGCGGGGGAGGTACAGGTGCGACTGCTTCTTCAGGACCTACGGCTACGTGCGCAAAGCAAGAATATGTACGCACATCGCCACGGTTATGCTGTACCGGAGGCAGCTCCGGCTGCGCGTCGAATAAGCCTCAATGCTGCCTCGCCGCACGCCACCTCATCGAGGCTATAGCCGAGCAGAGCGAGGAGGCTGCAGGCCCTCCCCGTCAGGTAGACGTACCTCACGTCGCCGACCACAGCCTCCC
>NDWX01000016.1 GCA_002855745.1 Thermofilum sp. NZ13 | reverse complement strand
TTCGCCGCCAGGTTCCGGGAGCTCGGCGGCAGCGTCGAGGCCGTCGCCTTCGACCCCAACGCCCAGGACGTCTCGGGCGAGGTCGCTAGGCTCGCCGAAGCCGCCTCCAAGCTCGGCCCCTCCACCGCGGTGGTGCTCATCAGCTTCGAGGACGACGGCATAAGAGTAATCCAGGCAGCCGCCCAAAACCCCACACTCTCAAAGCTCAAGTGGTTCGGAGCAGACGGCACAGCGAGGTCTTCGAAGATGGCGCAGCAGATAGGGGCCCAGCTGGCCTCCATCGGCGGATTGACCAGCACCGTTTTCCAGCCCGGCGTGAACCCTCTTCAGAGCAGCTTCATAGCCAAGTTCAGGTCACGCTTCGGGGAGGATCCAGACGCTTACTCCATGAACGCTTACGATGCTGCTTGGCTTGTGGCCCTCTCGGTGATGGCTGCAGGCCAGTACAGCGGGGAAGCCATCGCCAAAGCCCTCCCCACCGTGGCGCAGCACTACTACGGAGTAACAGGAAACACAGCACTAGACCAAACAGGGGACAGGTCAGCGGGAGACTACGCTGCCTGGAAGGTCGTTAAGACGGACACCGGATACACGTGGGTGCTAGCAGCAACTTACAGCAGTGCTACAGACAGCTGGACCCCTATTGCGAGCGGCGGGTGACTTTTAAAGATGCTTATTTCTCCTATTCTTTTCACGCGTAATATCTCTAAGAGGTTTGGCGGTGTTACAGCTCTCAGCAACGTGAGCATTCGTGTCGGGTCGAAAACGCTGTCCCTGATTATTGGTCCGAATGGCAGCGGGAAGTCCACCCTGATAAACGTGATAGGTGGATTGCTGCAGCCGGATGATGGCCGCGTGTACTTCAACGGGAAAGATATCACGAGGCTGTCACCCCACGAGAGGTTCCGTCTGGGCCTCGCGAGGACATTCCAAACACCGCAGTTATTCACAAGCCTAAGCGTCTTGGAAAACGTTCTCGTACCGATGAGAGAGTACTACGAGGAGCGAGTGCTGGAGATACTGTTAAGCGACAGCTGGAGGCTTAGGGAGAAGAGATACGTGGACAGAGCGTTTCAGGTGCTGAAGCTTCTAAACCTGGATCACCTGTGGGATGCTCCCGCATCCGACCTAAGCGGTGGTCAGATGAAGCTCCTTGAGCTCGCGCGGGTGCTCATGAGCGACCCCCAGCTCGTAATCTTAGACGAACCCCTTGCGGGAGTGAACCCCTCGTTGGCTAACGAGATTATGAGTTACCTCAGAACGTTGCGTGACGAGCTCGGGGTTACATTCCTTGTCGTGGAGCACAGGCTAGACATAGCCCTTAAATTCGTAGACTATGTCTATGCGATGCACCAGGGCCAAGTGATAGCCGAGGGCTCTCCCGACACAGTCATCAAGAACCCGGCGGTTATCGAAGCCTACCTAGGTGGGTGAGATTGGGCCTGCTGGACGTCGAGGATCTAGCGGTTGGATATGGGAAAATGGAGATTGTGAGCGAGGTTTCCTTCAGTGTTCACAAAAAGGAGATTTTCGTCATTGTGGGTCCTAATGGGAGCGGTAAAAGCACGCTTCTCAAAGGTCTTTTCGGCCTAGCGAGGGTGTTTAAAGGGCGAGTGTTGTTGAGCGGTGCTGAAATCACCAGTTTGCCACCTCACAAGCGCTCCACCATGGGCCTCGCGTACCTTCCGCAGCTCGGAAACACGTTCGAGAGCTTATCCGTTTACGAGAACCTTGTCCTGGCGGCTCACAACCTTCCTCGCGAGGAGTTCGAGCAGCGCCTCGAGAACGTTCTAGAGATGCTTCCGGCTCTGCGAGACCTCCTTAAACGAAAAGCAAAAACGCTCAGCGGGGGTGAGCGCCAGATGCTGGCGTTAGCTATGAACCTCCTCAGAAATCCGCACGTCTTGATGATGGACGAGCCAACGGCCGCTCTCTCACCAAAGCTGGCGGCTCAAGTCTTCGATCAGATACAAACTCTTCAAAACGAGCACGGCCTCACGATCGTGCTTGTAGAGCAGAATGCCTTGAAGGCGCTGGAGATCGGCGACCGAGCTCTCCTTCTGGTCTCAGGCAGGCCTAGGTTCTACGGTGCAACGTCGGAGTTGTTGGAAAACAGAGAGTTGGGAAAACTCTACTTGGGGCTGTAGGCGTCTCCTGGTGGTTGATGTGCAGGTGCTCCTAGATGTTTTTATTAACGGGTTGGTATACAGCAACCTACTTGCCCTCCTTTCCATCGGGCTCACTCTAGCTCTTCTAACCTCGAAGGTCTCGAACTTCGCTCAGGGGGACTTTGCGGTTATAGGTATTTACTCGGCTTACACCGCCAGCGTTTTGACCCAACTCTCCCCCTACGCTCACATCCCACTCGCCTTCACAGCAGGCGCCTCTGTGGCCGCCGCCATCTACTTTCTCGTGTTCGACAAGCTGAGGGTTCGATCAACTCTCGTCACTCTGATGATAGTTTCGATGGCTATCGACATGATTCTAAGAGCATCAATGCAGCTTTACGCGGATTTCCTCCAGCTCACGTTGCGGGTGTACTCTAGGGGGTTTATATTCAAAGACATAACACTTGACTTTGCGGGCTTTTCTCTCGCCGGAGTACTGATCTTGTCAACTCTAACCACGATGCTCCTCTTGCTGACCCTGTATACTCTTCTCTTTAAAACAAGGGTGGGGATAGCGATGAGAGCGGCGATCGAAAACCCTCAGCTCGCAGAAACCCTTGGAATAAATGTTAGGAAGGTGTTCGCGCTGGGTTGGGCGCTCTCAGGCGGACTGGGAGCTGTGGCAGGAGTGTTTTTACCGTTCCGAATACCCGTTAACCCCGACACTGGTTTTACGCTACTTCTCTCGATATTCGCATCTGCTACAGTGGGTGGCTTGACAAGCCTTACTGGGAGTGTTGTCGGCGCATATATTATAGGCTTTTCCGAGACTTTGTTCACGTATGCCCTCTCAAGCCTGGGGTTGAGCACAGCCTACCGCCCTGCCGTCTCCTTCATAGCCATAATAGTGACTTTACTGCTTGCTCCTAGCGGGGTTGCCTCGTTGTGGAGTAGAAAGAGGTGACATCCGTGGACCTGCTCATGTTCCTAATGGATCTCGGTGTCCTGTACTCCGTCTATGCCATACTCGCAATCTCCGTCGAAATAGAGTACGGAGAACTAGGAATACCTAACTTTGCCAAGTCTGCTATGTATGCCGTTGGCGCTTTCTCCGTCGGCGCGCTAGCCACGCGCATTGGTGTATGGCTCATTGGGGCCACGTGGGAGGGAGACTTCAAGAGCACAAGCTGGATCTACGCGACCATGGTGTCTGAGAAGATAGCTTTGAATCCAATGTTAGGTATCATAGTGTTCGTAGTACCTCTCCTTGTAGCGATACCTGTAGCCGCCTTATTGGGTCTCTTAGCATCATACCCCGCCTTACGCCTTCGCGAGGATTACCTTGGTATAACTCTCATAGCGTTCAGCGAGCTCGTCAGAGTCTTTGCGAGAAACTATGAACCGCTCGTGGGTGGTACATTTGGAGCTGGGATTCCGAACTTTCTGGCATTTCTCCCCGTTCAGCTTAGAAGCATTACACTGCTTTTAATAGCAGTGACGTTCCTAGCTGTAATTTGGCTGTCTTACTATAAACTGACGACATCTCCCTTTGGGAGAGTCCTGCGCGCGATAAGGGATAATGAAGTCGCCGCCCAGAGCCTTGGCAGGAACATAGTTAAGATCCGAGCCACAGTATTAATGCTCGGGTCCATGCTGGCCGCGATTGCAGGTGTGCTCTATGCATTCTACGTCGGCTCCGTCAACCCGGATGACTTCACAATAATGAAGACTTTCATCGTCATCCTCATGGTCGTAATTGGGGGCAGGGGAAACCCACTCGGTCCACTCGTAGGTGCAGGAGTGTACATCGCGCTCGACAGAGCGATAACCTTCGCTAAGCAACAGGTACTGTTACCGTTCGACGTAAACTACTTCTCGTACATCATCTTCGGAACGTTGCTTATACTCGTTGTGATGTGGCGCCCCGGAGGGTTAGTTCCAGAAAAACCTCCTCTCACCGTTCGCAAGGAGTAACATTTTGTTTTTCGGCGATTGTTGAAAAAACATAATTGAGAAGTTAAAGTAATTATCCAGCTTTGCTTATAAAAATCTTTAAGTTACTTAACGATTGCATGACTGGTGAAGCTTAGTGTCAAAAGGCTTAGAGTACTTGCTACGCCCCCGCTCTGTTGCCGTCATCGGCGCATCTCGAAATCCAGAAAAAATAGGCTACCAGGTTGTAAGGAACCTGCTGGAGGGGGGTTTCCCCAAGGAGCGGATCTACCCTATTAACCCCCATGCGGACGAGATACTTGGTTTGAAATGTTACCCGTCCATACTTGACGTTCCTTACGATGTGGATCTGGCAGTGGTGGTTGTACCCGCTCATGCGGTTCCCTCTGTGCTAGAGGAGGCCGGGAAAAAAGGCGTTAAGGCAGTAGCGGTGATAACTAGCGGCTTCAAGGAGATAGGTAACTATGAGCTTGAAAGCAGGCTTGTTGAGATAGCGAAACGGTACGGGATGCGCCTCTTGGGCCCGAACATCGTTGGGATATGCGATACCGTCAAGAAGGTAAATGCCAGCTTTTGCCAGGGGTTGCCTAACCCCGGCGAAGTGGCGTTCATAACTCAGAGCGGCGCGCTAGGAATAGCACTTGTCGGATGGACCAAGCTTAAGGGTATAGGGCTCTCTGACTTGGTGAGCCTCGGCAACAAAGCAGATGTTGACGAGGTCGACCTTCTCGAGTTCTTCGAGGAGGATAACAGTACGCGCGTCATAACCGCTTACCTTGAAGGCATAAGTAACGGACCCCGCTTCATGGAGGTAGCTAGACGTGTTGCGCGGAAAAAGCCGATTATAGTTCTCAAGGCTGGAAGAGGGGCGAGAACCGCTGGGGCGATAAAATCGCACACAGGGTCTCTTGCGGGTAGCTTCGCCGCTTACGAAGCCGCCTTCAAGCAAAGCGGTGTTATTCTCGCTGACAGCTTTATCGATCTCTTCGACTGGGCTGTAGCTCTCGCGAAAAGCCAGCTACCCTCAGGTGAAAACACAGTAATTCTCACGAACGGTGGTGGCGCCGGGATAATGGCCACAGATGCCGCTGAAAAATGGGGCATAAGGCTCATGGATATACCCAGTGACCTCGCCGAGAAGCTCAGGAGACACATGCCCCCCTTCGGGAGCGTGTTCAACCCCGTGGATCTAACGGGAATGGCCGACGCTGAGCAGTACATGGGAGCTATGAAGGATCTCCTTCTCGACCCCCGCGTTGACGCGATTGCAGTTCTCTACTGCCATACAGCTATAACAAACCCCTCAGAAATAGCTCAAGCCATAATTAGGGCGATCAGGGAAACGGGAGTAAGTAAGACGGTCGTGGCCTCATTTATAGGTGGCGAAGAGGTCAGTCAGGCCTGCAGCCAGCTGACCGAGAGCGGTGTACCGTGCTACGAGTCACCCGAGAAGGCTATGGCAGCGCTCGGAGTGCTCTATAAGTATGTTCGCATACGCGAGCGCATAGAGAGGAGGACTTTCCTATCGGTGGACGCTGATACCGACAAAGCCCGCGAGCTTGTTCGGAGGGTGATAAAGGAAGGAAGGTATGTTTTAACTCCCGCCGAGGCCGCGAGGCTCGTGTCTTACTATGGCATGCCTGTTCTCCAGAAAACACTCGTGAGCTCCCCCGACGAGGCGCTCAGGGTAGCGCGTGAGATAGGGTATCCCGTCGTCCTAGAAGTGGAATCACCCGATATACTTCATAAGAGCGATGTGGGTGGCATAGTAGTCGGCGTTGACTCCGATGAGGCTGTAGTAGAAGCCTACAACAGAATAATGGACAGTGTTTCGAGAAAGGCGCCAAACGCTAGAGTAATCGGAATCATCGTCAGAAAGATGGCTGAGAAAGGCAAGGAGGTCGTCATCGGCGTGCACAGGGACCCAGTATTTGGGCCCTTAGTTATGGTTGGGAGTGGCGGCGTGCTTGTAGAGTTGCTAAAGGATGTAAGCTTCAGAGTCGCGCCTCTAGCTCTCGAGGACGCAGTCGAGATGCTGGAAGAGACGAAGATTTACCATGTGCTCAAAGGCTATAGGGGGGAACAGCCTTCAGACATCGAGAGCGTTGTGAACGCTCTGATAAGGCTTTCTAGGCTCGCGCTAGATATCCCGGAAATAGAAGACATAGACATTAACCCATTCTTCGTGTATGAGAAAGGGAAAGGAGCCCTTGCTGTGGACGTTAAAGTCACGTTGAGAAAAATCGACTAACCTACTCGCCTAGCACTTCGATTATCACTCTTCTGTTTGTTCTAGGGCCATCCATCTCAACGAAGAACACGTCCTGCCAGGTTCCTCTGACAACCCTCCCATTGATAACAGGGAGAGTGAGGCTAGCCCCTATTATAGAGGAGGCTACGTGTGCGTGTGCGTTATCGTCGATCCTATTATGTAGCCAGTTTTTACCAGGCGGGAATAACTGTGAAATGTGATCAAGAATGTCTCTAATAAGTCCTTTTTCGTTTTCATTTGCTACTATCGCGCCTGTGGCATGCGGGGCGAAAACTAAGCAAATCCCGTTGATTATGCCACTTTCGGACACCGCCTTCTCGACCTCATCTGTTATGTTAACTAATTCGAACTTTTCCCTTGTTGAGAATGTGAGAGTTTTAACAGCAACTTTCATACTATCCTCTAAAACGAATTCGCCACTTTAAGGTTTATCGCGAGACCTCCCTTAAACACATATGTCTACCCCGACTGTGACTACTCAGGCAGTACGCGAGTGTAAGGTGCGTCACGGCCTAGCACCATTTCCTCAAAGTATGTTAAGCCTCCTATAGCCACTCTTATACCGCTCCTGGCAGCCGCAAAAGCGCAACTGAGCTTGTGCTGTAGTCCTCCTGTGACGTCGATTCCGCTCTCAGAGATTTGGGATAAGGGGTCGCCGGGACGTATCTCTCTGAGCAGTTTTGCGCCTGGCCTGCTGGGAGGGCGGTCGTAAACCCCACTGGACCCCATTAGGTAGACTAGTACATCAGCTTTTAGGGCCTGGGCTAGGTGTGAGGCTATGTCGTCACCTGATAGGATAGCTACAGCGCGTGAAACATCGACAACTGCGTCGCCGTAGAGGACGGGTACAAGCATCCTCTCGAGGAATAGGCCAACGACGTCTGCGTCGAACCTATAGAGGTGTCCGTCTCTCGTCTGAGAAACTGCTGAGGTCTGAACAGACACTGCGGGAACGCCCTTGCTTAAAAGCTTCTCAATGATCTTCAGGTTAAGGTAGCTCATCCAGTACCTCGTCTCGGCGAACCCATATGCCTTCACCCTAGAGAAACCTCCATTTGTCAGTGAATACTTTGCCGCGACAGGGTGCCCGAAAGAACCTCCACCGTGGACAACCACCAACTTCACGCCTTCTTCGTAAAGTTGTAAAACCTTGTCGGCAAATAGGTCGATGTTGCTCTCGCGTAGAGTGAAGGGTCTTGTCTTCTCAGTAATCACTGAACCCCCGAGCTTAACAACGGCGAGCAAAGAGCGCCACCGCGGAGTCAGAACTCGCGTCTTTCAATGAATATTGCCAGGCTCTCGAGCATTCGCCTATAAGGACTATCTGGAAGCTTTTCGAGCGCCTTCAAAGCTGCATCTACGTAGCTCTTCCTTAAACTATCAGCCCTACGATAAGCGTTAGTCTTTTTAATTTCGTTTATAGCCGCGGACACCTCTTCCCAGGATACCTCGTTTTTTCTTAGGACTTGGCTCAGAACGCTATCCTCCCCGAGCTCCTCGAGTGCTAGTAGTACGACGACGTTTCCAAGCTTATGTTCCTTGATGTCGCCGCCGACCTTTTTACCGGTCTTTCCCTCCTCCCCGAAGATGTCTATGATATCGTCACTGATTTGGAAAGCTATGCCAACGTTTTTACCGTAGCTTCGCAAAGCGGTTAGAGCCTCGTCGTCGACGCCCTCAACCGATAGGCCTCCGAAGAAACAGGACGCCTCGATGAGCGCACCTGTTTTCTTCTCAACCATTTCAAGATACTCCTCTAATTTCAGCTTGCGGTAGCGCTTACTGAGAACATACGGCTCATCTTCTCTTCCAGCTTGCTCGAAAAGTATGTCCAAGCGCTCCCCGTCTGTGAGCAGTTTTATGACTCGCGCCATTTCCTCGTGGAAAGCCTCCGGATCCCTGGTATCGTTAAGCGCCTCTGAAATGCTTTCCCTATAGTGAACTGCAACGAGTATAGCAGTGCTAAGGCCGTACTTCTTCCACACCGTTGGCATACCTCTTCTAACCTCGCTGTGGTCGATAATGTCGTCGAGGATCAGCGAGTAATTATGTGCGAGCTCAACACCGGCTGCTGCAGGGTACGCCTCCTCAGCGTTACCTCCGACGGCTAGAGCTGAAAGAAGCGTGAGGGCTGGGCGGACTCTCTTGCCACCCATTTTAATCGGATACAACACAGCTTCCGCGAAGTCAGGGTGAGCATTCCTCAGAAGGTACTTCTCCATGACCGGGTCAACTCGCTTACCATACTCAACCAGCAAATCGAGGGGATTCACCGTTGCCGCTCCTTCCACGCTTCAGAACAAACAGAGATGAGATATATCGATTGTGGCTCATCCTCAGTGCTGCGTTTAAGAAATGGCTAAGTAAGCCTGAACTTTCACGCCCAACGAAACCTAAGCAAACATTTAAAGTATCATTGACAGCTAAACCGTGGAGTCGCTATGGACGTATTCTTGCTCGGGCATTTAGTCGTGGACGTGCTGGTAGTTCGAGGGAACGTTAGGCGGAGCCTTGGGGGCACTGTGACCTACGGTGCCATAGCTGCCCTCAGGCACAGAGCGAAGCCTTACATTATATCTAAGATAGGCCTGGATTTTCCGGACGAGTACCTGCTTTTCCTCGCAAGAAGCGGCGTCGACACAACGTACATCTCAGTGTCAAAGGATCTTCCTACCACGAAGTTCAAGCTCGTCTACGAAGACTCTGAGAGAACACTGTACCTGCTCTCGAGGTGTGAAGATATTCTCTCAAGCGATGTGCCATTAGAGAAAATTAGGGGGTCTATAGCAGTCATAGGGGCTCTCGTAGGGGAAGTTGCACCAAGTGTGATCCAGGAGATCTCCGAGCGAGCGTCACTTGTGGTAAGCGACCTTCAGGGCTACTTGAGGCGGGTCGGTCCCGACAGGAGAGTTTACTTATCCTTCTCGAGGGAGGCGTTACTCGTAATATCGCTCTCGAACATTGTTCATGCGGAAGTCAGTGAAGCAAAGGCTCTCTTCGGAGACGCCCCATCCCAGCAGCTTGCGAGGAAAATTGTTGATGAAGGCGCAGCCATAGCGTTGGTCACAATGGGTGCTGACGGCGGTTACGTGGCGACCAAGGAGAAGGTGCTCTTCGTGCCTCCAGCCGAGACAAATCGCGTTGTAGACAGGACTGGAGCAGGAGACGTTTTCACCACAGTTTTCGCAATCGAGTATCAACGCTCCGGGGACATTAAGGATGCGGCGAGCTACGCGGCCGCCGCGGTGTCGTACCTAATCGAAAAGCCGGGCGTAGACGGTCTCAGGAACAGGTGGGAGCTTTCGCGGAGGGCGGAGAAGGTGCTCGAGAGTATTAAGGAAATTTAGCTTTTACTGATAAAAGCTTTATTTATCAATCAAAACATTATTACTTGATGAAGCCACTGTTGAACGAGGTTAGTTCGAGGATAAAGGAAGCGCGAGAGGTGCTGGGTCCCGTAATTCACCGAACACATCTTCTTCCTAGTAGGACTCTGGGCGACATCACTAAGGCAGAGGTCTTCCTGAAGCTTGAGAATCTTCAAAAGACAGGTGCTTTCAAGGTGAGAGGGGCTTACTACAAGATAAGCAAGTTAAAGAGGGCTGAAGGCGTCACGCGAGTAGTGGCCGCCAGCTCGGGAAACCATGCGCAAGGCGTTGCATACTCAGCGTCGTTACTGGGGGTAGACGCGACGATATTTATGCCTCGCTACACACCTTTCTACAAAGTTAATGCTACTCGAAGTTACGGCGCCCAGGTTATCCTATACGGGGAGACGTATGACGACGCTTACAAGAAGGCTGTAGAATTCGCAGAAGAGCAGAAAGCGCCCCTGATACACCCCTTCGACGACCTGGATATAATAGCTGGACAGGGAACCATAGGCGTCGAGATTTTTGAAGATGCGCCGAACGTGGATGTTGTCTTGGTTCCTGTGGAAGGCGGGGGCCTTATCTCGGGTATAGCTGTGGCCCTGAAGAAACTCAACGAGCGAATAAAGGTTATTGGTGTGCAGCCTTCCGGGGCGCCGGCGATGTACCTCTCCTTTAAGCAGAGGAAACTCGTCGAGACACCTAATGTTTGGAGCATTGCGGACGGGGTTATTGTAAAAAGACCCGGAGAAACCACACTGAGGATAATGGAAGAGACCGTGGATGATGTTGTTCTGGTGGACGATAAGGACATAGCTAGAGCTGTTTTCATCCTTCTTGAGCGCGCGAAAACTGTTGCCGAACCAGCTGGGGCTCTTTCCGTAGCCGCGCTGCTCTCAGGGGCTGTAGAGGCTAAAGGGAAGCGTGTGGTTGCCGTGGTCTCAGGGGGCAACATTGATCCGTCGATGCTATCAAGGATAGTTAACCAGGTTCTTTTCATAGAAGGTAGGCAGGTCAGGATTAGAGGCATGCTTCCTGACAGGCCAGGCCAGTTGAAGAAAGTGGTTGACGTCATCGCGGAGCTTGGACTTAACATCGTGTCCATCGACCATGAACGCGTGAATCCTCTGGTTATACCGGGAATGGCGCAGGTAACGCTCGGATTGGAAGTCCCCTCGAAGGAGTCCGTGAACCTGCTTTTAGTAAAACTAAAAGAGCTCGGCTTGAACTTTGAAGAGGTGGCCTGAATGACAAAACGAATACTCTTCACTCCCAATGCTCCGAAACCCATCGGGCCTTACAGTCAAGCTGTCGAAGCGGCAGGGTTTGTTTTTGTCTCGGGGCAGATACCCATAGACCCGCAGACGGGCAGCATCGTCGAAGGGGGAATAAAGGAACAAACGAAGCGCGTCCTGGAGAACATAAAGGCTATACTAGAAGAATCGGGACTCACGATGGAGGATGTCGTCTATGCTACTGTTTTCCTCAAGGACATCAGACTCTTCAACGAATTTAACGAGGTATACTCCCAGTACTTTCAAAGAGAGCCTCCAGCGAGAGTGACGGTTCAAGTTGCGGATCTACCTCGAGGAGCCCTAGTGGAGATATCAGTGATAGCTTTTAAGAAATAAGGATTTTTCCCTGATTATGAGTAAAATCCTTTCCTACGATAGTCGTGCTCGTTTCCCCTTTTATCCAAGGACGCGGAAAAGTTAATATTCTGTCTTTGGCAGAAAGAGTAGGAGCGGGGGTGCCCGAGCTAGGTCAAAGGGGGCGGACTCAGGCTCCGCTGGCGTCGGCCTGCCCGGGTTCGAATCCCGGCCCCCGCACTTTCCAGATATCCCACCATCGTTCTCAGTTTTCCTCGTTATCGCATTTTCAGCCTATATTTTTTCCTGCCTCTTGTCTATTGGAGAAAAATGTTTATAGACTAGCCCCCTCTACGAGAAGAGGGTAAAAATGGTTAGGGTATTCCACGTCGAAGAGAGAGTTAAGATTCCAGAGAACGTGAAGGTGCAGCTAGAGGGCAAGAAGGTAAGCGTTGAGGGTCCTCTCGGTAAGGTTGAGCGCGACTTCAGCTTCGCGAAGAAGATAGAACTGTCCATTGAGGATGGCTTCATTAAGGTTGAGGCTTACCTGGCAAACAAGCGTGAATACTCGCTTGTAAAAACCATAGCGTCTCACATAAACAACATGATAATAGGAGTAACTAAGGGTTTCCGGTATAAGATGAAGGTCGTCTATGCTCACTTCCCAATGACGCTTAAGGTCGACAAAGACAAAGTGATGATCGAAAACTTCCTGGGCGAGAGGGGCAAGAGGTACGCTGAAATCCTACCTGGAGTTAAAGTGAAGGTGGAGAAAGAGGACGTTATCATTGAGGGTGTGGACAAGGAGGCTGTCGCCCAAACTGCGGCCAATATACACCATGCGACGCAGCTAACTGGAGATAGGAGACCCAGCCCGCACGGGCGTGAGGGCACAGGCCCCGGTGTGCTCGACGGCATATATCTCTACGCCGTTGAGTATCTGAAGTCATAAAAATGAAGTCATAAAAATAAGGAATAGTTCATGGAACTCCACATCGGAGTGGATGACACAGACTCACCGGAGGGTTTTTGCACCACCTATCTGGGTTATGAGCTAGTGGTTGAGTTCCAGAGGAGAGGCTACAGGTTTCTGGATTTCCCTTATCTGGTGCGTTTAAACCCTAACATACCTTTCAAAACGAGAGGGAATGCTGCGATATCTATCCACCTCGACGTGCCTGAAGATAAAATTCCAGAAATTGTAGATACTGTTGAAGAGTTTGTTTTGAGGCGCTCGGAGCATCACGGTAAAACTTCGCCCGGCTTTGCCCTGTTGAAAGGAGGGGTTACCGACACCCTACGAGAACTGTACCGGGCCGCGTTGACGAGCCTGGTCCCACGTAGCTACGTCGAGGAACTTGTTGCTAGCGGGGTGTTAGATGTCATGGTTTTTCGGCTCGGGAAGGCTAGGGGCATTGTGGGGGCCCTAGCGGCCATAGGCGCCTACCCCCTGAGGGACTACACCTACGAACTACTGGTGTATAGGGACCCGAGCTTCAGAGGGCCAAAGACCGTTCTAGATGAAGGGGTTATTATAGAGATAGATAGGAGATTCAGACCCACAGTTTTCGCTACGTATGATTACTCCGAGCGCAGGTCCCTCGTAACACCCCGCGGTCCTGACCCTGTTCTAATGGGGTTTAGGTCTCTGAGCGCCGAGACCCTGCTTGAAGTGCTAGAGAAATACCTTAAAGGGCGCATCAAGAGCCTTGGTGCCACAGGGTTTATCCTGTACAAGAGTAACCAGGCGACAAACGCTCACCTTGCGTTCAAGAAGCGGGTGGCGGAGATTAGGCCCTATGACTCAGTAATCCTCGAAGCGACTGTGAAAGGCAGGCCTTTAGTTCTCGAGGGAGGGCACGTCAAGGTCGAAGTATGCGATGGTAGCGGTTGCATCGACTCGATGTTCTATAAGGAGACTGGGAGGCTCAACAGGGTCGCGAGGTTGCTCAGAGAGGGTGATGTTGTGGAAGTCGGAGGAGGAGTTATCCCTAGAAGGGTTTTAACGTTGAACGCGGAGTTTCTACACGTGCTCTCAGTCAAACCAATTGAGAGTGTCTTGAACCCGTTATGCCCCGTATGCGGTTCGCGCCTAGAATCCGCCGGGAGGAATAAAGGATACAGGTGCCGCAAGTGCGGGTTCCGCGGCAAGTTTCTTGCCAAAAACCGGGAGGAGCTACCAAGGATACTGGAGCCTGGTCTATACGTTCAGAGCACTAGGGCTTACAGGCATCTGTCCCGACCGTTAGAGGTATACGGTTTAGAGAGAAGTTTTACGGCGGTTCTCTCCCCAGTAGCTGGCCCCCTCTAGTCACGCTCACTCACGCTTATATTACTTCTAGGAGAGTGCTCTACGCGGCCCCCTGCAGTCAGAAAAATCTTATATGCGTAACTTGTGTTGCAAGAGCGGCACAGGTGTGGAGAGATGGTTCGCTACAAACAGGTCTCAGATATCATCAAGATAATGAGGAACGTTGAGCAAGTGAGGAATATAGGTACCCTAGCGCATGTTGATCACGGCAAAACGACGACTTCTGACTCACTGCTCATGGGCGCTGGTATCCTGAGCCCCAAGGTAGCTGGCCAAGCGTTGGCTCTGGATTACGTCGAGATCGAGCAACTTAGACAGATGACAGTGAAGGCTGCTAATGTGTCGCTTTACCACGAGTGGCAGGGTAAGCCTTATGTAATCAACCTCGTAGATACTCCGGGGCACGTAGACTTCACCGGACACGTTACTAGGAGCCTTCGAATGATGGATGGAGGCATAGTAGTTGTGGATGCTGTCGAAGGCGTTATGACACAGACCGAGACCGTTGTGAGGCAGGCTTTACAGGAGTACGTTAGGCCGTTGCTATACATAAACAAAGTAGACAGGCTTATAAAGGAGCTAAGGTTAGAGCCTAGGGAAATCCAGCAGCGGTTTGTAGAAATCGTTAAGGAGTTTAACGGTCTGATAGAGCTTTACGCGGACAAGGAGTTCAGGGATAAATGGAAAGTTGATTTCGCGAAGGGCCAGGTCGCATTCGGTAGCGCTTTGCACAAGTGGGGGCTCACAGTACCCCTAGCTGCAGAGAAGGGGGTAAAGTTCGACTACATAATCGATGCATACATGCATGACAACAAAGAGCAGCTTGCACAGGAGTTCCCGCTCTACGTGGCTCTGCTCGACATGGTCGTAGAGCATATACCCAATCCGAGGGAAGCCCAGAGGTACAGGGTACCTAAGCTCTGGCGCGGCGATTTGAATAGTGAAATAGGAAAGGCAATGCTGGAGTGCGACCCGGACGGTCCGACGGTCGTTGCGGTGAGCAAGATAACCATAGACCCGCATGCCGGGCACGTTGCTACAGGCAGAGTTTTTAGCGGTACTGTGACAGAGGGGCAAGAACTTTACCTTGTAAATGCTAAGGATACCGCTAGAGTCCTGCAGGTAGGTCTATACATGGGACCGTATCGAGAGAAAACCGACCAGATCTCGGCCGGAAACATAGTTGCTATGCTTGGGCTGGAGAAAGCCAGGGCCGGCGAAACCGTCGTAGACACAAGGTTCAAGGAAGCTATGGTGCCCTTCGAGCACCTGGCCTATGTCGCTGAGCCTGTGGTAACGATTGCTCTAGAACCGAAGAAGAGCAGCGATCTGCCTAAACTGGTTGATATTCTTCGAAAGCTCGCTATTGAGGATCCAACTCTAAAAGTGTATATCAACCAAGAAACGGGCGAGTACCTCCTAAGCGGAGTTGGCACACTGCACCTCGAGATTACGCTTTGGGAGCTCAAGCAGAGAACAGGCATCGACATCGTGACCTCGCCGCCTATAGTACGCTACAGAGAGACCATCCGCGAAAAAGGCCAGGTGTTCGAGGGTAAATCCCCCAACAAGCACAATAAACTGTACTTCTATGCTGAACCCCTTAACGAGGAGACGATAAAGCTCCTTCAAGAGGGTAAGGTCTACCCAGACCAGGATTGGCGTGAGAGAGCGTCTATTCTAAGGGAGTACGCTGGCTGGGACACTGATGAAGCTAGAAATATCTGGGACATCGACGAGAACTTCAACATAATCGTAAACAAGACAACGGGCATACAGTATCTCAGGGAGGTGCGGGACACAATAATTCAGGGCTTCAGGTGGACTATGGAGGCTGGTCCGCTGGCACAAGAGCCCGTAAGAGGCGTAAAGGTGGTCTTGGTTGACGCTGTTCTTCACGAGGATCCAGCGCATAGAGGTCCCGCGCAGATAATGCCAGCCACAAAGAACAGCATAATGGCGACTTTGCTATCGGCCAAACCCACGCTTCTAGAGCCTATACTGAAAGTGGACGTCAAAGTGCCGACAACTCACGTAAGCGGGGTTCTGAACGTCCTAAACAGACATAGAGGTAAGATAATAGGAATGGAAGAGAAAGGGATGATCATGCGCGTCCTCGCCGAGCTCCCTGTGGCTGAAAGCTTCAACATAGCCGATGAGCTGCGCGAAGCAACGCAAGGTAGGGCTTTCTTCGCCTATGAGTTCTACCGCTGGGCCCCTGTCCCCGCATCACAACTAGAAGAGATCGCTCTTACCATAAGGGAACGCAAGGGGTTGCCGAAGCGGCTTCCTAGAATTGAAGACTTTATCGGACCCTAGCTGCGCCTGTCTCATCCGCCCTCCTCACTTTTCTGAGAGCCCTCTAGCGGGGTCATGGATCCCCTTTTGGGGGCTTTTTAGAAAGAGCTTCGCCGCGTTAACGCAGGCTCCCAGTCTCTGCTGTGAGTTATGTTGCAGCTGGGGAAGCGCTACCACCGCTTCCCCAGCTCTACCCCACATGCTCCGCAAACGGGGCACTGCTTCCAAGAGAAATTGCCGTGCGGCTGGAACCGCCTCGCTCCATCATAGAGTGCTAGTTTCTCAAGTCTCTCCGCGACCATCAACAGGGGTCGCCGTAGCTTTGCTCCCCTAGGCTCCCTGCCCGGAGCACATCTGCTACAATTACGACGGTGTAGCCCTGGCCCCTCCGCCTCCTGACCAGGTTCCGTAGCTCCCGGAGCACGCCTCTAATCCAATCGTCGTTCACCCTTTGAACCTTCCTCGACGCCTGACTCGCAACCCTCTCGGCGCGCTCCGGCATCAGGATCACCTTCGCTCTCAGCCTCTTAGTGATCCTCAGCGCCTCCTCTACAGCGTAGCCTGTTCTCTGCAGCTCTTCGATGCCTCTCTTCCTTGAACCTCTGGAAGGCTCCATTCCATTTACCCAACTCGGAGTAGCTGGTCATAATGGCCGCAAGGAGCCTCAGCAGAGTCGTATTCGGAGGCTTAACCACGCGGTGCGCCACTAGCCTCAACCCCCTTGCAGTGAGCTTCAACGTGAGCTTAATGCTGTCGAATCGCTCCAAGTCCTCGAGCACAGTCCTGGCCAGCGGGGACTTCAGCCTCATCGAGATGCCGGCACTCGGAACGCAGAACTCGCCCCCTCGAGGCGTCGAGCACCACAAGGGCATTGATTGCGCCGTGCAATATCTCGCCATTGCCGACCAACGCCCCTTTCACGAAGCCCGTGCGACGCTACCTCTCCAGCCCCTATGCGGTGTGCCTGGTGTTCCTCGTGGCGAAGGCCTTGCTGAGCGGCTTCAGCTCCCTTAGGCGCCACAGCGTCCTAACGAGGCCAGTGAGCTCAAGCCACCTTGCCGCACTCTCCCACACCTCCCCACTAAACCCGACAATCATGGCTAAGCGCTAGGGGGGTTATAAGCGTTCACAGATGCTATGACCGGTAGGAGAGTAGCCGCGAAGGCTTTGCTCGAACCCCCTCCCACAACCTCCTCTCCAAGCCTTCATGGTACAGGGAATGCGCGGGCCGGACACGGGAGGAGACAAGGGAAAAACTGAAAAAGCGCCATTGCTACGTGGGTCTTAAAATATACGAAGAAAGAGCTCTAAGAGAACCTATCGGAAATTTCCCTGAACCTCTGCGAGAGCTTCCGAAGCTCGATATCAATTCTCTCGACTCTCTCTTGATACTCTTTCTTCTCGAGCCTTCCAACCCTATAATCTCTTTCAGTCCTCTCGAGTTCACTAAGTTTCTCTCGTATGAGAGCACTAACTGACTGAAGTTCAGCGGCTATCCTCCGCCCCTCATCACCAAGCTGACCTAAAATTTTTGCAACCTCGGTTTCGAGCGAGGCGTCCTTCTTCTCATATTCTCGAATCGCAGACGTAATCCTGGCTGTTCCGGCCCGCCTCTCCCTTAAACCACGCAGGTGCTCTATTGTCGAAAGCAACAGCTCTTCCCGACGCGAGAGGTTCCTTTGTAGCTTCTCAAGGAATTCGCGGGGGAGAGCCGTCTGCTCGAGGACTTTTTTCTTAGCTTTCTCAACGGGTCTGTGTTGCAACCGGGTAAGCGCATAGATGCCACCTCCAACCGCGGCAATCAAGATGACAAACAGAATAGCCGTGTACCCTGAAGACTGTTGCTGGAGTGAAATACCGGTTACTGGAATGCTTGGATACGTGTCCGGTAAGAAGAGAGGGCCGACTGGTTTAAGTAAATAGCAGTGCATCGCGTTCTCAACGCTTTCCTCTGCTACAAACTCCATCGGTAGATCTAAAGTTCCCCTGATGCATACCTTAACGCGGTAATTCGTGACCGTTGCCCCCCACCCAAGGAATGCATTTATGCTTGAAGACTGGCTCACGTGATACCTTAAGGTCAAGGTCGTTCGTTGTCCTCTCATCTGCACAGATGAAATTAGGTTCAGCATCACAAGCGTGGAGTTAGAGTAATTGTATGTTCTCCAGTAAGTGGCAGGGTAGGGACCGAGTACTCCGGATGCGCCGTCGAACGTGTAGCCTTTCGGGAGGTTCAGTGAAAGCGTTGATATTGGGTAGTTTGAGAGTGCCACTATCTCTATGGAGTCAAGGAATACGAATCTCCCAGGCTCTATGAGGATAGTCCTGTTGAGCTCCGCTATTTGCCCCACCGGGATCTGATAAATAGGAGCCTCGCCTTTGACGATGTCCAGTGAGCTCGGAGAGGCCGTGAGATTGTAGTTAACCTGAGAGCCCGTCACTTTTCCCAGCGTGGAGTTAAGGGTGACTCCTGATGCAAACGACGCTACTCCTGTTACATTCGTTACGTATCCTAGAGGGCTGAGCGGAACGGGAAAGCTAACCTCTATTTTTTGATCCGTAGTGTTGATGGCACTGAACACAAAAGTGAAGTTGACTCTGCTGACAGGAGTCTGGAACTTGAACGAGACTATGTTCCCGTCCTTAACGCCTATTACTGGAGGCTGTGAGGGGGGCCGTGCAAGTCCCAAAACCAGTTTATCCGTAACGCCTGACAGGTTGAAGGAGATATACGTAACGGGGTTTTGGAGCTCTAAGCTATAGAATACCAGACCATACCCGTACTCTAGTCTGGCAGTAACGGTGGCCTTCGCCGGAGGCATCGCCTGTGAAGTCGCGTACTGGGATATCGCAAGTACCGTGAGAACCAGCAGAGCGATACATCTGGCACTCAGGGTCACTTTACTCAAGCCAACCCCCTGCACCTTACTTCTACACGAAATTTATTAGTTTCGCAAAAATGCATCCTGGCACTCTTTCACCTCCAAACCTTCGCGAGGTTACGACAGTGCCCTCTTATGATATTCAAGCGGACAGCTTCTGGAGCAGGTGTTGTTTTTATTACGCCTTTTGTAACGCTTACAAGAAGTGCGTCGACATGAAGGTATTCATAGAGACTTATGGATGCTGGCTCAACAAAGGAGAGAGCGATATAATGAGGACGTTGCTGTTGCGTGCCGGCCACGTCTTCGTGGAGTCACCCGAGGTAGCGGACGTAGTTGTGGTAAATACGTGTGCCGTTAGGGGTGATACTGAGGTTAAAATGTTCAGGAGGCTAAGGGAGCTGGAGGAGTTGAGGAAGAAGCTGGGCTTTAAGCTGGTCGTTGCAGGCTGCCTTGTGAATGTTCGACCAAAGTCCATATTATCGATCGCGCCTGAAGCTAGTCTCATAGAACCGGATTCTCTTGAAAAGATAGTAGAGGTTGTTCAAAACAGCGGGCAAGTTCTCGAGCTTAGAACTTACCCCCGTGCAAGAACCACACTACCTGAGCACCGGGGAGGAGTAACCTATGTTCTACCGGTCCAGTCGGGTTGCCTGGGGTCCTGCGCGTTCTGCATAGAATGGGTGACGAGAGGATTTGGTGTGAAAAGCTACCCTGTGGAAGCTATCATCGAGGCCGTTAGAGACGCAGTGAGAAAGGGGGCCAAGGAAGTTTACCTGGTGGGGCAGGACCTAGCGGCGTACGGCTACGACCTAGGCACGAACCTTGCAGGTCTAGTGAGGAGAGTACTTGAGGAGGTTGACGGCGAGTACAGGATCAGAATAGGAATGATGGAGCCCATGTTACTTTCCAAGCAACTCGACGCCCTCGTAGACTTGATGCACGACGGCAGGGTCTACAGGTACTTCCACATACCAGTGCAGGCAGGAGATGATCGCGTTTTAAGGTTGATGAATCGCAAGTACACCGTCCGCGAGTACAAATCGTTGATCCAGAGAATACGCTCCGCCGGGTTTACTTCTAGCGTGGCGACGGATATCATAGTTGGCTTTCCGGGCGAAGACGAAGAGGCCTTTAAAAACACATTGAGACTAATAGAGGACGTTAAATTTGATAAAGTCCACGTGGCCAGGTACACCTTAAGGCCATTCACAAAGGGATACGTTATGAAGGGTGTTCCAGAGCCTGTGAAAAAGGAGAGAAGCAGGATCGCCTCTGAGGTATCACTGCGAGTAGCTTACGAGGTGAATAAAGAGTACGTGGGACGCCTCTCCGACGTTCTGGTAAACTCAGTATCAGCAAAGGGGGATTTTGTTGGTAGAACCATCGAGTACAAGCCCGTGATCCTCAGGGGCTATGATCTCAAGCTGGGTGAGACAGTTAAGGTGAAGATAAGGGAGGCCACCTCGCTAGCTCTCATAGGAGATATCGTAGATTAAACCTCAATAACTTGGTTTCGGAAAGGAGAGGGCTAAGCCCAGCTCAGTAGGTACTTCCTTTGCTCCTCGGTGAGCCTCTCGATCTTCACGCCCAAGGACTTAAGCTTCAATGAGGCTATCTTGCGGTCAATACTCTTTGGAAGCTTGTATACCTTCTTGTCCAGCCCGGTGCCTTTCTCAACCAGTAGTTTAACTGCTAACGCCTGGTTCCCGAACGAAAGGTCCATCACCTCGCTGGGGTGACCTTCGGCGGCAGCCAGGTTCACGAGCCTGCCCTCGGCTATAAGGTAAAGCCTTCTGCCGTTTGGTAGAGTGTACTCTTCAACGTGCTCGTTTATCCTCCTCTTACCTGTCGCGATCTTCTCGAGATCGCGCACAGAGATCTCAACGTTGAAGTGTCCGGCGTTAGCGAGAAGAGCTCCATCCTTCATGTGCAAAAAGTGGTCGGCTCGTACGACGTCGGTATTACCGGTTGCGGTGATGAACAGGTCTCCCATAGTCGCTGCTGTGGCCATATCCGCAACGTTGAAGCCTTCGTAGTACGCTTCAAGCGCTTTTATGGGATCCACCTCAACTACTGTCACCCTCGCTCCCATGCCCCGCGCTCTCCACGCAATGCCTCTTCCAACCCACCCGTACCCCACAACGACTACGTTCTTACCAGCCAGCAGGATATTTGTGGCTCTGAGTATTCCGTCGATCGACGACTGCCCGGTTCCAAACCTGTTGTCAAACATGAACTTAGTGAGTGAATCATTCACGGCGATGACGGGGTAGAGGAGTTTCCCCTCCTTCTCCAAAGCCCTTAGCCTTATAACACCTGTGGTCGTCTCCTCAGTGCCTCCCCGTACTCTTCTGGCAAGACCCGGGTTTAAGATGCTAGACCCTATCTCGTAGTCCAGCCCACCCTTCTCACCGAGAGCGATCTTATGTAGCATTACAGTTAAGTCTCCTCCATCATCCATAGTGATGTCGGGCTCGATGGATGCCGCGGACGCGATAGCCTCAAAGTACTCTCTCTCACTCATGCCACGCCAAGCGTAAACATGAATGCCTTCTTGAACAAGGTAGGCAGCCACGTGATCCTGCGTGGATAGAGGGTTTGAAGCCGAAAGAGCAACCTCAGCCCCGGCGTCTCGGAGCGTCAACATGAGGACAGCTGTCTCTTTCGTAACGTGCATACAGGCGGCGACTCTGACTCTCTTCAAGGGGCTTTCGCGCGAAAACCTCTCTCTTATGAGCCTTAGGACCGGCATCTGCCGCTCAGCCCACTCAACGGCGAGCCTGCCTTTGTCAGCCAAAGATAGGTCACGAATCCTACACTCGGGCACCAAATATCACCCTCCAGCAAGAAGGGCATCTGCCAAAAAAACTTAATGCGAGTGAGTTAAAGGAGTGCCTCGTCGAGGTACCTAGCGCACTGGCAACGTCTCTCAGCGGGTATTCTAGGTATGAGATCCACCAGTAGTCTCCTAACCTTCTCAGTGTTCTCAGCCATGACGCGTGCCACCTCGTGAGCGGTGACAGGTTTCTCAGCCCACACATCGTAATCTGTGACCATAGCGATGTTGAGGAAGCACATTCGGGCCTCGCGAGCTAGGTTAACTTCAGGGACCAGCGTCATCCCGATAATGTCCGCACCGAAGCTTCTCCACAGCCTGGACTCAGCCCGAGTGCTAAATCTAGGTCCCTCAATGCACACGTAGGTTCCTTTATCGTGTACTCTTATACCCAGCCTTCGAGCGGACTCTATGCATAACGAGCGGAGCTCCGGGCAGAATGGATCAGCCATAGATACGTGGGCGACCACAGGACCGTCGTAGAAGGTGAGTTCGCGCCTCTTCGTCATATCAATAAATTGGTCTGTACACACGAAGTCTCCAGGTTTGTAGTCCTCACGTAAGCTTCCAACCGCTGAGACAGAGATTAGCCTCTCTACACCAAGCTCTTTGAGGGCCCAGATATTGGCGCGGTAGTTGATCATGTGGGGCGGGATGCTGTGCCTTTTCCCGTGGCGGGGGAGAAAAGCGACCTTTACTCCCTTAATCTCACCAACCATGATTTCCGAAGAGGGGGCTCCGTAGGGGGTGTGCATCTTGTACTCTTGGACGTTCTCGAGGAAGTCTGGAGAGTAAAGACCAGATCCTCCGATTATACCTATTTTTACTCGAGGAGGTGCTTGTGACACAAGAAGTCAATTCTCAAGGCCGTATAAAACTTTTGGCAGTTTTTACAGATGTATGTTAATTTTATCATCTGAAGAGGCTGTAATTCCCAGCATCTCTTTAACGTGCTCAGAAAACTCCTTCCTGAAGCCGCAAACAGGGATGACCACTTGGGGCTCACTCGCGGTCACGTACTCTACGAGTTGCCGGAAGTCCCCGTGGCTACTCAGCGGAACCCCCGTCTTAACCGCCCAACCAGTGAGCGATAGTGTGAAAACTTTCTTCGGGAACTTTCGTGAAAGTCGCGCTACAAGGGGGAATCCCTGCTTAGGTGTGTTGCTGATAGCGTAGCGCCCGAGTATCTCACCGAACTCCTCGTATACTTCATTGTACTTCGCGATCTCTGACTCCACGATGACAGGTATATGGGTGGACATGCTCAATAAAGCAGTTACCTCTTGGGCTACACCAAGCCTCCTTGCTTTTAACACGATTTCATCATCCTCTCTCTCCTTTAAAATCGAGATGATCTTAGCGTAGATCTCTTTTCTTTCTGGAAAAACGTAATCAGGGCTACCGTATGTCGCGTCGATCAGCACAACGTCTCCCTTTAGGGGCTTAGCCGGCTGGAGGACGATGCGTCTCTCGAGGTTAAAATCCCCCGTGTACACTACCGTCAGATCACCGATCACTACTCGGAATTGGAGGCTGCCGATAATATGTCCTGAGTGAAAAGCCTCAATGCTTAAACCTTCAACTTCCAGCGTTTCACCCGGGTTAACCTCGATAATGTTTTTCAGCCTGCGAGCAGGGTCTATGATCCTTCTGGTTGCCGGGCTCATGAGTATATGGGTTTTCTGGGAGAGCTTTCGTAAAACGCTCGGCGAGTAATGATCCTGATGCGCGTGCGAGACGAGGGTTACGGCTGGCTTGCCCGTTGGAAGCGTGAGGGGGTCAAAAGCGATACTTAATGAGTTATAGCCGAGAAAAACCCCTTTACTAACGATTACTTCTAGAGTTCTCATCGAATAACCTTTATCCTGTCTGCCTCCACGACCAGCCTGCCGCTTCGAGCAAGTCTCTCGAGTGCGAGTCTGTAGTACCGTTCCCCGACATCTATCCCGTACCAATCCTTGAAAGCCTCTACGAGCTCGTTGTATGTCCACTCGGTTTTTCCGGATTTAGTACTTTCGGAGATTATTTTCTCGAAGAAGTTAGTGGTGTCCTCCGCACGCGTCCAGGGATACTGGTACCATACCCACTCTTTAACCTCGTCGACATAGTAGTCCGGCTTGATCTTAGCCACGCTGCTGATCCACTGCATTACGGCCACTCTCAGCTCCGCGGGCGAGTACTTTCTTTCTATATGCTCGCGGGCCACGATGATAGAGTCCCCGGTATCGCATATGTCGTCTACTAGCAAAACCCTCTTACCCTTTAAATCGGCCTCAAACCCGTACTTCACATGGGCTACAGCGGTGATCTCTGCGGCCCTGCCCCAGTGAAGAACCTGGACACTGACCAGATCGTTTACGTCAAGGAAGTCACAGAGAAGGCGTGCGGGCACGTAGCCCCCTCGCGCTATCGAAACAACAACATCCGGCTTCCAACCGCTCCTCTCTATCATGCGCGCGAGCTCATAAGTCCAGTTCAGGATCTCATCCCAGCTAACCAGCTTCGTGTTAACTCGGGGCACGATAACCTCTACATGGCGACGTTACTTAAAACTTTGTCTCGACCGCGCCTGGCCTCATCTGCCCCCTTCACTGATTCGAGGGCCCCCTAGGGTCATGGGTCCCCTTGCGGGGTGGCCGCATTCTAGCGGCCTTCAGCCCGCGTCGCCGCGGGCACATACCCTCCTCGCGCCGCGCGCGGCACCCGGCGGGCGGCCGTGGGGCCGTGCCGGGAACTGGGGCCGGGGCCTGCTGGCCTTTCTCTGGTGCCGTGGGTCGGGGCTCTAGGGTGCTGACTGAGCCAGCTCTGCAGTGCTTCGAGGTGCTTTTCTGCTCTGCAGGCCTTTAGGAAGAGCTTCGCGGCGTTGTAGCACGCTGCCCAGTCCCTAGTCCACTCCAAGCCGCACTTGGGGCAGCGGTAGTACCTCCTCCTTACCTCTACGCCCCAGGTTCCGCACCTGGGACACTGCCTGCCCGAGACGTTGTTCTCCGGCTCGAACCACCTAGCGCCCTCGTAGAGCACTAGGTTCTCCAGCCGCCTCGCGATTCTCAGCAATGTTCGCTGTAGCTGTGAGCCATTCAGGGACTCGGCTTGCGGTACGTCCGCGATGACTACAACGGTATAGCCCTGGTCCCTGAGCTTCCTGATCAATTCTCTCATCTCCTTGAGCACGCCTCTAATCCAATCGTCGTTGAGCTTCTTCACTTTCCTCGACGCCTGTCTTGTTATTCTCTCAGCGCGCTCCGGAGTCATGTTCACCTTCGCCCTGAGCCTCTCAGCGAGCCTCAAGGCCTCCTCCACCGCTGGGCCTCTCCCCTCTCTCTGCAACTCTTCGACGTCCCTCCTTTCCCTAAACCTTTTGGCGGCCTGCTCCCATATCTTAACCTTAGAGTAGCTACGCATAACGGCCGCGAGGAGCCTCAGCAACGTGGTGTTGGGCGGCTTAAGCACGCGTTGCACCAAGAGCCTGGCTTCGCCGTCGAACGTGAAGGCAAGAAGGTAGAGCCCGTGATTCGAGTTCACGTCCAACGTTATCACCGCGAGTCTGTCGTTGCCGTTCCACCACGCCTGCTTGACCGCACGGCGCGCAACAAGGCGTAGCCTGCCTTTAGCCGTTAGTTGTAGCGTAAGCTTAACGTCCTCGAAGCGCTGGACGTCCTCTAGCACCGCTCTAACCAATGAAGGCTTCAGCCTTATCGTAATGTCAGCGCTGGGAACGCGGAGCTCGCCCCTGGAGGTGTCCAACACCGCAACGGCGCTACTGGCGCCGTGAAGCCTACCGCCATTGTTAACCACCCTGACGAGTAGCGGTACTGGTGGCGGGGTGAACCTGTTGCGCCTCTTAGACTTCCGCCTCGCTTCCGCAACTGTCTTCCACATCTCCACGGCGTACCAGAAGAAGCCCTTCGGCAACCCAGCAAGCCTCGAGGCCTCCTCGATTAATTCTTTGCTGAATCTCTCTGGCTCCTTTCTGAAGGCGTCGCCGTGCTTCTCTTTAAGGCTCTTGCACGCCTCCTTGACTGCACCCGACAGCCTCACGTAGAGCCGCTGAAGACTCTGCCTCACCTCCCCGTTGGTCTTGACCCGCCAAACCCTGTAGGTATCGATGGATTCCTTGCCGTTCCCCTTACCGTTACTCTTCTCACCCATGCCATCACCCCTTTTTACTGGGGGACCGGTGTGAGCCGCGGCCCCCATCCGCCCCCACTCCCCCCTAAACACTAGCGCGCTGGAGGCGGTGCAGCCTAGGTGCCCGGGGCCCGCTGACATGATTCGAGCTGCTTTGCCCCTCCCGCCCACTTTCTTTTCCCCGAGAGTGCAGGCGCCTCGCAGCGGGGCGCCAGTTTTCTCGGGGAAGCACCCTGGCCCGCGCCGCTGAAGCCGGCTCACCCCTTCACCGGCCAATGCCTTCGGCGGCGGGCCTCATTCTTCCCTGCGCAGAGGGGGTTAATATTCATTCCGATGATTACGCCGAAAGTATAACATTGTTACACTTTTGTCGAAGGCTGGCTGCCTCTCCAGGGCCTACGGCTACGTCAGGAAGGCCAGAATATGCAGCCACGTAGCTACGGTGATGCTGTGGCGGAGGCAGCTGAGGCCCCGCGCCGGATGAGCCTCAAGGCGGTATCGCCGCACGCCACCTCCTCGCTGCTGTAGCCGAGCAACGCGAGGAGGCCGCAGGCGCGCTCCGTCAGGTAGACGTAGCGGGTGTTGCCCACCACCGCCTCCCTGACGAAGCCAGCTGAGCGCAGCCTCTCGAGGACGCTAGCTATGTGCCTGGTGTTTCGGGTGCCGAACGCCCTGCTGAGGGGCTTCGGCTCGCGGAGGCGCCACAGCGTTTTTGCGAGACCGGTCAGCTCGAGCCACCTGGCCACGCTCTCCCAGACCTCCCTTTCTACCTCGACTATCAAGGTTAAACGCGAAAGAGGGGTTATAAGCGTTCACACAAGCTGTGCCGATAGGAGCCGAGGAGGCGTATAGGGAGGAGGCGTATAGGTGTTGCTCGAACACCCTCTCACAATTCCTCTCCAGCCCGATGGAAGCAAGGGAAAACACGGATCGAACACGGGAAGAATCTAGGGAGAAGCTAAAAGGTAGCATTGCTACGAAGGGCAATGAATTGTGTAGGAGTGCGGTGTAGCACCCCAAATTATAATTACGGTCTTCTGTGTTCACTATTTCCGTGGAGCCCACGCCTGAGCACGATCAATGTGCGAAAACCAAAGCCGTGTTACTGGGGAACAGAGTAGTTGTATTCGATCGCGAAGCTGCGAACTCTCTCTACTTTAAGGGAGGTTTTTACGGTCGCTTCTTCACCGTGCCAAAGCCTAAAACACCCGATGTTAAGAAGGAGCTTGAGCTCTCTCTTTTCGACGCGGTTTACCTGGCAGAGCAAGGTTGTCTGGACATTTATAGCGCGAGTGGAGAGGCGCTTCGCGTAGATGAGCTGAAGCGTCTCGCGATGGATGCCTACGAGAATTTTGGAGATGCTTATGCCGTGTACAGGGATTTAAGGAGTAGAGGGTATGTGGTGAAATCAGGCATGAAATTCGGATCCACGTTTGCAGTGTACAAGCTAGGACCTGGTATTGACCACGCACCTTTCCTTGTGCACGTCCTCGACTACCATAGTAAGCTGGATCCCTTGGAAATTATCCGTGCGGGTAGGCTCTCGCACTCTGTGAAGAAGAAGTTTATACTCGCCTATAGGGATCCCGTTGACGGGACGATAAGGTACTTTGTGTTCAAGTGGTTTATGTAGATCCACCTGAAACAAAAGCGTAGCAAGAGGACTTCACTGCTCGATGGGCTTCAGGAGGTAGCAGGTTGCAGGCGAGCTTAACCCGTTTAACCTAAATTTAATAATCACGACGCTCATGCTCATGAACGTGGTCGTTCAGCTGGGTGTTGTTGGAAAACCCAATACAGGAAAATCGACATTTTTTGCCGCAGCTACCCTTATTGATGTTAAGAGAGCGCCATACCCCTTCACCACGATAAATCCCAACATCGGTATTGGGTACGTTAAGGTAAAGTGCGTCTGTAAGGAGCTCGGTGTCAAAGATAATCCTCGCAACTCGATTTGCATCGACGGATGGCGTTTTGCTCCAGTCGAGCTCATCGACGTCGCTGGGCTGGTTCCAGGTGCGTGGGAGGGCAGGGGTCTGGGAAACATGTTTTTAGACCATTTACGGCGCGCCCCAGTCCTTCTCCACGTGATCGACGCCGCCGGTGCAACGGACGAGGAAGGGCGCCCGGTCAAGCCCGGCACTCACGACCCGCTGGAGGACGTTGCATTTCTCGAAAGGGAAATCACGATGTGGATGTTCCAGATCGTGTACAGGGATTGGGAAAGGATATCGAAGCTCATAGACCTGCATAAGCGGTACGATGAGCTCTACTCAAGGTTTAGCGGGCTTGGCATAGAGCCTGACGTTGTGCGGAGCGCGGTGGATGAGCTCGGGCTTCAGGGCAAGAAGGCTTCGTCTTGGACTAGAGAGGATATCCTGCGTCTTACAGAGCTCGTTCGAGAGAAGGCAAAGCCCATTGTTTTGGTTGCGAACAAGGCGGATCTCGACCCAGCTGAAGATAATATAAAGAGGATGCGCGAAGAGCTAGGCTCAAGGTACAAAATCATCCCCGCAAGTGCCGAAGCAGAGCTAGCTTTAAAGAAGGCGGCGAAAGCGGGGCTTATAGAGTACATACCGGGGGAGGGGGATTTCAAGGTGGTCGGTGGACTCAGGCCTGAGCAGGAGAAAGCTCTTGAGTACATCAGGGAGAAAGTGCTGAAGCGCTGGGGTAGCACAGGCGTTCAGGAAGCGCTGGACACAGCCGTCTTCGATGTTCTAGGAATGATCGCCGTCTTTCCCGTTGAGAATGAGAAAAAGTTCTCAGATCATCAGGGCAACGTGTTGCCGGACGTTTTTATAGTGCCTGGAAAGACCACTGCAAGAGAACTTGCATATATCATACACACGGAGCTCGGCAAAAGGTTTGTCTCAGCTGTGGATGCTAGAAGCGGGAGACGCATAGGCTCGGATGAAAAACTTTCACACCGGATGGTGATTAAGATAATCGCTAGAGCTTAGGTGGTAACGTATTGTTACTGGAGTTAAAAAACGTCTACTACAGGTACCCGGACAGTGACGGCTGGATTTTAAGGAACATAAATCTCGAGGCCAACGCGGGAGAATTCATTCTACTGCTCGGTCCGAGCGGGTGTGGGAAAAGCACTCTCGCAAGGATACTCAACGGCTTAATTCCCAACTTCTATGGGGGAGAGCTTGTTGGTCACGTCAGCATCAAGGGTTTGGACCCGCGAAAAACACCGACATACGAGCTAGCCAAGCATGTGGGATTTGTTTTTCAAAACCCTGAGAACCAGCTTTTCTTCACGTCGGTGGAGCGGGAGATAGCTTTTGGCTTGGAAAACGCGGGTCTTCCTCCAGAGGAGATACGCAGAAGAGTGGAAAATGTCCTTAGGGAGTATGGACTCTGGGAGCTCAGGAACAGGTCTCCCTTTGAGCTGAGCGGGGGTCAACAGCAACGAGTCGCTCTTGCCTCGGTTATGGTGCTGGAGCCCGAGATTCTGGTTCTCGATGAACCGACGGCGAATCTAGACCCCCTAACGGCACTGAAGGTCTTGGGTTTGGTGAAAAAGAAGGTTCAATCTTCCCGCGTACTCGCGCTAGTCATTGAGCACAGGCTGGAAGTAGCTCTGCCTTTTGCCGACCGTGTTGTCGTAATGAATGAAGGAGAGGTAGTGTTCACAGGTAGACCGCTCGAAGGAGTAAAGAAATACGGGTACATTACAGGTAAGCCCTTTATCGTCAAATTTATCGAGAAGCTGGAGGAGTACGGGTTGCAAATAAACCCCAAGCTTTTAACACCTGAGCACGTGGCCGCTGAGGCTCGTAAAAAAGTTGCAGGGTGAGGCTCGTGGAGCCGGTAATTAAGGTTGAAGATGTTTACTATAAGTACCCTGATGGCGCGGAGGCCTTGAAAGGCGTCAACCTATCTATTGCCAGCGGAGAATTCGTTGCGATAATGGGTGAAAACGGCGCAGGTAAGACAACGCTTATCAAGCACTTTAACGGTGTCCTGAAGCCCACAGGGGGGAGGGTTCTCGTAAAGGGAATGGACACCCGTTTTCACTCGGTTGCAGAGCTCTCAAGGATCGTGGGCCTTGTCTTTCAGAACCCAGATCACCAGCTGTTTGGGGAAACTGTTTTTGACGAGGTGGCTTTTGCTCTGAAAAACTTCAACTTTCCGAGAGATGTTATAGAGCGCAGAGCAGAGTGGGCTTTAAAGGTGATGGAGCTATACCGGTACAAGGACAGGTCCCCCTATAGCTTAAGCGTTGGGGAGCGTAAACGACTGGCCATAGCCGCTGTTTTGGCTTATGACCCCGAAATACTCGTCCTAGATGAGCCAACGGCTGGTCAGGACTACGTGCAAAAAGAGAAGATATCGGAGATGCTAAATCTACTTAGAACTATGGGGAAAACTGTCGTTATCGTTACACATGACGTTGAGTTCGTAGTGGAACACGTAAACAGGATAGCCGTGATGTCTGATGGAAAAATCTTAGCCTCCGCGTCACCCCGGGAGATCCTATCCAATTATACGCTCCTAAGACGGTCTCACCTTCTACCCCCACAATCGGTGCGGCTTGCAAGAGTGTTACTCGGTGAGAACTACCTGAAGGTCGACTTTTACAGGCTGGATAACCTTATCAGGGCTATAGTCGAGGAGGGAGAGCCGTGGAGGCGCTAAGGGCCTTCCGATCCATCAAGAAAGACTCTGCTCTTGATAGATTGGATCCTCGCACGAGGCTGGTATTTTCTTTTACAGTTGCGGCATTGTCTCTGATAACGCTGAGCGTGCAGCGGCAACTAATCCTATTTGGAACAGTCGTGCTGGCCGCTCTCTTAGCGAAAAGGCTCAAGCTCATGCTGGAGGGTGTGAAGGGGATTCTACCGCTAGCCGGTGCAATATTTTTCTTAAACTGGCTTACAGCCATGCACGAGGGGATTCTACAGCCTCTAGCTATGACCTTGCGCTTTCTCGTCCTGACAGCTGCCTTCTCTGTATTCTTCCTGACCACTCCTCCTGATGAGTTAGCGCTAGCTCTTGAGGAGATGCGCCTCCCCCGGGACTACTCGCTACTAATAACAATGTCGTTCCGATTCGTTCCCACTCTTGCTCAGGACGTGCAGATCGTAATAGATGCTCTTAGAAGTCGGGGTCTAGAGCTCGAAAAAGGTGGTTTTACCACGCGTATAAGGAATTACGTTTACTTGATGGTGCCGCTGGTGGTATTCGAGGTAAGACGTAGCCTCATGATAGCCGAGGCTTTAGAGGCTAGGGGTTTCGGAGCTCGGACTAAGCCAACTAGGATGGTGAAGCTAAAGCTCACAAGAAATGATGTGCTCGCGCTCTTTTTAATCGCTTCATTTGCGGTGCTGTTTCTCGTAATGTCTTAGGTGCCGCTATGAAAGTCTTAGCCTTCGGAGATGTCCACGCACCGGAGTATCTGCCGCTCCTCCTCTCGTCGCTAAAACGCCTGAGCGCAACCGAGGTCTCGGCCGTCCTGATAGCTGGCGATGTAGTCAAGAAGGGAAACTACAGGATGTGCGCGCCGGTGCAGGACGCCTTGCGGAGAGCTTTGCCGAATGCCTCAATAGTGGCTGTTTTCGGCAACGAGGACTACCCCGACGTACGGGAAAAGATGAGGGAGGAGTGCCAAGAGGTTATCTGGCTGGATGACGACTACGTAAGGCTTCCACTGGAGAAAGAGCTAGTCGTTGTGGGTACAACCGGTGCGCTTGATAAACCTACGAGGTGGCAACTGGAGCATGTGCCGAACGTCCATGAGCTTTACGCTAGTAGACTGAAAAAGATCGCGGAGCTCATCTCACAGCATGCTGGAAAAGAGCTGACAGTACTGTTAACACACTACCCACCGAGGTGCCGCACTCTGGTAGGTGAAAAGGAAGAGTTCTGGGAGGAGATGTCTAGCAAGAAGCTCTCAGAAGTCGTGAGGAAACACCCTGTCGACGCCGTCGTGCACGGACACCTTCACGAGAGCAAAATCCACTCTGACTTCATTGGACAGACGCCAGTTTATAACGTCGCTCTCCCGGCGATAAAACAAGTGAGGATAATCGAGGTGAGACCCATAGGTTTAGTGGGTTTTATGTGACGGTTCTACCTTTACGTGAGCACTACTCCTTTTCTGCCCCACGGTCCCTTAAACTCTTCGTCACCTTTATCGGCCTCGGGGTCGCCCCACGGGGCTACGCATCACCCATTGCAGGCCTGCCCCACGAGGGGCTTCCGGGGAGTAGTAGCCAGCGGCCGCCACACCTCGCCGGCAGGAGCAGCCAACCGCGGGCCGGGCCCGGTGTTGCTAGGCACTTAGTTTTTTCCTCAATCTTAAGCAGGAGAACCTAGTTCAGCAATCGAAGGTTAATTCACCGCTCGATCGCGAGCTGTTTCATCATCGCCTAATCCACGACGCTCTTCCAAAAAGTTTTCTGGCCATGACAACAGAAATAAAGATTGAGTGTCTGTTGTTTAGAATCGTGAGTGTTCGTTTCTCCGCTTGGAGCCTAAAGGGGTTGACCGGTGACGATCTTAGAGTGCTAACGTCAATCGAGAGAGGTATGATAAACCACGAGTACGTGGATGTTGAACTTATAGCTTCTATTTCGGGCCTTGCGAAAGATTACGTGGAGGTGGTTCTTAAAAAGCTGAACAAACTAGGCCTTGTCCAGAGATACAGGGGTAGCTTCACGGGCTATATCTTAACTAGCCGCGGCTACGACTGCTTAGCCTTTAATGCTCTCGTTAAGAGAGGGACCATAGTGGCTATCTCGGAGACTCCAGTTGGAGAGGGTAAGGAATCGGAAGTATACCTCGGTAAAACCTCGGGTGAGAGGATCGTTGCAGTCAAAGTTCACCGGGCTGGTAGAACTAGCTTTAGAGGCGCGAAGAGGGTGAGGGGATATGTCGCAGATAAGAGGCACTTTTCGTGGCTATATCTCTCAAGGCTGGCTGCACGTAACGAGTATGAGGCTCTCAAAATACTGTGGAGGGAGCGTGTTGCTGTGCCTGAACCAGTTGACTGGAACCGGCACGTAGTTGTCACAGAGTACGTAGAAGGGGTAGAGCTCTCAGAAGTCCCTCCATTGAGTGAGCCTATATTGACTCTGGAAAAGATTCTTGCTGAGGTTGAGAAAGCTTACAAAGCCGGTGAGGTTCACGGAGATTTAAACGAGTACAATGTGATAGTGACTAAGGGCGAAGATATTAAGTTGCTCGACTGGCCTCAGTGGGTCTCGTCGGCGCATCCCAATGCAGCATTCTACCTTAAAAGGGACATCGAGAACATAGTCAACTTCTTCACGAGAAAGTATGGACTACGGTTGAACAAGGAGCTTTATCTAAGTAACATCTTCACCCGCTTAGGGCTAGTTGCGTAATGCACTCTTTGTAACAACAGAGGTCGCGAAAACGCTCTGGTAGTTGGTCCTGCCGTAATGATTAATATCGCGAAGTTTAGTAGTAAGGAGCGGGGGTGTCGATACTTCGCAGGGTAGTGGGTCTTGACATAGTACCTGGCTCCTCGCCCCAGGCCGGTGAGCCATTATTCGCCCTCGCCTTAGTAGAGGAGGGACGAGTTACGCTGAGGATGGAACGGGTACCTCTAAGCGAAGTGTTGGCCCTGGTGGGGGAGAGAGGAGTTGAGGCGATTGCGGTAGATAACATTTACGAGCTAGCTGGGGACTTTCGAGGAATTGCTGAAGTCTTGAGAAGAGTTCCCGGGAAAACTCCGAGGCTAGTAGAGGTCACGAGGCTCGGAGACGAGGTTGTGAGCGTTGAGGCTCTTTGCGTGTTGACAGGATTATGTAGAGGAAAGTTGAGTCCTGTGGAAACAGCAGAGCTTCTAGCGGTTCTCGCAAGCAGGGGGATAGGCTCAGAGGTCCTGGTTTTCGAGGAGGAGACACGAATACGCGTTGGACGTGGAAGGGTTCCTGGGCAGGGGGGGATGAGCAGGGAGCGGTATAAGCGTAACATCGAGCAGCTTGTCAAAAGGAAGGTTGCGGAGATACTCGAGAAGCTGGACAAGGCAGGGATAGACTACGATCTCTTCGTGAGAAAAGGAGGCTGGGGAGTGGTTGGGGCAACTTTCGTGGTTTACGCTCCCCGCGAGAGGCTCAACGGCCTCGTGAAGCCAGAGTCTGGCCACGACATTTTTGTTGAGATATCGCCGGTAAGGCGTGAGAGTATCGAGTACAGACCACTAGGAGCTACGCCGAAACGCAGCGCTAGGAGCGAGCGTTACACGATTGTGGGGGTAGATCCAGGAATGACGACAGGTGTGGCCATCCTAGATTTTAGCGGAAGTATCGTGAGCGTGTTCTCAAGGAGGTTGCTTAGCAGGGGTCAGCTAGTAAAGCTACTTTTAGATTTCGGGCATCCCGCAGTAATAGCCAGTGATGTGTCCCCTGCACCCGCTTACGTTAAGAAACTTGCGTCTCAGCTCGGTGCTCTTCTGTTTACACCGCAGCGTAGCTTGAGCGTCGATGAGAAAAGAAGGCTCACGTCTGGCTATCCGCAAGTTGAGAATTCACACCAGAGGGATGCTCTCGCCGCCGCGCTCAAAGCCTTCAACGAGTATCGCGAGAAGTTCGACGCCGTTGAACAGGAGGCCAGCAAATATGGCCTCTCTATTCCGCTAGATAAAGCTAAGCTTCAAGTCGTTAAAGGCCTCCCCGTCTCTCTTGCCGTTAAGGAAGCGGCGAAGGAGTACCTCCAGCTATCAACCAAGGAGGAGCTAGCACTCCAGGACATAGCCCAGGGAGGAGCCGAGGAGCAGCTAAGGTTTTACCGAAAGCTAGCTGAAAGGTTGCTTCAGGAGAATAAAGCTCTTACCCTTGAACTGAGGGAGGCTACGAAGAGGGTAAGCGAGCTAGAGTTGACCCTTAAAAAGCTGCTTTCCGTCCGTAAAACCCTCGGCGCAGATGCAGAGAAGGTGAAGCTTGACTCTAGGGTAGAACAGTTACAGAGGGAAGCCTCGCACCTGAAGGCGAAGCTTCAACAGTTAGAAGATAGGGTGTCCGAGTTGGAGCGGATCCTTCTTGGTATGGCTTTCAGCAAGTATAGGCTTGCCATAAAGCTTTCGTGGCTTGTGGAAAAAACCAGAGAAAACGAAGGAACTCTACAGGAGCTCTCGGACAATATAGTATTTATCGATAAGAGCTACCCCCTAGAACTTGTACAAGACCTTGTTTTTAAAACCTTAAAGGCTAAGGATTTTCAAAGCTCGGTGATTGTTGTTACGAGAAGCTCGAAAGAAGCGGAGACTTTAAGGAGAGCGATACCCCCTGAGGCTCAGGTAATATCTCTCGAGGATATCGCGCAGTATTTTGACATAGGCCCGATAGTTGCCTTTGAAAGCAAAGAGCTCGCTAACGCGTTGACGCGTCGAACTCAGGGGGATATCTCTAAAATAAAAGGCATACTCGAGGAGTATAGGCGAGAAAGGCTGAGGCTGCTCAAGGATTTAAAAGAGAGTAACCTCTCCGCGTAGAACCTTCTCCCAGAGTCTATTAATTCCGTCGAGGTGGTCGGCCAATATTTCCTCTGCTTGGTGCTTTACACGTGAAATAGCCGCCTCATCAGCATTAATCGCAATGTATGCCAGGAGGGGCTCGTTTATTGGTTTTCCAATTTGGCTAATTAGTTTTATGTAAACTTCTCTTATGTGGTCAAGCTGTGCTATCTCCTGAGATGCGTTAAACGCTACGATGTTATACAATTTCCCAATGTGACTTATGGGGTTCTTACCGGCGGTCGCCTCTAGAGACATAGGTCTGAAGGGTGTTATAAGCCCATTCGCCCTGTTTCCCCTGCCTGTTGCTCCATCGTCTCCATGCTCAGCCGATGTGCCAGTAACGACAAGGTACAGCCCCCCTCTGTCACCTTTACTGGGGTCATCTCCTGTATTCACGTAAACTTCGACTTTGCGCTCAGTTATCTCTGAAGCTTTCTCTAAGACAAGTTTCCGGATCTCCTTTTTCACGTCTAGATACTCCTCTGTTGATCTCACGTGTCTCGAGACTATTGCAGCTGCTATAGTTAAGTGAATGGTATCGCCTTTCCTCACCCCCATAACTTTTATGTCTTCGCCAACCGCTGGTACCTCTTTCTTCACTTTCGGAGAGTTTAGCAGTCGTTCTGTCTCGAAAACCAGTTTCTCTGTCTCTGATAGTGGTGCGTACCCGATCCCCATAGACGTGTCGTTCGCACCCGGGTAAGACTGCGCACGTTGGTATATGTCGACCAGGTCTACGGATCCTTTCCCAATCCTATAATCAACTATCACGTGATGATCAGGGTCAAGATACCGAATGTTTGTTTTAATCCACTCGCGCGTTGCCTTCAGCACAAGGGGTCCAACGGGTACGGGAACACGCGTACCATCGGCCTCAACAACATCTGTTGTCGCTCTGCCAGAAACCAGGATGTAGATCGGCTGTAGCACTTCCCCCCCTCCAAATCTAGGTGAAGATTGTCCTCCTACGACTAGAACTTTATCTAAGTTGTGGTGCAAGATGCGGCCAAACTTCTCCAGGTAGTACTTTGATAGCTCGCGGCTTGCAGCCTCGGATATGGAGTCTGCAATGAAGTCAGGGTGTCCGGTACCTTTTCTCTCTACGATTTCAACTGGTAAGAGATCCGGTGGAATGTACGTCGATTTCTCAACTACTATATTTTTCTGCGCCATCAGGTGCTCTAGGGAATCGTATTGCTTTTATGATTTTCCCATAATTACTGGCAGTAATTTACCTTACAGTCAGTAATTTATCTTACTCTTCCTCTTCTTCCGTCGTGCTCTGATTTGGAGGTGCTTCGGGCTGTTTCGGCTGGTCAGGCTCAAAGAAAGTGACTTTGTCGGGCTCTGTTGACACGAACAGCAGGTTGCTGCCTCTGATAAACACATCTCCTAGAATTGCTACCACCTTGTTGGTCTCCGTGACTTCTTTGGTCTCGGATAATACGATGTTCATTGAGGGATCGATGACTTTCAGCTTTCCCATGTACTCGGAGCCATCTTTCAGCTTTATGAGCACGCTTTTACCGCTGTAGCTTCTCAAGTAGTCGATGGGATGCACCGCTCTATACTGGGCTTTCGAGGTCTGCGTCACGCTCTAGCCCATACAGCGTCACTATAAATATTCTTTGTGTTGCTCCGAAACCAGTTTAGTCAGAGACTTCAGATGAAAGGGAATCAGAGAGCGCGCTCGCTGATTGTATTGAGTTTCTCGAACAACGGTTACCGACTTCTGCAGGTGACACCGGGGGTTTAACAGGCGTGCTCTCACTCTCTTGCGAGTCGGTGATCAAGGCTAGCGGAAAGCTTGGGCTTGCGAATAGACAAGCCGACAAGCCTAGTATTGGCCGCTAACGCGTCTTTAAGGATCAGGCTCTACGAGCTGGCTTGTGTAGGCTAAAATTATATACCTTGGGCTCGCAGGGACATATGACGTGTCTTTAAAGAATAATGATGTAAAGCAGGATTCGCGTAACTCTACACGACCCAAGTGTAGGAAATGCGGAAGTGAAGATGTTATAGCTAAAATTGACGGCGAGTATTACTGCGCAAAGTGCGGGATGAAAATAGTTTTAGAGCACTCGCGGAAAATTGTCGAGAGCTATGAAAGGAGGTATTTAGGTTAATCTCCGCCCTTGTGCCTACTAGCTTCGTGGCGCTTTTTGAGGAGCCTTTCCCTTTGCTTCTTCTTCCACTTATAGTGGTGTGTGTATCTATACTTGACGGACTGAAGCCCTCTTCCTCTTCTACCCGCTGAGGTTTTTCCTTTGAAGACCCTGGAAACATCTCTTTTCGCTAAAAGGATTTTGGGAAGCTTCGGTTCAGGTAGAGGGGCACCGCTCTCGAGAGCCTTCTTTAAATTAATCAGATACTCTCTCAAGGCCTTGATGTTTTCCTCATGAGTTGTCTTTCTGCGAGTGTCCACGTATATTCCGAGAAGCCGCGCCTCGCGCTCGGTCAAGTTCAGTGCTTTAATTTCACTGAGACTGAAGCCTCTACCTTCTCTGTAGGGTCTTGAGAGCACCCCCCCGTATCTTCGCAGAGGTACCGAGTTTACTTGAGCCTGCGACGGGGAAGGGGTTTGCGTCTCTCCTGCCATAGGAACCCGGGAGATCTCATTCAGGTTTGGAATAAAAACATTTCCACTTGAGTGTTCCTAGGTTCAAGGTCGATGTGCTGACGTAACGAAAATGGGTGAGGCTGAAAAATCCGTAAACTTTATCGGTGGCCTTATTGGAGTTCCATCAAGTGTTTCCGCGCTCTGTGTACAAGCAATCCTACGATAACCAAGCCTCCTACGAGGCTTATAGGCAAGGTTATCGGCATCACTGCCTTGGCGGAAGCGATGGAGTAATCTTCAACGGCTCTCCGAATGTAGTATACGAGTAGGAGTGAAGCCACAGAAACCAAGAGGAAGGCTAATGCGGCGTAGGTGTGCAGGCCGATGGGTCCTGAAAAGAAGATGTAGATTGGGGGTAGCAGAGTGATGACTGTGTTGATAAGTAAAGCGCGTGTAAGGAGGCTTGAAGCCCTCTTGACAGCATCCTCCCGTTTAATAAACATCTAAACCGCCACCGCTTACACTTCGTCCGGCTTAAAAACAATTACTGCACGGTCCCACAAGCATTATATAAAGGATCATTGAGATTTACCCTGATGTCTTCACATCCCGAAGTTACACTAAGAGTTGCCGAGGCGCGGCCGCGAGACGTAGGAAGAGGCATAGTAAGGATCGACAGAAGCGCTATGAGCAAGCTTAGGGTGGATCCAGGCGACGTTGTCGAGATTGAAGGGAAAAAGGTTACAGTTGCGATAGTGTGGCCTCAAGCGCTGGAAGATGAGGGTGCTGGGATAATACGGATGGACGGCCTCATAAGGCGTAATGCTGGAGTGGCTATAGGTGACCAAGTTAAGGTTCGAAAAGCTAAGGTGGCCCCCGCGAAAAGAGTCGTGCTTGCACCTACGTTCAAAATGGGCTTTGAAATAGTGCCGGAGCTTGTGGAGTATGTGAAAAGCAAGCTTCTAGGACGTCCACTCATTCGTGGAGACGTAGTTGAAATACCTACGTTTAGCACAGCCCTGCAGTTTACCGTCGTCTCAACTTTCCCTGCGCAGGCCGTGCAGGTCACGGATGAAACAGAGGTCAGCATCAGAAGCGAGCCTGTTAGCGGGGAGCTTGCGATACCGAGAATAACTTACGAGGACATTGGTGATCTAGAGGAGGCTAAACAAAAGATCAGGGAGATGGTCGAGCTCCCGCTGCGTCACCCCGAGCTGTTTAAGCACTTGGGCATTGACCCGCCTAAGGGGGTGCTCTTCTATGGTCCTCCTGGAACTGGCAAGACCCTGCTCGCGAAAGCCGTTGCCAATGAGACCGGAGCCTACTTCATCTCCATTAATGGCCCCGAGATTATGAGCAAGTTCTACGGTGAGAGCGAGCAGAGGCTCAGGGAGATCTTCGAGGAGGCGTCTAGAAACGCCCCGGCTATAATCTTCATCGATGAGATCGACGCCATCGCCCCGAAAAGGGAGGAGGTGACAGGCGAGGTCGAGAAGAGAGTTGTAGCACAGCTCCTAGCACTAATGGACGGGCTAAAAGAGAGAGGACAGGTCATCGTCATAGCAGCCACAAATCGGCCAGACGACATAGACCCTGCTCTCAGGCGGCCGGGAAGGTTTGATAGGGAAATAGCGTTCCCGGTTCCGGATAAGCGGGCTAGGAGGGAGATCCTCCAAGTGCATACGAGAAACATGCCGCTCTCAGAAGACGTGAACCTCGACGAGCTGGCCGAAATTACGCACGGCTTTACTGGGGCGGATCTCGCCGCTCTCTGCCGCGAGGCCGCAATGCGCGCCCTCAGGAGAGTGTTACCGAAAATAAACATCGAGAGTGAGAAGATTCCAGCCGAAATTCTTAGCGAACTGAAAGTAACCAAGCAAGACTTCATGGATGCCCTTAAGGAGGTCCAGCCAAGCGCTCTGAGAGAAGTGTACATTGAAGTACCTGAGGTTAACTGGGATGACATCGGCGGTCTTGAGGATGTTAAGCAGCAGTTGCGGGAGGCCGTAGAGTGGCCGCTGAAGCACCCCGAGTACTTCAGAGAGATGGGCATTGACCCGCCTAAGGGCATACTGCTCTATGGTCCTCCTGGAACTGGCAAGACCCTGCTCGCGAAAGCCGTGGCAACCGAGAGCGAGGCAAACTTCATTGGCGTGAAAGGGCCGGAGGTACTTAGTAAGTGGGTTGGGGAAAGCGAGAGAGCAATCAGAGAGATCTTCAGAAAAGCCAGGCAAGCAGCGCCCTGCGTGGTGTTCTTTGATGAGATAGACTCTATAGTCCCGAGAAGGGGCCAGAGGTACGATTCCGGCGTCACAGATAGGATTGTGAACCAGCTTCTCACGGAGATGGATGGTCTTGAGCGTCTTGAGGGTGTTGTGGTGATTGCGGCCACTAACAGGCCTGACATCATCGACCCTGCTCTGCTCAGGCCTGGGAGGTTCGACAGGCTGGTCTACGTCCCGCCGCCCGACGAGAAGGCCAGGCTCGAGATCTTCAAAGTGCACACGAGGAGAATGCCCCTAGCCGAGGACGTAGACCTCGCAGAGCT
>NDWX01000015.1 GCA_002855745.1 Thermofilum sp. NZ13 | reverse complement strand
GCCGTGGTAGGGGTTCCTCGTGAAGGCGGCGTGCATAGCGCGGTGGGCGTGGATCGCGAGGCCGTGCTCCTCCACCAGGTCCCTCACGTAGCCGAGGGAGGCCCAGCCGGCCACCACGACGTCGACCATCACGTAGGGGTTCCCGTAGTCCGCGACGAGCTTGAGCCGGCGCTCCATCTCCCTGACGTCGGCGGTGATGTTCGCGAACCAGGCCTTCCTCTCACCCGTCTCCCGCTCCGCCCTGTCGATCGCCCTCATCACGGCTCTAGCCCTCTCCTCGAACCTGCAGTAGCTCGGGCTGGCTAGGTTCTCGTCGTCCTTCACGTAGTCCATGCCCCCCACGAGGAGCTCGTAGGCAAGCCTCTCCACCTCCTCGGGCGTGTAGCCGACCTTGGGCTTCGGAACGGTGCCTACGATCGGCCTCCCCCTGATGCCGAGAACCTCGCGAACACCCTGTATGCCCTTCGAGGGGCCTTTAAAAGCCCTCAGGAACCTCGGGGGGAGGTAGATATCCTCGACCCTAAGCCCCTTGACCCTCTTCATGCCGAACACATTGCCCGCTACTGATGCCATGAAGGCGGGCATGTTGCCCTCCTCGAAGAGCTCCGCGGGGTAGGCGACGCGGACGAGGTAAGAGCCGTCGCCGAGGTCGCGGAACTCGTAGGCCTTGCCCATCAGCCTGTCAACCCTGCGCTGGTCGTACCACTGGTAGAGAGTGGTCCAGGTCCCGACGCTGCTCTCGGCCGCGACCGCGCCGGCCGCGTCCTCGACTGTGAAGCCCTCCGCGGGCGTAACCCTGAAGGTGACAACCACCTCCTCATCCGGGTCCGGGGTGTAGCCGCGCTTGACAAAAGCCGGATAGGGCTCAAACTCCTCAGGCATGAGGCTCGATATCGAGAAGAGGAGAAGTGTTATAAAAACCTAGAGTTTTCCCGCCCCGTATCTCATCGCTTCGCCGATGTATTTCTGCGTGAAGACGTATATGGCTATTATCGGGATGGCAAAAATTATCGTCCGGGCGGCGAAGTCGCTCCAGAATATTGTCTGGCTCGTGGCGGTCTCGTAGACGTAGGCGGCCAGCGTTTCGATCCTCAGGAAGTTCGCTATGATGAACTCCCCCCAGGCGCCCATGAAGGCGAAGAGAGCTATCACGATCATCGTGGGCTTGGAGGCCGGGAGGACCACGTCGAAGATTATCTGCCTCCAGCTGGCGCCGTCAATGAACGCGGACTCGTCGATCTCGCGCGGCAGGGCGTCGAGGTAGTTTTTCACCATCCACGTCTGGAAGGGGACCGCGCCCGCGGTGTAGATGGCTGCCAGCACGACTGGGTTTCCGATGACGGGGACGCCGATCTGGTTCAGCTTGAGGAGCATCACGTAGAGGGCTATGACCGCCGCTACCCCGAAGCCCCCGCCCACCTGGTTCAGGACAAGGTAGGCTACAAGGAGCGCGCCCCTGCCGGGGAACTTGAAGCGCGAGAAAGCGTAGGCGGCTGGGGTGATCACCACTAGGGCGAAGACGATGTTCGTGACCGCGACGAGCAGGCTCAGGACTGTCGCGTTGATGAAACGGGGGTCGCTGACGGCCTTCAGGTAGTGCTCGAGCGAGATGCCAGTTGCGAGTATCTGGGCTGGGTCGGTCACGAGGCTCTGTCCTCGAACGAGGCTGGTCAGCACCGCGAAGAGGACGGGGTACAGCAGAATGAAAACTATTAGGAAGGAGAGCGTCGTCAGCGCTACCGCGCCTACGAGCCTCAGCCAGTACCTCGCCATCACGCACCACCCGGTGAGGTCCGCTTGTATATCAGGTAGTACCACGCTAGGGCGTATAGCAGCAGTATCAGCACGACGACCAGGTACGCGGCGGTGGAGAGCCCATACTGCTGGTCCAGGTAGGCCCTGTTGTAGCCGAAGAGCACCATCATCTCGTTGACTCCTCCGGTTGTCCTGGAGAACCAGAGGAACTGGATCTCCTTCGTCGGCCCCCCGTTGTTGATGAGCAGAGGAACCATGAATGCCTGAAGCGAGGCGCCTGCCGTCAGGATGCTCGCGAACAGCACTGGGCGGGAGGTCAGGGGGAGCATTATTTCCCTGAAGCGCTGCCAGAACGAGGCGCCGTCGACCATTGCAGACTCTATTAGCTCCTTGGGAATGGAGGAGATAGCCGCCATAGTGACGGTCATTATGAACGGGTAGGCGAGCCACATCTCAACTATGTTGTACACAAGGAAGGCGTCCCACTCCCTGTTGTATATGCTGAAGTCCACGCCGATCGACGCGAGGTAGTTTGCCACGGGCCCTATGCCTGGGGCGAACATCATCCTCCAGGTGGTTACGGAGAGCAGGACTGGGAGGGCCCAGGGTACGAGCAGGGCGGCTCGCATCGCCTTCCGGCCGTAGATCATGGGGCTTGAGAAAAGGAAGGCCAGGGAGACTCCCACGGCTACCTTTAGGGGAACGCTGGTCAGCACGAATAGCAGGGTCTTGAAAATGGAGTAGGGGAAGCGCGAGTCCGTGAAGAGGGTCTGGAAGTTCTGCAGGCCCACGAAGTGCATCGAAATCCTGTCTATCTCCTGGTCAATGCCAGCAGTCGCGGAGCCCACTAACAGGTCGTAGTTTCCCTCGACCTCCCTGAGGCGGTCCCTGCTCTGCTGCAGCAGGCCTAACGCCTGATCTACCTTTGGGAGAACAGCTTCGCGCAGCTGGCTCAGGTCGTTCTCGCTCAAGGCAAGCTTGAAGCCGACGATCCTGTCCACGTCCCCCCATATGCCGCTGTCAACGATCGAGACGGCCCTGTACAGGGTGTCGCCCAGGCCCCGGTAGTAGTAGAGGAAAGTGGTGTTGCTGTTGACGATGCTTGAGGCGTAAGTCAGGTCTTCATCGACCCTGCTCCTGATGAAGGTGAGCCTGCTGATCGAGAAGTTCTGGGGCGTGGACGACGCGATAAGGGTTTTCAGCTCGAGCAGCGAGGCGATGGCGTCGCTCAGGTAGTCGTCGGCCCTGCGCACCTGACTCAGAACATTCTCCTTATTCGCAGAAAGGTAGCTGGCTATCACTGCCCTCTGAGCCTGAAGCTCCTTAATCCTGGGCTCTGAGGCGATGTTCACGTTGTTGGCGTCGGTGAAAGCTATGTACACGGAGTACGCGATCGGCCAGAGTGAGAAGAAGAGGTACATGGCCAGGCTGAGGAAAATAAGCAGGAAGGCTACTCGAGCCGGGTAGAGCTCCGACCCGCTCTTCTTGGGCATGAGAAAAAGCACCCGTTTACCAAATTACCAGAGGTTTAGCCTCCTATCTTGGCAACGATCTTCGACTGGGCGTCATCGAGCAGCTGCTTAACCGCGCTGAGCGCCGCCTGCTCTCCCTGCTCGTTGTACTTGGTCACAATCGCGTTCAAAACATCCGCGACAGGTCCCCAGACGTAGTTCATGTTCGCCGACTTGGGCATCGGAACGCTGTTTGACACGGCTTGGGCGAAGCCGAGTATCGTCGGGTACTTGTCGGCGTTAGCCTGCAGGTACTGGAGGATTGAGAGCTTGACGGGTATGTAGCCCGCGTCCGCGAGCGTCTTCAGGGCATCATCGTTCAGCGTGAACCACATCGTGAACAGTATTGAGGCGTAGAGCCTGTTCTTGTCGCCCTCGACGACCTTAGTCACCCACATCTGCTTCACCCCAGAGAAGGGCTTTGGCGTCTTCCCGTCGATGGGCGGTATCGGGTAGACGACCACGTTCTTTATGTTCTGCTTAATCGTGGGTATGTTCCAGGGGCCCGTCACCATGCAGGGGGTCCTGCCGTCGGTAAGTATCTTGAGCTGGGCCTCCATGCCAACGTCCGAGGTGTACATGTACTTCATTACGTGCTGGATGTAGAAGGTTATCCCGTCGACCGTTCCCTGGCTGTTAACGCCAACCGCGTTCCTGTCCTCGTCGTAATAGAAGCCGCCGAAGGCAGTGACAAACGGGTAGACGTGGTAGGGGTCGATCTGGTACGCTATGCCGTACGTGTTCTTGGAGGGGTTGTACCACTGCTGCATTATCTTCTCGAAGTCACTCCAAGTCTGCGGCGCCGAGGGCACGAGGTCCTTGTTGCACACGAGCGCTATAGCCTCAGCCGCCCAGGGTAGCCCGTAGAGGTGCAGCTTGTACATGCCGCTCGTGTAGGCAGAGGCCATGTACTGGGCCTTCAGGTCTGTGAGCGTCTCGGGGGGCAGGTACTGATCCAGCGCCACTATAGCGCCGCTGTCGGCGAGGTCGCCCGTCCAGTCGTGCGCCCAGGTGAAAACGTGAGCCGTGTTCTCAACGTCGCCAGTAAGTACGCCGGCTTTCACCTGCTCCTTGAGGTTCTGGACGTTCGTGTACTTGACGGTGATGCCGGGGTACTCCTGCTGGAACTTCGCGATAACGTTCTTCATCACGTCCACCTCCCACTGGCTCATCCCAGTCCAGAAGTTGATAGTTACCTGGATCTGCCCTGTCTTAGCCTTCTGCACGAAGTCGTAGAAGTCGCTGGGCACGCGTATAGTGCTGGTACCTATGGTAATCGTCTTCAACGCAGGGGCTGGGGGCTGGCTGGGCTGAGTGGCGTTCGAGGGAGGCGTCTGGGGCGGCTGAGCTGGGGTGGACGGTTGCGTCGGTTGAGTCGGCTGAGTGGGTTGGCTAGGGGGAGGGGCGATTGTGGACTGGTAGTAGAAGTACACTATCCCTAGCGCCACTACGATGAGAACCACCGCGATTATGATATTTCGGCTTGCGGTTTTACTCAAAACTCCCACCTCTTGCATGACCTACTTCTCCGGCTAGAGTTTAAATCTTTCTCCATAATGTTTTTTAATTCAATTAGGGAACTAGGTTTTATTCTCTGCCTTAATTACCAACCTTATTAAGGCATGCTCTGCTAGCGGGAAAGGAGTCGCTTATGTACAGGGTACTTGGGAGGGAGAGGATATCTGGGGCTCGCTTCGGAAGATACCTGGTTGAGTTCTCGCTGAAGTGGCCCGAGGGGGTGGAGTACCTGTACCTCGTAGCGCCCTTCACATCCTACTTCCCCGGAAGGGTCGAGCTGAGTCGCGAGGGCGAGAGGGGAAGGGTTGTTGTCTCGCTTTGGGAGGGCTCGTACCCCTACAGGTTCAGCTCTACGTGCGGGTTCACCGCTCTTGACGTGGAGAACCCTTTTAGGGTGATGGTGAGGCTTTGGCCTGACAGCGGCGTTGAGGAGGAGTTTTCCCTAGCTGAGGTCGGGGTCGCGGACTACGCGACGGCCGCCAGAGAGGGTAGGCTGGTGTCCGAGCTTCTCGTCCACGACGAAAGGGACCCTTCCTTCGTTAGCAGGTACCTGGGCTTCACCATCCTACGCTTTAAGGCTCCGACGCGTCTCCTAGATCGGGTTTACGTCGAAACAAATGACGGAAAGAGGGTCGAGATGCAGAGGTACGTGAGCACCGAGCTCGTCGACTACTTCCAAGGAGTAGTCAGCGGCAACGTGGAGGGCTACAGGTTCCTCCTAGAGGCCGGTGGCGAGCGTCTCTACTACGGTCAGAATGGCCTGGGAGACGAGAGCTACATCGAGCCCGGGGAGATCGTGGGGCTCGATGAGCCGTACTGGTACGTCGGTAGCACTTACTACCTGATCTTCCCGGACAGCTTCACCCGAAGCAAAATGAGCATCGCGGGCAACACCAGGCCCCGTGCCCGTCTAGGTGGGTCTCTGCGCGACGTGACCGAGAGCCTCGACTACATAGCATCGCTGGGAGTCGAGGCGGTCTACCTGACTCCCATATACAGGTCGGTGAGCTACCACAGGTACGACGTCATCGACCACACCGAGGTTGACGAGGATCTGGGTGGCTGGGAGGGCTGGAGCAGGCTCGTCAAGGAGGCCGAAAGAAGGAATATCAGGATCGTAGTGGACATTGTAGCCCACCACGTTTCCCCGTGTAGCTCAGAATTCCTCAGAGCCCTGTCCGAGGGCGGCGAGTACAAAGACTGGTTCAGGTTCTTCAGCAGTTTTGACGAGCGGGAGGCGGAGCTTTTGAGAACGTTCACCGCAGGTGGTTGCAGGGAGTTCCCCGCTGAGCTCCGCGGTAGGAGGCCCTTCTACGAGACCTTCATCTGCAACTGGGGGATGCCAAAGCTCAACTACTCGAACCAGCGGGTGGTTGAGAGGCTCTGCCAGGTGGCGTCGTTCTGGCTCACCCAGGGGGCTAGCGGCTTGAGGATAGACGTTGGGCACGCGCTGCCCGACGCCGCCCTGAAGCAGCTCTACTCGACTGTGAAGGGGCTGAAAAGGGATGCTCCGGTGATACTCGAGGTGAGCAAGGGGGTTGTCTACTACCCCTACGGCGTCACCGCTGACTCGGCGATGAACTACGACTTGAGGGAGGCTCTGCTAGACTTCATCGTGTACAGAAACACCGACGCAGTAAGCTTCGTTAGAAGGCTCAAGGAGCTCTACGCTCGCATCCCCGTCTTCGCGGCGAGCTCCATGTACAACCTGCTTGGCAGCCACGACACGCCCCGCATCGCGACACTAGCCGAGCGGTGCGGGAGCGGGTGCCTCAAACTACTCTACGTGGTCCTCTTCGCGCTACCCGGCTCCCCCTCCATATACTACGGGGACGAGGTTGGAATGCGCGGGGGCGGCGACCCCGACAACAGGCTCCCCATGCTGTGGGATGAGGAGAAGTGGGACAGGGACCTGCAGTGCCTCATCAGGCGCCTTGCATTCCTGAGGAGATCGCTGGCGCCCCTCAGGCTAGGTTTCTTCGACGCGCGAGTTACGAATGAGGGCGCTGTGGCCATCATGAGGGAGTGGAGAGGCGAGGAGGTTATGGTCGTGTTCAACGCGGGCGAGAAGGAAATCAGCGCGCCCATCGACGGCTACGCGACTGTTCTGGCGAGCGATAGCGCAGGAGAGAAAGTACTTAAACCCTATTCCTGGAGGATACTCCACAAGGTAAAGAAGCCTTAAAAACACTTTCACTTTCTTCGAAGGAGCATCGCGACTGCTAGCCCGATAAGCACTCCAGCTATCAGGCCCACTACCAGTGACCTTGTAAGCTCCTCAGGCTTCACCCCCACTTGAGTGGCCGGCGGGCACTGCGGGCAGGCAGGGCACTGCGGCTGCTGCGGCTCAGGGCATATGCACTGCTGAGTGGGCTGCGTCACAGTCGCCTGTGAGACGCCGTGGACCTTTGCCAGGGTGCCGTTCTTCTCCGCAACGTAGCTTGAGAGCTGCGCGTACTGGTCTTGAGCGGTGGGTGCAAGCAGGTCCATCACGCGGGGTACGACGTTGAAGAGTACGGCTTTAGCGTGCTTGGAGCCAGCGCCCACGACCCAGACGTCGGGGTCTAGGCCAAAAGGCCTAATCTTCATCGTGCCGTAGCCGTCGTAGCTCGTCACAGCAACAACGTACTTCCACTTATCCGCGTTGCCGGCGTCGGGGAGAATGTCCTTCGAGACCTCAGCTATTATAGCGTTTCTCGCGGGATCGGCGTAGACTTTGAACTTGCCGTCCTGTACTGCGACGGTGCCGTCTGAGAGGTAGATCGCTGCCTTCTCGCCGTTCGGGGCAGGGTCGGAGCCCCAACCCGGGGCCAGAAGTAGCGCGATGTGCCACGCCGAGTCTTCAGTGATGTTGACGTTTAAGCCGAAGGTGTCTGTCCTCCCCGGTACGCTGAGTGTTGTGTGTATGTATATTTGTGGGTACTGCAGGCAGAAGCCGTTGGGGCCGCTCCACGGGTTCCCGCCAAGCTCCTTGAAGTACACTTCGAACGTGAGGCTGCTTCCCGAGTCCACCACCCTGAACTTTGTTAAGTCGAATACTCCTGGTATGAAGACGTCAGCCTTGGGGTATTTGTAGCCTCCAGCCCCGTCATCGTCGCCCTCAGGGTCGCTCATCTCGAACAGGACTTTCCCCGCAGCTGTGGCAGCCGCGCGAGGCACAATCATCTGGTAAACAGAGCCGACGCGAGTGGCGGATTCCACGACTGTTGAGCCTGAGTAGGAGGCGGCTGTAATGTAGAATAGCTCTCCCTGGCTAAGACCCAGCGCGCTCCAGGGCACGAACGCCTCCACCGCGTCCCCGACTGACGCCTTGAGGTAGAATAGCGGTGTCCACCCTCCGCGGCCGTCAGCGGCGCTGACAGCCACGCTGAGGTTCGCTGGGTACACCAGCACCTCGTAGAATAGCCCCATGCCCATGTCGAGCTTCGAGTACCGTGGGAACGAGTTGAAGCCCGGGTGGAATGGGCTCGCGCTCCTCGCGCTGCAGGTGGTGTATAAGGCTACGGCGGTCTTCGCGTCGTCAAGAGAGCTCTTGGAGACCGGGATGGCGGCGATGTACATGCCCTGGCCCGTCGGGAGGACGAGGACGCTCCTGAACAGCCTGTCACCTAGGGACATGTTGAGAGCGCCCGCCCACTCCCCGGCGCTTAGCTTCCCGTCGAGCTCCGGTGGGGTTGCAGGGGGTTTGGGATAATCCCTGTTGAGCGTGCCGACTGGTGTAGCGTCGGGGTTGAACTGGGTCAGCAGGTAGTCCGGCGGCTTCAGCCCCGCGTCCTCGTAGGCTCTTCTGAGGTAACCCTTGTAGAGCGGGTTCGCTGGGAAGCCTCCTCCCATGTCGCCGCCGTACCAGAATGTCCAGTCGCTGGCCTCCGCCCTCAGGAGGTCTTCGGCCGCTTTCCGGTTGACGGTCAGAGCTTCCCGGAGGTTGTTGACTCCCAGTGCTTTCAGCACGTCTTGCCTCGTCTTGACGAGCATCATCCAGGCAGCGTTCTCCTGCCTTTGACCTATCCAGACCGCTAGCTCGCCCCCAGACCAGGAGCCCTCAGGTATCTGGGCGGTAACGTCCCTTCTGGGCAGCTGCGTGTAGGCGTCTTCGGTGAGGCTTAACGGGGTGTCCGAGATGTCCCTGCCCGCTAGGTCAAGGTACTTGTAGCTCTTGGTGGGCAACTCACGGGCGGTGCCCGCGAACTTCGCGAGGTACTCGCGCGGGGTTATCGTGGTGAGTAGACCCTTAGACTGGTACTCGCTCAGCAGCGAGTAGAGACTGTCGAGGAAAGTGTCGCCGAACTCTGGGTAGCTTTCCCACGGGTTCTCCCCGTCGAGGGCTATGACGACGACGTTTGTCCCATCACTGCTCTTTGCGAGTGACAGCAGGCGGTTTATGAGGTCTTGAGCCGCCTGCTTCGAGTCCCCTCTGCTGTACTGGAAGCCTATCAGGTTGCTCAGCTCGCTGTTTCTGAAGAACACGTAGAGCTTGGTGCCGTTGAGCGTCGCGAACCAGGCTTTCATACCCACCGAGGGGTCAGATGGGTTGAGACCCGCCTTCACTAAAATCGTGTCATCCGTAACGGTCCAGGTGTAGCCCTCGCTTGCAAAGGCCGCGAGAACGTAGCCGTTCACAGCCTGCTCAGCGGGCCATATCCCAACAGGCCTGTAGTTGAACACCCTCTGGAAGAGCTGCGTGCTCAGGGAAACGTGGACTTTAACATCGTCAAGCAGGCCTAGGTCCGCGAGGATGGGTGCCAGCGGGTGGCTGTAGGGCACGGGTATCAGCTCTGCCTGCCCCTTCTCGGCCAGGGAGGCGTACATCGGTAGGACCTTCCGCAGCAAGTCCCTGTGGACGCTCAGCACGGCTTGAAGCTGCTGCCTAGTGAAGCCCCTGGCGCCGTTAAGCGCCTGGACCCTGAGCTGGTAGACGTCGGGGTACTGCTCCCGCAAAACCATGGGGTCGATCCAGAACAGGTTAAAGAGCACGGCGAGGTCCAGGTAGTCTTGGTCAGAGAGGTCCAGGTAGTCTTGGTCAGAGAACTCGCCAGCCACCCTCCTCTTGTACTCCTCCTCCGGGAGCGCTATGTACGCGCTCAGCGCCCTCTGAGCCCTATCCCTCAGCTCCGCGAACCTCGGGACCACGTTCACGACCCGGTCCCAGTTCACGTCGAAGAAGCCTCCCGGCATGGAGAGCATCGAGAACTTCTCCTCTGTGGTCAGGGGCTGGCCCTCGGCGATCTTCTCGGATATGATGAGCCTGTAGTCTTTGACGCCGCTGTTGTAGTCGAGGATCTGCTGCACTAGCGAGCCCGAGAAGGTGAACGTTGCCTTCACGTCGGGGTGCTTCGACAGGATGTAAGCCATCTTGTAGTAGTTCCCGACCGTGTGCATTCTAGCCCAGGGTAGCAGGAAAGACGTCCCATTCACGTCGTAGTACCAGGGCTGGTGGTAGTGCCAGATCAGCACAACGTAGAGGGTGCCTGAGGGCTGCTGGCCTAAAGCAGGGTACATCAGCACCTCGGCGAGGAGGATTAGGGTCAGGGCGAGAGTCACAACTTTGCTATTCTTCATCAAAACCACCTGTAAGAAAAAATACTTTTAAGAAGTTTTGACTTGAGTCCCCCCGGTTGCCTCCTTGGGTTTCCTCTTGCCAAGGAAGTAGCCCGCGCCGATGCCGACAAGCAGAAGCACCACCGCTAGAGCCGCCGCGACTCCAGTATTAATGGTGGAAGCCCTGAGGGACTCCAGCTCGCTTAACAGCTGCGAGTTCTGGTCCTGAAGGGACTTCACCTGGCTCTGAAGGCTGCTAAGCTGGCTTTGCAGGCTCGACACTTGGCTCTGGAGGCTGCTGACCTGCGACTTGAGGCTGTCCCTCTCCTGCGTCACGGAGGAAAGCTGGGCTTTGAGCTGCGCGACCACCTGGGAAGTTATGGGCGGGATGGTGGCCGGCATCTTTGCGTCGATGTCCACGCTGCTGAGCCACGCGTACTGCTGGTCAGCTGTAATACCGTTCGGGTACTCCGGCGCGTACACTGCGATGTCGAGCACCCGGGGCTCGATGCCGAATTTGATGGCGTTAGCTATCAGGGTCTTCTGGGCATCAGTTGCCGTTGCAGTGGCCCAGATGTTCCAGTCGCCCTTGCTGAGGCCAACTCCTCTGATCTTCAGCGGGCCGAAGCCGTCGTGGCTCGCTACGGCCACCACGATCCTCCAGTTCTTGATGTTGCCGACGTCACCGTATTCGAAGAGACCCCTGTCAACCGTGGCTACAATGGCGTTGCCGTCTACGCTCACCTTGAGCTTATCGCCCTGGACGACTTCGTCGAAGGGCCTGTAGAGGACCGCGCACTGCCCAGTGGGCAGGGGCTGAGGGGGTGTTTCCCAGCAGGGGCCAATGAGGAGGGCGTAGTGCCACGCCCAGGTCGGGTCGAAGTTCAGGTTCAGTCATACCGCGCTTAGCCTGGCGGGCACGTTCGGCGTTGCATCCGTGTGGATGTAGATGTGGACCTGCTGGAGGCAGAAGCCGTTTTTACCGCCCCACGGGTTCCCGCCGAGATCCTTGAAGTATACCTTGAAGGTTACCGAGGTGTCTGTTGTGTAGACTTCGAACTTCACGATGTCGAAAACCCCCGGCTTGAAGACGTCAGCGGTGGGGTAGCCGTAGAAGCCTGGGCCCTTGTCGTCCCCCGTGGGGTCGGACACCTGGATGATGGGGTTCTCGGCTTTAGCCACCTGTGTTATCGCTAGCGAGAACACCAGCACTGCCAGGATTAACGCTCCAAACAGTCTGCCTTTATTCAACTGCTTTCACCTTTTACGTATAAATTTGTCACGCTGTTAATTAATAAGCATTTCTGTAATCTGTTCATTTAATACTGTTGGGATTAAAATCGATACCCATAGCCCTCTACCGCCGATTTTCCGGCGATACGCGTAAATACCACTGTGCGGCGTCGGCCATATGGCAGAGGAGCTACAGAGGAAGGTTATCGAGGTTTACAACAGGGTTTTGCCGAGCGTTGTAGGCGTCTCTACCCTAAGGGTCATCGACTTCCTCTTCACACAAGCGCCCATAACGGGCTTCGGCTCCGGAGTTGCTGTTGACAGGGGCATCATAGCCACTAACTCGCACGTCGTTGAGGGCTTCGAGAGGATTACCGTCACGACGCCCGACGGCGAAAGCTACCCGGCTGAGGTCGTTTCGGAGGACCCACAGTGGGACATCGCGTTCCTCAGGGTGGATGGGGCTGATCTGCAGCCGGCTAGGCTAGGGGACAGCGACAGGGTTCAGATCGGCCAGTTCGTACTCGCTATCGGTAACCCGTTCGGCCAGCTACTAGGCGGGCCGTCGCTCACGTTCGGCATCGTGAGCGGCGTGGGCAGGACTCTCCGAGTCGAGGGGAAGGTTTACGAGAACATGATTCAGACCGACGCGGCCGTGAACCCGGGTAACAGCGGGGGGCCTCTGGTGAACTTGGACGCCGAGGTCATCGGGATAACGACGGCCATGATACCCTTCGCCCAGGGGATAGGCTTCGCCATCCCAGTGAACGAGGTCCGTTGGGCTCTGAAGCAGGTTCGCCGCTTCGGCAGGATAGTTAGGCCTTGGATAGGCGTCTACGGCTTGGACGTGACTCCTATGGTCGCGCTCCAGCTGGGCTTGAGGGAGCCAGGCGGGGTCCTCGTTGTGAGGATAGCCGCCGGGGGGCCTGCGCACCGCGCGGGCATCAGGCCCGGGGACATTCTACTATCCGCCGACGGGAGGCGGCTGAAAGGCGTCTCCGACCTCATCGCCACCCTGAGGGAGCGAGGCGTGGGAGAAAGCATTGAGCTTGAGGTTTACAGGAGGGGCGTCGTTAGGAAGTACGTTGTTCGGATTGAGGAGGCTCCTTAACCCCTGTAGTGTCGGGCCATCTCCTGGTTCTCGGGGAGCGAGAGGACCGCCTCCCAGGCCTCTTCGGCCTGCTTCTCGGACTTTGTTCTGGGGTCTAGCATGAGCCAGTCTATGAGGATCTGCCTGCCCCCCTCCAGGAAGGCGGTCAGAGCCATCTCCATCCGCATCATGCGGGGCCAGAGAACAGCTTTGAGTATCTTCCCGGGGAGCTTTAAGCCTGGAGTCCTCCTGACGCCTTTCCCGGAGACCTCCGCCGGGACCTCCACGGCCACGTTTTCGGGGAGCCCGTCGATGGAGCCCATGTTGGGTATGTTCACCTGGTACACCGCTGGCTGGTCGTTCGCTATGGAGTTTATGATGGGTATCAGCGACTCATCCGTCCTTGCCGGCGGGAAGAAGCTGGACACCGGGAGCCTCGGGTCCGACGCGAGCCTCTCCAGCAGGCCCGTGTACCACTCGTGCCTCGCCAGGTACAGCATCCAGCCTACCTCGCTGTCGGGCCCTCCTGTTGGCCCGTACCAGCGCTGCTTCGTCCTGAGGTCCCAGTGGTACATCCAGGTCCCGCCCCTGACGGTGTCGCCGACGGGGAAGAGGCCGTAGCGCTTGTACATGTCGACCGCGGCGGGGCTCAGCTGTATGTCGAATGGGTCTCTCTGGGTGAGCCTCCACCTCTCCCAGTAGTCGCTGGCTCTGCGCTCCACCCACTCGTCGATCAGGGGGTAGAGGTCCCTGCCCTGGTACGTTAGCTTGGTCAGCCATATCACGTGGTTGAAGCCTATCGCCTCGAACTCGACTTTCTCGGGGTCGTAGCCGAGGGCGCGGGCGATCTCCTTGTAGCCTAGGTGGCCGTGGCACAGACCTATGACCTTAACCCTAGTCTCCCTGGAGATCAGCGTGGTGAGCTCGAACACCGGGTTCGCCAGCTGAAGCAGCCATGCTTCGGGCGCTAGCTCCTCTACGTCCCTCGCCACCTCCAGCGCGAGCTTGAACTGGTAGTAGCCCCAGATTGTGTGGTAGTCGCTGACCATGTTCCACTCGGTGCTGTTGACGCCCCTGTAGTAGCCGTGCCTCTCAGACACCTCCCTCATCTTCTCGTAGTAGCCGTGGCCGCCGAACATCGCGGTGTTGACGACGAAGTCGGCGTCCCTGATCGCCTCGCGCCTGTCGGAGGTGGCGGTGAACTTGATGTCCGCGCCTAGCTCCGAGGCGTACCTCTTCGCAAAGCTCTCCACGAGCCTCAGCCTTCCCTGGTCGATGTCCATGAGCACGACCTCGCTCCCGAATAGCGTAGGCGTGTGAAGCAGGTCGTGAATAACCTTAAAGCTCCAAGCGATGCTCCCAGCGCCTATGACCGCGATCTTAACCCTCGACACAAGCCCCTAAAGAGGGCGGGCTAAAATAACCGTTTCTTAACACTACGAGAAACTACTTTTCGAGACGCTCCGCTAGGGACCTGAGCTTAGCGAGGAGCTCCCTGTACCTCCTCGCCCCCTCATCCGTGAGCTCGACGACCGTCCTTGGACCCCAGTCCGTGAAAGCCTTGTACACCCTCACGTAGCCCTTCTCCCTCAGCCTCCGAAGGTGGGTGTCGGCGTCTCCTATGCTCAGACCAGCTATCTTAGCGATCTCCGAGACGGTGAGCGGGCCCAGTGAGTACAGTAAAGTGACTATGGCAAACCTCTTAGCGTTCATCAGCTCCTCGTCGAGCTCGGGGAGACCGCTACTCGCCAGACTCCAGGCACCCCTTCGCCAGCCACAGACCATAGAGCGCGGAGACGAAGTACGAGAGGAGGACGATGCCCAGCCCGAGTATAGGAGTGAAGAAGAACGCTAGGGAGTCGTAATTGCCTTGGGCTTGCTGGAGTGCGATGCACAGGGGGGCGGGTGATCCCAGCAGGATGAGCAATGCCGAGAGCAGGAAGAGCTTCGAGTGCCTTGCCCCTCGTGCGAAGGCGTACAAGATCAGGTGGTAAAGCCCTAGGGCCGGAACCCAGAGAACCGCGTAAACATACGGCGTCGGGTACGGCAGGGCGTAGAGTACTACAAACGGAGCAAGAGCAAGAAGGCTCCTGAGGCCCCCCAGAGCCCAGGCCCGCCTGACGGCGCCGGGGGAGACCTTGGAGAGCAGCCACGCGGCTAAGGCGGCTAGCGCGAAGTTCGCCGCCAAAGCGGCAAGCCAGGCGTGCAACGATGCTCCTATCCCGAAAATCACGAACAGCGAAAAGGTTACCAACCAGTACCCGCCGAGCATCAAGCCGATCGAGAAGAAGAGGTTCGCAGCGAAAACCAGCTCAAGGTAGCCCCTCAGCTTCTCCGCGAGAGCCCCGAGCTCCACCATTTCACGGGTCATTGTTTCTCAGACTCTAGGGGCTTTTGGGCCGTAATAAATGGGTGTGCTACTCGTAAATCAAGAGCCCTTCGCGACGCGAGGGGCTGTCGATCAGCCACGGTGGGCGCGTGCCTCTCAGCTGAGAGGTCCACCGAGCCGCTACGCGGGTTTGGGGTCCGAGGCGCTCTCGCGGCATGGGGTTTCAGGTAGCTTCTGGAGCAGTTCTCTGAGCATCTCCAACGCCAAGCAGTAAGTCTGCCTACCCTTGTCCGTTAGCGCGTAGTACTTCCTCCTCTCAGCGTAGTATGAGCGCACCAGGCCCTCTGACTCCATCTTGCCGAGTACAACGTATGGCAGAACCCTGCCTGGGTTGAACCCGTACCTCTCGTTTATCTTCCGGGAGATGTCGTAGGCGTAGGAGTTCCCCTCAGACAGTATCGAGGATATGTACAGCCAGAGGATCTCGACCCGCGTTTTCCGCTTGAGACGCGTTAACGCCCTCGTCTCCACAGCATTCCTTCGCTTCAGAGTTTAATAAACCTTAAATATCTAATATTCATTAGACTCTAACGATGATTAGAACACTGGTAATAGGCTTCGGTCAGGTAGCGGCTAACTTCGCTGTGGGGCTTGAGAGGTTGAAGGGCGGGGAGGCTGAGCCTTACGGTGTGCCGCTCGCTGATCAGGACTTCGGCGTCCGCATCGATGAAGTGGAGATTGTTGGCGCAGTCGATGTGGATAAAAGGAAGGTCGGGAGGGACCTCGCCAGCGTTGCTGAGGAGTTTTACGGGCTGAGGAGCCCCCCAGGCGTTCTGCGCGACGTTTACGTCCACAGGGGGCTAGGCGGAAGGTGGGTGAGGGACCTTTTCCCGGTGGAGGATGAGGACTGGAGCCTCTCGCTGAGCAGAATCGAGGAGCTTATCCAGGAGCTTAAGCCGGATGTAATCCTGGACGTGACCACGACTCAGAGCGCGCCTGCTTTTGGGGACATAGAGGAGTTCGAGGGGGCTGTGGCCAGGGGGGATGCCGCACCGGGGCAAGTTTACGCCTACCTCGCGCTTAAGGCTTCACGCAGAATTGGCCCCCTAGCTTACGTTAACTTGAACCCCACGCCCGTCGCCAACTCCCCTGCTATCCTTAGGCTCGCGGAGCAGACCGGCTGCATCGTCTTAGGGGATGACGGCGCCACGGGTGCCACGCCGCTTACAGCTGACCTGCTGGAGCACCTCAGAGAGCGCAACAGGAGAGTCTACAGCATAGCGCAGTTCAACATCGGCGGCAACACGGACTTCCTGTCCCTGACGGAGGAGAGAAGAAACCGCGCAAAGGAGGAGACAAAGAGCAGCGTCGTACGGGACATCCTAGGCTACGACGCCCCGCACTACATAAAGCCCACGGGGTACCTTGAGCCGTTGGGCGACAAGAAGTTTGTTGCAATGCACATCTGGTGGAAGAGCTTCAACGGGGCTGTGGACGAGCTCATAGTTAACATGAGGATCAATGACAGCCCCGCGCTCGCGGGCCTCATGGTCGACCTGGCGCGTATAGGGTGGCTTCTAAGGAAGAAGGACCTTAGGGGCACCGTATACGAGGTCAACGCGTTCTACATGAAGAGGCCTGCGCCGCCTGGCTCAAGGAACATCTCAAGGTTTCACGCGTACGAGCTCCTAACGCGGTTCATAAAAACCATCTGAGTTACTCGGGAAAATGGTCCGAGCCGCTCGCGTTGCCGCATGTGGGCCGCAGGGGTGATGCGTGCGGGGGTTAAGCGACGGCTTCGACCTTTATCCAGCCGTGACCGTAGGACGCCCCCTTGCCTACATGCGAGAGCTGCGCGAAGCCGAGGATCTTCCTCTGAGCGCGCGTCAGGTCGGCCGCGTAGATCGCCCGGCCGGAGATGTACTCCTCCTTCTCGCCCTTGTAGACCAGACTTACACGGCGGACTTCAAGCGCCAAGGTTCTTGCGCGCTCCGACCTCTCCAGGATCTCGGAGGGGGAGTACCTGTGGCCCAGAGCCTCCTCGGGCTTCTTGAGCATGTACTGCGCCGCTATGGTGGTGTACCTCCTCATCGCTGCGGCGATTAGGTCCCGTAAGGTGGGACGGGTAACCAGCGTGCCGTTCCTGAGTATCCTCGTGGGCGTGAGGAACGTGACCGAGTAGACCCTCGCGCTAGGCAGGATTACGTCCTGCTCCCGTATCCAGGTGTCCGAGGAGTAGAGGCTTCCGTTCTCGTAGATGAGGCTTTTAGAGTGCGTGAGGGGGTTCTCAACCCAGGCTCTGATGAGCCTGAGGGGGCTTCTCATCCCGCGCCTCCCAAGCCCATTTTTAGCCATTTGGGACACCGCCAGCAGGAGGTGCTTCTCGAACCTCACGGCATCTCCGAAGAGCACCACGCTGAACTTTAAGGCTGAGCCTGCGCGTACCCCGGAGCTGTAGTCGAGGGGTGGTTTGAGAACCAGGGGCTTTGAGACGGCCTCAAGCTTTCTGAGGACAACTCCCTTGCTTGGGGTTCGGATAAGGTAGCCATAGGGGCAGTCATGGAGCAGCTCGCAGCCGGAGCACTTGGGCTCCCCCTTCAGGCAGAACTCCGCCAGGCGCGCGGCGAGCGCGCCCCGCAAGATGTTGCCCTTCCACTTTGGCAGCTCCGCGTCCCCCTCGAACAGCAACTCAAACGTGTACATCCTCGCGATAGCGCTACCCACTCGAGACATCCGAGTAGATTACGATGAACGCAATAATATACTCATTGAGTGGGGAAAGATTTAATTAATGCATTGATGATTAATTGGTTAATGATTAACGAAACTGTATTCTTCGACCGGGAGTTGGAGCTGAGAGCGCTCAAGGAGGAGTACCGCAGAAGCGGCTTCTCCTTCGTCGTTCTCTTCGGTAGGAGGCGCGTGGGGAAAACTTTCCTCCTCAGGCGGTTCCTGAGTAACAAGCCCAACTCACTATACCTCTACGTTTCCGAGATGCCGTCCCCGGAGCTGAGGGAGAGCGTCGCGTGGGAAATCAGGGAAAGGCTAGGGGTTCGTGTGCCGAGGAACCCGAGCTGGAGGGATATCTTCTCGGGGGTGTTCAGGGCGGCGAGGGACCGGAGAATCATCCTAGCGGTGGACGAGTTTCAGAGGCTCGTGGATGTTGACAGGTCGGCTCTGACCGATCTCCAGAGAGTCATAGACGAGGAGGCGGCTGGCACGAAGCTAATGCTCGTGGTAAGCGGGTCAGCGGTCGGCATGATCGAGCGCTTCTTCAGGAGCGGGCAGCCGCTCTACGGCCGAGCGACGAGCTTCTTGAAGCTCAAGCCGTTTGACTTCTGCACGTCGTGTAGGTTTCTCCGCGCGAGGGCTGGGGCGACGCCTGAGGAGGCGCTGATGCTGTACGCTGTCTTCGGCGGGACGCCGTACTACCTCTCGCTCGTTGAGAGCCCGAGCTGGAGCGCTGAGGCCAGGAGGCTTATCTTGGACAATCGGTCTCCTCTCTACTACGAGCCTGAGTTCCTCCTCAGGACAGAGCTCAGAGGTAGCCTGGTCTACTTCGAGGTCTTGAGGCTCCTAGCGTCGGGGAAGTCCTCTTTCAGTGAGCTCGCGGGGAGCCTTAAGACGGCTAGGACCTCGGTCAACTACTACCTAAGAGTGCTGATCGAGGACTTGGATATAGTTGAGCGTGAGGAGCCTGTCCTCGGAGGGAGGCCGGTGTACAGGGTTAGAGACAACTTTTACAGGTTTTGGTTCCGCTACGTTCACCCCAACAGAAGCCTACTTGAGCTGGGAATGGTGGATGAAGTCCTGGAGAAGGTTGAGAGGGACTTCAGATCCTACCTGGGCTTGGTCTTTCAGGACGTTGTGAGGGAGAGCCTCCACACGCTAAGCCTGCCGTTCAAGCCGTGGAAGATAGGTAGCTGGTCGGGCCCCGAGGGGGAGATCGACGCTGTCGCTAGGGACAGAGAGGGTGAAAAAGTAATGGTCATAGAAGCGAAGTGCAAGGAGCTCGGTCTGCGCGAGGCGGAGGAGGTCTTAGCTCAGCTCAAGCTGAAGGCGAGGCGGCTACCTGGAGCCGAGAAGTGGTACGGCATAGCGGCGCTGAGGGTGGAGGGTAGGGAGGAGCTCCAGAGAGAGGGGTACCTGGTCTTCGAGCTACGAGACCTCTGCTAGCCTCTCTTCCGGCAGTGTGCGCGCACGTACCTGTAGACGTCGCTTATCCTGGGCCTCTCCCTGTAGGCGACGACGTAGTGCGGCAGGCTCTTCCACGCGGACACGGCTAGCTTCTCGTCCACGAGGACGAGGATCGGGGACTTTAGCTGCGAGAGCTTCTCGAACTTCCTCTTCAGGTAGTCGGGCGTCCAGAAGCCCGCGATCTCGATGTAGAGCTCCCCGACCCTGAAGTCCGGCACGTATATCCTGCCGTCGACGACGAGGGGCTCGGGCTCCCGCTCCACCTCGCACAGCTGGGAGAGCTGCCTGTAGAACTCCCGCTCCACCTGGCTGTCGAAGAGCTCCTCCTGGGGCTTCGCCGGGACGAGCCTGGGCGCCGAGCTGCGCTGCTCCTTGAAGGTATACGCTTTGCCGTGAAGCCGGACCGTGGCCTCGACGGCCCAGTCGTCGAAGCCGAAGACATAGGGCACGAACTTCGCGAGCCTGGTCCCGTACCTCTCGGTCTGCTTCAGTACGGATACCGGGCCGTCGATAGTCAGCTTGATGCCGCCATCCCCCGCCTCCTCCGCCACGTACATCAGGCCAAGCGACTTCAGGGCTCTCAGCGCCGGCTTCACGGAGGCTCCGCTCGACTTGAAGTAGACCCTCAGCTCTGTGCACTTGAACAGCAGGGTCTGAATCAGGGAAGTGTTGTACATCGCCACGAGCTCCTCGGCCGTAAGGCTCGGCAACTCCGCGATCTCGAGCTCGTCCTCGAAGGCCTTTGTGAACAGCCTCTCAGTCTCCTCGGGGGTGAGGACGAACCGCGCGGCGACGCGCTCGAACACCATAGCCCTGTCTACCGGGTCCACAACCGGGAACTGCCTAGACGCCTCCCTGTATACCTCGAGCCTCAGCCTCACCACGAGGTCTCTGTCCACCTCCTCAAGCTCCAGCGTCCGCTCCAGGATGTGGGCGAGCCCCCTGGCCAGCTTGGGGTCGAAGGGGGCCTCCGCGAGCCTCTCCCTGGCCTCCCTGAGCCTCAGCCCGGGCTTGTACAGGTCGATAACGTACTCCGCCGGCACCGGGTCGTTGAGGTAAGCTGGCCTGACGAAGCCTCCTCTCCTGGAAACCCTGAGCAGCTCTGCGGGCAGCACTACAGCCCCCTCCGCCTCCTCCTCGATGCGGCGACCTCCCGCGTGCTAGCGGTCACGACCTCGTAGATCTTGGCTTTCTCTGGCTTAAGCCTGAGGGCCCGGCCAACCCTCTGGATGAACTGCCTCCTCGAGGAGGTGCCCCCGAGTATCACCACGACGTTCACGTCCGGCACGTCGATCCCCTCGTCGAGGACCTTGCCTGTCACGATAGCCTTGAACACCCCCGACCTGAAGCCCTCGAGCACCCTCCTCCTCTCGTCGCCGCTAGTCTCATGGGTTATCAGGGGGATCAAGTACCTCTCGGAGACAGCCCTAGCCAGCGAGGTGTACTCGGTGAAGATGAGGATCCTGCCGTCACGGTGCCTGGAGAGGATCTCCCCCACCACCTGGACCTTGCTCTCCGAGTTGAAGAGAATGCTCCTCATCTTCACCCACGCCTCCAGAGCCCTCCTCGCCCCGGGGTCGCGCCCGCTCAGCACCACTAGCTTCCGGAACTCCGCGGGGCTCCTGAACCTGAGCCCCCTCCTCCTCACGTAGTCGAGGTACACTTTCTCGAGCCGCCGGTACTCGGCTTCCTCCTCCTCGCTGAGCCTCACCTTCACGAGCTCGACCTCGAACTCAGCCAGGTACCTGCCAGAGGCCTCGGAGACGCTCATCTCGTACACCACCGGGCCCACCAGCTCGTCCAGGAGGAGGTGGAGGTTGTCGGCTCGCTCCGGGGTCGCCGTGAGCCCGAGCCTGTATGGAGCGGGCGAGAGCTCCGCTATCTGCCTGTAGGACTCCGATGGGAGGTGGTGGACCTCGTCGAACACAAATAGCGGGTACTTCGGCCCCAGCTGCTCGACGGAGATGTAGGCCGAGTCGTAGGTGGTTACGAGGACGCAGTTCTCCTCCTTCTCCTGGCCGTACCAGACGCCCACAGCCCCCGGGAAGTACCTGCTGAGCCTCCTCCGCCACTGCCCCACCAGCTCCACCGTGGGGACCACCACCATGGCTGGCTCTGAAACCTCAGCTATAGCGGCGATCGCGACGAAGGTTTTCCCCGCGCCGGTGGGCATGACCACGACGCCCCGCTTAGCGCGGAGCCACGCCTCAAGGGCCTGAAGCTGGTAGTGCCTCAGCTCGGGCTTCACCTTCGCCTCGACTTCCCTGCAGGCGGGCCGCAGCACGCGGTCCTCGAAAACGATCCCCCTCTCCTCAAGCACCCTCCTGACGGCGGAGTGGTGGATCGCGAGGGCCCTGTACTTCCCCACCCTCGGGTCGAGCCTGAAGAACTTCAGGGCCTCCGGGGGCGGCTTCTCGTCGACGAGTATAGTGCCTCTGTCCCAGATGAGCTCCACGCATAGAGAAGAGAATGAAGGGGTAATAAAGCTTGAGGGAGTTACCAGCTAAGGTTTACAGGCTTGCATCAGCCTCTGCAGGTTTTGGTACTTGTCGGCCCAAATGCTCGACCAGTCGTCCTGGAGCAGCCCACCGGTGTCGCCGCTGTTGGGGTTCCAGCTCCAGTAGAAGAAGTCGCATATCCTGTTCTGAATGAGCCAGTCCACGAACTTGTCCTGCCACGCCTTGTCCCGTGGGTCTCCCCCGTGCCCGTACCTTCCGCCGAACTCCCCTATTACAAGGGGGAGGCTGAGGTTCAGCTTAACGTAGCCGAAGTTCTGCATCCAAATGGCAGGCATGTTCTCCGGGAAGGTTGGGTCGTCGAAGTACGGCTGCTTGGCGACGTCGGGGCCGTAGACGTGGGCCGTGTACACGACCTTCTCGAGGGGTAGCCGGACGGGGCACTCCCTGAGGGCTCGCAGGTTCTCGCCCCAGAAAAGCGAGTAGGGGTACAGGGCCTTCGAGTCGATCTCGGGCTTCGACTTGTATGTTCCCTCGACGAATATGAGCCAGTGGGGTGCTACCTCGAGGATCTTCGACCCCACCTTCTCAACCGCGAGGCGCCAGTCCGTCGCCGGGTCACCGGTGCACCAGGTTGCCCCCCAGGGCTCGTTCCTGATGTCTGCCCCGATGACGTTGGGGTACTTGGAGAACCTCCTCGCGACGCTCAGCCACGTTTCGATGAATTTCTCCTCGGTGACCTGGTCAGAGTACCAGAGGGGCTCGATGTTGTCGCAGCCTAGCCTGTGGTAGTCTAGGAGAACGTAGATTCCGAGCTCGTTCGCCTTGGCCACGATCTTCTCCATGATCTCGACGGACGTGAGCCCTCTGAGGTCCGGGTTCAGGTTGTAGTTTATGCCCGTCGGGAAAGTGCGGTTTTCGACAGCGTAGGTGCAGAACGGGAGGCGTACGGCGTTGAAGCCGAGGCTCTTTATCTGCCTGAGCATGTCCTCCCAGTTTCGCGCCCACAACCCGTGAACCACATAGCTCCTAGTCTCGAAGCCGAACCAGTTGACCCCGAATAACCGCAGCCTCCTGGCCACGCCAGTGGTCACGTTCACCTCGTATATCTCGCCATCCCGAACCACGTAGTTTACGCTGACCGAGGCGGCTGAAGTAGTCACAGCAGAGGGAATAGCGCTCCCGGTGGCATTTGAGGAGCCGGGTGATGGTCCTGGCGGCCCGGCTTCTTTATTCTCTCCTCCCGCTCCAGGGGTTGTGGTCGCGTTCTGGTAATTAATTGGCTTAGTGCTTTCCCGAGGGGTCCCCTTGCGGCCGACATGAAAGACGAGAAAATAGCCAGCAGTTGTAACGGCCAGCGCGATCGCAAACAGCACGATAGCTTTTTTCGCATTCATTCTACTCAAGCCTCCAGCAGGCAACTCTCCTACCGTCAACCTCTATCAGCTTGGGCTGCTCGGTTTTGCACCTCTCGGTTGCGAAGGGACACCTGAGGGCGAACTTGCAACCCTTTAACGCGTAGACCTCCTCCTCACTCCTCTCCGGGATGAAGACTGAGACTCTTTCCCACTTTTTGTCTATCCTAGGGACAGAGGAGACGAGCATCTGCGTATATGGGTGCAGTGGATTATTGAACACTTGAGTAGCATCTCCCTCCTCAACTAGAACACCTCGGTACATGACGCCAACCCTAAGTCATGATTTCCATTGCAGTAAATATAAAGCTTGGGGAAGTCTTCAACTCAAACGTATACTATGCGCTATCGCGTATGCGGGTTTAGCTCAGATAGGGCACTTGGCGACCCTCTTCAGCACGTCGGCGTATAGCTCCGGGGTTGCGAAGCGGGGCTTGTTTAGCGCGTAGCACATGAGGGCCCCGAAGATGATCCTCACCCTGACCCTGTTCTCGGGCGTGTCTGAGCCGTAAATCGCGGAGGCTAGCTCCCCGACAACGGACTCGCAGAACCTAGAGATTTCCCTCCCAACCTCTTCGTCCCTATTCGAGAGCGCCATGGCTTCGATGTATAGCCTCCTGGTGACCTCGTCGCTGTACTTGCGCATGAAGCCGTCTATAAGGCAGCTCACGAGCTCTTCTCCCCTTAGCCCCCTGGAGGTGCAGGCTTGGGCCACGTCCGCCGGGAGGCTCTCAAGGGCCACCTTCCTTACGAGGTCCCACTTGGAGCCGAAGTACCATACGACGAGAGACTTCGCCACGCCCGCTTTTTTAGCCACGAGTTGGAGCGGCGCCTCGAACCCGTACCGGGCGAAGACCTCACGTGCGGCCTCCATGATCCTCTGATACGTTTCGAGGCTCACTGAAACTCCCGGCATAGAAACGCCGGCCCACGTATATACGCGTTGTCCAGCTGTTCAACAGAAAGGTTTTTATTGAACGCTTGTTCAACATTGAACCGATGGTCAACATGAGCCTGAAGAAAGTGTCGGCCCACGTGAACAAGCACTTCCTAGAATACACGCTACTGTCCCTGCTTGCGGGTTTCCTGATTGGAGTCGCTTTCCAAGCCTGGATCTCGAAGAACACCACCCTCATCAAGAACCTGATCATGGCTTTCGCCATACTCACGATATACCCGTCCATGATCCAGCTGAAGGGCGAGGAGCTGGGGAAAGCAGCTAAAAAGGGTAAGGAGATGCTCATATCCCTCGTATTCGTCTTCGTGGTTGCACCCCTCATAGCGATCCTCTTCGCGTACCTGCTCTCCGACCCGCAGGTGGCGCTCGGCTACGTCGCCTCAAACATTGTGCCGGCCAGCAGCGCGTCGATCAGCTACGTCTTCCTCGCGGAGGGCGACATAGAGCTCGCTACAGTCCTGGCTGTCATCAGCCTGCTCGGCAGCCTCGTGGCTATCCCGGGCTACCTCAGCGCCTACGCCTCGGCGACTTCACTGAACCTGCCGCTAGACCAGATAATGATGTCCGTGCTGTACACCCTCGTGGTGCCGTTCGTCGCAGGGCAGGCGACGCGGTGGATCCTAGTGTACTACAAGGCAAGAGCGGGAGGCGACAAGAGGTCCGCGTACAGCTGGATCTCGCAGGACCTGAAGCCCTACACGCAGCTCGCGACGATGCTGTCGATGCTCGTGCTGGTAGCCCTCCTAGTTGCTAACGAGTCGGGTCTCATCCTGAAGACACCGGTACTGGCCGTTGAGGTACTACTACTCCAGACAGTTATGCTTGGCTTTCTGCTCGCCCTTATCACAGTCATAGATAAAGCCCTGGGGGTTAGCTATGAGGCCAACACTGCTATAGCGTACATCTCAGCGACCAAGAACCAGAGCGTCGCCGCTATGATCGCTGTCATGGCTCTCGGCCCCAAGGCCGCGCTCGTCCCAGCCCTGGTTCCAGCAATCCAGGCACCGGTTTCAATCTCGTACCTCCGAGTACTCCCGCGTCTGAGGAAGTGGTTTAAGACGGAGAAGTGACGTCTCAAGCGTGTCCCCTTGTTAAGAATACTTTTTCTCCGCTCTTTAGAAACGAATCAAGTAAGTACCCGGCTCTCATGATAGTCCTAGTGGGCTCTTTGTCGAGAGGAAAACACTAGGATTTCAGTCCGAGCGCGGGGAAGCGCGGCTAGACGAGCCTTCTTCCAAAGCCTGAAGGCGTTGGGCTCTTGTCGTAAACCTGCTCCACGTGGAGAACGTAGACGGGCCGGTCGCTCCTGTGCTCGGGCGGCGTGTAGTGGTACGCGTCGTGTATGAGCGTTACCAGCTTGTGCACGGCGTCGTCCAGGTGCACGGTTAGCTTGCCTTTGACCTCGAAGCTTACGCTGGGTGGCTGGAAGAAGAGTAGGCTCGCGGCTCTGCTGCTCTGCACGATGCTCCAGGTCTGGTGGGGCCTGTCCCTCACCCTCTTGGCGAGCTCCACGGTTGCGAGCTTCTCGAAGTCCATGCACTTCTCGGCCACGCCCCGCGGGTGGTAAACGAGCTGCAACAGTAGCCGGGCGCCTCGGAGGCTGTGCTCTTCGTAGAGCCTCCTCAGTGTCTCTTTATCGCCAGAGGCTTGGAGATACTTCTCGTCAGAGAGCTTCACGTGCTCCTCGAGTTTACGTGTGACTTCATCTGCGTACTCCTCCCTCGGGACGTAGCCGCATCCAACTATCTTTGCATTCACCTTTACCTCGCCGCTAGCGCATGTGGCCGTCACGAGAGCTGGGTTGTGGCGTGTGAACTCGAGGAAAAACTTCTCAGGGCTTAAGCGCTGCCCCTCGACGAGCTGCAGGAGCAGGTTACGCCGGGCGTAGTAATTCCACTCGAGAAAGGATTCAGGCAGCCTTGCCATGGAGAGATGAGTCTCTACTTCGACTTATATTTATTCTCCCAGTACTGACCCGTGCTGGGGTGGAGGAGAGAAAAGCCACACAAGGGTGAAATGGTAGTGCGCTGCTACGAAGCGCAGGTGTTGCTAGCACCCTGAGTATAGAAAAAGCGGCTTAAACCGCTACTTTTTCAACTCCCTTAGCCTGGCTTCGACGCGTGCAAGCTCCTCCTCAAGGGATTTCTTGTAATCATCCAATCTCTTCAGCTCCTCCTCTAGGAGGCGCTTGTACTCTTCCGCGGATCGCTCATCGAACGTCGGGTTTGTGCCCCAGTAGTACCAGCCCGGTACTCCGTATGCGCGCCAGCAGTATCCCGGGCCGTAGACCCAGCCTGGCCTCTCCCAAGGTGGGAGGTCGGCCCAAGGGCCGTTTCCCGGCCAAGGCCCGCGGGCGCGCCAGCCTCCGTACCTCCATCCCAATACCTTTCACCGTTTTGAGACATCGCACAGAATTATATAAATTTTTCATCAAGGGAGCCTTATATTACGCTCAGGGATTTCAGGAGGATGTAGGTACCCGCCAGGACTATGGCTACCCCGTAGATCGAGCGGAGCAGTCTCCTATCGATGCCGACTGCGAGCCTGGCGCCCAGGTAGCCTCCGGCGAGGCCGCCCGAGAGGTACGTTAAAACGACCGAGAGCAGCACTTTCCCCGCCAGGAGGTACTCTACGCCGGTGACGAGCCCGAAGGTGCCGACGCAAATGAGGGAGGTGCCGACTGCCAGCCGTACGTCTATGCCCCCTATGTAGACAAGCGCTGGAACGATGAGAAAGCCCCCACCTATGCCTAGAAAGCCGCTCAGAAAGCCCACAGCGAAGCCTGCGAGCACGACCAGTACAAGCCTCCTCCTCGGGTATGGGGCAACCGTATCACGGGTTCCGCCGCGAGGTAAGAGCATGTAGAGGCCGATGGCGATCATGGAGATCGCGAAGAGGCCTAAGAGGTAGTCCCCCGGAGTTGTTCTCCCGACCTGTGCACCAAGGAGAGAGCCCGCGACGCCCGCTGTCGCGAAGATGGTACCCGTTTTAAGGTCCACGTTCCTCCTTCTAAGGTGGTAGGCGGAGTTTATGAAGGCGTTCAAACCAACCGCTAAGGCTGTTGACCCGACGGCCACGTGCACGGCGTCGGGGTAGCCGCTTAGGCCGACGAAGTAGAGAAGCAGGGGGACGGCAAGTATAGATCCCCCTCCGCCGATAAGCCCTAGACTGAAGCCGACAAAGAAGCCCGAGAAGACGGAGAGAAGTACCTGCGTTGGGGTAAGCACAGGTAGATGTTCGATAGCCCTCTTTTAACCGTTTGGTAAATTTAAGAATATATTTATGCTATATTTACAAGAGTGCAGCCTCGAGTTCTGGGCGAGCGACCCGAGTAGCCTTGGCTGGCAACGTACGTGAGGAAAGTATTTATGGTTGTTAATAACTAAGACTTTGTATGACAGAATCACCGAAAAGTATTACTATCGACACGAATCTCCTCGAGAGAGCGCGAGAGTTTCACGGGCACGTGTGCCCATTCCTCGTGCTCGGCCTTCTCGCCTCCGAGATTGCTAAGAGCGAGCTCGGGGTTTCCAAGGCGGGGGTTTACGAGACGATACACGAGGAGCTGGTCGCAGTAGTGGAGGCTAACAACTGCATGGCTGACGGGGTTCAAGTGGCAACCGGCTGCACGCTTGGGAACAACAGCCTAATTTACCTCGACACTGGGAAGAACGCGCTCACCCTTTACAGGAGGAGCACGGGCGAGGGGGTGAGGGTTTACGTGGACTGGGAGAGGATCAGCGGCGAGTTTCTCCCGCGCGCAGCGGGCGGGGCCTGGAGGGAGGGCAGCGAGCTTTGGAGGAAGGTCGTCGTTGAGAGGTCTGCGTCCAGGGAGGAGGCTGAGCGCCTTCACGCCCTGTGGGAGCAAGTTGCCCTTAAGCTGCTGGAGCTTCCGGCGGACTACTTCAAGGTGAGCAGGGTTAAGGTGAGCCCGATTGAGCGTGCCCCAATCTTCGAGAGCGTCAAGTGCGCGAGGTGCGGCGAGCTCGTGGCGAAGCCCAGAGCCGTTGCAACGCCGGAAGGCTACCTCTGCCCGGCCTGCGCTCGTGCGAGTGTTAACGGGGTGATCGGGCGCGGGATAGTTGTTGGGCTTCAGTACCCTGTTGAGGTGATGGTGGGATGAGGTTGAGGGTCGTTCTGGCCGTCCTCGTCGTAGCGGTCGCCGTCGCGGCAGCGGCTCTGCTCATGCTAGGCGGGAGGCGCGAAACACAGCCACCTACTCCGCCTGGGGCCACGTACCCACTGACAGTCGTGGACTCCGCCAACAGGACGGTGACCATTGAAAGGAGGCCACAGCGGGTCGTGGCCGTGGGGCCCGGCATGCTGAGGCTTCTGGTGTACTTGAACGCCAGCGACCTCGTCGTGGGTGTTGAGCAGGCGGAGAAGCAGTGGAGCCCTCTTGGGAGGGACTATGCGATGGCCCTTGGCAGCGAGTACTTCTCCCCGAAGCCCGTGATTGGGCCCGGTGGTCCCGACAAGCCGCCCGCACCCGAGCTCATACTCAAGGTTCAGCCCGACCTTGTGGTGATGTCTTACGCTTTGATCGGTGCTTACGACCCAGACAGGCTCCAGAGCGAAGTCGGAGTACCAGTTGTGGTCGTCAACTACGGGACAGTGGGTAACGTGGACGTCCCTGGCTTGAAGCGCGCGCTGAGCCTCCTCGGCAGGGTTCTAGGCAGGGAGGAGAGAGCCAGACAACTCTCCGAGTACATAGATGGGATCGTTCAGGATTTGAACAGGAGAACAGCGGGGCTCGCGGCGAGGCCAAGCGTCTACGTCGGAGCGGTCTCCTTCAAGGGCGCCCAGCCCTTCACGTCCACGCAGTCGCCTTACCCGCCTCTGCTGCTCTTGAACACTCCGAGCGTGGCCGATGAGGCGGGGAAAGGCAAGGGCTTCATGTCGCTGGACTTCGAGTACCTCCTCAAAGCGCAGCCCGAGTACGTGTTCATCGATGAGGGAAACCTCCAGTCCGTGCTTCAGGACTTCCAGAAGTCCCCCGAGAAGTACTGCGCCCTCAAGGCCTTCCGGGAAGGCAGAGTGTACGGCGTCCTGCCCTTCAACTACTACTGGACTAACGTGGCCACGGCGCTCGCAAACGCCTACTACATGGGTAGCGTACTCTACCCCGATAGGTTCAAAGACATAGACCCTGCCTCCAAGGCTGACGAGATATTCAGAGCTTTCCTCGGAAAGCCCATCTACAAGGCCTTCGTTGACGGGGGGTACCCCGGCTTCGCGAACCTTAGCAACCTGTTCAAGTGCCCCTGAGAGGGGTTTCGAGGCGTGAGGAAGGAGCCACTTCTGGCAGCGTTTTTCCTACTGGCCCTCCTGGGGGTTTTCCTAGCAGAGGTGAGCTTCGGCGCGTACAGCTTATCGCTTCGTGACATTATAGCTTGCATCACGGGCGCCGGTGTCCCCCCTGAGGTTCGGGCGGTTTTAGACATGAGGCTTAGGAGAGCCCTCGCGGCGGTCGCGGTAGGGGCTATCCTGGGCTCTAGCACGATGGTGCTGCAGTCCTCTCTCAGGAACGTCCTGGCGTCGCCGTTCACTCTGGGTGTGCAGCAGGCGGCGTCGATCGGAGCCGCGGTGGCGCTCATGGCCCTGTACGGTGGCTCCGTGACTAGGTGGAGCATTACCGTCACGAACCCCTTCGTGGTATCTGGCTTCGCGTTCATAGCGGCTCTCGCGCAGACTCTGCTGATCCTGGCTCTCTCGGCCGCGGGAGGGCTCACAGCGTACGCTGTGGTGCTTGTCTCGGTGACCATGAGCTTCATAACACAGGCTGTACTCTCGTTGCTCCAGTACCTCTACTTCAACGAGATCCTGGTGGCCGCCCTCCTCTTCTGGACCTTCGGAGACGTGGGTAGGCCGAGCTGGCAGGAGATCCACATCCTAGGCATCACTGCGGCGCTCAGCCTGGCTGTGTACTGGTACTTCTCTATGGACCTGGACCTGCTCATGATCGGCGACGACGTCGCTAGGTCGAGCGGCGTAAACCCCTCCGCTACGCGAGTGGTTCTGCTCTTAGCCGCCGCGCTGGCTACAGCCGTCTCCGTGTCGTTCGCAGGAGTGATAGGCTTCGTTGGGCTAGCGGGCGGGGTTATGGCGCGGCAGATTGCCGGCTGGAGCAACAGGAGGAGCCTCCCCCTGGCCGCCACGCTGGGCGCGACCCTCCTCCTGCTATCCGACCTTGTCGGCCGAACCGCTCTTTCCCCGGTCGTGATACCCGTGGGGATAATGACGACGATTATAGGAGCCCCTCTGCTCGTCTACCTGGTGGTGCGTGGTAAGCATGGTTAGCATTAGAGTCGTAGGGGTGACGGTGAGGTACGGTAGCGTTGAGGCTCTCAGGAACGTGACCCTCAGCGTGGACTCCGGTGAGGTTGCCTCGCTGGTGGGCCCGAACGGCTCGGGGAAAACAACCCTCCTGAAGACCCTCGACGGCATACTCAGAAGATTCACCGGAGCAGTTTACCTGGACGGGAGAGATGTGAGGAGGATCGGGCAGAGGGAGATCGCTAAGGTCGTCGGCTACGTCCCTCAGAGGCTCGAGAACTTCGCGCCGATAACTGTGTACGACTTCGTCCTGACAGGCCGGCGCCCCCACGTCGACGGCCTGCCGAAGCGCGAGGACCACGAGGCCGTGGAGGAGGCGCTTAAGTTGACGGGGGCAAGCAGCCTGCGCGACAGGCCGATAACCACGCTCAGCGGGGGCGAGCTCCAGCGCGTCCTCATAGCCAGGGCGCTAGCCGCCAGACCGAAAGTCCTCCTCCTCGACGAGCCTACCGCTAACCTCGACCCCAAGTACCAGCTAGAGGTGCTGAGGATACTCCGCTCTCTAGCGAAAAGCGGGCTGTGCGTGATCATGGCCCTCCACGACCTCACCCACGCCTACAGGTACTCCGAGAAGGTCGTGATGCTGAAGAAGGGGGTGGTTTACGCCGCCGGTAGGCCCGAGGAAGTCATCACAGAGGAGAACATAAGCCGGGTCTACGGCGTTAAGGCTTTCGTCCACAGGGATATAAGGGCTGTGACATACCTCGACTGAAGAGCTTTGCGGCGCGCTTCTCTGCTGTCATCGTGAAGACCTCCCAGGGGCTGGAGTGCCTCCCGAGCCTAGACGTGGACTTCAAGTCCACGATCCTTATAAGCCGCGAGTTAGTGATACGCGTGTGGCACAAGAAGAAAAAAGCTTGGCTGAGGGTCTGCGCGCGCTTTCGTCAGCCTCGTTGCTGATGCTCTTAGCCTACATCCTGCTGGTCGCCGCTGCGCTACTAGTACCCATCCTCAGGTTTTCCTACCTAGGAGTGCTCAGGCACCGTCCAGCCTTCACCGCTCAGCCCTGGGGGCCGTTTCTAGTGGCGGTCGTAGCTGCTGTAGCGGGTGGCGTTGCGCTCTACGCGATCCTTGATAAGCTTTCGAGGAGCTTCAGCTCCCTAGGCGCTTGGAAGGAGGACTTGAAGAGCCTTTCCCCTCTAGCAGTGGCGGGGCTATCTATAGGCGTAGCCCTTATGACCGCGGGAATCGCGTTGGTGGCTTTCACGTGGCTGGGAAGGTGGGTTGTCGTTGGCCTCGCCTTTCTCACCCTAGCCGTCGGCTACGTTGGCCTAGGAGTTCTCTCGCTCAAGCTCGGGACCTACCTGAACTCCTCCACCTTCACCCTGGCTGGGGCCTTCGCAATCCTGTCAGCGCTCGTGCCCCTGTTCGCGCCTGTAGCCTGGCTGGTACTCTACATCGAGTCCAGCGCCCAGGCGGTGAAGGCAACTCAAGTTGAAGGAAAGGCTACTTGACCCCGAAGTACTTCTCGTAGAGTTCCTGGCTTTTTCTGAAGGGTATCTCCGAGAAGAAGCCTGGCACAAGCTTCTCGATGTAGTCCTCCGTCGCGAGGGGGGAGGGAATCGTCACGAAAGTGAGCTCGGTGTAGCTGTCGCCGGCTGAGCGGAGCCTCTCTAGGGCGCTGGCTACGTACCTCGCGTTTCTCGTGCCGAAAGCCTTGCTGAGCGGCTCCTAAAGATCCTCCTCGCGGACACGCTGTAGCCGCTAGAGCGGAGAGATTCAACTACCTTAGAGAAGGTCTTCTTGCCCTTCACCAGCACGGTGAAGGTCGTCTTATCCCCCTGCGAGAAGCCTGTCACTATGTGTGCATGCGCGTAGAGAGTCCTACAAACGGGGCAGCCTTTGCTCACAAGTATCCTGCACTCTTCCTCTCCGCCTTTCCCGCTGAAGCAGACGGCGTGCTCAACGCCCTTCTTCGTCTTCGAGACGTCGATTATCCTCGCATTGTCAATGCCTTTCGACTTGAGGTAGCTTAGAACGACACAGTCCCTGTTCTCCACCTCGAGCATGGCGTAGTAGGGGCGGTTGCCGGGGTTTTCGGGCATGAAGCCGCGATCAGAACTCCGCCTGAGGACTGCTTAAGAGTTACCCCGCTGCAGCTCCTCTACCCCGCGTGCAAGAGAAGCTCCACCACACGCTTTACTGCATAGACCACTCTCTCCCTAGGGGATACCGGGAGCGTCCCTACCGATGACAGGTGCCTGCTCTTTCCACCGGTGCGAGAAGTGAGCACAATATCGCGTCGCGGGTAAAGGCGCATGATATAATGCCTATCGAACCTACGAGAATAGGGAAGCCAGCCCTGAGCATCTCCTCTCCGCAACCTAATGGGTCTCCTGAGGACACCTCGCTTGAGGCTCTTGTCTTCGTGGGGTCCAGCCCACGCCAGTAAAAGTTCCTGTGCGCTAATACCTCTAGAATTTTCTTCCTTCAACTACTCTACCTTGAATTCCTTTAATTTACTCTTTTTAGGATAGTGAGCGTAAAAGTTCGCCTTAGTGTGATTATCTCAAACAACGTTATTAGGTAATAATTTTTTGCTGTTATTTACTGCGTGTAGCGGGGGTGAAGGGTATCTTAACCGCTATTTTCATCCTTGCTGTGCTTCTGAGCACGTGGAGAAGCCTCGTCCTCCCCTTCGCTGAGCAGTTTTACTACCTTGCGGGAGGCGACGTGCTACAGCTTGGAGTGCTTGAGAGTGCCTTGACCCTGCTCGCGGCGATTTCACCATTAGTGGGTTTACTCGCCAATAGGAAGCTCGGGTTGCGCTACACTGTATCTGTGTCTATCCTTTTTGAGCTGATCGGTCTGGCTCTCTTCTCTACGGGCATGCCACCCCTGATCCTGGTTGCGATGGTGGTGTGGTCTACAAGCAGAATGAGAGCCCCTGCACTGAAATCAGCTGTCGCAAGCTCTAGCGGGAGGAAGGGGAGTTTCTTCGGAATCCTCGATGTTGTTACAGGCGTAATCTCCGTGGTTGGGCCCGCAGCTTCCTCGCTCGCGCTTCTCTACTTCGGCACTTTCGTCGGCTTCAAGTTTCTCTTGACCATGGCCTTCCCGCTCGCTGGAGCATCTCTCATCGTAGCTATGCTAGGGCTCAGGGACTCGGCCAGAGAAATAAGTACTGCTAGCACACTACACTCAGATTTTAAAACCATAATGAGAGGACTCCGAGGTCCAGCCCTCTCTTTCATGCTACTAGAGTGCGCTGAGGGGCTGGGTTACCTTTACCCAATCATTGCGGTAAGCTACGGATGCGAGCCGTGGATGTGGGGGCTTGCTGTCAGCGTATCCCGACTTGTGTCCCTTCCAGCCCCCCTGCTTTCAGGCCTGCTCTCCGACAGGCTAGCCGGGAGCCCGAGACTTCTCAGCTCACTCATGCTGTCCCTCACGCTCCTCTCGCTCCTTGCATTCGTGGCGCCGAGTTACTTTTGCGCAGTATATGTCGCGATGGTCTTCTGCGGGACTGCAATTTACACGGCTTTCAACGCTTTTGTTGCCTATTCTTACAGCACCGATAAGGAAAGGGAGGTGGCTTATGCATCCTTAGACACCCTGGGAGCTTTAGGGGCGTCAATCGCCGCCCCTCTAGGCGCCATTGCCTATGCGGCGCACGGACCCTCGGTGTTCCTGCTGGAAGCTCTGTGGACCATGAGCGCCGCTTTGCTACTCTACGGCCAGCGTCGTGCGCTGTAGCCTAAGGCGTATTCGGCAGAAGTCGCATACGTCCCTGCTACTCGGCTCACCGCACAGCCTGCACTCTCTGAGCTCTGGGTTCTGGCCTGTTACGGGTAGCTGGGCTATCCCGCGGACCAGTTGTAGCCTGAAGCCGGGGTGCTTTTCTTCAACCCTGAGTGCGAAGTCCTGCAAGAAGGGTTGGAGCCAGTCTCCCTTTAGCGGCGCAAGGGGGCACCTCTCCCTCGTGAAGGGCAGGCCCTGCGACTCCGCTATCGCCAGCGCCTCCTCGCCTGTGACCTCGAAGAGCGGCCGGATCTTCGGGAGAAGCTTCGGGTGCGTGGAGGGGACGATTGGCTTGAGCTTAGCGGCCCAGTCAGCCCTTCCCTGCGCAAGGTCCTTCAGGAAAAAAGCCAGGATGTTGTCAGCGTTGTGGCCTGTCGCAACCTTAGTCGCCCCGAGCTCTCTGGGGACCTTGTTCATGAGATACCTCTTCACCGCCCCGCAGACCGAGCACGGTGGCCTTCTCAGGGCCCTGCTCGCGGAGGGTATGTCTATCCCGTAGTCCCTGAGGCTGACGGTGTGGAGCTGGACGCCGAGCATCCCAGCCAGATCCTCGACGACCCCGAGCGTGGGGGTTAGACCGAGGTCTATGTGGAAAGCCCTCAGCTCGAAGTGCTTGGTCTTCTGGAGCTCCCAGAGAACGTACAGCGCCACCGCGCTGTCCTTCCCGCCGCTGACGGCTACGAACACCCTGTCGCCTGGGACGACCAGCTTCCTGCTTGTCCTGAGGGCACGCTCCAGCGCGGCCTTCGCGCTGACCATACGGGTCTTCCACTCAGGAGGGTTACCTCAGAAGCTCTAGATATTTCTATAGCTGGTGCAGCTCCGCCCTAGTTTCCACTTCCAGCCCTCAAAGCGAAAAGGAGATAAATCCCTCTTCACCTTGAGGTAGTGAGCAACCCAGTTCCCTCCCATCCCCTCAGGGGGAGTGGAGGGTGCCGCGCGCGGCGCGAGGAGGGGATGTGCCCGCGGCGACGCGGGCTGAAAGCCGCCCAGCCAGGGCGGCCCGCCCATTACGGGCGACCCATGACCCCGCTAGGGGGCCCTCCGACCAGTGAGGGGGCAGATGAGCCAGGCGCGGTCTTCCAGAGCATATCCCAGATCTCCGACTCCTTTATGACCTCTCTTCACTATCACCTCGGAAGTACCGTTTCACGGGACGCCCGGCGGCTAGCCGAGGAATCCCCGGATCCTTGCCAGGCGCACCACGTCGAAATCGCCCGCGTTGATGGCGCTGAGGTAGTTCTCTCTTGGAGCTGCCTCAACTCCTATCTTCTCCTTCAGGTCAAGGGCTTCCCTGACGGGGCTACGACCGAGGAAACGGCCCGCGACCTCGGGTACGAAGAATTGGTAGTCGAGCTCTAGCTCCGCTTTTATATGCTCCAGGAGGGGGGAGGAGAGCTCCTCCAGCTTTTCCATGATGCCGCGCGCATCGAGGAGGGTGGGCGGGAAACCCACGCTGTAGCAAGCGGCTGTAAATGCTATCGCACGTGGAGCCGGGCCTGGTGCGTCTTCAGCTATGAAGCGCCCGTAGAGCCTCCGGTCGAGCCTCTCGCGCGTCTGCGGGACCTTGTCGGCGATCTCGTTCAGCGCGGGCAGGAGCTGCGTCACCCTGCTTCTGTACGCTTGAGACAGCGCCTCCAGCAGCTCGCGGCTCGCCCGGAATCTCGTGGCGGGCTTCCCCGCGTTGTCCCGAAGAACCTTGGAGACGTGCCGCGCAACCTCGCGCGGCACATCATACCTGACGGCTGACTGGAGGGTGGCCGTGTCGAAGCCTCGGTAGAAGCGCGCCTCCACCTCAGCTAGAGAAGGGTTGTTCAGCCCGCCTCGGAAGGGGGGAGAGCCCATGCCGAGAACCACGCTCACATCCACTCCGAGGCGATGGGCAAGGTCGTGGATCGAGCTCAGGGCGTGGAGTGTAGAGAGAAGAGAGGCGAGGTGGCCTGAGCGGAGCGCCGCGTCGCTCTTACCCACGAAGACCCTGAGGGGTTTGGGGTCGATGCCGCTTCTCTCGAGAGACTCGAAGTAGGAGGCCAGTATCGACTCCGCGTTAAGGTGCTCGCTGACCCCCTCGAGGAGCGGAACCACCTCGGGCGGCTCCGTGTGGACGCCCGTGAGCTCCCGCACTAGCCGGGCTTTCTCGTGGAGGGCTCTGTGCGCTACGAGGAGGACGTCAGAGGAGTCGACCATCGGCACGACTACCCATCTTACAGCCTCTACGCCCGTGTGGTTGACAGAGTAGTAGTTCGCCAGCACAGCCGACTCTAGCGCCAGGAGAAGCCTGTCCACGCCCTCTAGCTTCGGGTTCGGCACCCTGACCGTCACGAAGAACTCCTCCCCGACCGGAATACCCTCCTCGAGAGCCTTGAGGACTATGTCACGCGGTTGGGAGTACGGGGTCAGCTTGCCCTCGAAGTCCACCATGACCTCGTCGCAACCGTACAGCCCGTAGCCTAAGATAGCCTCCTGCACCTCCTCAGATACCGGGATCCTTACAGTGGAGTCCGGGTGCTGGGTGCACATCAGCCTCGGAATAGCCATCTCGCTGTGATGCTCCAATCGATTTTTCATCTTTTCCAATACTTTTCTGCAATAATTACCTTAGCATAAGCGGTAAGTACGCATAAATTTTTAGATATGAAGAGAGATTATTGTAAAAGTTTACAGAAGTATGAATGGCTCCTCTCCTCTAGGGACACGCCCGCTGATGCTCGTGGTTCGAGTACTTACTAGAGATGTTTAAATACTAGTAATTTGCTTACTAGCTTGTGCGGGTCAAGGTGACTAGGAACTTCCAAGTGACGATCCCCGCGGAGATCAGGAGTGCCCTCGGTATAAGAGAGGGGGATCTGCTGGAGGTGAGGCTGGAAGGGAACAAGATTATCATCGAGAAGGTTGAGTTAGAGCTTCCCCACATCAGGCTGGGAATGAGCTTTACTACGGAGGAAGTTGAACGACTCATCGAGGAGGGTGCTGAGGAGAGCGCACACCTATGAGCGAGGCAGTCATCGATACAAACGTGTTCATTCACGCGATTTCGGAGGACTCGCCTCTGCACCAGGAGGCTAGGATGCTCCTCTACGGACTCAAGAGGTGGATGGTGCCCACAGTCGTTGTCTACGAGCTTGTATGGTTTTTTAGAAGAGTGGGGGTTAGATCTGAGGTCGCAGCGTACGTGGTTGAGAGCATCCTCAGCAACCCGCGCACGGTGGTGCTCGCGGATCTCGGGGAGCATGCAAGGTGGGCCCTCAGAGCTTTGCGCGAGGAGAAGATGGGCTTGGCGCACTTTAACGACAAAGTTATCGTCTCCACCGCGGCTAAAGCTGGTGTCCCGCTGGTAACCTACGACGACGAGCTGAGAAAAGAGGCTATGAGAGAAGGCTTGAAGGTGCTTCCCCCGCTTTGAACGCTGCGATTACAGCCGAGGCTTGAGGCCTGCTTGCCCTCTTCCTTGCCGTGACCCTCGCGGCGATGAGCGTGATGGTGACGATTAAAGCGGGGAGGAGGGGCCAAGAGGGGGTGCTCGTGTACTCGACCGAGCAGTTAGCCGTGTTTACGTCTCCTAGGGTGAGTGAGACATCCCAGGCTAGAAAGAGCGTTGCTCTACGTGACGTGGATCCGCACTTGAGCGTTACTTCAGCGTAGAGTGCTGGCAGGTTAAAGTTGGTTAGCGCTACCCGCGCGGTCGCGTTGTACACCACTCTCACGCTGAGGGGTGCTCGGACGACGACGCTGGGGGAGGATTGGCGCTTACCGCTGTACTCGTACGCAACCGGTAGCACGGCCACACCTCTGGATTCGAAGCTCGGGGCTTTGACCTCGAAGGTTGCGCCCTCGTCCACCCAGTCCTCGTAGGTGGTGTTCAGCGCAGTAACTCTCACAAGGTACTGCTTCCGGTAAACCACCCTGTAGACGCCCGGTCCCGTAGCTACGGCTTCCGCGAGGCTAAAGCTCGTGTTTCGGTAGAGGACGATGGGTGACGCGAGCCTCGTGCCGTTGCCAAACTCGATAGCTGCTGGGATGAGCGGTGAGAGCTTTGAGCCGGCTTCGAGCCAGAGGGTCGTAGTGTTCACAGATGCTATCGTGACGAGGAACTGCTTCCTGTAGACCCCCTCAAGCCTTCCAGCGCTCGCGACCCTGCTACTCGGGTCGACCTCCTCGCCTGAGAGGAGGACGCGCTCGAGCACGTACCTGGTGCCGTTGTCGAAGCTTATTTCCCGGGGCACCAGTGACTCGACGGGTGTGCCCTCGTCCACCCAGTCCTCGCGGGCACCGGTGGGGAGTACGACAAAAACCCTATACTGCCTGGTGTACGCGATGTCGACAGCTGCACCCGGCCAGACCCTCGAGCCGTTGAACAGCTGGCCGTCTACGTAGACTGCTGGGTTGACGAGCCTCGTGCCGTTACCGAGGTCCACGACGGGGACGATGAACTGGGAGATGTCTAGGCTCGTGGAGTAGTAGGTGCCTAAGGGGGTTCGGACAAGGACGAGGAAAGCCCACAGCTGCCTCACGACAGGCTCGCCGGGGGTCACTCGGGCGGCGCCATCAACGACCTGCGATACGCTCGCTACTGCTTTCTCGAAGGTGTTTCCTCCGGCTGACCACGCGGCCTGCGGGAGGGACCAGCGGTTTTCCCGGAAGTAGCTGAGCTTCAGCGTCACCGCTCCGCTCTCCAGCACGGCGGTTGGGTAGTCGCTCGACCTGCCGGCTAAGACGAGCTCGGCGTCAAGGGGAGACCACTCCCACAGGACCGGCTCCACGACGAAGCCGGCCCAGCTAACGCCATCTAACGGCGAGATTCTCACGGAGTCCACAACACCAGAGTCACTGTGGAAGCTCACCGTAACCCCCTGGGGCGAGGCGCTGAGCGCTACCTCGAGCGCTGCAGAGGCCCCCAGGGGTGTCACCTGCGATGCATAGATATACACGTCGCCCGCGCACCCTCCCTGGCTCCCAGTGTAGTAGTGGACGCGGCCCCTCCCGGTGATGCTCGCGGGGTTAAGGGGGGAGAGGAAGCAGTACTGGACTTTCGAGACCTTTGTGGTGTTCCAGATATTCACGTTGACGTAAGCGCCGCTCCCCGTGACTATGAGAACCTCCTGAACCCAGTAGATCTGCTGCCCTCCCCCCCTGGTCAAGACCTTAAGGTTCAGGTTCAGTTGGACGCTGAAGCTCCCCCTCAGGGGGAAGTGGTCGTAGCTAGTCGCCTTCAGCTCCGGGGTGAACCACACCTCGGCCCTCGCGCGGGTGAAGTTGTACGAGTAGGAGGTGTAGGACCCATTGAGGTACGCGATGCCCAGGTCCACGATTCCCGTCGGGGTAGCCCTCCCCACGCTCGTCGCCACCGTGTTGGTTGCGCGGCTTAGCGCCCACGCCAGCGCTGGCTCGCCACACAGCAAGGCCTTCAAGCTTCCACTAACCCGAGCGGCCGAGGCTGAGGGGTTGTATACGGCCAGCCCGACCCTCCTAGGAGTCCGCACTGACGCCGAGAGGGGGATGAGGATCCTGGGCAGAGAGGGGGATGAGGCCAGCTCCCTGGAGGAGGTGAGGTCGTAGATCACGAGGCTTATAGGCACACTCGAGTACAGCTCCGGGTACAGGGTTAGATTAACGTTCCCGGTTGAGTCGAAGGTGAGGGGGTAGTAGGAGTAGTAGCCGGGCCCCACACTGTCCTGAACCGAGTAGACGAGCTCCACGCAACCTCCTTCAGCACGCGCGCTCGCCGTAACGACTACTATGGCTAGAGCCGCTAGTAGCAGAGCGTAACCTAAGCGCACATAAAAACAGCCCCTCGACCCGATTTAAAGCCAGTTCTTCACGCCCAGTATCCTGTCCGTGAGGAGTATGGAGTCCGCTGCCTCCCTCGCGGTAGACGCGGATGCCCGCACAGCGTCCACGTTCTCAGGGATCACGACCGCCTCCTGGTGAACCGCATAGGCTAGGGAAGCTATCGCCCCCTTCACTGCAACGCTATTCTCCCATACGGCAACCTCGTATATGTCCCCGAAGAGCCTACCAGCGTACCTGGCCAGCTCTCTCAGCTCCGCGGTTGACCTGACGCTGTCGTCCAGCACGAGGACTCTGGGAACCTCACGTAGCGAGTCGACGAGCTTCGACGCGGAAACCGAGTCGCGGAACTCGGCGAAAACCACGTGGAGGTGCGAGAGGGTGGTCGGCGCGACGACCGCGTAGGTTAAGACCTCGACGTTGGGGAAAATCTCGGCTATGTCGCGCCAGTGGTGGGAGGGGGGCGGCAGGCTCTTGAGGAGCAACCCCTCGATCGGGCCCCTCGATATTTCTTTGAGGTCGGCCCCCCGCCTAACTATCACGCCGTAAACCCGCCTGAGCTCGCCCACCCTTGACAGAGCATAAATCACCCTCGCTCGGCCTGTCGTGTTGCACGAAAGCACCCTCAGGTACCTCTTCCCGAGAGCCTTCGAGTAGTTCACCAGCGGGAAGAAGCTCGCCTCGGCGACATCCGGCTTCTCGCCTCCCTGAAACACCGCCCTCCTCCCCGCCGCTTCGTATACCGGTTTGTACCTCGCCCCGACTCCGCTGGGCGTCGCGTCGACGACCACGTCGCTTTCAGCGATCATCTCCTCGATGGAGCCGGATGGCTTGATCCCAGCTTCCTCAAACCGCTCGGCGTAGCCGTCTGGGATAAACAGCCTGAGCCCGTTCTTGACGGCTAGAGCGGCTTCCCAGTCGGGCTTCGTCTTCGAGACGCCTACGAGCTCCATGTCTGGCATCCTGCTGACAGCCCAGGCTACCCTCTTGCCTATCGTACCGTAGCCGTTCACCGAGACCTTGATCACGTCTTAAAAGCAGAAGTTATTAATTTAAAGTATTATTATTAATCAATAATGACAAAATGGCTTTAACCCCTGCTGATTAAAGAGTAAATGACGGGAATGACTGCACGGGGGATCTATGCTTCTATACTTCTAGCGCTGGGTTTTGTGCTCCAGGTCTTCTTGGACAGGCCTCTCAGCGAGTACATGATGCTCGCCCTCCTCTCGGCATCGCTTGGCGTCTCATGGACCTTTTGGCGGGGAGCGCCTTTACTCTTTCTAATCGGCTCCTCGACGGGGCTCGCTTTTGAGGTCGTAGGGCTCAGCACGGGCCTGCCCTTCGGGGCTTACACCTACACGTGGAGAGCGCCTCGGGTATTCGGCGTCCCCGTGCCCGTGGTGATCGCCTGGGGCACCTACCTGTACGCGTCGTACCTCTCCGCGCTCCCCCTCGCGGGGAGGTGGAAGAGGGCGCTGGCGGCGACTCTTTATATGGTTCTCCTCGATCTCGGAGTTGATCCGGTTATGGTGGAGAAGGGACTTTGGATGTGGAGCGCGCAGTGCCCCTGCTGGTTTGGCGTGCCCTTCACGAACTACCTGGGCTGGGCGACGGTGTCAGCCACCGCCATTCTCGTCTACCAGAGACTGGTGAAAAGGGAGCCTGCGTCTAGGCCCGCCGTCTCGTTCACCGTTCTCGCGGCCTGCCTCCCGATACTCAAGGAGGCATCTGGAGGAGCCGTCCTCCCCGCTCTCGCCAGCTTCGCACTGCTGGCTACAGCGTCGTCGGCTTTGTACCTCATAAGCAGGAAGGGAAGGAAGGCGGAAGCAGAAAAACTATACTATTAGCTCCCCGCTTCGCCTGTAGAACTGGACCTTCTTGAAGTCGAAGTACACTTCGACCTCTTCCCCGACGGTGAGCCTCTCCTCCGGCCTCAGGACGGCCCTGATGAGCGTCCCGTCTGGCGCGCGCAGGAAGGCGAACTCCTCGCGGCCCAGCCACTCGGTGGCGTAGATCATGAAGCCCTTCCCCCTCCTGACTTGCACGTGCTCAGGCCTGAGCATGAGCACGTGCAAGTCAGGAGGGGGAAGGGCTTCATGATCTACGCCACCGAGTGGCTGGGCCGCGAGGAGTTCGCCTTCCTGCGCGCGCCAGACGGGACGCTCATCAGGGCCGTCCTGAGGCC
>NDWX01000014.1 GCA_002855745.1 Thermofilum sp. NZ13 | reverse complement strand
GCGCGCCGGCGTAGACATCCCCGGGCCCGCGTCCCCGAATGGGGAGCGGGTCAAGGCCTTGAGCAGCAACGACGGCACCGTTACGTTGCTTCTCCGGGGCATAGCTCCCAGCGAGCTCTACCACTGCATGGACCCGAGGGAGTTTGAGCTGCTCAGCGCCGTGAAGAGGGCTTTCGTTCTGGCCAAGGCGCGTGGCAGGGTGGTGCTGATCTCCGAGGACGTCGACGGCTCGCCGACTCTAGCCCAGTTCTTCCTCAGATACGGCCTGATGAACAGCCGCGTTACCGGCTACATCGTCTACCGCTCTCTGAGGGGGTGAGCGGGCATGGAGGCCTACTTGAGGGTTGTTGACGCGGTCGAGCGGCTCTCCAAGCGCGGCGCCGTGAGCGTAGCGGAGGTTGCCAGGGCTGCAAAGGTGCCGCCCAGAACAGCCCTCGCCGTCTTAGAGTATCTGGAGAGCACGGGAAGCGTGGCGAGGCTGACGAGGAGCACCTTCGCCGCCACCGGCCCGCTCCGCTACCGTGTGCAGCTCTTCGTCCTGACGCCCGACATCGGGCTGAGCGACATCATAGCTCTGCTTTGAGGTGGTGAGGGTGGAGGCGTACAAGCTGGCAGGTATGGTTAAGCTGCTGGACCTAATCGAGGACCGAATCTACGAGTGGGAGGCGCCGGTGAGGCCCTCCAAGATCTTCCTCGACCTCGGCAAGGCTGGGTGGACGGTCGTGGTAATCTGGGAGAACGGCGTGGAGGTCTACGGCTCAGAGGGCGACTGCGTGGGCAAGCTGATACTGGAGAACAGGGACCGGCTCTACGGCTTCTCGGCGCCGGACTGGGGCGAGATAGTGCTATTGATTCCGCCGAAGGCGAGGTGAGGAGCCTTGTTCAAGTCTCTCTTGCAGAAAGTGGCTGAGAGCCGGCAGCACACCATCGTTTTAGGGCAGTCAGGGTGCGGCAAGACTTCATTGGTGAAAGCCCTCCTCTACTACATCGCGCGGAGCTCGCAGAAGCAAGGTGCGCGCGAAAGGGTGCTCATCATAGACTTCGACGGCGAGTACGGTCAAAGCGCTGATGAGCTGCCTCTGCTGCTGCCGCGGGAAGTCCTCCCGCAGGCGGTGGCGGAGGTGGTGAAGCGCGAGTCGCAGACCAGCGGGAGCAGCACGTACGCTGTGCTGAAGCGCGCGGTGAGGGAGGCCTCCGAGGACGGGGGCCTCGAGGGGCTGCTCAGAGCGGTCGAGAAGCTGGTGGTGCTTGACCGCCTAGGCGCGACTGCGGCCTGGTCGCGGCTTCAGCCGCTCGCTGAGGCGGGCGCTGAGCTGACGACGCTGGAGCGCTTCAAGGACATAATCGCGGAGGGGGGCAGGTTCAACCTGGCCCCCTTGAGGTCGGCGTGGAACAAGGCCACTGCGGCATCAGTGCTGGCCGCGGCGATCAGCGACGTGCTCCTCTCCTCGAACAGCGTGCCGACGACATTGGTGGCCGAGGAGGCGAGCTTCTACGCACCAACATTGACGGACCTCGTGCGGGTGGGGCGCAGGCGGGGCGTAAAGGTGGTGCGGGTCCAGCAGTTCCCGGACGGCAGCGAGGCAGACTACCCCACGATGTTCATCGGCCCGCTCGGCCCCTACGACGTCCTCTACATCCAAAAGTTCAGCCTGCCGGCGTACATCGTGAAGCTGAAGCCGGGACAGTTCATCGCCTTCCACAACGGCAGGTGGCACCTCTACCGCCTGTTCTGAGGTGACGGCGTTGAGCGTCCAGGAGCTCTTCGAGAAAGCGGGCCTTAAGCCGAGGCCTGGGCAGGCCGAGGTTGCTAGGCTCATCGCCTCGGCGCTGAGCGAGGGCGACGTGCTGCTGGTGGCTCCGACGGGCTGGGGCAAGACGCTGGCCGTGCTGGCGGCATTGAAGGCCTCGCGGCGGCTGCCGGCGCTGTGGCTCACCAGAGCGCTGGAGGTTGGCAGGCGCGTTGTCGCCGACGCTTCGAGGCTGGGCTTGAGGGCCTTTGTGGCGGCTGGCAGGGAGAGGCTGTGCCCCTACGCGAGGAGCGTCGAGGACGCCTCGGAGTTCTGCAGGGCTTTCAGGGCGCAGTGCCCCCACTTCCTCTCCCTTGTCAGGGAGGGGGTGGGCGACATATGGGCGGAGAGCTGGGAGGAGCTACCTAAACTGCTACCGGGAGTGTGCCACTACTACGCCCAGGACGCAATCATTAGCAGAGCCGACGTGGTGGTCCAGAACTACCACCGCAGGGTGAGCGGCTACTACAGCGCCGCGGTGGTGGACGAGGTGCACAACCTCCTCGCGCCAAGAGTCAGAAAGCTCAGCGCCGCGAGGCTGGAGCTGGCGCTCGACGAGCTGAGAACAAGCGAGCCGGAGCTGGCCGGTGAGGCCGAGGAGGTGCTGGAGAAGCCCTCGGCCGAGGCTGCGCTACAGTTGCTCGACAGCGTCCTGCCGCTCTACCGCGAGAAGCTCAAGGCCAGCAGGTCGCACCTGGCGCCGCTGGTACAGTACCTCAGGGCTGTGGCGGACGGCGGCGTGCCCTACAGGGAGGCTGGGACCGTGGAGGTCTACATGCCCCCCTGGAGGCCCCGCGTCGAGCCGCGCGTCTACGTTTCAGCGACGATCCCCGAGGGGCTGGAGAGGCTCTTCGGGGCTCAGGTCGTCAGGGTGCCTCAGCAGCCGAGGAAGGCACTCGTGGTGACGGACCTGACGAGCAAGTACGGCTCGGAGACGATTTGGGGCTACGTCAAGCTGCTGGCCACGCTGAGGCGTAGATTCGCCAGGGTGCTGGCTTTCGCCACAGAGAGGGTTGCGAGGCAAATCATCGCCGGGGTGGACTTCTACGAGGAGCGCCTCCCAGCGGAGTGGAGGGGGGTGGCGCTCTACACCGTCTACGGCAGGTTCAGCGAGGGAGTCGACCTCTCCGCGGACGCTGTAGTCCTCCTGGGGGCGCCCTTCCTGCCGCCTGAGGTGGAGGCGAGGTACGAGCGCTACTACAACCGCTTAGGCATCAGCGGTGAGGCTGCGAGGTGGGTGCCGATGGTGACCACAACCCTGCAGTGCGTCGGGAGGGCCACCCGGAAGCCCGAGGACAGCCCGCTCATAGTCCTGGCGGACTACCGCTTCAGGCGCTTCGACTTCAGCCCGACGCTGGTGCTCGAGGAGGTTGACCTGAGGAACCTGGAGAAAATAGAGGGCGGTGGTACTAATGCGAAGCCTTGAGGAGTACCTCAGGGAGCATCAGAGCGCGTCGAGGACTCTGCCCCACGACGTCCTCAGGGGGCTCTTCGACTCGCTGATGGGCATCGTAGAGAGGCACTGCGAGCTTCGGAGGAGCTCCGAGGTGCAGCGCGGCCAAGAGGTGCTGAGGGCCCTCGGGGTCATGTCCCTGCTCGAGATCCAGGAGTGGACGTGGCTGATGCAGGTAGCTGAGGGGGAGCGGGCGGAGGCCGTCCTCGTCTACGGCGCCAGGGAGTACGCCCACCTGCAGTACAGCGCGCGGGGTGGCACAGTGAAGGTCGACGTCTACGCCAGCTACGGCAAGAGCCTCTCCGACACGAGCGCGGAGATGCGCGAGTGGTACAGCTGGCTGAGCAGGTTCAGGGACGAGATGCAGCGCCACGCGCCGGCCGGGGCCTTCGCGAGGGCCTCCAGGGCCCCCGGGGGCCTCGGCGTGCCCATCGTAACGATACTGCTCGGCAGCAGGGCGAGCGAGGAGCGGTGGAGGGGGGTCGAAACCCTGACCTCCTGGACATTGAGCGAGGCTTGGCTGTTCAGGATGATTTCGAGCCCCGACGTGGCGTACCTCGAGGAGAGGGTGACAGAGTACCCCCAGGACAGAGTGATCCAGAAGAGGTACTGGAGAGTGGACCTGCGAGCACTGCGGGAGGAACCAGCCACCTAGAGCACACCCCCCAGAGCAAGCGAGACCTGAAAACAACCCTATTTTTTCTCTACCCCCCTGTTCCCCTCCAGACCCCACCATTCGCGCTCCTCAGGGAGGTGATGGGACTGGGGCTGGAGGGGGTGGGGCCAGGGCCGGCGACGGCTCTGGTGGCCCCCGGGGCGCCCGTGAAAGCCGCGCCGAGCGGATCCCCACGTGGGCTCCACGGCCCGGCGGAGGCGCAGGGGGCCCGCAAGCCCAGGCCCAATCCTCGAGGCCCGCGCCCACGAGGCCCGGGATAAGGGGAGGGCCGGGGGAGGCCGCGGGTGGGGGCACAGCGGCTCGCCTGCAGGAGGCGAGGCCCCAGGCACCTAGGCTGCACCGCCTCCAGCGCACTAGTGTTTAGGGGGGAAAGGCGGTGGAGCCAGAGGGCCGGGGCCGCCGAAAACAACCCCTTTTTCTCCCTCTAACCCACCATTCACGCTCCTCAGGGACGTGGTGGGAGTGGGTTAGAGGGGGAGGCCGGGCCCCCCGCGAGGGGGGTGGCGGGCTACGCCGGTGAGGCGCCGCGCCCCCAGGGATCCCCACGCGGGCTCCCGGCGCGGCTGCGGAGGCGTGAAGGTGCCGGCTAGCGGGGCCGCGCCCACGCGGCCTGGCCCTGGGCCAGTAGTGCCCGCCCGCAAGCCGGCTGCCCGAGGCCCGCCTCCACGCCCACGCGGCCTGGGGCGGGCTAGGGCGAGGGGTTGGGTTTCGGCGGCCCTCGGCTGCTCCCCGCCCCCTGGCAGCCGGCCCCCCGCCCTCGGGGGTGGACGGGCCGCTAGCGCAGCTTTGGCGCCGCCGGGCCTGGGCTGGCCTCGGCGGGAGGGCCGCGTCGACGCCCCCGCGCCTGGGGCCGCGCGCGGCAGGCCGGGGCTTCACAGCAAGTGAGACTGCGCTTATAGCCGCTAATGCTGACCGACGCGCCCAGCGCTCTGCAGGCTACTACACGCTGAGTTGCGAGCCGACTTGACTGCGTCAGTTACCAGCAGGGCTCACACAGCGTGAGACACTACGCAGCGCCCCTGAGGGGGGCTGGGCTGTGCTGCGGCTCCCCCGCACCCCGCTCCTCCGGGGGTGGGGGCGGACGGGGGCCGCGGCGCAAGGCCCGGCCTCCCGAGAGAAAGAGGTGATGGGGTATGAGTGAGAGAAACGGGAGCAAGGGGAGTAAAAACGGCGAGAGGCTCGTCGATGCGTTCAGGGTCTGGGAGATTAAAGCTAACAGGAAGCTGAGGCTTCGGCTCCGAAAGCTCTACTCCGACATCACCCTTGCCGTTGAGCACGCCAGCGAGGATCTCGAGGGGAAGTACGGCGAGGAATTCACGCAAGAGCCGGAGAGGTTCGGAGAGGAGTTAATCGAGGAGGCTTCGAGGCTGGCTGGGCTGCCGAAGGGCCTGCTCTACTACGCTGTGGAGTGGTGCAGGATGGATGCGGAGGCCAGGAGGAAAAGCAACAAGCGCACAAGGTTCACGCCCCCGCCGTTGCCACTACTGGTCAAGGTGGTCGGCAACAGTGAGAGGTTCCACGGTAACACTAACGCCGCTGCAGTCCTTGACACATACAGGGGTGAGCTACGCATTAGTAGCGCTGGTGTCGTGGTGAGGCTGAAGCCATCCTTGATTAGAGCAGTACTCGAGGACGTCGAGAGGTTCGGCGACGTGAAGCTGACGCTGCAGCTAACGGCTAGGGGCAGGCTTCGCCTCATTGCGCACCGCAAAGTGAGGCCTGCCCGGTGGGACGGCAATTCCAAGCTAGCAACAATCGCCGTTGACGTGAACAGCAGCCACGGCCTCTACCTCGCTACCTTCACCTTCGACGACGAGGTGAGGCTGGTGGCTCAATGCGTGTTCAAGCCGCCCAACACGACTCTGCTGAGGCTCCTCGCGGCTGTTATGCGCAGCTACTCCGAGGTTAAGAGCTGGGGCGAAGCTGTCGAGAGGTTCAAGCAAAGGAGAGACATCAGGAGGCTACAGAGGGAAGGATGGGGCTCCGCGGTGGAAGGGGCCTTGAGGCTGGCGGAGAGGCTGAGGGCGAAGGTGAACCTCACGCCGGAGAGGGCTGAGCGCATAGCTAGGCAGGCATCGAGGAAAGTGAAGAAGATTAACAACGACTGGATCAGAGGCGCGCTCAAGGAGCTAAGGGCCTTGGTCAGAAAGTTCAGGGACCAAGGCTACTTTGTTGTACTCGTAGCAGACGTGCCAAGGGCCGAGAGCCTGAGGGGAACAAAGCTACAGAGAACACTGCTGAGGGTCGCGGAGCGCGTCAAGAACCTAGCGCTCTACGAGGGGGCTAAGTGGTTCCAGCCTGAGAATAACGTGTCTGGGAAGCGTTGCCCCCTCTGCGGGAAAGAGGGGGTGGAGGTTCAGAGAAGATACTACCGTTGCGCGGGCTGCGGCCTGGTCTACGGCAGGGACTGGGCCGCAGCATTCAACGCTGCAAAGCTCTTTTTGAAGGCCTGCAATGCGAAGAAGCAGCTAGAAGCGCTGAGCCAGTGGCTCCAGAGCCACCCGAGAGCACTGATACACGGCTCGCTCAGCTTCCCAAAGCGGTGAAGCAGAGGGAGAGGCCCCGGCCCCAGTTCCCGCCACGGCGTGTAGCCGTCTGGCGGGTGCCGCGCGCGGTGTGATGAGGCAAGGAGGCGCCGAGGCGGAGCCCCCGCCGCACAGCCCCAAGCCGGCGGGGCGGGCCGAAGGCGCGGAGCCCATGAAAACCCTTAACGGGGCCCCGGATCAGTGAAGGGGTAGATGAGCCAGGCGCGGCCCGAAAAGGCGTTGTCTATGCGATTTCTCCCGGTCGCGTTAGAAAGATTAGGGTAAGGCGGTCGGAGTGGCTTTAAGAGCGTGAAAAGTAAAAATATATTACAAGCCATCGTTTTTCCCAGGGTGTCTTGATGCAAAGGAAGGAGCGCAGGCTGAGGCTTAGAAGGCGTGACGAGGTACCTGAAGGTAAGGCTTACATGAATCCGTCAATGATGGCGGAGCTGGGGATATCATCAGCCATCGAGGTTGTGATAGCGGGTAAGAAGAAGCTGTATTTCCAGGCTCAACCCAACGATAAAGTGCCGCCGAACGAGGTGTGGTGCAACACCGACGAGCTTAAAATGCAGGGCGTCGCAGATTACACGATAGCCACGGTCAGGGCTAGAGCGGGTGGTTAGCAGTGTCCAATGTGTCTATAGCGGACGCAAGGCTGATCTCTATACTTCGCCGGGAGCTCACTATCGCTCAGGAAATCCTCGGCGACATTCGCAGAGTGCTTAAAAGTCTGAGCGACCCCGCGCAACGGGAGGGGCAGAAGAGGCTCCTAGAACACGCTCAGACAGCTAAAAACCAGACAAAGGATCTTCAGACAGAGTACCTAACCTACCTCTCCAAGATCTCGCGCGTGCTTGAACATAAGGAGGAGTGGGTCAGAATAGGCTCACGCATAATGGAGGTTATAGACAAGCTGAGCGGCATAACTTACAGGCTGAGCTTCCTCATTGAGCGAAACTGGGTTGTGCCTGCACACATTCAGGCAGGCCTTCTGGACATGTGTCAGGAACTCGAGCAGATGCTCAGCGCAATGGATGATCTTCTCAACAGGCTTCAGTCCAGCCCCCCTCAAGCACTGGAGGATATAAGAAGGATCTCAGACTATGAGAATAAAATTGACGGCATTTATCGTAATACGATCTTCAGCATCCTTGATTCAAACGTGTCAAGCAGCACGTCGCTTCTTTTGTTGAGCATCGCAGAGATGCTTGAAGACAGCTCCGACACGATTTATGAGCTAACGAGCAACGCTCACATACTTCTAATAGACTTCCTTTAAGCCCCCCTCACATATCTTTGTAGCCTTGCCTAGCCCATGAAATCGAACAAAGTCTGCTGCCTTTTACCTGTGTAGAAGTGCTCTTCTTTTATCCCGAAGTACTCTAGGATTCGTAGCGCGGCTGGCACGATCTGCCTTTTAACGTAGTACTCTACATCCACCTCCGAGTTGCTTTTAACGAGGAAAAACGGTAGGGCTTTCTCCGAGACCCGTTCCCCTCCCTTTACTATGACATAGCCGATCTTCGATCCCTTACCGACTTTCCAACCGGCGCTCACCATCACTTTAGCCGCTCTAACGTGCGGGGCGTCCACCTCGTACTCGTCGAGACTTTTTGAAAGTGTCTTCCATATGATTAGCTTCGAGATAGGTATCTTGCCCAACTCGAGATCCCTTATGATCGCTCGCACGTACTCAACGGCCTTCCACGGATCCCCTCCGCGTAACACGATCTCAATGACTTTTTCCTGTATTTCCTTAGATATTTCCGCCCAGTCACCGCGCACCGCCTCCAACCCGACCACGTCTATTCTTCCGTCTTCTAGTAGACCGCAGTACCGCTTTTTCGCCTCCGTGAAGAAAACTTTCGAGTAAACTTTGTCGATCTTTATTTCGAACCCTAGCTCCTTTTCAACAAACCTTATGAGCTCTTCTACTTTACCCCGGTCGTATTTGACGAACAGGCTGTCGGTATCTCCGTAAAGCACGTAAAGGCCTATCTTCTGAGCGTAGGCGAGTGCGCTCTTAATTAGCTCGCGGCCCCAGGCCGTTGTTGCCTCTGCGACCTCGCGCATATACCACCTAGCTAGGCTCCAACCGCTATACCCATATGTAGCGTTGGTCACTACCTTTATCGCCTTTTGCCTTTCGTCCAAAATCCTGTACATGTCGCTTTTTGGGTCCAAGTGCTTCATCTGATCCCTTATTTGACGCCTTGCTTCAAGTAGGCTTGATAGAACTTTTGCGTAGAAGCCTGGTGGGTTTTTCCTGAACCTGTGGCCAACCTCGGGGGCTGTGTAAACCTCGTCGGGGTGAACATCAACTCCCGGAGGCACGAACGTGTCAGGGGACACATTGTACTTTATCATTATGTTCGGGTACATTGAAGAGAAGTCGAGCACCGCTATATTCTCGTGTACGCCCGGCTTCGGCTTCAAGACTATGGCTCCCCGGTACGTTTCCTCGGGGCGCTCCTTAACATTGGGAACAAGCTCTCCGTAAAGGAAGGCCTGACGGATTAGGTGCCACTCTACCCGATTACCAACAGATGCGGCGAACACTTGGTCGAGAGGAAGTCCGACCAAGCTCGATAACTGCACCGCGAAGGGTAGAACAACCTCAGCGAGCTTAAACGTGCTAACAGCGTCGTCGCGGTTGTAACGCCTCAGCAAGTCTCTCTTTGATGGATCATCCCAGTACTCGTAAATCGATAGTGGATCTATTAGAATGCGCTCACTCTTCTTAACGACTCCAAGGTAGTCGGCCACGTTTTCTAAGGTCTTGACCTTTACCTCGGGGATCTCGCTTGCGTAGTCGTACAGATCTATGTTTGCCCTTCCAACAATGCTGTAGTGACCGTATACACTCTGGGCGGGCTCTCCAGCGCCTCGAGACACATCGAGCCTCATTCTCGACCTGTGCGCGCGTGCAAGCAAGTATGGCCAGTCGAAGCGATTGCTGTTATAGCCAACAATAACATCGGGGTCTTGAGAGAGGAGGTCGTTCGCAAACTCGCGGATAAGCCTCTCGTCATCATTTTCATCAGCCTCAAAGGTTTCGACTCCCTCGCGGGTAGCTCTACTGATTAAAATCACGGGGTCACGGTCTGGGTTCGGCTCTCCAAACTTATTGTAGCACTCAATGTCGAAGGCGTATATCTTAAGATTCGGGAGCCTCTGTTCATCAATGGGTTTCGGAGGTTCGACTGCGAGATACGCCCTGTCGACTCTCCACTCGCGGCTCCTCTCTAACTCTTTAACCTTAACGATATGCCACGAGCTAGGCTTAACGCCGGTGTCGATCATGTAACGCATATAGAACCTGATATCGGCCTCGAGGACTTCTTCAACGCCTATTGCCTTGGGTACGAGCTCTCTTGCTCTAGGCACGTCTCGAGGATCCGCCAGCACAACTTTGACAGCCTCGACAGGTGTTCCGTAGTATTTCCTCTCGACCTTCTCAACCGAAAGGGTCTTAACCCCACTTAGGCTCGAAAGCACTCTTCTCAAAAAATCGTCTGTCGCTTTTCTCTGGGAAGGGAGAACGTAGAAATAAGGTCTGAAGCTGCGATCTATTACGACTATCCGCTCACCGCTCTCGGAAACCCCCCAAAGGCGAACCTCTGGAATACCTCCTACAACCTCGTAGTTCACATCGAGTATCCAGAAAACCTCTTCACTAGCCATTAATACTCAGGGAATTATAAGGATGAGTGAGCCTAAAAACCTAGTGCAAAGGCCACGCTAGGGATTTCTCTGATGTCCCCTTACTCGATATCGTCAAGACGTCAATCCCATCCCCGCTTGCAGCATCACGCTTCATCGCGGCCTCAACTGCCCTTATGGCTAACTTCTCTGCGTCTTCCACCGACATGGAACTGGAGTAGTTACTCTCAATGATGCTGATAGCCAACTGTGTTCCAGATCCGAGAGCCACATAATCATCCTCAATGATCGCTCCGATTGGGTCTAGGGAGTACAGGTGTGATCCTGTCTCGTCTATTCCTCCAACGATCAGTTCTGCGTAGTAAGGGAAGAGTCTCCTTTCGTAGAGGACGTAGGAGAGCAGTTTGGCGGCTGTCCACACGCTAGGGGCTATACCCGCGTCTAGCTCGTAGATCCTCATCTCGGCTTCAACGATCCTTGCAAGAGTCTGCATGTCGGCCATTAAACCTGCGCTTGCAAGTCCCATTCTGTCAAGTATTCTGTACACCTTTTTCCCAGACTTGCTCATCAAGTACAATCCATAGGAGACTCTCTTTTCTGCCGCTAACACAACTCCATCAGCTACTCTAACACCCACCGTCGTTCCAGGTAAGACTTCAACAGCAGACGTTTGAACCACCTTGTTCACAAGCAAAAAGTAAGCTATAAGCGTGTCGAAAGTCTCAGGCACTGGGTCCGCAACATTTTGAAGGTGCAAGGAAAAAGGAACTTGAAAGCCCCGTTTCGGGCTTCTCTGAGCCCCTAAAGCCCTCTTGGCTGCAACCGGCACATGCGCCCCCCCCCCTCAACGGCCAGCCCCTCTCTTCGAGGCGATCATGAGTCGCCCGTGACGTGTGCTTGCACTGCGAGTTTGAGGCCGTGGTAGAAACTTTTTAAAGGGAGCTTCCCTTAAGTAAAACAGGATTCATGGAGGAACGGAGCGTCCACCTCAAATTGCCAAAACGGGAATACTGCTTAGATAGTATAGTGATTCTGGGAAACGAGAGGGTGATTATAACCAAGGAGGTCAACGACGCCTCGACGATCTCACCGAGCACTGCAGGTGTTCTGAAAAGCATGGCAAACTTTTTAGACGCTCTTCCGATCGTGTTGGCAGAAAGAATCGATAACGAAAAGCTTGAGGAAAATATGGTTTATTCACGCCACAACCTTCCCGTTTTGAGTCAAGAGACGTTTAAATCGATGGTTTCTGGAGCTGAAATCCCATTGATCTACCTTTCTCACGGAGGCATCTATGTGAAGATTAAAGGATCAATACTTAGGGAGATGCGCGAGAAAAGGGGGATTAGTCGTGGTGAGCTGGCGAGAATGGTCGGAGTTACAAGCAGGACCATAATTAACTACGAGGAAGGCCGAAGCGACGTTAGCCTAGATGTGGCGCTGAAACTCGAGGAGATGTTCGGCGACGAGATCTTTGAGAAAGCCTCTGCGGACTCCTTGAAGGAAGTCTTCAGCGACAAGATTAAGGCACCTAGGATGGAGCCGAGAGATGCCCTATTGCGCTCTCTCTTCAGGGAGCTCAGAGAGCACGGTTTTATCGATTTCCTATTCAATAAGGCTCCATTCGACGCTGGGGTTAAGTACGTTAGAGAAAGTACGCAGGTTAAGGTTGCGATAAAGAAGGATCCAACATCAGAAGAAGTGGATATTGCTCGCATGGTGTCGGAGAGCACGAAAACTAAGCTCATTGTGGTGTCAGCTGGCGAACGGGACGACACCCCTAGTGAGAGCCTAATGTTCGTGTATTCGAAGAGTCCGGATAAGATAAGGGATGTTATCCTGGGTTTTCTGAGAAAAACAACGTTTGGCGCACCTGCCCCTCGTAGTTCAGCGTGACAAGAAATGAAGACTTTCATCCATCCATAAAAGTTAACGGCGACTTGCCTCATGAGCGAGCCTTGCCCGCTAACCGAAAGCAGAGAGGGAAAGGCCGTTATACGCCACTGCGATCTAAAATCGTATACAAATAGCAGGGGCTTCGTGGATCCAGCATGGGCTCCAGTCTTCTATAACCCTCGTATGAAGTGCTCCAGGGATCTTTCAACGGTAATTCTCTCGGCGTATGTTAAACTATCAGCGAGAAAGGAGGTTTCTGTAATCGATGTTATGTCGGGCACAGGTGTTCGCGGAATACGCTATGCTCTCGAGGTTCCAGGTGTATCACAGGTTATACTTAATGACGTTGACCCGAAGGCCGCCCTCCTAGCTCGGGAAAATGTGGCTTTGAACGGTGTCACGGATGTTGTAAAGGTTTTTAGTAAAGAGGCTCACGAAATTTTAGCCTCTACGAAAGCCGAAGTGGTAGACCTTGATCCATTTGGTACGCCTGCACCCTTCATACACCCCGCTTTAAGAGCGGTCAGGCACGGAGGACTCCTGTGCGCTACTGCCACGGATTTGCCCCCGCTTTTAGGGATTTATCCCTCGGCCTGTATAAGAAAGTACTTTTCGAAAGCACTAGAGGCTGAGTTCTCTCGAGAGCAGGCCGTGAGAGTGCTGCTCTACTTTATTGCCCGCGAAGCGGCAAAGCTTGGGCGGGTTATAAGGCCTTTTTACTCATATTATCTCGACCACCACATTAGAGTCTGCGTGATCGTTGAGAAGAAGGAGAGAAGCGGTTTCCTGGAGGAAAACTTGGGCATTATCCTCTATAACCCTAAGACCCTCGAGCGTCAGCTCGTGGTTCTATCACAAGCCTCCGAAATATGCGGTGGACGTCTGGCAGGCGGTGGGTGGGTAGTTGGAGGCCCCGTGTGGATCGGAGAGCTATGGGCTTCGGAAGCCTCCCAGGAGATCTCCCGGGAATACATGGCTCGTCAAGCTGAGCTGAACCTTTGCAGGAAGGGGTTGTCCGTAGCTACAAAAATAGACCAGGAGCGGGATAAGCCTCCACTGTACTACACCACCGAGAAGGTCGCCTCGACTTATAAGCTGGCTGAGGAGCGCTCAGCTCGACAACTGGTCGATCAACTAGCACTGAAAGGGTACCCCTCCTCTCTAACTCACTTCGACGAAAAGGGCTTTAGAACCACAGCGAATGTAGCTGACATACTCGAGGCATGGCAAGCTCGATAGAGCAACAATTTCTGCAGATCGAGGGTAAGTGGTCGCATCACCACGGTCATGTCCCACAGAAGGCATCTAAGGCTCCGCGTCGATCAGGCCTAAGCATCCTTGAAGTGTCCCTGCCGCACAGCATTTCCTCGACGCTGTAGCCGAGCCAGCACGCCTTGAGCCACCTGGTCATGCAATCCCAGATCCCGCCGCTTACCTCCGCCATTATGCTGGAGTGCGTGCTGAAGGTTAATCTTCACACTCAGTGTGACAACTGCGAGCCTGGCTTACGAGTGCTGCTCGTGCACCTGCCTTTACCCCTTTCTAACCCTCGGGATAAGAGAAAGCTTGGGTTAAACATGGGAAGAGACAATAGAAAAGCTAAAAAGCACCGTTGATACACGTCTCCAGGGTGTTCATGGGCTACCAGAAGTATCTAGCTGAAATCTGGAAAAGGCCGATGAGCGGTGAGCACGGTAAGCTGATGAAGGAAAGGCTGATTCTCTGGAGAAAAGAGCCGAGCGTGGTAAGGGTAGAGAAGCCGACTCGAATAAACAGAGCCAGGGCCCTTGGGTATAAGGCTAAGCAGGGTTATGTCATCGTCAGGGTTCGTGTCAGAAAGGGCGGCCTTAACAGGCCCCGGCCAGATAGCGGTAGAAGGCCTAAAAGAATGGGCGTCTACGGGTACAGTCCTCACAAAAGTGCGCAGTGGATAGCTGAGGAGAGGGCAGCTAGAAAATTCCCCAACCTTGTCGTGCTAGGCTCTTACTGGGTAGGCGAGGACGGAATGTACAAGTGGTACGAGGTCGTTATGGCGGACCCCAACCACCCTGTGGTGAAGTCGGACCTCGAGAGAAGGTGGATCTCCGGCTTTAAAACGCGGAAGGATTACAGAGTTACCCGTGAGAAGCTCCTCAGGATTCTGGAGAAGGCTAAGCTAGAAGAGCAGGCTGGCGAGGAGACCAATAGCCAATGAGTAGATCGCGACTCGCAGTCTCCATTGAGTTTTCGTGTTCTGTTCACGCGACTGAAGAAGAAGAACGCGTTCTTCGGGCTTTAATTAATTTGCTACCGGAAGAGCTAAGGAGTGTCAGCGACCTTCCCATGACGAAGCATGTGACGCATGGCTTCTACGGTAACCCTATTCTGCTCATCAGAGTGATTTACGGTGAGCAGGAGGCTGATAAAATCGCTCTACACATTTTTTCGTCAATGCCGAGTAAGGACACGCAGAGTGTTCTTCAGGACTTTCAATCGCGCTTCGCTAAGGGTAGGCTTTACCTGCGCTTCGACAAGCAGGAAGCCTACCGTGGTTCCATTAAACTCAGTAGCGGGGATGAAGTCATAAAATGTGTGATAAAGTTAAAGCCGAACATTCGGAGAAGCGAAGACTTGGAGAGGGTTCTGAAGGAGCAGGGAGTACGGTTATGAGCTCGCGTAAGAGGAGATACCACGATGTATTTTGTGGCAGGATCGAAACCCCCTCCAGAGAAGTTCTTGAAAACCTTTACATGCATGCGAAAGAGGTTGGTTACTACGCCTGTATTCCCAGCTTTTGCATCACACCAAAATTGGATACAAAAACCCTCCAGGATGCCGTGGTAAAGTTACGCTCCATGATAGATGACCTGCAAAGCGTGGGGTACCAAGTATACCTCCGTTGCCACTTCACCGGTTTAGGGCAGGTAGAGATGAAGAAAGCGCTTCCTCGTATCAGAGGTTACTGCGACCTAGTATCGGTTGAAGCTATATCGAGAGAGATTGCTGCATTTTCCAGTAGGGATCGTAGGGTAGATATCGTCACAATGCAACCCCTAATATCACCGAAGCTGTATAAAGGAGACATCGAGTACATCCTGAGATACGGAAAATTCGTAGAAGTGATAGCATCATCTCTCTTAGCGGAGGACGCCCAAGTTCTCGCCAAAAACATCTCGTCAATTAGAAGTCTACTGAGCAATTTCTCTCGAAAAAAAGTCCCAGTGCTTATTTCGAGCGGCGATAAGGGGTTAAAGGATCCGCGCTCCCTCATAGCCTTCGCCGAGCTCGTCCTGAACTTGGACGGCATGTTCGTGGCTACCTCTATTTCAAAGATGATTGAGCAGCGTTTAAACGAGAACGTTGAGAAAAGACTGGGGATTCGACCGGTGGAAGGTTTGAGGGTAGAGGGTAAAGCAGGGTGAGGGAAAACAAGTACAGGTACCTTGTTGTAAGAAGCAGAAACGTTAGAGCCTCGACCAGGGAGGTGGAAGAACGCGTGAAAAATTACGTTCTTCTCCTATTTGGGGTTAGCGGTCTCTCACGGACGCTTCCAAAAGTCGTGTACGCGACAGGCAATGGTGTTTTCGTTCTACGGGTCAAGCGTGAGGGCGTAAAGCTTCTCCGAGCAACGCTCTTGCTTGACGCTGAGTGTTCGTTTATCGTCGTTAAGACAACCGGTACATCTAGGAAAGCTATGAGGATAGCCGTGAGCATCCCGCCGGTAAAACAATAATAGTTAAGCTGGGATTTTTGAGGCGTGAAGCCTCGAACAGACCTGGTGGTGGTCTCCGGAAGCGGTTGTACCAGGCTTGCAATGGAGCTCTCTAGACACCTTGCGGCTACGTTTAAGCCTCTGGTCACGAGAGAGTTTCCGGACGGAGAGCTCTACGTGCGCGTGCCGCAGGAAGTCCGCGGAAAGAGGGTAGCACTAGCCATATGCTCGGGCCGAAGGCCCAACGATGCACTCATTGAGGCGGTACTCGCCGTGAAAACCCTTACGAGGGTCGGTGCCCGCGAGGTGATTCTGATAATGCCGTACTTCCCGTACGCTAGACAGGATCAGGAGTTCAGTCCTGGGGAAGCTGTGAGCCTGAGCATTGTCGCAGAGCTCTTGGAGGTGCTGGGCATCTCCGCGTTGGTAACTGTCGACATGCACCTGCACAGGGTTAAGAGCATTGGAGAGGTATTCAGGATTAAAGCCATTAACGTGTCAGGCATGGGGGAGCTAGCACGCTATGTGAGCAAAAACTACGGTGAAGGGTTTACTGTTGTAGCTCCTGATGAGGAAGCGCGTCAGTGGGCCGAGATTTTCTCGAAGGAGATCGGTGCCGATTACCTTGTGTTGGAGAAGGAAAGAAAAGGGGATGAGGATGTAAGAATAAGGGGCGAGGTAAGCAACGTAAAGAAGGCAGTGATAGTGGATGATATCATTAGTACCGGCACTACTGTAGCGGCCGCAGCCCTAACTTTAAGGGAATACGGCGTTGAAGAAATAATCGCCGCATGCACCCATGGGCTCTTCGTTGCGGGAGCCGAGGCTAAGATCGTGTCGGCTGGAGTTAAAGACATAGTAGCAACAGATAGCGTGGTAAATCAGTTCGCCAGGGTAAGTGTCGCGGTGCCGATTGCCAATGCATTGGTTGATATAACTGCGTAACAAGTGGCCAATACCGGAAGGTTTTATTCGCGGCATGCGACATTCTTTACTAGAGAGGGCTCACATGCTGGAGTGGGAGAGAGTTGTTGAGGACATAAGAACGGGGAGAATACACAGCTCGACGGAGGTAGTTTTTTACGCGATGGACAAAATGCTGGAGGCTCTCACACTCGAGAAGAGACTCGATAGATTCGCTGAGCTGGCGCTGCGCATTGTGAGAGCACGACCAACTTCTGCCCTTCTCGCTAACAGCATACGTGAGCTCGCTAAAACTGTACTCGAGTACAGTGGTGAGTCTCCGGAATCCGTTCACGAAAAAGCGTCGTCGAAGGTTGCGGAAATCAAGGAGAGGATCAAGGCAACCGTCGAGGAGGCCTCCTCCATAGCTGAGAAACGTCTAGAGGATGGCGACACCGTTCTGACCGCCTCGTACAGCGTGTTCGTGAAAAAAACTATCGAGAAAGCGATCAAAGGCGGGAAGGAGATCAGGGTGATTGTGACCGAGTCGAGGCCTGGTAGCGAGGGAGTTAGGCTCGCGGCAGAGCTTGCTGATATTGGCTGCGACGTGACACTCATTGTCGACTCCGCAGTGCGCTATGTTATGAAGAACGTGGATAAGGTTCTGCTGAGCTCTGAGAGCGTGACGGCCAACGGTGCTAATGTCAACAAGGTCGGCTCCAGCCAGATAGCACTGGCTGCCCACGAGGCGCGCGTCAGGGTCTTCGTCGTCACATCAACTTTAAAATTCAGCCCAGAGACCCTCGTTGGAGGGCTCGTCGAGATCCCTGAGGCAGACACCACCGAGATCAAAAACTACTTGGCACAGAGAGGGATCGAGGGCGTAAAGGTAAGGGCTCCGCTATTCGACGTAACACCGCCGGAATACATTGACGCGATAATAACGGAGAAGGGCCTCGTAGCCCCGTCGTTCGTGATAATGACTGTCCGTGACCTATACGGATGGCCGCCCAAACCGACCCCTCTGGAAAACCTTCTCACCGCGCTGTCCAAGGTAGGGACCTATGGCGGTTGATGGGATACCCGAAGAAGTTGAGCACATAGCCAGCGACATCAGGGACATGAGGGTGAGGGGCGCTGGCAGAATCGCTAGAGCTGGTGCGCTAGCCCTGCGGATATCGGCTGAGAAGTACTCCGGGGACTCTCTGGAAGACTTCAAGAGGTACATGAAGTCCGTAGCCGACTATATCGTTAGAACGAGGCCTACAGCCGTCTCGCTCCCCAACGCTGTCAGCTACGTTATTTCACCGTTATTTAGATTAAACGTCGCGCAAAGCGTTGAAGAGGCCAAAAAAGTAGTAGTAGAGCGGGCTAATAGCTTCATTGCTTACTCCGAAAGAGCTGTAGAGGCGATAGCGGAAATAGGAAGTAGGCTGTTGCACGACGGCGAGGTTGTGTTGACTCACTGCAATAGCCAGGCAGTTGTGTCGATAATAAGCGAGGCCTTTAGGCAGGGTAAGAGGGTTAAAGTTATAGCAACGGAAACTCGGCCGCTTTTCCAAGGCTACATAACAGCTAAGATGCTAGCAGATAAAGGCGTGGAGGTTACAATTATCCCCGACTCGGCTGTTAGGAGTATCATAAAGGATGTGGACAAAGTGATTGTTGGCGCTGATACGGTGACCGCTAACGGCGCGGTTGTAAACAAAATAGGAACGAGCCTGATAGCTCTTATAGCGCGCGAAAGAGGAGCAGACTTCTACGTGGCAACAGAGACTTACAAGTTTAGTCCTTACACTGTGTGGGGTGAGCCCGTAGTCATAGAGGAGAGATCGCCCGCTGAGGTGCTACCTGGAACCCTCCTGGCCGAAAACCCGAGGCTCAAGGTGCTCAACCCCTCGTTCGACGTAACTCCCTCCTCGCTGGTGACCGCGATAATCACCGAAATAGGTGTAATACCTCCACAGGCCTCGTTCCTCGTTTTAGAGGAGATGTATAGCAGGGAGGCTGTTCACGATACCGTTCGTGGCATCGAGGAGGATGTATGATTGACTTTTGTTGTGTTGGCGTGAGTTATCAGCTAAATCCTGGAATACAACATGTTGAGCAAAACGATATTTCGTATTACGCGCCGTGAAGCTCTGTATTCTTAGAGATCTAATAGAGTCGAGAGGTAGCTTTTTCGAGCAATCTTATGGGCAAAAAACTTTTTTACCCTATGAGATTACGTTTTATGACTAGTTTCGGAACCTTAAAATTACGCAAAATCACCTGGAGCGAGCTCTTCTACGATACCTTAGAGTTGGCTAAGAAAATAGCTTTCGCCGGCTTTTATCCAGAGCTCCTAGTACTCGTTGCCAGAGGAGGTTTAGTCGTAGGCAGATTACTGTCCGACTTCCTGTCGATACGCAGGATCGCCAACGTTTCTGTACGGCTCTACGAAGGCATTGGAACTGCAGCGAAAGAGCCAATCTTGGAAGGCTCCATAAATAGTGATGAGGTACGAGGCAAACCGGTCCTCGTGGTTGACGATATTGTTGACAGCGGGACTACCCTAAGTTTCGTTTTAAAATACATCTCTGCACATAATCCAGGAGAGGTTAGAAGCGCCGCTCTCTACGTAAAGCCTTGGGCGAAAACACGGCCTGACTTTTTCGTGCGCGTGATAGAAGAGTGGGCGGTATTCCCCTACGAAATCCGAGAAACACTTGAAAGCATACCCAACGAGTACCAGTCGCTCTTAGGCCTTGATTCAAAGGTGATAGAGGACATTAAAAACATCGTCGAGAACTCGAAGCGATAAACAGCACACCTATTGGGAGCGCGCCTCAAATGACCGCTTTCCCAAGCTCGAACCTTGCTACACAACGCGTGGCAAGAACGCTTTCCTCCAGTGCTGACCCCAAAAGCTCCGCCCCTTAACCAGGCTGGGATTATACGTGATGGATTAAGCATGCGAGGAACCTCTGGACGTGGAACGGCGCAACGTTTTAAAGGGCCGCAGCGGGATCTAGACTGGGAAAGAGCGCATATTAAGCAGAACGGTGGCTGAAGTGGACTTTGCAACGATCTTCACAAAACTCATCAATGAGATGTTAAACGCCGACCTAGAAATTTTGGAACAGGACTTCTACGAGAAAGTTGTAGAGTACTTACGCAGAGAGAGTGCTGTCGAGCATACGGTTAAAATCGCTCTTTCAACCTTAAGGGCTCTTTTCCTCATCAGACTAATTAAGGAGATCAGCCTCATCTATCGAGGGAGTTTCCAGCAGAATGTTAATTCACTTCCGCGTCTTGAGAGAGAGGTGCTTGAGAAAGTTATCTCGGCTTTAGAGACCTTCAACGCTAATCCTCAGGTGTATCAAAGAACAGAGGAGAAGGAGAGGGTCTCGGTCGCTGGCAGAAGTGCAGGGAGCACCCAAGCGAGAAAGAGGGAAGAAAAGACTCTAGTGTTCTTCCTACAACCTTATCCTAAGATTGTCGACCACGACTTAAGCCTAGGGCCATTCGGCAAAGGGGACGTCGCTTACCTGCCTAAAAGGCTAGCTAAGGAGCTGGTAGCCTCAGGATACGCGGAGGAGATCCCCGGCGAGTTGAAAGGGTAATATTTATCAGGATATACTTGGTACCAGTACCGTGGCCTCAGAAGATAGCTTTCCAGCATATGAAGAGCTACTTGAACGGGCATACAAGCTGTTACCAAGGCGGAGACCGAAGAGTTCTGGCGAAAGGTTCACTTTACCGAGGTTTGAGGTAACCATCTCCGGCAAGAGGGTCTACATAACGAATTTTAAGAACGTTGCAGAGCTTCTGAACAGAGAACCTCAGGTTCTATTACGCTATATCCTTAAGGAAACGGCCCTCCCAGGGTACTACGAGGAGGGTGTTGCCGTTATTCAAGGCGAAACATCGCCACAGCTCCTAAATAAGCTCCTTGAAAGGTTCTTTAATGACTATGTGAAGTGCCCGGTCTGTGGGAGCCCGGATACTCTGCTCGTCAAGGAAAAGAAACTTATGTCGATCAAATGCATGGCTTGTGGAGCCATTTCGCCTGTAAAACCATTCTAGCAGCCTATACCTCCTTTTGTTCCCCACAGTCCTCCTTAATCTTACTCTCCCTCCCCTGTCTTTGGGTATCTCGAGGTTGGTATCGCCTAGCAAGCCTCACGTCCGCGGTTATCGGGGTTGCTGGAGAGCGCCGCTAAACACGGAGGCAAACCGCGAGCTGGGGTTTCTCTCTAGCCAGCTACTCTGCCCACGGCGTGCCTCTTGGAGGCTGCACCGACTTGCCGTTTTCTCAAACGGCTCCCGGATCCCTTTCTCTTCGAGAATAGTCTTAACACGGGGGAGTGCTGGAACCAAGTTGTGCTCGAAATTTTCCGCCTCAACCTTGATCGGGCAAGGAGAAGTGCGAGTCAAGGGTTTCGAATATCTTTTCGATGTTCTGCTTATTCTCAGCCGATACGTGTATGAAATCAGCGGAAGCGAAGACTCTCTCAAGTTTCTCGATGTGCTCTTTGGTAGCGATGTCTATCTTGTTGGCAATTTTAACAATCTTTATACCAGGAAAGTTGAGGGATAGCTGGTCGTAAACTGTTTTTTGAAACTCAAGTGGAAAACCACAGGACTCGGTCGGGTCGACCACGAAGAATATTAAGGATGCGATATGCCTAATAGCAAGTACCGCCTGCCTCTCGACTTTATTCTTCTCTTCGAGTGGTGTATCCAAAAGCCCGGGAGTATCCACTAGCTGTATCTTTAAGCCTTTGCGTTCGAGGACACCTACTATAAGCTCTCTGGTCGTAAAAGGGTAGGGACTCACCTTGGGCTTGGCTCTCGTTAGCGCCCGTAGCAGGGTGGATTTGCCGACGTTCGGGGCTCCGGCGATCACTACGGTAGGAAGCTTAACGTCGAGCTCTGGCAGCGTCAGAAAAGCTTGCTGTGCTAGCTTAATTTCTTTTAAGCACTTATCGAGTGTCTCCAGAACCGAGAGTGTTCTTCCGAAAAAACTTCTGCGCGCCAGTAATACCTCCTTTGAGCTCTCCGACGATTTAACTCTTCTTGCCTCCTCTCGAAAAATTTTAAGCAGAATTTTCCGCGAGGAGTTTAACCTGGAGAGGCATACTTTATAGTCATTTACATTAACGCTAAGGAGTAATAATTCGCGAAAAAGAGGATGAAGGTCTTCGATAAAGGGGCACGTCTCGACGACTCTTCCGAGATACGCATCCAGGAACCTGTGAGCTCTCTCAATGCACCTCAGGCTGTCTTTTTTTATCTCCTCTAGTTTTTTCCTAGTCCGAGCAGGTGGAGGGCGTCGTTTACACTCTTTAACCGCTCTATCGAAGAGGAAATGAGGATCTGGGTTGACTAGTACCATCCTTTTCTTTAAATGTTCTATATCCACTGTTGTCACAGCGTGCTTATAGCTTCTGGGCAACGACGAAGGCATGCGCCTCGTCGTATGGTTCGAGGTGTAAAGATTCCTTAACTTTGTAGCCGCGGCGTTCTAGCTCATCCATTTCCCTTTTGTAGGTCTCAGACGGTGCTTTTGTTACGTCGATGCTCATCGCTTTTATTGCCATCATGATCCACCCACCCTTTTTTAGAAACATGTCAGCGTTGTCTGCAACGTACTTGCTTTGGAAGGGTTGAGCTATGTCGGCGTAAATAACGTCTACTGCCTCAACGAAGTGTGCATACTTCGATGGGAACCTGGCGTCTGCTAGGAGTGGTATCACGTTGCTCCTGTGGGCGGCGACTTTCTCGACGAACTCTCTCATCACTCTAGGAGCAAACTCTACTCCGTATAGAACACCTGATGGCCCAATAATGTCCGAAACGTGGCTTGGAGTGGTGCCTGATGCCACCCCTAAGTATAGCACCTTGGTACCTGGTTTAATGGGGTTCGTCTTTAGACCTTTGTATATTGCTCCAGCAAGCTTGCTTCTATAGGGGTTCCAGATCCTGTACTCCTTACCTCCAATGTTAACAAGTTGCTCCCCGTAGACCTTGATTCCAGGCGCTAGGTTAATCGTAGCAAGCTTGCTGCTCCCGTCCTCAAAGTCTACCACGTAGACTCCGGGAAACTCCTCATGCTCTCTAACTTTCAGCGCTCTGATCATCTTCTACCACCCTTATGGTGTTTACCACCCTTTCTAGCTTTAGTGGTTTTTTCAGGTTTAGCTGGGGGTTTGGCGTATAGCGTTTTTATCTCTTCAACCCTTTTCTCAAGATCTTCCCTGAGCTCGTCAGCGCGGTACTCGCCGGAAAATGCATCTATGCGTGCTGCTATAGCTAGTTTGGCGGCTAAGGCTCGAGCGATTTTCCCCCTTTGCCACTTCGGGGATTTATGGATCAAGGGGTGCTGGAAAATTACGCCGTGCTTAGGCGGCTTTGCACCGTACCTTAGTGCCCTGAAAAGCGCCTTTTCAGCCCCAAGAACCTGGATTGTGCTGGCAGGCAGCTTGGCAAGCTTATCCAAGCCACCAGCTAGTGAAATGAGCCTCGCTCCCAGCAACGAGCCTACAAGTCCCCTGATGTTCGGTGCGACTTCATACATTGCCTCGTCGATGTACCTCTCAAGGCTACGTCTAACCGCATAGAGTCTGAGACCTGTGTCCGATATAAGGCGGATCGCCTCGAGGTCAAACTCCGTGAGGTCTGCTCCCATGCTGGACTTAGCTGCGCTCGCTATCTTCTCAGCTAGGTCCTCCTTCAATCCAATTTCGAGTAGCTTCTCCTTAGTTATCTTGTCTCTGAATCCTATGTTGCTGACGATTCTGAAATAGTCTTCATGCTCATCTACAAGCTCATCTAGCTCTGGGAAGTGCAGGCTGTACCACTCTCGAACCCTAGAGGCGAACAGATTGATTGTCTTGTTTACATCATCCAGCGCGTTGATCGCTTGGGCGACGAACAGGTCCCGCTTTTCGGCAACTTCCTTAACCTTTAACCGAGTTAGCTGAAGCGTCAACTCGTGGAGCAAACCGTAATATTTTTGTGCACTCACTCCGAGAGACGTCTCGATGAGGTTTGCTATGTTTTCCCTAGCTTTTAGCATTACCTCGTTTCCAGCTGCAGGTACTATCTTAACATCTTTTAGCTTAGATGAGATGAACCTCCCCAGATCGCTGTCCTCAACGACCAGCTCGTCTCCGGGTTCAACGCTTCTTGCAATAGACTCCAGGATCTCTTCTGGTAATTTTCCCTGTTCCATGTCGTAGAGGAGCTCAAGATATCTTTCTCGGGAGATATCATCTCTGTACAGCTTGTAGAACGTTTTAGCCCCTCCCTCCTCATCGAGCAAATATACAGCAAAGGGGTTTAGCAACAAGTATGCTTTAGCCATGGTGCCACTCTGGAGATTAACGATGGCATAATATAAATAATTCTCCCCACTTTGAGGCGAAATCGATTTAGGTGCGTAACTCCCTGTCTTCTGAGAGTTTCTATGAGGCCTATAGGCAAGGTGAGGCTGTTTACGCGGAACAAAAACCTCTTGGTAGAGGCCAAAGAAGTTCCGGCACCTGGGGAAAAGGTTTACGATGAGAAAATGGCGGTAGTAGGCTATGTCTATGATGTAATAGGGCCTGTTAACTCGCCGTTTGTTCTGGTCAAAGTAGATGAGAGCCGATGGAAGCCGGAAGCCTTTATTGGGAAGGTTCTCTACTGGAAGGGAAATCCAAGACACGCGGGCAAGAAGAGAGCCGGGGAGGGCCGTGGCAGGAAATAGATGCCCGAACTGCGGTACAACAACTCCTCCCATGTTTAACCCGGAAACTGGTGAGTACGTTTGCCCTGTTTGTGGCTATATTTACGGTCCTGTCGCGGAGCCGCTAAAGCCTCGGTCCCAGGAAGAGTACTTGAGGAAGGTTCACAGTGAAAGGATGCCCAAGAACCCGGACACAACTCCAAGGGCTATAAGCATCAAACACTTATTAGGGAGCCGAGAACTATCCCGTGAATCCAGCAAGAACAGAGAGTACTCTTCTTACCTTTCACAAGTCCAAAGAGAGTTCAACATCCCAGGTTACGTCACGACAGAAGTTGAGCGACTGTTCGAAGAAATAAGGAAAGCTGGTGGTCTGAAAGGCAGAAGCCACAAGCTCATCATCGCAACTCTACTTTTTTATGTCCTGAAGAGATACCCAAACGTCGCCTTGACGCAGGATCAGCTAGAGAGAATAGCTGGTGCAGATGTCAGAAAGGTTTACCGAACATACCGTGTACTCGTTAAAGAAGGCTACATTCAACCCGCCAAGACCAGGGCCGTGCGCAAACCAAGCGAGCACCTGCCATCCATCTTAAGCCGGTTGAGAATTGAAAGTCAACGTAGTGGTAAAAGAGAGAATCTTCTCAGCGATATACCGATGCATGTTTTGGCGAAAACGGCTGATAGCCTAGCAGAGATACTTCAAGGGGTTAAGCCATCAGGGGTTGCCGGTGCAACGGTTTATCTTTTTATTAAAATGCTGGGATTCAAGCTTAGCCAAGATATCGTCGCAAAATCGGCCAATGTTTCTACACTCACTATCAGGAGGGTCTTGAAACAGATTACTGAAGAGACCGAGTTAACTGTAGGTATATGAGGTCCAGATAACTAAGTAAACATTTTTAAGGACATAACTTTAAATAAGTAGTGGCATAAGGCTTCATGCACGCGCAACGAAACCCGCTTGGACATACGGTGACTATATGACAATAGTCGACGAGGACATTCAGACATTGCGGCAGCAATTCCATGAGCTCAGAAGAAAGCTTCAAGAGCTGGATGCGAAAATCTCAGAGACACGCTCAAATAGAGATATTGCCAACAGCGAGGTGAAAAAACTCTCGGCCGAGATTAAAAGCCTCCGTGAACAATTCTTACAGCTCCGTCAGCAGCTCTCCCAGCTTATAGAGAAGAAGAAGGAACTCTACGATAGGCTTGTCTCTACCCGCGAGGAACGAAAGAAACTCATCGAAGAGTTGAACAAAGCCCGTGAAGAGTTAAAGAAACTCAACGGCGAGTATAAGGCACTGAGAAGCTTCCTAGGATCTAAGAACTACGATGAAGACGAGCTTAGAAGCAGAATAGAGCAGCTAGAGTGGCAGTACCAAACAATGACTCTGCCTCCCGAGGTTGAAAAGGTCATAATAAACAAGATCAGAAGCTTGGAATCCATTTACGTTAATGTAAAACACCTCAATGAACTTAGGGCGAAGATTGAGGAAACTAGGCAACGCATCCCTCAACTGAAAGAGCAGATAGCGCAGGTTAGCGAGCAGCTTAAACAGATCGTGTCGGAGTATCTGAAGGTGAAGGAAGAAGTGCAGAAGCTGAAAGCTCAGCGCGATGAGCTGTTCCAGAAGATACAAAACCTTCGCCAGGAGAGAGACAGCATTAGGGAGAAAGCAAACGCTTACCACCAGGAGCTTCTAACGCTCCTCCAAGAAGAGAGAGCGGTACGTGAGGAGCTGGAGAGAGTCTCAGTGCTGCTGAAAGCTAAGGAGCTTTCACAGCATCTGGAGGAGCGTAAGAAACTGCTCTATGGAAAGGCCTTAGAGGCCTACGAAAAGTACAAGAGAGGAGAAGCGCTATCCTTGGACGAGTTTAAACTCCTCTTCGAGTTTAATATGCTGAACCGCAACTTGCAGGAGCAGTGATGCCTTCAAATTCTTACTAGTTTTCCTGTCTCCACTCAAGCTCTCTGGACCTAACTCTGAATTGTGGGCCCAAAGCTGTGAGAGTGCCGGAGCGGTGCTTGTCTGATTCAATCATATCATAATTGCTTATCTGACTTCTAGTCAGCACTCAAAAAAGCCGCAACGTTAATTTTCAGCGTAGGGGCAACTCCTTTTGTATGGCAAAACCATACTCCTTGCAAATCGCTATCGACGTTACAGACGAAGCTCAGGCTCTAAAAATTGCAAGCACCGTGAACAGTGCTTGCCGTAGTGGAGCTCTCAGCTGTGAGAGGCTAATAGTCGAGGCAGGAACCCCTCTTGTTAAGCTTTTCGGGCTGTCCATACTCCCGAAGCTGAAGCTCTCATCTCCAGGCACCCATTTGATGGCTGACTTGAAAATAGCTGACGTGGGAAGGCTAGAGGCCTCTTTGGCCTTCGACTTCTTTGCCGACAGCGTGTCGGTTCTCGCTATGGCTCCAAGATCCACCATTAGGTCCGTTTTAGAAGTCGCTATGGAGCGTAGCAAGAGCGTCGTCGTCGATTTTATAGGTGTCGCAGACCTAAAAGCGCGTGCCGATGTGGTTACGTCGCTTGTGCGTAACTTATCTTTCCCGGAGGATAAGCTTGTGTTCGAGTTCCACCGGGGCATTGACGAAGAAAGAGGGAGGTCGGCTGAGGAGTTCTTCAAGGATATAGTGGGTGTGGTGGAGTACATTAGAGGGATTCTACCCGCTTCTAAGGTGGCAGTTGCAGGAGGCTTAACCCCGCAACTCGCGCGAGAAGTCAGAGCATTAATCGACGCTGATATCTACGTTGTAGGTAGATACATTACGTCGAACCCCTCACTAGAGCGCATCATTGAATTTTTTGACTAATCCCTGACGGTTAACTCGAAGTCTTCACCACCCATGTATATCTGCTGTAGGTGGAAGTAAACTTCTTCGAAGTTTTGGCTTTTCTTCGCGGAAACAATCACTACGGGAATAATGTCGAGGAAGTCTAGGAGCAGGCGAGTAACGCTCCTTGAGAAGTGTGCGTCGTAATCCCTGGGCATCCTGGAAATTTCCTCCTCAAGCATTTCCGGATTCGAGAGCCACTCGGAGACTCTCTGTCTATCGGCATCGCTAAGCACGTCCATCTTGTTTAGCAGAACTACTAGTGGTAGTCTTAAGCGGTAGAATGCAGAAGCGGCGAGAAATATCTGAGATACTAGGTTGTAGGGATCCGAAGAAAGGGAGGCGTCTAAAAGGAATACCGAGGCGCACCTCCGGCTAGGCTTACAAAGGGAGTTAACGATTATACCACCGCTTTGCCGGAACGTGAAGAGCTCCATTTGACCTGGCGTGTCTATGAGAACGTAGCCCTCCGGAGCATCGTCTATGCTCCTGTCCAGTGAAGGAAGATGCTCTATAGACATATCGACCGCGGCGACAATAGCTCCGTTGGGACCAAGTCCATACTCCTCTAAAACTTCCCGCACGAAAACATGTTCCCTTATGTCCACGTCCGGAACGTACTCCAGATTTTCGACCGCTGGGTCTAAATTGACAGTTGTGACTGACGCTCCTTGGCTTTGTAGCCAGTCTCGAAAACTGGCTGTGAACGTGGATTTACCGGATCCTGCAGGTCCAATTATAAAGACTAGCATCTGCATGCTTTTTCAAGCTTTAAAAACGGGCAAGTAATAAATTCAGGTTTTTCGCCCTATGTGATTAGGGCGAGTTGATTAATGCCATCGAGGTCAAAGGTTTCACTGAGCGAGGAGAACATCGAAAAAATGGAAGAGTCGTCGGTGCAGTTTGAAGTACTGGAGAGAAAAACTCTGGAGATCGTGAGAGAGGCCGGAGAGAAGGGCGTGCTTCAAAAAGACCTTTGGAAGAAGCTGGGTTTGGACAGTAGGAAGGGTCTCAAGATTGTTCGAAAACTCGAAGAGCAGGGCTTAATCCTGAGAGAGCAGGTCGTTCTACGTGGGAGGAAAACGTATGTCATCAGGCCTGCTACCCTGCTTCAAAAGGAGACTACAATACCGGACTTTCTCGACGAAATTCCCTGCTTCTTCTGCCCGAACCTGGCAAAGTGTGCGAGCGGTGAAGTAGATTTCCTCGAGTGTCCAATCCTCAGGAGGTGGCTGACTAATGGCTGAACGGTTTTTAAGGGTATTCGTCGCCGTGAAGATCACTAGACCCGAGCTAGTCTCGCGTGTAAAGAGCTTTCAAGAGGAGCTGGAGAGAGCTGGGCTGAAAGCCAAGTTTGTGGAAACGGAAAACCTGCACATAACTCTACAATTTATCGGAGAGATTCCTCGCGAAAAGGTTCAGGGCGTCGCGAGCAAACTTATGGAGGTTAAAGCAAGCTCTTTCTCGATGGAGCTCCAAGGCATAGGGGCTTTCCCAAACCCTAAGAATCCGAGGGTCATCTGGATAGGAGTAAGGAGAGGGTCAGAAGAGCTCTCAAGGCTTGCTCAAGAAGTTTATAAAGCTGTTACCGCTGCCGGCGTTAAGCTGGAGAGGGAGGACTTCCAGCCACATCTTACAATAGCGAGAGTTAAGGCACCACTAGGCGGTGAGGTTCGAAAAATAATCGAAAAGAACTCATCCACGTTTTTCGGCGAGCAGGATGTGACAAAGTTCTACCTTATCAAAAGCGTCCTCACCCCGAGAGGTCCCGTATACACTGATTTGGCCGAATTCCAGCTTCTCCCGGTGCATTAACCGAATGGGCCACGAGTTGTGTATCGACAGCAGCGAAGTGGCTTGCCTGTCAAAACACTTATCGAGCCTCGAGCCATCAGAGGAGCAGAAAGAAAGAATCTCGAGGCTAGTAGAGCGCGCTGTGAGAGAATTACATCTTGTAGTTGAAGAATCTGGTCTTAGACCGCTCGTGCGCGAGATTTCAATACACGGGTCTTTTGCCAGGGACACGTGGCTACCCGAGGACACCGACGTCGACGTATTTGTTCTTTTCGATGAAAGCCTGAGTCTTGAAGAGCTGCATAAATCCGTTGAGACCCTGAGCACTGAGCTTGCCCAGAGACTAGGAGCTGAGCTAGAAGTCCGTTTCGCCTCACACCCGTACTTCATCATCAAATACCAGGGGGTAGAGCTGGAGCTTGTACCAGCCTATAAGGTAGAAAGCCCTCAGAGGATCAAATCAGCGGTAGACAGGACGCCCTTCCATACCGAGTACATCATCTCACAGATATCAAGAAATCCTGCCCTTAAAAGGGATATCCGCTTGTTTAAAGCTTTACTGCGGCGCTTGAACATCTACGGCGCGGAAATCGAAGTTAAGGGATTTTCCGGATACCTCGCAGAAGTTCTTATAGTGCACTACGGGGGACTTATTCCTCTCTTGTGCGCGGTCTCTAAGTGGATCCCTTGGAGGGTCGTGATCCCAGAGACGGCTTACAGACTGCGCGGCACCGCACCGTTAGTCGTACTAGATCCAGTAGATCCCCGTCGTAACGCAGCTGCCGCAGTCGGAGTAGATCAGCTCTCAAAGCTTATTTTGTTCGCAAACGTCTTCAAGCACTGCCCTGCCATCTTGTGTTGTGTACTGGAGGGCGTCGAGGAAGAAGCAGAGTATGCTCCCGACGAAAACAGCATAGTGTTGCAGCTAGTCAAGCACCCGACTCTCGCGCCTGACGCCCTGGCCGGGAAATTAAACAGAGTGCTCGATGCTGTCACCAACACACTGACAAGGAACGGGTTCAGCGTTCTGAGAAAGCTTCACCTGAAGCTGAATGAAAAGCATCTGCTAGTTTTGCAGCTTGAATCCCTGGAGCTACCCCTATGGGAGAAGAAGCTCGGGCCGCCGGTATGGCATGAGAACGTGTTAAGATTCCTGGAAAAGTGGGCGTCCAATAAGCCAGCGCCCTTCATAGAGGGCGATAGAGTCGTTGCAGTAGCGCCTAGGAAGAACCGTAATGCTATCGAGATTGTAAAGGAGGTGTTGAAGGTATATAAGGGGTTCGAGTGGGAGATTGGTAAAGCATGCGACTACATACAGAAGCTTCCGATGCCAGAAAAGCGTGAACTACTAAAGCGTCTGGCGGGGTATGAGCCTTGGACTCTGTGCTTAAAGAGGTGCATGGGTGGAGCCGAGTTCTAGTATACCCCTCCCTTGATGCAGGTGCCGTGGTGCGAAGAGTTGTAGAGATGAAACTTTTGGGTGTGCGGCGCCTCATAGAGGAGGGCCGTGTGGACATTTTCGGTAAAAAAGTGCTGGGAAAGGGAACAGTAGGCATCGTAGTGAAAGCGGTTTTTTCAGGAGGCCTTTATGTCGCCGTAAAGATAAGGAGAACCGATGCTTCGCGTGAAACTTTACTGAAGGAGGCACGGATACTTCGATTGGTGAACAGCGTTAAAGTCGGTCCACCACTCAGAGCGTTCTCCAGGAATTTTCTCGTCTGGGACTGCGTGGACGGTATACCTCTTGACGAGTGGGTGGTTACCGCGTCCGCTTCTGAACTCAGGAGAGTTATAAGGCTCGTTCTAGAGCAGTTATGGAGGCTCGACACAATAGGAGTGTCTCACAATGAGCTTTCGAGGTTCAAAGACCACATACTTGTTGGGAAAAACGGGACTCCCGTCATAGTGGATTTCGAGTCGGCGACTACGGGTAAGTATCACTCAAATCTACCTCAATTTCTCAGCTTCCTTTTGAATGAAAAGTCAAAGATAGCTGAGATCGTTTTATCTAAGTTATCCTTCAGTACAAAGCAGGATGAACTCATCGAGGCCCTAAGATGCTACAAAAAGGGAACTGCGGGGGTTGAAGATATTCTCAGCCTGCTCAGGCTCTAGCCACCGGCCTACCCACCTCTTTCCAACTCCAGCTCAAGAGAAGGGTGCCTCTGAACCGCTCTGCGACCCAGGTTAAGCGAGAGGTCTAAATTGCCCCTACCGCTTTTATCCCTTGAAACACACTTGAGGGGGAGTTGCCGGGGCGCGGTTCCCGGTTGTGTAACCTCTACTTGATTGTCTCTATAACGACGTAGGTTCGCGTCTCGCGCACCCCCTCAAGTGTGTTTATCCTGTTGAGAACCTCTTCGAGGAGTGGTTGTGATACATGAATGATTACGTCAACGTCGCCTGTAACTCTGTAGACTTTTTCAACGGGAAGGTTGCTGAGAGAAGAGTAGATGTTTAGTCTCTTCGACGGCTCTATCCTTAGTACAATAATAGCCTCGCCGCTTTGCCTCCCCAGCAGTTGCACCGCTCTGTCTGTTAGGTCTATAAAGCCCCGCCCTGTTCGCAGAAACCCCAGTTCTCGGAGCTTTTTAAGGTGCATGTTCAAAGCCTGCCTAGAGATACCGAGCTCCTTTGCAATGCTGCTCTGGGTATCTGTGACTGTGAAAACCCTAAGAGGTTTACTTTTTTTAAACAAGTACCTCAATAGTTCAATTTGCTTCTCGCTCAGTGTTTTTGAACTCACATCTAATCTTGTGTGGATGTAAAATATATTCTTTACATCATTTTTACAAACGTCTCATATGGTAATCTAAATCACTCGCATGTGAGGTAAGCGTGGGTATTTCTATTTTTAAATATTTGGAACTCTTGAACTGCAATGTAGCTAATCGATAATACCCGGGCCTGTTCCTGAATGAATAATTTTTTATCCATGATGATCCTCCTTAAGACCGTGAGCGTTACAGTACCGTTTGTTCCAAGCCCGGTAGAAGTTATAAAAAAGGCTTTTGAGATAGCAGAACTGAAGCCTGGGGAGCTCGTATTAGACCCGGGGTGCGGAGACGGGCGCTCGCTGGTTATCGCTACAAAAGAGTTTGGAGCGAGAGGCGTGGGCATCGAGATCAGGAAAGATCTGCTTGAGACTGCTATGAGGAATATTATCGCGGCTGGAGTGCAGGACAGAGTACTCCTCATCCACGGGAGCTTTTACGACGTTAAATTTCCCCAGGCAGACGTCGTTTTTCTCTACCTTTTAACATCCGTTAACGAGCGCCTACGTCCAAAGCTCGAGCGCGAGCTGAAGCCAAACACGCGCATAGTCTCGCATGACTTTGAAGTAACCGGATGGAAGCCTGTAGAGAGCACCACCGTCGAGGAAGGTGGCAGAACGCATAAAATCTACTACTACATTGTCGGTGAAAGTAGGCGGTAACCTCATGCCCGAGGAGCTCTCGATCTCGATTGAAAACATGTCTCAGACTACGCTAGAAGTCAGGGTTTCGGGCGAGGGGCATACTTTGCTTAACATGCTAGTGGATGAGCTAAACAGAAACCCTCATGTTACTGCATCATACAGAGTGGACCACCCACTACTCGGGGTGGCGTATCTCCTTATAAGAACCGACGGAACCCTCACCCCTTTAGACGCCCTCCGAGTGGCTGTGGATTCATTGAGAAAAAAGCTCGAAGCGATGCGTGAGCAGATACGGGCTCAGACAAGCTGAGAAGGGTCCTAACAGACAAGGATCTGGCTAAACTTGGCGATGCGTTTATAAACTTCGTAACATCTGCGGCTCTATCCCTAGCATCTGGGAAAGCCCAGGGAATCAAGACCCCAAGAAAAACGCTTAGAGAGGCTTATAAGCTCTCGGCACTGACCAACATCAAGTTACCACACGACTGGGACCCCGCAGAGAGCGTGGAAGCACTGCTGAGCTATGCATGGTTAAACAACTGCTTGTCAAGTGAACAGGCTGTGGAGTTCCTGTATAAAGCTTTAACTTCAGGTAAAGCCCTAGAGGTAGCTATAGCTCTGCTGATCGATCGAACCCTAAGCGCTTGCCTGAGTAGAGGCTGAGTAAAGCACCCTCCTTTTATAGTTCCTGAAGTTCCTCCTCCTCGGTATGAGGTTCTTCTTTGGTTTTGGAGGTATCTTCGGAGTAGCGTTTCTGACTTTTCCAGCCTTAGTGAGGCTACCGTGAGACGGCATAACCTTACCCAGCTCAGTCAAAGCTATCGGCAAATATAAGCGTTTCCACTAGGCAGGTGCTGGTTCAAGCGACGGCATTTGAAGAGCTGCATATGAGACGCCATCGAGTGAAACCTTTTAACCGGGAAGCGGTCTTGGTTGATGCGGAGTCCTCATGGCAGTAGCTGGCTACGGTCGGAGGGTCAGTGAGCTCCTCGCCAGCGCGGGAGCAGGTATCTTCGACGTAGTTCTCGTTAGGCTAAAAGACGGCGTCACGTTTAGAGGCATCGTCCTTCCCCGTCCTCAAGTGGGAGAACAAGATTTTCTCGTTTTAAAGCTTGACAATGGGTATAATATCGGAATTGCCGCAGATCGTATAACTGAGGTGAAGTTGATTGAGACGAGCGGTAGAGTAGGGCTCACAGCGGAAAAGGTTACACGGGAGACTAAAGCTGAGGGAACGGTACACTTCATTGGCACCGGCGGCACCATAGCGTCGAGGGTCGACTATGCCACCGGTGCTGTTTACCCGTATTTTTCTGCCGAGGATCTGTACGCGATGATACCGGAGCTCGCGGACTTAGCTGTGGTGACGAGCGAAACGATTTTCAGCATTTTCAGCGAGGATATGACCCCTCATCACTGGTCGGAGCTAGCTAAGAAGATAGGCGAAGCCTTCGCCTCGAAATCACCCTCGGGTGTAGTTGTTGCTCACGGAACAGACACCATGCACTATTCCTCATCGGCTATGGCATTCGCCGTTCAGAAGGCACCGGGACCGATAGTGTTTACAGGCGCTCAAAGGTCTTCGGACAGGCCATCAAGCGACTCCGCGCTCAACGTGATAGGAGCGGCGATTACCGCTGTTAAAGCCCCCTTCGCGGAGTCAGTGCTGGTGATGCATGGGTCCGTGAGCGACGATGTGCTTCTTGTTCATAGAGGCGTGAGGGCTAGGAAAATGCACACGAGTAGAAGAGACGCCTTCATAAGCGTGAACAGCCTACCTTTGGCCAAAGTTAACCCGTTCACAAGGGAGATCGATGCTTTTCAACCCGGGTACAAAAAGCGGGCAGAGGAGGTCGAAGTCTACCCCGAGTTCAGCGAGAAGGTAGCGTTGGTGAAGTTCTACCCTGGAATGCCGTCCTCTCTGCTCGAGTTCTACAGAGAAGAAGGCTACGTAGGTCTGGTAATCGAAGGCACGGGATTGGGCCATGTAAACAGCAAACTCATCGACACCATACGCTCTCTCGTGAAGGACGGGGTGATGGTGGTAATGGCGTCTCAGTGCCTCTGGGGATCAGTGAACCTTAACGTCTACAGGACTGGTGTAGAGCTTCTGAAAGCGGGAGTGGTACCGGCTGGGAACATGCTATCTGAAACGGCCTACGTTAAGCTTAGCTGGATTTTCGGCCAAACAAGCGACCTTGAAGAAGCCCAAAGACTCTTCAAAACGAGGATAGCATACGAGTTCTCCGAGAGGAACGAGTACAGGCACTACCCAGGGGCGATGGGGTGGTGGTAAGTATGTCAAGCCTTCCTCGCATCAAGTGCGGCATAGAAATACACCAAATGCTCGATACGGAAAGAAAACTCTTCTGCGCGTGCCCCACAGTGGTCAAGAAAGAGAAAGCAGACTATAGTTTTGTCCGCAGACTGCGGCTCGCGCGAAGCGAGATAGGTGAAGTAGACCCCGCAGCGCTATTCGAATTCGAAAAGGGTCTAAGCTTTGTTTATGAAGGGTATCACGAGAACACGTGCCTCGTTGAGATGGACGAAGAGCCGCCCCATCAGCCTAACTGGGAAGCTCTAGAGCTAGCCCTCAAGTTCGCCCTGCTCGTGAGAGCCCATGTAGTGGATGAGATTCACGTTATGAGGAAGATTGTGATCGACGGCTCTAACACGACGGGCTTCCAGCGGACAATGCTCGTAGCGGTCGACGGACACATAAGCGTTAACGGTAAAGAGGTGCCGATAGAGACCATATGCCTCGAAGAGGATGCCGCGAGGAAAATGGAGGAGGATCCCGCCCGCAGGACAGTGACCTATAGGTTAGATCGGCTTGGAATACCACTAATAGAAGTAGCAACAGGACCAGTTATTGAGACGCCGGAGGAGGCTAGGGAAGTGGCGCACTACATAGGGCTTCTGCTTAGGTCGCTGGGCCGCGTAAAGAGGGGGCTGGGAACAATAAGGCAGGACCTTAACATCTCCATCGAAGGAGGAGCCAGGGTTGAGATTAAAGGTGTTCAGTATCTCGACCTGATTCCAATAGTTGTCGCGAACGAGGCGCAGCGGCAGAAAAAGCTCCTGGAGATCAGGGACGAATTAAAGAGAAGAGGTTTGTCAGGGGATGATATACTTTTCTCCCCAGTAGACGTTACAGGAGTTTTCAAAAACACTAAGTCGCAGGTTGCTAGGAGCGCGCTTGAGAAAGGTGGTGTCGCTCTCGCATTAAAGCTGAAAGGCTTTAAAGGCATACTGGGGACGGAGATCCAGCCCGGTAGGCGCTTCGGCACGGAGCTAGCAGACAGGGCGCGCTACTGGGGTAAAGTCGGGGGTATATTCCACAGCGACGAGCTTCCAGCGTACGGTATAACGAAGGAGGAAGTGGAGGAGGTAAAGAGAGCTCTGGGAGCCGGTGATGAGGACGCATTTGTGCTCATTTTCGACGAGAAAGAGAAGGCATACAAAGCGTTAGAGGCGGTTCACGCTAGAATACTTGAGGCGTTTCAAGGAGTTCCCGAGGAGACTCGGGCTGCGAATCCAGATGGCACGACAAGGTTCATGAGGCCTAGGCCCGGGAAAGCCCGGATGTATCCAGAAACCGATGTGAGGCCGATCAGGATTCCAAGAGAGCTACTTTCGCAGTTGGCAGAAGAGCTACCCGAGCCTCCGGAGAAGACACTTGAGAGATTGAAAAGAGAGTATCGTCTCTCAGAGGATCTCGCGCAGCAATTATTTGACTCGGAACACCTATTCCTCTTCGAGGAGCTTGTAAAGAAGACGGGAGCCCCCCCAGTTCTGGTTGCAACAGTTCTGACAAACACGCTACGAAGCCTTAGGAGGGAGGGAGTTCAGGTGGAAAACATCGACGAGGATCATATTCTGCAATTGATGAAGGCTGTTGCGGAGGGCAAGGTTGCTAAAGAGGCGATACCAGATATCTTGAGAGCTATTGCCGAGAACCCTGAGCTCAGCTTCGATGCGGTTGTTGAAAAGCTTTCACTACACTCGTTAACGGTAAAGGAACTCGAGAAGCTCGTTGATCAGGTGATCTCTGAGAAGATGCCATTAATCCGAGAGAAAGGCGAAAGGGCTTTCAGCCCGATAATGGGCGAGGTTATGGGGAAGGTCAGGGGCAGAATAGATGGTAAGCTGGTAGCCGAGGTCGTTAGGAAGAAATTGCAGGATGTTATCTCTTCTTAATCTCTCCCCTAAGTTCCTTTAGTTTTTCAGCGATTCTCCTAATGACGACACTCTTTCTTTCGGATGTTTTTACGATCACCCTACCTCCGCTCTCAAACCAAAAAGCTGGGAATTTCGCGTCTTGGTCGATCGAGACTACGCTGAAGCCAGCTCTTTCAGCAGCCCGAGCGATCTCCTCCAAACGGGGCTTCTCCACGGAAAGGCTCTTGGGTACGCGCCGACCCTTGTCACGGGGCAACGCTGAGTCGAAGTAGGCCGCCCAGATGATTTTTCCCTCTTTTTTCCTCATGAGCCTTCAACGAGAACGGCGTTTACTACACCGTCCTGGCCCGGGCGTGACGTGACTATAGCTTTACCCAACTCTGTCTGAATGATTGCTCCCCGCGTTATTACACCTCTCCTGGCGAGGTTCCTGTTGGACGGGTTGTCTATTACTTTAAGGACTTTAACTCTAGCAGTCTTCTTTTGGCTAGGGATGTAAACGTTGGCGACACTCACCGTTTTAACCTTTAATTTGCAGTTACCGCCCCTCGCGCGCAAAATCTTGACTTCCGTTACTTCACCGACGGTTGGATTTAGGGGATAGCGGCCGCTCAGGTATTTTCTTTTTACCTTCACGTGCTTACCCTTAAGTCCTCCACTTATCTTTCTGAGATCGTTGCCGTGGTATACCCCCATGCCTTTCCCCTCTACACTACTCTGAGCACTTTTTAAGCCTTTCTAGCTCATTGACACACTCTTCATGATATATCGAAAAAGTCCCTGTGAAGCTGGTCGCATCGGTCAACTTTATGCTACGACGTTGATGACCGCTGACAACCAGGTCAACTTTTTAAGGTGGCGGCGCTACATACCCCGGGTGGCTAGTGCTTTATGAGAATAACTACTCGCGGAAGAGTCCAGATAGTCCTCAACAGAGAGTTCAAAGCGTCTAGGCTCATAACGGGCTTCCATGGCATAGGGCATGTTGGCTGGATAGCGGTAAAGCACCTTGTGGAGAAAGCTGGAACCGTAAGAGTAGGGCACGTTATCTCGCCTTACATGCAGCCGTTCGTCTCAGTGAAAAACGGCATAAGAACCCCGTACGAGCTCTACGTCGCTGGGGAAACCCTGTACTTTCTCCCGAACGTACCACTAAGTGACAAGGACGTTAGTTTGGTTACGCGAACACTGGCTGAGGAGGTCATCGAGAACGGCGTCACTGAAGCTGTACTTTTCGGAGGCCTCGATAACAGGTTCAAGCAAGACGACAGCATAAGGCTCGCACCCACCACAGCGTTCTACGAGGCTCGAAAGGAACTGTTCCTCGGGCAGAAGTACAGGTTGATGGAAGAGGGCCTAGGCGTAGTAGGTCCACTCGCGGTAATTCTATCTATATTTGAGTCCCGCGAGCTACCTGCTGTAGCCATTCTCCCCTATGCCGCCCCGGATAGACCTGACCCAAGGGCTGCGGCTGAGGCGTTAAGAGCCTACAGCGAGCTCTTCAACAGCGCAGTGAGCGTCGAGGAACTTATAAGGGAGGGTGAGCTCGTGGAGCGAGAGCTAGAAGAGCTGGAGAATAAGATTAAGCAGATGGCTAAAGAGAGGGAGCCTCCACACTATTACGTATAAGTGCCTTCACGGTTCTCACCGTCTTCTCCACATTTTCAGAGGTTCTCACATGGTCTCTAAGCGCGGAATAGTAGTCCTTCAACTTGACAGGCATCGTTATCACATTCTCACCAGATAGCCTCGCAGTGAGCTTCGACACGAAGCTGTGCGGCAGGGAGTGGTAGACTAGGACGAGCCCCCGATACTCGTTGATCAGAATGAACCAAACCACATCCTCTCTAATCTCCTCCTCAGCTTCCTCGAACACCATGCTGCTGGCTTCGTACTGAGACAACGGGTAAAAACCATCAAGTTCGATCGGGATTATCGAGAACGCGCCGGAGAGCACGGCAATGTCGCATTGTGCGAACAGCTCCGGCTTGTCGTTTAGAATCTCCTTTACGAGCCCGAACCTCGTGAAGGGTTTGTGGGGTGTTTCCTCGAACAGAAGAAGTACATCGCTTCTACCTCTAAATCTGTACTTTAACCTGTTGATGTGGCGCACTACCTCAGGTCTGTACCTGCTGGTTCTGTCGTAGAAGAATATGCCCTGCACACGGGAGCGTGTAACGGGGTGAACTTTTGTTACAAACTCGCTATACTTGATGTACGTCTTGAAGGCATCAGCAAGAGCCGGGTGGCTCCGAGACTTCTCTTCGACGAGCTCCCAGAGCCTGCCCTCATGGATAGCTTGCCTTATTCTCTTCAGTTCAAGCTGGATGACGTAGAGGTTATGCTCTGCAATCAACCTTACACGTTCCTGTTTCGGCATCTCTCTTAGCTCCTCTGCGTTGTATTTGGAGCACACAGGGCACGTGCAGGGGAGCTCGTCGACTTCCTCTAGCCTGAGCGTGCCTCTTGGAGTGAGGAGCCTATCGTTTCGCGCGTACAGCGCGTAGGACGCTGAGTCAAAGATGTCAACACCCATGGCCACGGCAAGCGGCATAATGATAGGGTGTCCTGCCCCGAATAAGTGAAGCGGGGCGCTCCAAGGCAGATTGAGCCTAGCAGTCATGACAAGCTTAGCAACCTCTGAGTACTCGTATTGCTCCATGAACTGCGTGGGGCCTCCAACGGCAAAAATGTCCGCGTCTTCTCGTGAAGCCTGAGACGCCGAGTACGCGACGAGGCTGGCGTGAACACCGCCCTGTATCGGGGCAACGAGAAGCATACCCTTTCGGTCGATCTTTGAGGCCTCTCGGAGCCTTCTAAGAGTCTCCTCGACTTCCTCGCGGGCCTGAGTGTAGGGCGTGTCGCGCCTAGTAGGTATGTCGAGAATGACCCCGATGTCGGAGCCTATCTCAACTTGGTATGTGAAGATCTCTAAGGGATCTACGTCCACTCTTCCGTACACAAGTAGCTGGTAGGCTCCCGAGTCAGTGTACACCGGGCCGTCCACCCCGAGTATGCCGTGGACCGTAAGCTCCTTGGCTAGCTCACCATAGTTTCTCTTGACTATGTAGGCATTTGTTATCAGCAGTGGGAACCCCATCTCCACGATATCCTTAGGCGGTATGAGCTGCTTCCCAGGGTTAATCACGGGTGCCAGGGTCGGCGTCTCCACTACACCTTTCCTCGTGTGAAGCTTACCCTTACGCCCCATCAGGTCTATCTCTTCTATCTCAAAGACCTCAGACCAGACCACGGCCGCGCCCGGCTCATCTGCCCCCTTCACTCTTCTGAGGGCCCCTTTTAAGGGTTTTCATGGGCTCCGCGCCTTCGGCCCGCCCCGCCAATATACGCCAGCTAGGGGCTGTGCGGCGGGGCTTTAGCCTCGGCGCCTCTTCGCCTCATCGCGCCGCGCGCGGCACCCGCCAGACGGCTACACGCCGTAGCGGGAACTGGGGGCCGGGGCCTCCTCCTCTCCTTCACCGCTTGGGGAAGCTGAGCGAGCCGTGAATCAGAGCTCGTGGGTGGCTCTGCAGCCAGCTCTGTAGCGCCTCGAGCTGCTTCTTCGTATCGCAGGCCTTTAAAAAGAGCTTGGCGGCGTTGAACGTTGTGGCCCAGTCCCTGCCGTAGACCAGGCCGCAGCCCGTGCAGCGGTAGTAGCGCTTCTGAACCTCCACCCCCTCTTTCCCGCACAGTGGGCACCACTTGCCCGAGACGTTGTTGTCAGGCTCGAACCACTTCGCTCCCTCGTAGAGAGCGAGGTTCTCCAGCCTCCTCGCCACTCTGAGCAGCGTCCTCTGCAGCTGCGAGCCCCTGAGGGACTCGGCCCGGGGCACGTCGACGACGATGACGACGAGGTAGCCCTGGTCCCGTAGCTTTCTCACCAGCACCCTCATCTCCCTGAGCACGCTGCGAATCCAGTCGTCGTTGAGTTTTCGAACCTTCCTCGACGCCTGCCCCGCTACTTTCTCGGCGCGCTCCGGCGTCATGTTTATCTTCGCCCTGAGCCTCTCAGCGAGCCTCAAGGCCTCATCCACCGCGTGGCTCCTTCCCGTTCTCTGCAGCCCCCTGACGTCCCTCCTCTCCCTGAACCTCTCGACGGCTTCACTCCAGCACTTAACCTTGGAGTAGCTACGCAGTAGCGCCGCCAGCAGCCTCAGCAACGTGGTGTTGGGCGGCTTGAAGACGCGCTGAGCAATGAGCCTGACTTCGCCGTCGAATGCGAAGGCCATCAGGTAGAGCCCGTGGCTCGAGTTCACGTCCACCGCTACGATGGCCAATTTGCCGTCGCCGTCCCACCATGGTGGCCTCACCTTGCGCTGAGCCACCAGCCTCAGCCTCCCCTTTGCTGTGAGCTGTAAAGTCAGCTTCACGTCACTGAACCTCTGGATATCCTCGAGCACTGCTTTGATAAGGGAGGGCCTCAGCCTCACAGTGAGGCTGGCACTGGGGACGCGTAGCATGCCACTGGAGGCATCAAGCACCGCAACAGCGTTACCGCCGCCGTGAAGCCTCTCGTTGCCGTTGACCACCTTCACGAGTAGCGGCACCGCTGGCGGTGTGAACCTGCTCCGCCTCTTAGACTTCCCCCTGGCCTCCGCGACCATCCTGCGCCACTCCGCGGCGTACCAGAAGAGACCCTTCGGCAGCCCCGCAATCCTTGAGGCCCCCTCGATCAACTCCTCTCTGAACCTCCCCGGCTCCCTCCTGAACGCGTCGCCGTGCTTCCTCTCGAGCTCCTCGCTGGCCCGCTCAACCGCAGAGGCGATGTCGTAGTAGAGCTTTCGGAGCCTCAACCTCAGCTCCCTGTTCGCCTTGACTTCCCAGACCCTGTACGCGTCGAAGAGCTTCTCGCCGTTTTTACTCCCCTTACCTTCCCCGCTCATAGTCTCACCCCTTTTACCGGGGAGCCGGGCCTCGCGCCGCGGCCCCCATCCGCCCTCACGCCCAGAGGCGTGAGGTGCGGGGGAGTCGCAGCCAAAGCCCAGCCCCCAGAGGTGTACGCTGCTATGCGGCGGCGTAGCGTCTCACACCATGTGAGCTAGCGGTCGTTACAGTAGCAGAGCTCAGCGCGAGCTAGCGTCCACAGGCGCGTCGCTCAGCATCAGCGGTCACGAGCACAATCTCACACACTGTGACTCGGCCACCCCGGCCCCAGCCTGCCGCGCGCGGCCCCAGGCGCGTGGGCTGTTGATGCGGCCCTCCCGCCGAGCCAGCCCAGGCCCGGCGGCGCCAACGCTGCGCTAGCGGCCCGTCCACCCCCGAGGGCAGGGGGCCGGCTGCCAGGGGGCGGCGGGGTAGGGTAGCCCGAGAGCAGAGCCCCCCGCCCTAGCCCGCGCCCAGGCCCCTGCGAGCGGAGCGGGGCGCAGGCCTCGGGCAGCCGGCTTGCGGGCGGGCACTACCGGCCCAGGGCCGGGCCCCTACGATCGGGGCGCGGCCCCGCGTGCCGGCACCTTCACGCCTCCGCTGCCACGCCGGGAGGCCCCTACGAGCGGAGCGTCCACAAGCGCGGAGCCTCACCGACGTAGCCCGCCACCCCCCTCACGGGGGGCCCAGCCCCCCACGTAACCCCGCTCCCACCACGTCCCTGAGGAGCGTGAATGGTGGGGTTACGTGGGGTAAAAAAGGGTGTTTTTAAAGGGGCTTTCTCTCGGGCTCCCAGGCCCCGGCCGCCACTCCCCCCTAAACACTAGCACGAAGGGGTCGGCGTAGCCTAGGTGCCCGGGGCCTCTGGTCTGCCTTACGCTACCCCCTCTCGCCCCACTCTCTTTTCCCCGAGAGTGCAGGCACCCCCTCCTCCCCCTGCTACGGGCGCCAGTTTTCTCGGGGAAGCACTGTGTCGCCTGCAGGGCTCCTCCCGCCGCTTCACCGCTCGGCGGCGCTCCAGGACCCTCTGCAGGCTTAAAATAATATTGTAAATAGTTTTATTTATTCTTTTCTACTCCTCCGGGCTTCCCGGGTCAGCGGGCTCGCCTATCCTGGCGAGGAACTCCCTGTAGGCGCTCCTCAGTGGCTCCTCCAGGCCCTCGGGCCTAGCCTTGAGGTCGTAGAGCGCGAGGATGTCATCGGCTTTAACCCTGTACCTCTGAGCCACTATCCTCGCGACCTCCTCGATCCTAGCCTGCATTGTAGCAACTCCCTTGGGTGCTAGGCGGGGCGCCTCGTGTATGACGCCGCGCCTCCAGCCCCCACCGTGCCACACCAAGACCTCCCTAGGCTGGAGCGAGGTCACGACGCTGGCCATGCTGCCGAGCATCCTCTGCAGCACTGGCAGGTCTGCGGGGTTGTGCTGGAAGATTATGAGCATCCCGCACTGGCTGACGGCCGCGCTGTTCACGGCCGTGAGGGTCTGGTCCGCCATGACTACTCGTATGTTCAGCGCCCTGCCCTCGCGGAGCAGGTTCTCGAGGGGCCTCGAGTAGCCCCTCGTCGGCGCCAGGCGGTGGACCTCGTCGATTATGACGGTGAGCCTGCGGTGGGCGCGGGTCTTGAGGAGGCGGTAGATGACCGCGTTAGCCACAGCCACCTTGGCGTAGTCGCTCAAGCCCGATAAGTCGAGGACTGTGCGGCCGAGCCTCAGCTTCGTGCTGAAGCCTCCACCGCCCAGTAGCGCTACCCGCCTGAGGGCCGCGTCGATCGCCGCCGCCACGTCCGGCCTAGACTCCCTCGCCCTCCAGGCCCTCAGCTCGGCCACCAGCGCCTCGGCCGTGGGCTCCACGCCCCTCTCAGCCACCCGTTGCACGGCCTGCACCACCACGTTGTACACGATGGGCGTGAACCTCCCGTCCTCGCCCCACACCAGCTCAGCGCTGTTGTCCAGTATCTCGGCGGCCTCCTCCGCCGAAAGCTCCACGACAGGGTCGACGGGCTTAGCCACGTGGAACCCGTAGAGGCCAGCGTACTCTCCCCAGAAGTCGATGATCAAGACGTCCTCCGGCAGGTCCCTCGCTATGAGCGCCAGCAGCGAGCTCTTCCCGGCACCCGTGATGCCGAACACGCCGACGTGCGTGTTGAACGGCAGGAGCAAAGCCCCACCCCCCTCGTACTCCCCTATCTCGATGCCCTCCCCGGGCGCCGGGGGCCTAGCGAGCATTAAAAGCCTGTTCACCGCCTCCCTGACGGCTCTGGGCTCAGCCTGGTGCCTCGCCGGCAGGGATATGATGTACACCCTCTTTCCCCGGCCGGTGACGGGGTAGAACGAGGCCCTCTCCCTGCCCCTCCAGTCCCTCTCCACCACGATTGTTCCGAAGCCGTCGGCGTACTCCACGGGCATCGCCCGGCCAGCAGTGATTGTCGGCACATTCGTGTCGATCACCTTGAACCCCAGGGCCTCCAGAGCCCTCGCAGCAACTTTAGCCCTCTCCACTGGAGGCCTGAGTAGTGAGAAGTAGACGCAGGCAACGAAGGCTCCCCTCTGGGCAACCGATACAGCGAGCCTGTCGGCAACGGGCAGCGACGCCAGGGGGATTGGCGAGGCCGCATAGCCAACAGCCATCGCGAACGCGTAGACGCCAGCGGTGCCCACGATGACGCCATCCTCGCTCCTCAATAGTGTCACATCGTTCTTGCTCCACACTGCCAAGGCAACGCTCAAAGCCAGGGCACCTGTCATCACCACAGCACCCCACACCGCCCTTAAAGCCCACATGAGCGGGTTAGTGGCCGTTGAAAGGAGGTTGCTGGCGTAGAGCCAGGCTACAGTGGGAGGTAGCACTAAGAGAATAACCCAGACTGGCCTCCGCACGATTATAGCAGTGCAGCAGATATTATTATTGTTTTCGATACAGCACACCCGCGGCGAGGCGAGGGCTCACGGCCGAGGGGCTGGGTGCACACTCCTCGCAAGATCAAAGCCCCCTCCGCGCTGCGCGGGGTTACGAGGAGCAGGTGGGCTTGCCTGTGAGGATCTGTGTGGCCTGAAGCCAGGGCACTCCGACACGCTAGTGTAAAGCTTCGAGAAGCCCGTCTACATCGAAGACAGCCGCATCCCGCTCGAGGAGCACGCCTCGTTGCCAGAGGCCTTCAGGCGCCTGTAAGTGAGGCAGGTCAGCTCACCGGCAGCGGCTAGAGGAACGGTGTGCTGGCGGGCGCCGCTGAGGCGATGCTTGCGGCGGTAGGGACACTCTTTGTGGTTAACAGAGTGCAGGTTTAGGTCAATTTATTGCTCCAGTAAGCCCTGTAATCCACTGAGGGTCAATTTACTGCCCGTGAGCGGCTACTTGTACCCAAGCTTCGCGAAGGCGGCGTCGAGGAGCTCGTTGAGGACCTGGTCGAAGGTCTTGCCCTCCCTCTCGGCTATCGCGGTTATCCTGGCGACGTGGTCCGCCCGTATGGAGACGAGGCGGTCGACGTAGTTGGTGGCCTTGATCTCCTCGACGACCCTGCGCAGCCTGTCCTCGTCGCGGAGCAGGTAGGGGTCTGAGCGGATCCTGTGGGCCAGCTGCTTCGCCTCCCCCACGCTCATCCCCCTGGCCACCTCCTCCAGCCTCCTGATCGCCTCGCCCTCATCCCTCACCAGACCCCTCTCAGCCAGCTTCTTCACAGCCATGTGCAGCACCACCCTGCCGGTCTTCGAGACGGGCCTCTCTTTCTCCTCGCTCCTCGGCCTGCCAGGCTTCACGGGGCTCGCCACGGGCCTCCGCAGAGCCCTGTAGACGCGCATGATCACCTCGAGCTCGTGGCCAGCCATCTGGAGGCGCCTCTGAACCTCCTCCCTGCTCAGCCCGAACCGCTCCTCCAGCTCCGCCACCGCAGCGCCGACCTCGTCCTTCCCCATACTACCCCTCCGGATGTTCTCGCTCAGAGAGAGGATCAGCGCCTCCCTCCTAGTCATCCTCCTGACTATAACGGGCACGCCGCTGGGGAAGAGCCTCTGGAACGCTTGGGGGTCCTCCCTGCTGAGCCTCCTTAAGGCCTCGAGCCTCAGCCTCCCGCAGACCACGTAGAGCTTGTCCCCGCCCTCCTCGGGCGGCGTCACGACGAGGGGCTGGAGGAGGCCGTTGAGCCTGATGTTCTCCTTGAGCTTCTGCACCTCCTCCTCCGGCACTATTCGGCGGGCGTTGTACTCCTCGCTCACGTCCAGCCTCTCAAGGGGGACGTAGGCGACCTCGACGCTCACACAGTCTAGGGGGTCTCGAGGTCTTAAATTCTTGGGGCTTTAACAACAATTAATACAGCACTATTTCACCGGAAACGAATAATAATGTTTCCCCCGTTTCAGGGAGCGTGGGCGAGTACAGCTTCGTCTGGGAGCTGAACAGGAGGCACATCATCGTCCTCCTTTTCCTCCTCCACGTTGGCGGGGAGGCGATCAAGAAGGACATCATGAGGGCTCTGGGCGTGGAGAACTCCCAGTACGCTGAGAAGATCCTCCTCGACCTGAAGGAGCTCGAGCTGGTCTCGGAGAGGAGGCTCGGGAAGAGGGTCAGGGTCTTCTCGCTCACAGAGAAGGGCCGCAGGGCGGCGGAGGTGCTGGACAAGCTGGCGAGGGAGCTGTGGGGGGAGCCGAAGGCTTAGTGCGTTTCCACTTTCACCGATACCCCCGTCTCATTTTTAAGCGGCTAGCCGCCTTATAAGCCCCGGGGCCAACAATAGTGATGAAGCCCAGGAGGCTGGTCGTGGTCGGCGGCTACGCGGTGAGCCTGGGGGAGCTGAGGGCAGCGTACCTCCACGAGCCCCTCTGGAGCGCGGTGAAGGAGCTCAAGCGCTCCACGCTCGCGGGGTAGAGTCAGAGGCGCAGGAGGGCGAGCCCAGCGTGCCTCAGGGAAACGGGCCCGGGCTGCGCGGCCTGAAAAGCGAGGCGCAGGGCCCCTGTAGCCAGCCTAGCGCTACCGCTGCCCTTGGGTTATCCCAGCTTCTCCGCTATGTAGTGTAGAACCTTGTCCATGACCGGTAGGCTATGTTGAACCGCGTGGTTCTCCAGGATGAGGTAGAGCTCCGCCCCGGGTAGGGCGGCATCTTTACTGTAAGTGGTGAGCCTCTCGGCGAGCTCCGCGACCCTCCTCACCTCCCCCTGGGAGGCCTTGCCCGCGCCAAGCCCCCTGGCGCCGCGCGGCATCACCCGGTATCTCTTGATTTCGCCTGATATCACATGATATCAGGTGATTTCGCGTGATATCAGGTGATATCATTTGATATCTGCCGGTATCGCCTGATA
>NDWX01000013.1 GCA_002855745.1 Thermofilum sp. NZ13 | reverse complement strand
CACTCTCTCAACTTTCCCGGCGAAAGCCCTGCTATCGGAATAAAACCATTCATGCTGTAAATCCAAAAACAACAAGAGGCGCAAAGCTATTAAGCAGGCCCCTCGACAGTCACTGTGAGGCCGCGAGCCGCAGCAGCTGGCCGGTGAAGGGGTGAACCGGCCGAGGGCGCCGCGGCCAACACCGTGCTTCCCCGAGAAAACTGGCGCCCCTCTTCCCCCCGCTACGGGCGCCAGTTTTCTCGGGGAAGCACGGTGTTGGCCGCGGCGCCCTCGGCCGGTTCACCCCTTCACCGGCCAGCTGCTGCGGCTCGCGGCCTCACAGTGACTGTCGAGGGGCCTGCTTAATAGCTTTGCGCCTCTTGTTGTTTTTGGATTTACAGCATGAATGGTTTTATTCCGATAGCAGGGCTTTCGCCGGGAAAGTTGAGAGAGTGGGCAATGAGCACTGGCTCGTCAAGGGGCTCGCTGAGCTGGGCGACACCTACCCCTGGTACAACGTGTGGATAAGCGGGGGAAAGTACAGGTGCGACTGCTTCTCCAGCGCGTACGGCTACGTCAGGAAGGCTAGAATATGCAGCCACATAGCTACGGTGATGCTGCACAGGAGGCAGCTGAGGCTCAGTGTGTAGCCTGTGGCTCGGCTCGGGTAATAGCCAATTTTAGCCCGGAGGGCTCGCCCGCGAACCTGAAGAGCTCCTCCACCCTCTCCTCCCCGGGCTCGACAAGCAGGACGTGGGTCTCGGTCAAGGTGCCCTTGAGCGGGAAGGTGTAGCGGAGCGTCAGGAGTACGATGAGCCTGCTCACGCCGGCGAGGCCGCTGCCCAGCTTCAGGTAGGCGTCGAGGAGCGCGCTCCGCTCGCCCGGGATGTACACCGCGAACCCCGAGGGGCTGTCGTCGCGCCGCTTGACCAGGCGCGCCCGCCCGCTAGCGCACAGGAGCCCGCCGGAGCCGCCGCCCCGGCTATTCGCGTCGGCGAGGGCGATGAACTCACCCTTAACGCAGCCGCCCTCCTCGGCTTCTCTTTCCAGCACGAAGCTTAGAAACAGGTCACCGGAATCACCCCGCCTCGCTTCGCAAACGCGTGCCTTAGAAGGCTTGGGAGGCAGGGGCGCAGGTACATGTGAAGCAAGAAGGTCAATAGACCAGTCAAGGGGGAATTTAAGCGCGAATGATGCGAGTGATGCCATGCCTTTTAGGAAATCGATAAGGTATAGTTCCGTGGGAGGGCGGGGGCTTATATTCACAGTAAACTTCAGATACAATAGATACAATCCTACAGGTACAGCTAGTATGATTACGAGTAAGAGCAGGTACTTAAGCTCGATTGAAGAGCTCGGAGTTACAATAAATAGTACTATCGTTACGGAGACCATAAGCAGAATTACGAACAGAGCGAGTAGTGGGGGGATGAGAACGAGGATGAGTGCTGTGACGAGGCCCCAAACCGAGGCCGTCAAGGAAAATCTCATGTTCAACTCCTTTTCCAAGAGCTCGAATGAAGCCCAGCGAGTGCTCGGGGACTCGATCAAGGAATACGGGAGCTGCACGAATCCAATAAGAACTAGAAAACAAGCAAGAAGATATAGATAAGACGCGAGTGGGCTCCCCGGGGGTATAGTTCTTATGTAGAAGACGAGACCTGTAAGAAACAGACCGATAATAACACTACCGACGAGGTCAGTTCGGCTCTTGGAGTGCGCCTTAAACCTCGACGAGTATTCGAGGAATCTCCGTGAAATAGGGTATAGGTGGAGTGTGCCTAAGCTTAGTGCTAGACTCCCCCAACCGATTAATTTCCAGTAAGTAGCTTCACTAGGATCCTGCGGTGTGAAAAGGAGGGGGAATGCAGCCGTAGAGGCGAAGTATAAGGCGGCGACGAGGAGCACACGCCCCCACGGGAAGCGGGGCTCCGGGAGCGGCTGGAACTCTGCCTCCCGCTGAGGCTTGCCCGCGCTCTCCATGGAGACAGCTCCGAGCAGATCCTAGGGGAGGCAGACTTATAAACCTAGCGGCGAGGCGCTCCGCGGCTAGGTCAGTTTTAAGTACCAGTTCCGTGTGACTTTCCCGTGCCTGGCCGCGCTTTCCTGTACGTGGGCGACGTCTTCAAACCGCTAAGGCTAAGCCTGGGTGAGGTGCTTGAAGCGTGGGAAAGGGACAGGCTGGCTCTCTTCGAGCTGGTGAAAAGTGATGTGGAGAGGGAGCTCGGGGAGGTGAGGGGCGTGAGGCTGCTGGGCGCCTTCCTCGACCCGTCGTCGATGACGGCGGTGGTGGAGTACCTGGTGGGGCTCGCCGGTGGCGGGGAGTGCAGCGTGAAGGTCGTGCACGCCGAAGACCCTGGCCGGGCACTGATGGAGTACTACAGGGCCGAGAGGGAGGGCAGGCTCGCGAGGTAGACTAGCAGCGTAGGCCACGCTACCGGCTCTCCGCGGCTCAATAGCCCAGCTCTCGAAGCGGTGGCCCCAGCGGGGCGCCTTTTGCTCCGCTCTAGCAGCCGACCTACTCCTCGACCAGCTCGGCGACGTAGCACTCCTCGACGAGGCCTCCGTGCTCCCAGAGGGCCGCTGCTACGAGTAGCCTGCCCCGGTGCCTCACCACCTTGACCACGAGGCCCTCGTATGGGTCCGGCTCCGGCAGCACTATTGCGTCTCCGGCCTCCTCGTACTCTTGCAGTGCCCTCAGCCTCCCGGGGTCGAGCCCCCGGACCTGCCTCTCGACAGCCCTCCTCACCTCCCCGCCCAGCCTAACGCCGGGATCGGGGAACCACCTCACCCTCAGCATATCCGGCTCACTACACACACCTAGCCGCAGACTTATAAGGTTGCCAGAGGCCTCAGCCTTAAGTGCCTACCTCGACCACCTCTTGCTCTTCTCAATCACCCTCAAGCACTGCCTTCTCAGGTTGTCTAGTACTCTTCTTATATACTTATAAAAGATAGCTTAAGCAATAAAACCATAGGTGTGCTTTCAGGCCCGATTAGTATAGCGTATGCTGAACTCCCGTTTTCTACCCAAGGGTTCAACTCGAGGATTTAGAGGAGACAGTTGTAGGCTTCCAGCCGGTATGCTCCGAGGCGAGCCTAAATGCACCGCTAATGCACCTGGAAAAATTCTAGAATACCGAGCCATACCTTAGGCTCTGAGCTTTTCTTTCCTCCGTTTCGAGATAACAGGTTGCCCACAACCTTAACAATGTTCTGAGCCTTCTGCTGTAAAATGGATAACCGATAACCTCTTGAGATTCTACCTCAATAAAGTAAAGTATAAGTTCCCAGTAGACTCTCAAAGAAATGAATGCAGACAATGCCATCCGTCCATCAGGTCATAAAGTTCTGGGCTAGAAAACCCGTGGGGATTTACCTAAGAGAAGTAAAAGGTGCTAAGCTTATCCTTGACCCATTCGCGGGTTCTGGCACTGTAGGAGAGGCGGCTGTAAAAGTAGGAAGTTCCGCGGTATTAGCCGACATAAATCCGGTCGCTGTTTTCATCTCTTGGACTCTTCTAAATAAACACACACTCAAAGAGAAAACTCTAAGGGAGATCCAAGAGCTTTGCATAGAGCTAGAGAGGGAAGCTTATACACTATCGACCAATGGTCAAAGAAAGGTTCTCAAGTATGCAGTGTGGGTAACGGAGTTTCAATGTCCTCAATGCGGTAGCTGGGTTGACCCCCGCCGAGCGAGATATAATAAAAAACTGAAGTGTGAGAGTTGTGGTGCATTATTTCAACCCGCTTTATCTGCAGATAAGAGAGATAAGGTGGTATCGCTCTTCCTCGAGGAAGGGCTTATAGAGGAGCAGAGACTGATTGAAGACTACCAGGAGAGTGAAAAAACCTTCACTATAACATCGTGGCATCCGGAGGGAGAATTTAAGTACGATGAACTCGGGAGGGAATTCAGAGAGCATCCCGGAATTCTGGCGCCTAAGCTTGAGGACCTCTTCACTAAGAGGAATCTATACGTTGCTTCAAAACTGTATGAGGTAATAGAAGATTTCTGGGCGGAGGATGAAGACCAAGGGGATCTTCTCAAACTAGCCTTCATAGCGGCTCTTCCGCAAGCTACAAAGATGATTCCACACACAGATTCTAGCGGTCCTTCGTGGAAGTTGCCGAGGTACTGGATTCCGTATATAAGGGAGGAGAGGAACTTCTGCAAGAGCTTCCTACGCAGGTTAATCCTGGTCCGCAACTTCAAGAATAACTGGGCTAGGGTCGCTGAGGACTACGACGTGAGTGCCCACTTTGACTACAACAGCCTGCCGAAGCTTCCGCTTAAGATGAAGAGGAGAGTCCTAATCCTCAGATGCGATGCACGCGACTTACTGGAATCGAAAACCAGGGCAGATGTTATCGTAATGGATCCGCCACATTATGATGAAATCCACTATTACGAGCTACTCTACCTATGGCAGAAGTGGCTGGAAGGCAGGTACAGAGATACCAGGTTCAGCGATTACTCCTTTTGGCGCCATGAAATAGACATCAACAGAGTTGTCGGGAGGAAGCTCTCTGACTACCTGTCCAGCATAGTTCTACTAGTCAATAAGTCAAAGAAGCTGGTTAGAAAAGGGGGTAGGATCGTACTGATCCTACACAACAGAAGCTCTAGGACGTTTAGCAGGACCGTCGACATACTCCGGAAAGAGATTGACGGATCCTTTAAGATAGAAATTGAGAAGTACTTCCCTAAGCTCAGGTCGTCGGCGCAGGGGGTACACGGGAAGGATAAGTTCCTCTACCTGATAAGGCTAGAGAGAATTTAAATAGGGTTAGCGTTAGCCCATAGATTCTCGAACATCTTCACGTTCTCCTCCACCGTCTTCGGCTCCATCTTAACCTCGATATGCTCTAGGTTCCTAAAGAGTCCGCTCTCCGTTAGGTTTGCGGAACCTGTCACCGCTATCTTCTTGTCAATGATGTAAATCTTAGCGTGTAGGCTCTCAACGATCCTCACCTCTAGAGAGTCGCTAGTGCTCAGCTTAAGAATCTCTAGCGCTTCAAGATGGTGCTCTAGCTCGCCTTCGGGGGGCGCGGACGTCAAAACTCTTACCTTAACCCCTTCTTTCGACTTCTCTATGAGCATCCTAGCGTATCTCGGAGAGATGAAGGGGCTCGAGATATCAAGAGAGCTCCTAGCCCCCATGAGGAGAGGCTCGAGGATTCTCCCAACGCTCCTAGAGGTATCGTTAATTCCCTTAGATAGAATGCTTCGGAGGTGCTTAGTAAACTCTTGGAGAAGCATTTTGCTAGTTGTAAGCACCTGGTATATTCCCTCGTTGCAGTGTTTCTCGAGTCTAACGCAGGCATTGCAACCGTCCCAGCAGAGACGGAAGCCGTTCTTCTCAAGCACGTCGTCGAAGTAGTCCTCAATATCTTGGATTAAGTCTTCTCTAACCTTATTGCTCGCCAATAACACGATTCTGGCCAGGGCTATGTCAAGCTCTAACCCTGCGTTCTCCAGCTCGTCTCTGAAGCTACGAACTATATCATCTACCTTGATCAGCCTGTCTGCTTTCCCCGGATCCTCAACTTTGAGCCTTCTAATAGTCGTTGCTATCAGCCTAGTAGCTTCGCTCTTACGCTCAGCTGATATCTTGTCGAAGTCTTTGTCGTGCATGTCTAAGAAGACATCAAGCCACCCAGTGAACTCTAACAGGAAAGCAGGCAAACCCTTTCTTTTAACATGTTTAACAACCGTATCCACTATCCCAAGCCGGCCGTTCTTAGCGTTCTCCACCAAGAAGATCTTCGCACTGTTCTTGTAGTAATATCTTGTGAGTATAAAGTTGTAGTCTACTCCGACCAGCCAATAGAGAATGTACTGCGTCAGCATGTGAGTTAGCGAGTGTAACAGTAGTCTCCGGGCGAAGCTAAGAATGTCATCGTCTATCTCCTTCCTCTTGTAGTACTTGGCAAATTCCTCGGCCTCCTCACCCCTCTCCGACATTATGTTGGTTAACGCTCTAGCGAGTCTATCATAGTCAAGCCTTCTCCCCAGGCTCTTTAAGAGGACGTATTTAAGAGCTATGCTCCTTCTTATCTCGTCATTCTCAAGGAGTATAGTCTTTATTTCATTGTCGAGCCACTCCATTATGAAAGAGAACTCCAGTAGCGACGTCGGTATCGAGTACCCTATCTTGGAGCTATCGTCGAAGTATATCCTGATGGTAGGCCTAGCCCTAATGAACCAAGTTCCCATCTCTACTCCGTACCACACGGACTCTATCCTGCGCTTATCGTAAGCGCTAAAGGTTATTAGACCGGTTGGAAGCGCTTCTCTATAAGAAGGTATGCCGCCGAGGCCCGGGTCTACGCTTCTTAGGGGGTATACCTTCGGATAGGGCTTCCTTCTAAAGTACTTCGCACTCCAGAACCTCTCTCCATCACACATACTGCCTATTCTCAGAGGACAGTTTCTATACGGACACTCGAGGTCGTAGGGATCGGTTGACATAGCCAGCCCTTTATAGCAGAAGTAGACGTAGTCGAGCCTTATACGCCAGGATCCTCTGGGACCAAGCTCCACGGGCGCCTGCCTCTCCCTCTCCCTTAAGACCTCTAAGACTCTCTCCTTACTCATCACGCCTTTCAGTTGCTCCTCCAGCCCAGAGCTGCCCAGCTTGAGGAAAAATACGTACCTGTCCCTTCCGCTGGTGTCCACTATCTCTAGCTCCAGAGACCTCCGCGTTACATCGACAAGTTTTAGTGTGTTTAGCTGCAGTATCCTACCGATCGGGTCGTACTTCCCTATGATTACGTCCTTATTCCCACGGCCCAGAGTCTTAGTGAGAACATTTCTCCATGAATTATCGGTAACTCCTTTAGGCTTTACTAACCATACGTGTCTCGCGCCTAGAATCCTTGTCACTTCTTCGTCCTTCTCTCTTTCATATTCACACTTACTTAGCTCGAAGGGCGGAACCCTATACATCAGGCTCGTTATTGAGACGTTCGTCGGCGCGCCTTCTCCTCGAGGCTCTTCGACGTTTTCGTAGCTAACCTTGCTCAGGTGGTGGTCTATAGTCTCTATGCCTAACCCCCTGTAGCCCACGATACCCTCGACTACGACTCTGCCCCCGCCCTGCGTGACTGGTAGCTCGGTAAGCGATAATAGGTTGATGATGTCCTCAGGCATGCTCCTAGTCCTTTTAACGAGGTTTACAAACTTCTCTATGACCGGTTTCTTCTCTCTAACCTCACGTAAGGAACTCCATATTTCAGCTGAAATTCTGTGAAGCCTTTCTACGAGCTTCTCTTCTCCGGTTGTCGAGAGTCTCCCTATCTCTTGGTATAGTTTCATTTGGGCCTTGCTGAGGTATGCCTCAATCCTGTCAGCGATTCTCTCAAGCTCCCCAAAGCTCATAGCATCACCCCGATGTGGCACGCCAAATCAAGCCAAGCATCTCTCGCGACTCTCTCTCTAAGTCCCGGTCACCAATCTTCCACGCGAGCACGGTTAGTCGTCTGGCCAATTTCCTTACGTTAGCTAGAACCCCGTAAGCATCTAAGATGGTGTCATGAGCCTTCCTCCACTCCTCTACTCTCTTCGGGATTGCTCTCAACTCTCTCCTAATATCCTCTACCACCTCTTGGGGTGGATCTTCATCCCTTTCAGTTCGAGAAGCCAATACGGCGAGCTTTTCCTTCGTCTTATCGATAAAGTCGAGTATCTTGTAGACAAACTCGTCTAGATCTTTTAGCCTACCGTCGGTTCGTAGGATGCATGTATCGATGCCGTTACGCGCCATCTCGTCGAATACCGTGAAAAGTGCGTGATACTTTTTGACCGCGATGTTCCTCCAGGCGACTGGTATGTCCTTCTTCCTGTAGCCCTCTATCAGATCCTCGGGCTTGTACAAATAGTAGAGTTCTAGAGGGGTGTTCCTCAGCAGAATGATTGCGAGTGTGGTATTGAGGGTCTTTTTGCGGTCCCTACCAGCCCTGCCGATCCTCTGGGGTATACTCTCTAACATGAAGGGAATGCCTATTGTTGCAACTATGCTCACGTTAGGGTAGTCTACGCCGAGTTCTAGTGTCGAAGTCGATATTAGCACTCCTAATCTCCCATCCACAAATTCCCTTTCTATAATCTCTCTGTCTTTCACGTTGGCGTGGTGAAGCTTTACATAGTTGTAAATCTCGATGGGTGTGTTGTATGGATCAAACGTGTCCCCTCTTTTCATGTATACCTGGTAATTGTATGGATCATCTGGGTCAGCGACAATATTTGCGTCGAAGTGGTCCTTAGGTTCTTGGTAATAGAGTGCCGCTACCCTGAGCATCTGGCTATGTACCCGGTAGAGCTCTCTGAGGCTGTCTATGAAGATAACGCTCTGGAGCCCTCTGTATTTGAAGACCGTGGCTAAGAGTAGCGCTAGCTCATATACGGCGGTCTCCCAAGAGCGCTGTGGGTGTACCGCCATTATGAGATAGACCACCTTCTTTTTCGCTCTTTTCTTGCCAGCTTCCACCACCTCGAACTCTTTACTCGGCTCGAGGTCTAGTATGTTCTTTCCGAACTCCTCGGGCTTCGATATCGTAGCCGAGGAGAGAACGATCATAGGCTCGCCGCTCGAGGCCAGCTTGAGCCTCTTAAGCAGGTACCTAACGTTCCCTCCAAGTAGCGACTGATACACGTGTGCCTCGTCGAGAACTATTATTGACAGGCCTTTGAAGAGGGCGTAATCATGCTCTATTGTCCTGCTAGGAAGCCTGAAATCTAGCGTCCAGACGTTAGTTATAAGTATGTCTGGCTTCTCACTCCATATCTGCTCTCTGTAGCCGTATATCCAGTCGAACCTTCTCCCACAGTGCCTGCACCTTATCCCCTTAAACCCGCTAGCCACGAAGTACTCAAGGCTCCCATCGCTGTAGGGGCATATAGCGCCCCTGTAAGATGTTCTCGACCTAACACCTCGCTCCCAGGGGGTCTCGCCATCGTCTATGCCTATCGTTATCTCCGTGTTTAAGCCCTTTACATGCTTAAAATAGTAGTTTATCCTGTAGAGTATGGCGATGATTTTGTTGAGCTGATCTCTCTCCAGAGCTTTCCTTGGGTAGATAATGAGAGCTTTTACCCTCTTCTCTCCCTCTCCCCCCTGTAGCTTTGCTTCTATGATTTTAGCTAAAATTGGTATTAGGAAAGCGTATGTTTTACCTCCAGATGTGGGAGCGATTAGTATGTAGGCCCTCTTGTCGCCCTTCAAGAGCGCCCTTATTGCTCTGAGCTGGAAGTCGGAGAAGCCCGCTATCCTGCCCGGCTCCCTGGGATTGACATCTTTAAAAATGGCGTACTCGAGCGCTTCATACACTTCTGGATCCACTGCGTCCCTCAAGGCCGCGAAGGGGTGGTCGTCGAAACGCGGTATCTCCTCGTCTCTAACGTATACCTTAGCCTCGAGCGGGTACCTAAGGCTACCGTGCTCTATTCTGATGTTGGAAGCCCTATACGCTATGTCGAAGTGAAGCGTCCTGTACTTATCTCCTCCTATTCTCACTATGAATCCTCTCTCCAGAAGATCTCGGAAGATCTCCCCCGCCTCTGTTGGGGGTTTAGAGAGACACGATGAGATAATGCCTATAGCCTCATTGTAACTGTGCCAAGAATCCTCAAAACGCTCATTACTATTAACATACTTCCTGTACTCGAGGTCGATAAGCGCGTGATATGCATCAACAATCTCGTCCTCAGTCGGGATGTTCACCACCAGATACCGGATTAAGTAATTGTACCCGTATTTCCTAATAAGTTTTATGGCTAATGTTATATGAAGGCGGCAACTGAAGAATATAGAAGACATGGAAAAAGGAACTCCCGTGTACCCCTTCACGCTACTAAACGAAAGGTTGCAAGAATGTGTGGCAAGGAAGCTACGCGAGCCGACGGAGATACAGAGGCTCGCGATACCTGAGATCATAAGAGGCAAGAACGCTCTGTTAATAGCCCCGACAGGCTCTGGGAAGACCGAAGCCGCGCTCTTACCCATACTAGACCTCATCTACAGGAACTGCCGCGAAGCAGAGGGAGTAAAGCTCGTCTACATCAACCCTCTAAAAGCGCTCACCAGAGACCTAAGGGACAGGATAGAGTACTACGCTACTTCCCTAGGTCTCAAGGTTAGGCCCTTGTACGGTGATGTTGTAAAGACCTACAGGAAGCCAACCCCCGACATAGTAGTAATCACACCGGAGAGCCTAGAGATAGTCCTCGACTGGTCGCCCAAATGGTGGTTGCACTTAAGAACAGTCAGGTGGGTCATTATCGACGAGGTACATGAGTTATTTATGACGAAGAGAGGCTACCAGCTTCTGGTGCTACTGGAGAGGCTTAAGGAGCTTACGCAAACAGGGCTTCAGAGGGTAGGTCTTTCGGCTACCGCTGGCGATCCTTCAAAAGTAGCAGAGTTACTAGGAGGATCCGACGGTGATGTTAAAGTTATAGAATCAAGCGAGAGGAGACACTATAAATTCGAGGTAAGGCTCGGCGTGCCCGAAACCGATGAGGAGCATGAGGACCCGTTCCTCGCAGGGGCCAGAGTGATAGCGGAGTGCATCCGAGGAGGCAAGAAGACCCTCGTATTTACTAACTCGAGGTACTCTGCAGAGAGGTTGCAATCTGTGCTAAGCGATATGGGTGTGGGCTGCAACGTTCACCACGGCTCGATCGAGAGGGAGGAAAGAGAGATCTTTGAGGACACGTTTAAAACCGAGCTCCTTAGATGCCTAATAGCTACCAAGACCCTCGAGCTAGGTATAGACGTAGGAGACATAGACCAAGTAGTCCAGTATAGATCTCCCGGTCAGGTTTCTGCGTTGCTACAGAGAGCCGGCAGGAGCAAACACAGGCCGGGTCAGGAGTCCGAGTGCAAGATAGTCACAACAGACATTGAGGACTACTTAGAGAGCATAGCCATTGTAAGCTTAGCAAAGGAAGAGAGAATTGAAGAGCCAACGGTGATAAGCAAGCCCCTAGACGTGCTGACCAAGGAGGTTGTAGGGATAGCGTTGCACAACTACAAGCTAAGACGTTTCTGGAAGAGAAAGCGCAGTAACGGCTTCATCCTCATGACAATCGACCAAGCCTATAGGGTCATAAATAAGTCAACAATATTTAGGGACCTTACAGTAAAAGAGTTCAACGATGTTCTGCAACTCCTTGCTAACGAAGAGATAATCAGCATAGAAGGCCGCGTACTATTGCCTGGGTCGAAGTTCTGGAAGGTGTGGAGGTTCAGCCAAGATGAGAGTAATGGTCAGTCGCTGAGCTTCAGCGAGTTCTTCAGCATGATACCTAAGAGAGAGACCTTCAGCGTCATCGAGGAGTACGGGCTGAAGAAGTATAGGAAGATCGGAGAGCTGGACTCCTCCTATGTCTACAGAGCGCTGTCCAGCGGCATGGTCATCAGGCTCGCCGGGCAGAACTGGAAGGTGGTGGAGATTGACGAAAGAGACCGCAAGGTAATAGTGATCAAAACCGACGAGCGAGGAATCGCTCCAACGTGGAAGGGCGAAGGGCCACAACGCCATAAGCTGGTGGCGAGGAGAATGCTGGAAGTACTTAAGAAAACTAGAGAAAGCTCAGACATCTTAAGAAACTTCGGTGCCGACGAGGTAGTAGCTAAACTCGTGGAAGAATATGTTTCAAAGCTGGGGGATGAATACTTAGAGCCGCTCCTTAAGGGCCACATAGTCGTTGAGAAAGTGCCCTCTGCAAAGATGACAGTCTTCATAACTTTCATGGGCGAGCAAGTGAACAGGACGCTCGCTGCAACTGTCTACGAGAAGATAGCCGAGAAAAGCCTTCTCGTAAAATACGTGATCGCGCCTCACGGGTTTGCCATAAAGTCAGAGGTACTTGACCCCCTTGAGGCATTCAAGAGCATTAGTCCTGAAGAGCTAGAGATGCTAGTTGAGAGACATGTCTACAAGAGGTCTCCGTACACTAGGTTAATCATTGATGAAATCAGGGAACACTTCGGCTTTCCATCCGACGAGATATTAATTAGAAGGGAGGCGGCTAGGCAGGCCATCTTACTTTACTACGATGTGCCTAGCTCCCTCGATGTTGTAAGAAGGCTAAGTAGGGGCGAGTTAAGCGTAGTGGTTGCGGTGTGCGATAAGCCTAGTAGCCTTGCGGAAAGCATAGTCAGATACCCGTTCGAGAGACCCTGGCAAGAGACTCTCAGAGCGGTAATCGAGGAGGCTATCTCGAGAACTAAGGTCGTAACCTTCGACCAGCTACTCGAGTACAGCTGGGGTAGCCCACTCGACATCAAAAAGGAACTCCAAGAGATCATGGTAGAGAAGCCTATCCTAGCCGTTCTAGATCCAGACACTAGTGGGTGGACGGTAGCCAAGATACCTCTTACAGAAGAGTGGGTTGCTACGAGAGTGCCTGTCGCTGTAAAGTACTTCGTTATACGTAGAGAAGAAGACTTGGAGCTTTTTGAGAAGGAGGCTTTAAAAGACTTCCCAAAGCTGCTGACCAAGCTAGGTAAAAGAGGAAACATTGTGGATGTGACATTGTACGGAAGATTCACGGCACCGGAACAGAAGTACTCGCTCAGGATAGATGGGGCCCTACCTATCGTCCTTGCAGCACTAAGTAAGAAGTTGAAAAGATCTTTAGGAGACCGCATTAACGTAAAAGTGCACCTAAGGGGGACTCGTGTAACAGTAATCCACAGCTCCGTGCCAACCTACTTTTTAGATAAACTGGTGATTGCACTAATATGCTCAATATACAAGGCAATAGTTAGCAATGTTTTTGGCGGGAAGAAACATTACATTATTGAGCTCCCGTAGTTCTCTGCCTGCTTTTTAATATCTCAAACACCTTCCTAAGAACGAGACTCTTAACCTCCTCGCGAATCTTCGCGTCAGGTATACTGGCTTCGATCATTTTGTTCAGTTCGTCCTTCATCCTATCTAAGTCTTCCTTGAATTTTCTCACGCATTCTTCAACAAATTCTTTGTCTTTGGGAATTTTAACCTTTAAACTGCCAAACAGTATCGAGTAGTATATGTACTCAGCGGCCGAGCGATTCCATCCCCGGTAAATCTCTGTGTCGTTAACCTTAACGTAAACCCCTCCGATGTCAGAGCCTAACTCAACCCTCTTAGCTGTCGGAACATTAATTTCTTCCCACTCACCCCGGTAGTTCCCAACGTACTCATCAGGAAAGACTTTGAGGTAATGCGCGAAATTCCTGCTTAAGCTAGTTGCGATGGCATTTACGTTCGGACCTTTATGCGTTTTCTTAGGTTTCATATTATCTCTTATTATCAACACTTTTACTAAGTCCATTACAGACTTGTAGAGATCTTCCAAGTCCTTGTCCTCTAGCCCTAGGATATCGACTAGGATCAAGCGATCTAGCTCACGCCTATCGGGTTTCTTCACCTCACTTTCTATGTTTTCTATCGGTCTCTCTAAGAGCTTACTAAAGATAGATGCCAGCTTATCTATTACGTATCTGTCAAGCTTTCTGAGATCTATTATAGGCATTTTAGCGATATCTATGCCTCCTGTTTCTATTGCTCTTCCACCCGCCGTACCACGACCATAGAAGAATTTTAGAAAAGCATACATCGTTGAATTTAGCAAAGCCGCTAGAGGTAGCACGTATTTCTCATTATGAGGTATTATTTCGAATAAACCATCATCGACGTATACGCGATCCTTAATGTTTAAAAATACTATATGCCTTGAGTAGTGACGCCTATGCCATAGTATGGGACCGGGTTCTTTAGCACCTAGAGCATACCAAGGGATTCGCGACCGACAGGTATCTCTGAGATGAAATCCTTGAGTTTCGCCCCACTCTATATACTTTAAGACATTTGTCCCAGCCAGTTCTTCCTTAGGCTCATTAACAAGAAGAACTTTATACTTTAATTTTGACTTATCTATGACTATATCCTTTGACTCACGTGGAGATATGATCACGGGGTGCAGATAGCGTCTCTCTATACCCCAGCGAGCAACTCTATCATTATCGAGATAGAAGAACTCGTCGCTCCCCGTTGTAAACCCCCTTCTTACGGCGGCCAGTTCCTTTAGTGGTACTAGTATCTCTCTTTCAGCACCGTGTTGTAGTATCTTGAAGAATATCTCGGGTGCTCTAATGTACTTGCCCCACTTCGAGCCGACGTACCTCTCCTTTTCGTCATCGTACCCCTCGTCCCAGAGTTCTCTCTGCTTCTTAGGGAATATCCTTATCCTAGAATCCTCGTAGTACTTGTCGGTCTTCTCGATGAATTCTACAAGCTTATCTATGGCTTCCCATCTAATTCTATCTTGATCAACATCGCCGGGTTCTGGTATAAGCTCTCTTAGGGGAACTTTTATCTGCACGAACTTCACTAGGTTCTCATCTCGTTCTTTCGGGTCGTCTGTTCTCTCCAGTATAGTGATAGCCGCTGTGACATCTGCGTCTTCAAACCACTTCTCATACTTAGGCTCGATTACAGCGATTATCTTGAAATTCCTGAGGAAATACTCTTGAAGGTACTTCCCGAAATCCACATCCAACCACGAGTTGAAGGTCACGAGCCCTAGGCGCCCCCCGTCTCTGACGAACGCGCCGCCATGTATGAAGAAATAAACGTATATGCTGGACCTCATGCCCACATCTATTTTGTGCATTTTCTTTACGAGGGCTCTCAGCCTCTCTTTATACCCCCCTATCAGCATGTCTTCTATCTCCTCTTGCCTCGTGTAGGGCGGGTTGGTTACGACAGCATCAAACTCCGCAGGGAACTCTACCTCTACCTCCTCATGCATATCCGGGATCTTGTAGGCAAGCTCATACAGCAGGGTCCTAGTGCCCGGCTGTATCTCAAAGAAGTCCCTGCACACAATGTTAGGTCTGTTCTCTAAGGCCTCAAGGTCCCTTATCACAAGGTTTATCTCGGATAGATGTGCCGGGAACTTCGCTATGTCCACTCCCCAGAGTTCGTTTATCACCTCATTATGGAGCTTGCGGGGCTTGTCGTACCTGCCCTCTCTGTAGAGCTTCTCCGCCAGGTACTTCTTCCTCTGATAGGCTCTTACGAGGAACGTCCCTGAGCCGCAGGCCGGGTCGAGCACCCTGGCGTTGGGATGCTTGACTGTGAAGCCTAGAATTAAGTCTACTACATCAGTCCTCGTAAAGTACTGGCCTAGCTTGTGCCTTTCGATCTTTGGTATCAGTTTCTCGAAGACCTTGCCTATAATGTCGTAGCCTATTTCAGAGAAGTCGTACTTGTTGAGCTCCGCTATCAGCTTTTTGAGCTCATCTACAGCTTCGTCGGGTATAGGTATAGTCTCTAGGAAATCTGCAGCAAAAATGATTCCATAGCCCAGTCTTATTCCTGTGTTGAAATATCTCTGCAATCGCTCCTTCAACCCTTCACTAGTGGTAACGTCACTAATAACAATGGGCTCTAGCTTGAACTTAGACCTTAAGACATTGTAAAACAGTAGCTTGTTAATTAGAAGATAAACCGTTTGACGGGCTAACCTGTCATAGTCCTCTTCCGAGCCGCTAAAGATCCAGCCTTGATTTACGAACCATTCTCCAACTTTTCTGCGGAAGTTCAAGTCTTCCTCCTTTTTCTTTAGAATGTAGAGCGAGATAGGGATGTAGAGAGAGTCCACGGCGCTCCTCAGCCTCAGGACCATTATGTCGTCGGGGTACAGCTTGGGTAGCACGTAGGCCTCGGGTCTTGGCAGCTTGCGCTCGTACAGCCTTGTCAGCTCGGTCAGGAACTCTAATATGAAGGCCTTAACGGCCTTCTCTATCTCAGGTCTTTCAATGTCAGAGGGCAGTTTTACGTCGACTACATCCCAGTGCTTAAGCCTCCTGTCGAATAGGCTAGTCCCGGGCTTGAAGGTCTCCCATAGGACTAGCTTGTTCAGGTTCCAGGTGGCGAAGAAGGGTATCCCGACTAGCATCGCTTTCTGGAGTGCATCATTAACTAAGTCGTCGCTGTATACATCGATTGTAGGCACCTTAAGCTCTATTAGACAAGCTATTTTATCGGGCTTCTTGTACCACACTATGAGGTCTGGGTATCTCCTAAGACCCTTTGGGGTACTTATCTTGACTTCCTGCTCAACCGCCTCGAAGGGGAGACCGTACTCCCTGAGTATCTCGTTCATCCAGATGAGAATCTTTCCTTGCAACCACCGCTCATCATAGCCTACGCTAACCATAGCTACTCTAAAGATACCCTATCAAGGCGTCTCTTAATTCTTACTTTTGGTAAACATGCGACGCAGGCACGCCTACTCCCTTATAGCCTCGGCGAGTACGTCCTCGCTCAACACGTTAATGCCGAAGGCTACCAGCATTCCCTTTGGCCTAGGTTTTGGTCTCTCGAAGAGTTTCTCAATCTTTATCTTTAGCCGGTAGGGCCAGAGCACCTCGCCCTCATCCCTCTCCCTCGGCCAGAGGGGCTCGTTGCTTACGAACTTCTCCTCTACAATCCCGTAGCCCAGCACACGGATTTCACAGCGTAGAAGACCACTACGTCACCGGGTTGAACTCTTTCCCAAAATCTCCTCGCGGCCTCGCCGACACCCCAGGTTCTCTGCTCGAGTCCTACAGCCCAGTTCTCCAACGTCCCGCTGAGCACCCAGAACTTCGGCACAAGTACACTGCATACTTTAACTTTATTTTCTTTGCGGTGAAATAATAAGGTCTTATCTGTATACTGCAAACCATTTGACCTTAATCGTGGTAAGGCATGCCATAAGCAATTACAAAACTTTATATGAGATCAGTACAAGTTGAGTTCTCACTTCATCCAATATACACTATGAGGCTTTACAAAGAAACCTAAAAAGCCCCGTCATCGGGCTGAAACTCTTTCACTGCATGGCTTAGTAATCCTTCTGGTAGGGAAAACATTACGTTCTTTATAGCATGGAGCGAGATCGAGAGGCGGTGAGCCTTGATAGAGCTGGAATGCTTTTGGTATGCTGTGCTAGGGCTCTAGGGCTGGGCTGAGCGTATGGGTGGGTGGCTGAGCGGCGAGCAAGGACGCGTGGAGCGGCATGAAGGCTAGGCTCAAGAACCTTGCGGTCGGCCTAGGAGTGGAGCAGAAGACGCTCAGCCCGGGGTAGCCGCCGGCTCACTCCCGCAGTGCCTCAGGAGCCTCAGGGCAGTATCGCCGCAGGCCACTTCCTCGATGCTGTAGCCGAGCAGCGAGAGGAGGCCGCACGCCCGCTCGGTGAGGTAGATGTACCTCACATTGCCGACTACCGCTTCTTTCACGAAGCCGGCTGAGCGCAGCCTCTCCAAGGCCGAGGCGATGTGCCTGGTGTTCCTCGTGGCGAAGGCCCTGCTGAGCGGCTTGGGCTGCCTGAGCCTCCAGAGCATAGCCGTCAATCCAGTCAGCTCGAGCCACCTAGCCACGCTCTCCCACACCTCCCTGTCTACCTCGACCATCACAGCCAAGCGCATGAGGGAGTTTATAGGCGTTCACAGGTGCCGTGACCGCGGTGAGCTGAGAGCCTCAAGGGGTTGCTCGAACACCCTCCCGCAACCCCTTCTCAAGTCCGCTGGAAGCGAGGGAAGACGCGGGTCGAACACGGGAAGAAAACAGGGAAAACCTAAAAGGTAGCATTGCGACGCACTCGCCTGTTGCGCGTAGTGAGAGGCATTTTCGCGCCGAGTAGGCTCCTAGCCTTATGGTCGTATACGACGCACTCCACTCTTGAGCCCACTTTCCCTTCATCGAGAAATACCGTTACCGGGTAGCTCCCAGTAGGTCTCGCAACGAATTTTCCATCAACAATCGCCTCGATGTAGCACCTCCTGATCACTGTTCCCCTAGGAAAAAGCCTTCGCATCATTTCAACATCGAAGTACTCGCGAACCCATCTCTTGAAGCTTAGAATGAACTTCTTGTGCCTCTTAGCTATCTTGTCCCCTATATTCCACATCGGCGTGCCCGGTAGGGGAAGGACCTCCCTTATGTTGACCCTTCTCACCAGTAGCCCCCTCCTGAGGATTTCTTCAAGAAACTCCTTATTGTACTCGAAGGTCTTCTTCGTCTCTCCCTTCAAGCCTAACACGAAGTTTAACCCAGGTAAGAGCTCCGGCAGCCCGTTCCAACCCCTCCGTTTACCTAGGTGGTTCACGATCTCGACGGCCTTCAGAACATCCTCCGCGCTGTTCCCGAGGTTATTCTCCCTAGATACTATCGGGTCAGCGCTCTCTAGTCCAAAAGCCGCGACGTCACCGGGAGTGTGATACTTAATGATGATCTTGATTGCTCTCTCAGCCTTCTCCTCGTGGAGAGCTATCGTCATCGGATTCACGTTGTCAATGTGTAATGTTTCCAGGCTTGGTGCGGCCCTCCTCACCGCCTGGAAGAGCTTCTCGAGCTCCTCAGGGGCCGGCTCAGGGTACTCCACTTCATTCACGCCTTTAGCCTTGTACGCCAGGAAGTCGCTCTGCCTCCCGAGCCGAAAGGCTCGGACACCTAGCTCGTAGAGAGCCCTGATTTCTGAGGCTATAGCTTCCTGCTCGCGCCACACTACTCGACCGAGGCGTGGCTCGATGCAGAAAGAGCATCCGCCGGATAGCCACCGAGGGCAGCCCCTGAAGGTCTCTATCTCTGCTGTCAAGTTAAACCCTAGGTTGGGGTGCTGTAGCACCACTCTTGCCCCCTTCACCGCGAATATGTCCGTTAGGCGGTAGTCGGAAGGTAGTTTGAACGGGTTCACTTTTTCAACGCTCTTCTCGACGAGTAGTTCGTAAATTACATGCGCTGGATCGCCCCTGATGATGAGGTCGTATGCTTCCTCGAGAGCCTTCGGGTGAACTGCTCTTTCCCCACCCCGCAGCGCGGTCCCGAAGCGGGCTACTGGGCCGCAGAGAACCTTGAGGGGCTTTTCGTATTTCTTTGGTATTGAGATTATCTCTTGAGGAGTTATGGGTTTGCCGCCGAGGTATCGCCCAGGGACGACAACGCCGCCGATAACTATGAGGAGGTCTGCTTTGGCGATTATACTGGAGATGCTCGTCTCGTTTGAGCGATATGCGTCGATCGTGAAGTAGTAGAGCTTCGCGGTCTTATCGGCGTGCCAGATCGCGCCCGCAAGGTATCGAGGGTATACGTCGATATAGGGTGGGACGCCGAGGCCCGCAGGCTCATCCGTGTACCCGTCTATAAGCACCGCAACCGTCATGCTCTCCTATAATACCCCTCTCCGCTGATCCAGCCTGATTTAGCAACTTCACCGTACCCGTTCAAGTAAACTCCACGCCCCTCCACTACCCTACCTACAATCCTAGCGCCAAGCGCTTCGGCCACCCATTCGTGCTCTTTAGGGAAGGCAAAGACGAAGTTGTACTCCTCTCCGCTTTGATACAAGGAGCTTTCGAGGGCGCCACTCTCGCCTAAAACCTCGAGAGGCTTGCTACAAATGGGTATCTCGTCAAGTACAAGTCTCACGCCGGAGCTCTCAGCGAGGTAGTGCAGGGTGAGAGCTAGGCCATCGCTGTTGTCAATCGAAGCGCTTAAGAAGCGGGTTACCTCGAACCATGCCTTTAGGCGAGGCCACTGCGGACTCATCCAGTCACTTAGAGCGCTCTCTAGGAGCTGGCTGTCCAGCTCGCCGGCTAGCGCTTTGAACACTACACTCGAAGTGCCCACGCAGCCCGAGATCGCGAGGAGGTCGCCGGGCTTAGCCCCTTTACGGTGAAGGATCTTGCCAGCAGGCACCCCTATGCTGATCACTTCAGCTCTGAATGACCCACCCCGAGCCACGTCGGTATCTCCGCCTAGATAGCGCGCGCCAAGCTCGGACGCGGCGCTCTCAAGGCCGAGAACGAAACTCTTCACAGTGTTTATGCTGAACGATGAGGGTATTCTCAAGGAGACGAGAACGGCTACAGGCTTACCCCCCTTTACGATCACGTCGCTCGTTGAGGCTATGTAGGCTCTGCGGCCAGCCATATACGCGCTCAAAAAAGGTGGCCAGTGGATTTCTGAGTCAAATGCGTCGACGTTCACGACTAAGCTTCCGGCACCCGAGGTTTCTATTGCAACAGCATCGCTTTTTTCAATTCTAAAAGCAGACGTTATCCAGTCGACGATAACATCTTCTCTAAGCACGCTGCTCAGCCGCTCGCTTGAGAGTTTCGTAGAACAGGAAGAGCGACGTTAACGTGAAAAGAAGGTAAATTAGCGTGGTCATGTATGAGGTGTACATCTGCTGGGTGCCCGGCTCCCAGTTCAGAACATACGCAAGGACCTTGTAGGAGTAGTAAGCGCTGGCTATAAGTACAGCTAACGTTACAGCCCCCAAGACTTCCCTGAAATACCTGAGGAGCTTCTCATCCATACACTCATCGAAGAATCTCTATTGCGCGCCACAAATATATAATCTCCGCTCACAGCCCTCTGACGCAGTGTGCTTCGAGACGGCTTTAACTAAGCAAAAACAAGAGGCTGGAGCAAGCCTGCCCCTCGGGTTATATCCTAATGATTCGCGAGGCACAATATTTGCGGGGTCATAATTGGGGTAGCAGAAGTTTTAAGGCATAGGTTAGCTATTCTCATTCAAGTTCATGGAAGAGGTTGTAGCGAGAATAAAGGAGGTCTTTCCGTACGATCATCCGCGTAGCGGTCAGCTAGAGCTAGCGAGACTAGTTTATGAAAGCGTCTCAGCTTCTAAAGTGCTGATTGCCCGCTACCCGGTAGGCTTTGGGAAAACCGCTGCAGTACTGGCTGGGGCTCTGGCCTCTGGCGTCCCACGCATAGCGTACTTGGCGCACACGAAGAGTCAGTTTCAAGCGCCCATCCGCGAGGCTCTAAGGCTTACTGATAAAGGCGTGGATATCACTGCCGTCACTTTGGTCAGCAGGAAGGATCTATGCCTTTTTCCCGGCAAGCTTGTAGCGGACATGGATTACAATCGCTTCATGAAGTTTTGCTCATTGAAGCGAGCAAGTGGTGAGTGCCCGTATGGTGAAGGCGCGTCTAATCTCGAGCTACCGCAGGTTCTTACGCCGCCGCTCATGAGGAGGATGGGGCGCGAAAGCGGCATCTGCCCATACGAGATAGCCTTGAGGGCTTTGGAGAAAGCCAGATTGATCGTAGCCTCCTACTCGTACTTTTTCAACCCGGCACTTTTTAATCTTATAGTGGAAAGAGGCCGTGTAAATCTCTCGGAAACTCTTTTGGTCATTGACGAGGCACACAACTTACCTACGTTTATCTCGGATAGCTTAAGTAGCAGGCTTAATGGCTCTGTTTTAGCTTCTGCGATAGGAGAGGTTCAGAGGTTTGGCGGGGACGAGGTTGCGGAAACCAGGGAGGCTTTAAAATCCCTGATGGCGCTTCTTGATAGGACAGCGACAGACGAGGGGGCAGAAATCCCTGCTGAGAAGTTTCTGGAAATCGCTCCGGCTTCAGCAAGCCTAAGCAGGCTCGCCTTGAGCATTGAGAGAAGAATAGGAGTGTTGTCCGCTACGTGGCAGGTGGCGGAGTTCATTAAAAGTGTCGAGAACCTTCCAAGCGATTCTGTGCTCTTAGCGTTAAACGACAGCGAGGGTAAAGCCTTCAAAGTGTATTTCTACAACGTACCGAGGATCGCTAGGAGGGTTTTTCATAGTGTAAGGGCCTCCGTTTTGCTGTCTGCCACGCTCCCTCCAGCGGAATACTACGCGGCACTACTTGGTGTCGAAAAGGAGCGTGTCGTTGAAGCGACATACCCGTTTACTTGGGGGGAAAATGTCACACTAGTAATCGTGCCAGGGTTATCGTCCAGGTATGTCCTCAGAACTGCCGAGCTCTACAGGCGCTATGCTCAGGCTATTGAAGCAGTTTTCGAGGATCCCGATGCTAGACATGTGCTCGTCGTTTTTCCATCGTACTCTTTCATGATTGAGGTGCTCCCGTACCTGAAGGCTAGGCCAAGACTGATGGAGAGACACGATACAACCCTAGATGAAATGGTGGAGTTCCTGATCGAGAACGAGAAGTGCCTCCTGATGATTGTTGCATGGGGGAAGTTTTCGGAGGGGGTGGAGTTTAGGTTGATGAAGCAGAGCTTAGTAGACACGATAGTCATTGCCGGCTTACCGGTTCCGACACCCTCCCCTGTTAATCAGCGCCTGGTCAGGGTCCTCGAAGCCTCCACTGGAAACAGAGAGTGGGCCTGGAAGCAGGTGTTCTTGTACCCGGGCTTGATGAAAGTCATCCAGATAATTGGTAGAGGCGTGAGATCTGAGCACGACAGGGTGAGAGTTTTCCTCCTTGACGAAAGAGCGGCAGAGCCGGAGGCGAGAAGTTTCTTCGAGCTTTACGGCATAAACCCACTAGTTCTTACTCGGCACGGGCGCAGATGATGATTATGCGGATTATAGCCCTTCAACGTTTGCGTGCCTTTTCTTCAAGTCCTCCTCGCGTATGCCTAGAAGGTTCATCAACGCGTATATCACGCCGTCGAAAAACACCATTGCGGTGTCTTCGAATAAGGTTCCCAGTGGCGCCAGCGGCTCGTAGAGCCCCATAACTTGCCTAGCGAAATAGTCTGTCTCCGTAGCCACTTTAGTTCTCCCAGGTACCTTGACTATGAAGTCGCTCAACTTACCAAGGGGAGAGTCCTCAAACGATGTTACGGCAACGACTAAGGCCTTAGCCTTCTTAGCGGCAGACGCTACGGAGAGCACGATCTGCGTGCTTCCTGAACCCGAAACAGCGATCAGGATATCGCCTTCACGAACGGATGGGGTGATGGTCTCTCCCACAACGTAGACATCGAAGCCTAGGTGCATGAGCCTCATGGCGAAAGCTCGTGCAACAAGCCCGCTTCGTCCCGCTCCCACGACCAAGATCTTGTTTTTGTTGGCTAGAGCTGAAGTCAGTAATTTGAGGAATCTATTGGTCATTTCGCCATCTATCTCGCTCGCAGCCTTAGCTATGTACTCGGCTATACTGCTCATCGCTTTTTTGACGTCTTCAGCCACAGGTAAGAGGAGAGGAATGGTACTTTTTAGTTTTCCGGCCTCTCTCAGTCTATCTTAATCCTAGTATCCTCCTTAATCACTCGTAGCACGTACATGGTCTTCGTGCTCTCGACACCGTCGATGCCACCTATCTCGTCTATAAGCTTCGCCAGATCCTCCTTGTTCCTCACCCTTACTTTCAGTATCGTCGAGTACTCTCCTGTGACATCGTATATTTCGTAGACCTCAGGCATCCGTTCGAGCTGCTTTAAAACTTGGTTGTACTTTTGTGGTATAGCTATCACGGCTATAATGGCTGTGACTTTCTTCCCAACTTTCTCAGGGTCTACGACGGCTTGAAACCTCTTTATTATACCAGCGTTGACCAGTTTCCTAATTCTGAGGTGAACGGTCGCCTCAGATATTCCGAGCTGACTCGCGATTTGCGAATACGGCGTCTTAGCGTTGTCTTGAAGCATTTCAAGTATTTTTTTATCAATGTGATCTAGCTTGACCTCTGAAACCTGCTCGCTCATAACTTTTCGCCAAATGTAGTGTTGTAACACCGGTTAAAAAATTTTAGGGCTATAGCAAGAATACTCTATAAGCTATCAATCATTTTGGACAGAGTGCGCTTCCGTGCTCGCGTCGGGACGGTCAAAAATGGGTGAAAAGCTTAAGACTCCGGGCAAAGGTTTACATGAGGGCCCGTGGCGTAGCTAGGAAGCGTGGCGGCCTCCGGAGCCGCAGGTCCCGGGTTCGAGTCCCGGCGGGCCCGCCTCTATTGTCTCGAAAATTCGGGAAAGGCGCAGGATTTCATTGACTATCCCTTTAACCTCGCCTACCTTGCGCGGGTGGGAGTATATGGTGTAAAGGGTTTTCCCATTGTGGTGCCTAGAGTTTATCCGCACTAGAGGGGTACTAAAATCGTCTAGTCGTAGAGCTCTGAAAGCCTCAAGAGATAGGGGGAGCATCAGTTTGAGCTTTATCCTCCTGATCATCTGTGCTACAGCCTTTTGATCAGCTCTTCGAATAGCTCTTCATCGACAAGCGCTCCTCCAGCAGCCGGGTGGCCTCCACCCGTAAAGTTCATCTCCTTTGCGAGCTTCTGCAGTAGAGAACCCAGATCGATTGAGTCGTCGAGTCGCCTCAACGAGATCTTAACTTTCCCGCTCTTCAGCGGGGAGGCTACGCCCACAATTTTCTTGCCTGCTGCGCGCAGCGTATGAGCAAACTCGCTGGCCAGTATGGAACTCACGGGGCCTGTGATTTTCGGCAGATCTTCATCTATCAGGTACACCACGCTATTTTGGCCGGAGCTGAACTGGGAGTCTTTCTGTTCCAGAATTCTGCTCAGCTGCCTTGCAAGAATTCTCCTGTACTCTTTTATACTTTCTTCTGCCCTCACAATGAAGATCCCCCGGTGTCCGAAGTTCAACGATAACGCAGTGCCGTATTGATCCAGCCTCCCTAAGGCATTGAGCACGTACGCGTACTCCCTCAAATCCTTGAGGGGGCTTGAGTCGGCCTCTCGGAGGAGATAGTAGTTATACCCGAAAATTTTCTCGGCTTCCTTTACGTTAACCCCCTGACTTATCATGTATTTTACGAGCTCTGAAGCCAGGTGTTTGATTTCACTATGACTTAATGAACCTACCTGCCGCGCCGTGTCTCCATCCCGCGGGCTGATTCCTATGCTCTCAAGGAACTTTACGCAGGCTGTAGGGTTTCCCGATAAGCCAGGAATATACGGGTCGAGGGTGGAGGCCAGCGCGTCGACGAGTATCCTCCTCTTAGACCCGAAAAGTCTTAGGGATATTGTTTCGCCGATAACCCCCTTGCGCTTCCCTTCCTCTAAAACCTCCCTGTTGAGCCCAGTCAGCGACGATTTTTCCCCAACATCCAGCCTATCGCCTAGTGCGCCGGCGATGGCAACGGGAATTAGGTGCTCGTCGGCGTTGATGATGCGAGAGGCTATAACATAGGAGAGCGTTGAGGAGCTTGTTTGTGTCGAGGCATCGACACCTACCAGGTAGGGGTTTACCTCTATGAGCTGCTCCCATCTGTCTGGGGTTGAGGGGACATGGTGGTCGACTATCATAATCCTCTTGTTAGGTGCAAGCTCTCTGAGCAGCCCCTTATACCCGCTGCCCAGGTCGAGAAAGATTATTGATAAATAATCCTTGATGGGAAGTTGCTCGAGGGTCTCCGGGTACGTCTGCTCGACAAATACTAGCTGGAAAGGCACGTCCAGCTGCAGGAGCACCCAGGCGAAGATGGAGGCTGAGGAGAGCCCATCAGCATCGTAGTGCGAAACTACTAGCGTCGGCTCTCCAGCTTCTCTCAAGTACATTAAAAACTCGCGAGAATGGTTTAGGAACGCCTCAAGACGACTGAGCATGAAGGATGACCAGAGATTTTACACTCGCCTAGGTGTAGAGAGCGATCTTTTCTGGCTCGTATTTCCAGTCAGGTGGGAGTACCCCCTCCCTCTTGTAGTACTTAGCGAGCCTGTGGATTTTACTCTCTACCAGCTGTAGACCTCTTTTCGAGTGGTAATCCTTCGGGTGCTCCTCTAGGTGCTTCCTGATCCTGATAGCCCTCCTAATAAGGTTCATTAAATCCTCCGGCACCTCCGGAGCAAGTCCACGCTCGCGCAGGATCTGAAGAATGCTCTTACCCGTCACGGCTTTAACGAGAGGGATATCATATTGATCGCGCAAAATCAGGCCGATCATCGATGGGGGATAACCTTTCCTGTAAAGCGAGACGACAAGGTTCTCAACCTGCTCCGGGCTTGCGTCAACCCAATCGGGCTTCTTCAACTCTGGAGGCCTCTTCGAACCTGAGCGGCCTTTCTCCTTAGACTTTCTCATAACTCTCTCCTTGAAGAAAAATTCACGGTCAATAAAAATGTTATGCGTTCGCTATCTCCACGTGGTGCCCAGTTCATCTGCTCCCTTCACTGTTCGGAGTTTCCTTGCAGAATAAACATAGTCCTCCCTCAGGAGTCTTTAGTCAGCGGCGACACGAATGCACTCTCTTCTTGCTCCGCACAGGTCACTCGCCGATCTGCTATTGCAGGGTAAAAACGGGGGTTCCTGCTACGCTTTGCCCGCTGGGGGTTATCTCCTCCTCGCCGTGGACCGGAAAGTGAAGAAACCTGCTGTGCTGGAGTGGCTAGGGACCGTGGAGATATGGGAAAGAAAACATGGTGTTTGACGTTTTAAGGGGCTGTGGCAACTACTTTCTCTTCCTTCCGCTTCTCGGGTGGTATCCAGTATCCCTCGTAGCTCTCGATGCCTACACCCCGAACTATTTCTAGTACAGTCATTTTTTTAGCCTTGAGTCGGTCCCTCAGCATGTCTAAACCTTTCCACGGGTCTGTGTGCTCACCGCATGTGAAAACGTCGATGGCCGCATAACCGTACTCAGGCCATGTGTGTATGGAGATGTGCGACTCGGCTATGAGAACGTACCCGCTGACACCGTGAGGCTTGAACCTGTAGAAGTCAAAGCTCACAACTGTACTATTTGAAGCCACTGCTGAGTCGAGTAGCGCCGTCTTTATTACATCGATACTGTCCAGTGCCACAGGGTCGCATTCAAACATCTCCACTATCAGGTGGCGGCCGACGCCTCCTCCTCTCACCCCGCGATTTCTCCCCGTCATCTCCCTACGAAATCCACATCAACTCTCAAAATTTAAATAATTCCCCCCTCTTTCCCGATGAGAAAATAGTACTTTTCTAGCCAATTAACGCCTCCAGGTCTGTATAAATTACCATTTTTAGTTAAAATTTGTGTAATTATTTCAGTAACTTCTGCAATGGACTTCCCCGTAGTATCCACCTCGTAGACTCTCTCCTCACCTATGCTCTGCACCGCGGAGATCAACACGGCGTCAAGGATTTCGGCTTCAACATTCTCGCGGACCTTCAGGTCAGGATACCCCCTTTTAATCAAGCGCCCGCGAAGAACTAGGGGATCCAATCTAAGGACTATGGCTACCGACACCTTGCTCGGTGGGAGCGCCTCGACCACATGCGTGTCGATGATCTCGTTGCAAGTTAGCGTCTTCTCTAAGTATCCTCTTAGTCTTTCGACATCCACGATGTACGATTCCCGCACGGCATCGTACGCGGTGTAGAACTTCTCGCGCTTGACAACTTCTGCAAGATCAACGTAGGGCTTCCCGGTGCGCTCGGCAAGGAGACGAGCCACGGTAGTCTTTCCAACACCGGGAGTGCCCGCGATAACTATTGCCAAGGCCCAACAACCCTCAGCTAAATTTTTGGCATCAACCCCACAGTGATCTGCGGTGCTATGATCATGGCCACCAGGTTCGCCAAGAGGAGCAGGAACGCGTGAAGGAAGCCTGCCGAGACCCTCTCGGAGCCTATTTTGCCGGCTGCCAGGCCCATCATGTAGCTGTTGATGATCACGGGCGGGAGGAACATGGATATAAGTTGCTCGGTAGATATGCTCTGACCGGCGAACTTAAGCATCGATCCCATGAAGCTTATGAGTATGAGCACGACTACCGTGATTATCAAAGCACCAACGTAAGGCATTAGCATAAGTGGCCTCAGAGCTGCCCGTTTCTCCTTCTCCACTTGCTCTAGCGTCTCAGCGTAGCTCGCCAGTGCTTCGAGCGTCTGCGGGGTACCGCCACCAACCTCGATGCTTTCAACAAGCAGGAACATTGAGATCAGCGCAAACCAATTCTTCATCCCCCGTGAGAACCTTTGAAATATCTTGCTCAGGGAAACCCCCCAGCCAACCTGTGTAGCCATCTCTTTGAGGTACGGGCTGAACCTCCCGTAATCGCGGTCTTTCAGGTTTATGATGCACCTCTCGGGGGCCATTCCGGTCTTCCTCACCTCCACGAGGTCCCGAAGGAATCTCGTGAGGCCGTACTGTATACCACCGAACTTCAACGTCGACAGGTTGTCGGCGACCATGCCTGGGAGGAGACCTATCCCGAGGGAGATCACCATCCCCACGCCGGCCTCATACCCTTTTTCCATGCCCAGAGCCCTCGTGAGCCCCTCCACAAGCGCTGTGAATGGCGCGAAGGCTCTTTTTAGGGCGGTGGACAGGGGTGGAGCAAGGAACGGGAGTGTCGTGGCGACAAAAAGGAAGGTGGTCAGCGGGACACCCGCTGCGAAGAACACCAAGTAGGGGGTGCTATCGTACACAGGGTACTTAGGTTGCATTAGGTCAGCGAGGTAGATGAAGAGCCCTGAGAGCATAGGCATCACTATGTACGAGACGAGTACGAACTGGAAGGCTCCCTGCTGAAGCCCGAGCCCAGCCTGCGACAGGGCCATGTTCACAACATAGAGCACGTACAGGGTCATTGAGCTCAGGAGAACGACAGCCATGTAGGACTCCATAAGGGCCCCGATCCTCTCCCCAACGGTCTTGACCTGGGCGACCCTTTCTCGAAGCATGACCTCAGTCTGCCTCTGAAGATAGTGTATCACATCCCCACCTGCCCTAAGTGTTGCGGCGTAGCCGAGCATGAGCTGCTTGTAGCCGTTGTGGGGGACCCTCTTAGCGCTCTCCTCTATAGCCGTCAGAGGGTCGATACCCATCGCCTTCACGCTTATGAAGAAGCGCGTGGCCTCCTTTTTTATCTCCTGGAAAAGCACCTTAGGCGCTTTCGCGAGCCTCTCGAAGCTAGTGTACGGGGAGATCCCACCAGTAGCCATCACCGTGATGTACACGGAGAGGTAAGGTATCTCAAGGTCAAACCTGGACTGACGGGAGGAGACCTTAATCCTCGGATAGAACAGGAGAAAAATGAAGGTCAAGGACGCGATGAGTAGAGGGACCATGATCGAGAGGGAGACGACCTGAAACACACCCGCCCCTAACCTGCTCATCATCACGACAAGCGGCGCATCAAACGCGAAGCCTAATACTAGAGCTATAAGCGAGATCAGGATACACCTAGCGGCATAGGCTGGAGGGTAGACTTTCATGTCCGCTGATGCGATGTCGTTCTTCAAGCTCGGCATCATCTTAAGGAGCGCCTCTCCGGCCCAGCCGAAAACACCATACGCCAAGCTCTCTAGCATGCGTTCATCCGTTATCTAATACCTAAGCAATGCTATTTTTAGATTTTCCCTAGATTCTTCTCGTATTCGAACTGCGTCTTCCCAGCTTCCATCGGGCTGGAGGGGGGTTGCGGGAGGGTGTTCGAGCAGCATCTCCGCGGCCCGGGCTACTAATATCACAGCATGCGTGGTAGTCAGGTAAGGTGGGGGATAGAGGAAAAAGGCTTTACTGTCTTCAGCCGAGGAGCTTGAGGCAGAGGTACTCCGGGAGGCTCAGGCCCCTCTCCGAGGTCTCTCGGCTCAACTTCTTCCTCTTGGCCAGCGTGGCGCGGACGCGGATTATCTGCGCTCGCTCCGTCTGCTTGAGCACGGCGCATTGACATAGCCTAGGTAAGCACAGCTTATGTGAACACATATAGCCCCCTCTTTTGCGTTTAACCTTGATGGTCGAGGTAGAAAGGGAGGTCTGGGAGAGCGTCGCCATGTGGTTGGAGCTGACAGGCCTCGCAAAAACCCTGTGGCGCCTACGCGAGCCGAAGCCGCTCAGCAGGGCCTTCGCCACGAGGAAGACAAGGTACATCGCCTCGGCGCAGGAGAGGCTCCGCTCAGCAGGCCTCGTCAGGGAGGCGGTGATCGGCGACACCCGTTGCGTCTACCTGGCGTAGAGGGCCTACGGACTGCTCGGCTACAGCATCGAGGAGCTGGTTTGCGGCGATGCCGCTTTGTGGCTCATCCGGCGCGGAGCCGGAGCTGCCTCCTGAGGAGCATGACGGTGGCGATGTGACTGCATATCCTCGCCCTGCGCACGTAGCCGTAGGCCCTGGAGAAGCAGCCAGCCTTCGGCAAAGCGCAACGATGTTATACTTTCAGGGTAATCATCGTAGCAAATATTACCCCCCTTGTCCAAGGAGGGTATGGAGGCCCGCTGCCGCAGGCAACGGCCGGTGAAGGGGTGAGCCGGCCAAGGAGGCGGGCCAGGGTGCTTCCCCGAGAAAACTGGCGCCCGTAGCGGGGGAAGAGGGGGCGCCTGCACTCTCGGGGAAAAGAAAGTGGGCGGGAGGGGGCAAAGCATCTCGAATCAGGCCAGCGGGCCCCGGGCACCTAGGCTGCACCGCCTCCAGCGCGCTAGCGTTGAGGGGGGATAGGCGGCGGAGCCATTGGGCCGGGGCCGCCGAAAACAACCCCTTTTTTACCCACGCAACCCCACCATTCACGCTCCTCCGGGACGTGGTGGGAGCGGGGTTGCGTGGGTGGCCGGACCCCCGCAAGGGGGCGGCGGGCTACGCCGGTGAGGCGCCGCGGCTTTTGGGGCTCGCGCGAGCCACCGGCCGCAGCGCGGAGGCGTGAAGGTGCCGGCATGCGGGGCCGCGCCCACGTGGCCCGGCTCTGGGCCGGTAGTGCCCGCCCGCAAGCCGGCTGGCCCGGGGGCCGAGGCCCCGGATCGCGTGACCGGGGATAAGGCTCCCCGGGGAGGGGTTGCTTCGGCGGCCCTCGGCTGCTCCCCGCCCCCTGGCAGCCGGCCCCCTGCCCTCGGGGGTGGACGGGCCGCTACTGCAGCTTTGGCGCCGCTGGGCTTGGGCGGGCTCGGCGGGAGGGCCGCATCGAAGCCCCGCGCCTGGGGCCGCGCGCGGCAGGCTGGGGCCGGGCTCACAGGCTGTGAGATGCCGTTGCGTGTAGTGTTAACAGCAATGCCGGAGCTCTACAGGCTGCCTCGAGGCTCGCTACTACTTCACACTAGGCTCAGCCACCGCTAGCTCACAGGGTGTGAGACGCTACGGCAACCACGCAGCAGCGCACACCTCTGGGGGCTGGGCTGTGCTGCGGCTCCCCCGCACCTCACGCCTCTGGGCGTGGGGGCGGATGGGGGCCGCGGCGAGAGGCCCGGCCTCCCAGGTGAAAGGAGGTGAGACTATGAGCGGGGAGGGTAAGGGGAGTAGAAACGGCGAGAAGCGCGTCGAGGCGTTCAGGGTCTGGGAGGTCAAGGCGAACAGAGCAGTGAGGCTTCGGCTTCGGAGCCTCTACTTCAGCGTTGCCTCTGCGGTTGAGCGGGCCTGCGAGGACCTCGAAAGGAAGTATGGTGACGCGTTCAGGAGGGAGCCGGAGAGGTTCGGCAGAGAGCTGATCGAGGAAGCCTCAAAGACGTCTGGGCTGCCGAAGGGGCTGCTCTGGTACGCTGTGGAGTGGTGCAAGATGCTCGCGGAGGCTAGGGAGAAGAGCAAGAAGCGCAGCAGGTTCACCCCGCCGCCAATACCGTTACTTGTCAAGGTAGTCAGTGGCGGCATAGTGCTTCACGGCGGCGATAACGCCGCTGCGGCGCTCAACGCCTCCAAGGGAGAGCTCCGCATTCCAAGTGTTGGCGTCGCGGTGAGGCTGAGACCCTCCTTGATTAGGGCAGTGCTGGAGGACACCCAGCGCTTCGAGGACGTGAAGCTGACGCTATGGCTGACGAGCAAAGGGAGGCTGAGGCTAGTGGCTCACCGCGCGGTCAGGCCTGCCTGGTGGGACGGCAATTCCAAGCTCGCAGTGATCGCTATAGATGTGAACAGCTCTCACGGACTATACATGATGGTCTTCGCCTTCGATGGTGGCGCTAAGTTGTTGGCGCAACGCGTACTCAGGTCTCCCAACATGACAATGTTGAGACTGCTGGCGGCCATTATGCGTAGCTACTCCAAGCTGGGTAGCTGGGAGCTCGCCGTCAGGAGGTTCAGGCAACAGAGGGACGTCGAAAAGCTGCAGAGGATGGGGAGGGGCTACGCGGTGGAGGAGGCGCTGAGGCTGGCGGAGAGGCTGAGGGCGAAGATGAACCTGACTCCGGAGAAGGCTGAGCGCATAGCTAGGCAGGCTTCGAGGAAGGTGAGGAAAGTCAACGACGACTGGATCAGGAGCGTGCTCAGGGAAATGAGGAGCCTGGTGAGGAGGCTGAGGGACCGGGGCTACCTCGTCGTCATCGTTGCGGATGTGCCCCGTGCCGAGTCCCTCAAAGGCTCACAACTACAGCGAACACTCCTCAGAGTTGCAGAACGACTGAAGAACCTAGCGCTCTACGAGGGAGCAAAGTACTTTGAGCCTGACAACAACGTCAGCGGGAGGCAGTGCCCGGTCTGCGGAGCTCGGGGCGTAGAGCTGGGGAAGCGCTACTACCGATGCTCCAAGTGCGGCCTAGTCTACGGCAGGGACTGGGCAGCCTGCGCCAACGCCGCCAAGCTCTTCCTAGAGGCCTGCGATGCGGAGAAGCAGCTGGAGGCGCTGAGAAGCTGGCTGCGCACCTCCAGGGCGCTGGTCCACGGAGCCCCTCGAAGCATAGCGAGGTAGCCCAGCGACGTGCGGGCCCCGGCCCCAGTTCCCGGCACGGCGACACAGCGATGAGCCGCTTGCCGGGTGCCGCGCGCGGTGTGAAGAGGCGATTCGAGGCGCCGAGGCGGAGCCCCGCCGCACAGCCCAAGCAAGGTGGCGGGGCGGGCCGAAGGCGCGGAGCCCATGAGTACCCCGAAGAGGGGGCCCCGGATCAGTGAAGGGGTGGATGAGCCAGGCGCGGCCGCCAAGCCGTCCAGCGAAACCATGTGATCATTATACTGTAAGTCTTCGAAATTAATGTTTAGTGCTCGCGAGGAGCCGGTAGGGTTAGTAATAAATACTGTTCCGTGCGGAAAAGACATAGAATGCCTAAAGGCAAAGCTAAGAAGGCTAAGAGCAGGGGCTCAGCCGAAGAAAAAATCGAGGAGAATGTAATCTACTTGCCCGTAAGGGAGGATTACAAAGTCATCGACGAGTACTGGGTGGTGGAGCCTTTCGCTAAAGTTAAGATCGTGGAGATACCCGAGGCAGGCAACCAGCGGGCCTACTTCGTAGAAGAGGTTCAGCTGACAGAGGAGGAGAGGAAGGCCGTGGAAAAGCTGATAGATATCCTCAGCGTCGAGCTGGAACCACCTGCATCGTTCGACGTCGACCTTAGGCAGCACGTTGTGGAAGAGGCCAAGAGGCTCGCCGAGAAATACAAGGGGTCGCTCAGGGGCATCAGCGAGGAGAGCTGGGGTAAGGTTCTGTACTACATAGAGCGAGACCTGGTAGGCTACGGTCCGATAGAGGTCCTCATGAGGGACTACAAGCTCGAGGACATTAGCTGCGACGGCGTCGACAGGGCCATACACGTATGGCACAGGGACTACGAGAGCATACCAACCAACATTGTTTTCAGGAGCAGGGACTACCTCCGTGAGTTCATAGTTAAACTGGCACACATGTCTGGGAAGCACATTTCAGCGGCATTTCCCATAGTTGACGCCATGCTTCCCGGTAGGCACAGGCTGGCTGCGACGTACGGTGAGGAGGTCTCGCCGAGGGGGAGCACGTTCACAATAAGGAAGTTCCGCGAGAAGCCGCTTTCCATCGTAGAGATGATTGAGAGCGGTAACCTCGACGACTGGACTGCGGCCTACCTTTGGGTTATGCTCGAGAACAGAATGACGCTAATGGTTATAGGCGCCACCGCCGCTGGCAAGACGACTTTGCTGAACGCGATTGCAAACTTCTTCAAGCCAGGTTTCAAGATCGTGACCATTGAAGAGACCCCCGAGCTCAACCTACCGCACGAGAACTGGGTTCAGCTGGTCAGCAGGGAGAGCTACGGGCTTGGGGAGTCCAAAGTGGGGGAGATATCGCTCTATGACCTCGTGAAGGTGTCACTGAGGTACAGACCAGACTACATCATCGTGGGGGAGGTGAGAGGCGACGAAGCCTTCGTGCTCTTCCAGGCCATGAGCACGGGGCACGGCGGCATGTCCACGATGCACGCGGACTCGCTCGACCGAGCCGTTAAACGGCTCACTAGCCCGCCCATGGACGTGTCCCCGGCGTACATCCCCTCCCTGAACATCGCTATAATGACCGAGAGGACCATCCTCCCAAGCGGGGGGTTTGCCAGGAGAGTAAAGCATGTTTGGGAGGTGGAGGACTACGAGAAGTACAGGGAGGTTGTGAGGTGGGATCCGGCTAAGGATGTCCATAGGGTTGTCGCGGAGAGCTACCATCTGCGCCTCATCGCGGAGAGGACAGGCAAGAGAGTAGAGGATCTCTACAGGGAGATTGAGCGTAGGCGTGTAGTGCTACGGTGGATGCAGGTTAAGGGTATAAAGGAGACGAAGGAGGTTTTCACGTACATTAATAAGTACTGCACCTACCCCGAAGAGGTCTACTCAACAGCTTACACCGAACTAAAAGAGATCAACGCACTGCCTCAGCCCATTAGAGTCGCGCCCAAGGTGGAGGTCGAAGTCACCCCAAGACCCACGGCAGTCAGCGCCACACCCGTGATCGCGAAGCCGCCCTCTACCATACAGCGGCCCCCCTCAGAGGCAAGCAACGAAAAGCCAGCCGTCGATATAGCTTTAAACATCAGCAACGAGAGCATGGCCGTGCTGAGGGCTCTCGCGATTCTCGGGGGTGAGGGAGATCACGCCTCGGTTCTCTCGCTTACTTCTCTCCCAAGGGAAGCGTTCGTGAAGGCTGTAGGGGAACTGAGCGGGAAGCGGCTCATTATACCCACTCTAATTTACGTGGAAGGGAGACCCACGATAGGCTACAAGTTGTCTAATGAGGGAGAAGCCTTAGTTAAACGGCTGAACCTCAAGTAGGGGAGGGTGCCGGGGAATGAGCGGTGAAGCCTTAGTTTCGTTCGTAACGGGCATTAGCGGTAGCGGCCGCCTCAGTCTACTCAAAGAAGTTCAGTCGAGAAACGACGCGTTGAAGATAATAGACGTGGGGACAAGGATGTATAAAAAATCCAGCGATCTGGGAATTCAGATTCCAGACGGTAAGATTCTCGACATGGATCCCCTCGCGTTAGACTACCTAAGGGCCGCGACGTTCGAGGACATCCTGAAAGAGGTTGAAGGTCTCCGCTCAGCGGGAAGTGCTGTGAGCATAAGTACCCACGTCTGCTTTCGGTGGAAAAAGCACCTAATGCACGCGTTCAACTTCCATTACGTGAACGCTCTGAACCCAGATGTGTACATAAACGTGATCGATAACGCGCATAGTGTGTACCTAAACCTTCTCCACGACAGCGCGTGGAGCGGAAGGCTCACGCTGAAGGAGGTGCTTGTCTGGAGGGACGAGGAGGCTTTCATCACTAGGATGCTTGCGGAATATCAGCGGAAGCCTTTCTACCTGTTTCCGCGCCGTGAGGATCCATCCATGCTTGAAAGAATACTATTCAAAGTCGAGGCTGCTCGTAAGTCGGGGAGTAAACCCTTGCCGAAGGCCTATCTCAGCTACCCGATCACGCACGTAAAGGGTAATCCGGAGGTGTGGAAAGAGAAGGACGAAGTCAAGCAGAAGCTGAAAGACAGCGGCGTGGTGGTATTCGACCCTATATCGATCGAGGACTCAGTTCTGATCGATTGGGCTTACGAAGCCGTCGCTAAAGGTAAAGAAACAGTTGAAGTGGAAGTTGACGGGCGCGTTGGGGAGATTAAGGTTAAGGAGATACTAGACGCTGTGGGCGACATAAAAGACCAAATTGTAGTGAGGGATTACCAGCTGATAAACCAGAGCGATATGATTATAGTGTTCTACCCGACGAAGGTTCTGTCACCTGGGGTTCTCAGCGAGATAAAGTACGGTTATACTCACAACAAGAATGTCTACGCGATATTCCCCTTCGAGGAATCCAGCCCCTTTTTCGAGTACTACACCACCAGGCTATTTAAAGACGTGGACGCTCTTCTAGACCACCTGCGCGAGGTTGGGGCGCTTTGACGAGTATAGATATTCGCGCCGTAGCGCTACACCTCACAGAAGAAGACCTCGCCTCCCGAGACAAAGCCGAGCAAGCGATCACCAGGTTCGCCGAAAGTACCGATACATTTACCAAGACAAAGAGCTACAAGGTTCTAAGCAGGAGGGTCGTCCTGCCTCCTGCATCCTCGCGGGAATTAGAGCGCTCCCTGCGCGTCGTCGTAGAGCTCGCGGAAAACGCCAGCATAAACTACGTGGGAGTACCCTTAACCGACTGGGACCCCGCAACAGTAGCCGAAGCCTTGCAAGAGTACCCGAAGCTTTTCCTCTCGGTGGAGTACGCTCCAGGCCAAGATCAGAAGATAGTGGGGGTTTTAAGGCATATATCTGGGAAATCATACCTCCTCGCAACGCATTTTGCAGTAAGCTTCGGACCGCGGCTCCAAACGTCCTACTTCCCTGCCACTCAAAGCGTGAAAAGAGGGGTGACCATGAGTCTACTCTATGTGGAGGAGTTCAGAAGGGAGGTTCCGAGCGACCAGCTAGTAGCGAAGCTGTTAGAGTTGCAAAAACAAGCAGAAGAAAGCTTCGATAACTTTACAGGCATAGATCTCTCGCTCTCACCCTGGATGGATCGAAGCGTGGCATCGCTCATCGAGGAGGTATCCGGAGTCACTTTCACTTTGCCGGGGACAGTTGCCGCAATACGAGAGCTGAACGCGAGGCTGGAAACTTTAACATCCCACGTCAGAACTACCGGATTCAACGAGGTTATGCTTCCGCTTGCGGAGGACAACCGCCTAAAGGAGCTCGCGAGAACGAGTCAGCTCAGATTCAGCCACCTACTGAATTACACCACGTACTGTGTCGCTGGGCTAGACATGGTAGTGATCCCCGAAACCTCCGAGGACGCAGTCCTGCTAGGCACGCTAAGAGACCTCTGGAGCGTACACCAGCTTAAAAGGAAGTCTATCGGTTTGCGATTAATCCTGGCACCGGCCGACGAGGGCGAGGAGATAGACCTCGGTATGTTCGGAAAAACACCGGTAATCTCGCCTCTCCTTTAGTGCCGCGCCGTGCAGATTCTACCCGATTTAACCTAACTTGGGAACCTAGACACTAGGCATATCTCCGTTTTGCACTCTTATAGTAGGAATTTGAAGCAACAAGAGATCCCGATACGACAAGAGAAAATTTATTAACGTTGAGTATATCGTATCATCAGCCGGGGTGGCCGAGCGGCCCAAGGCGGCGGATTGCTAATCCGCTTCCCGAAAGGGAACCCGGGTTCAAATCCCGGCCCCGGCGCCTCACAGCGACTGTTTATCTGCCTTGAGCCAGTCACCGGCTTTATTCCTCGGAGATAGCCCGACTGAAAAATTTAAATTGGGAGTTAGCATTAACTATACTGCCGGCACGCCCTGAAAGTCCACCCCCCGCTACCAGGAGCGGGGTGGGGAAGCCAGGTATCCCGCGGGGCTCATAACCCCGAGGTCGGTGGTTCAAAAGGGCGTGCCGGCTCTTGTCTCTAATTAATGGTTAGAAGCTCTGCGAATGCCTGGTGCCAAGCGCTTGAAAAATGCCCCCTCCCACCTGCCCCTCTCGGGGCTCTTTCGGTCATTGGGGGCATATACACCCTTTCTGCTCGACTATTTTAGCATTTTCTAGCCTTAAAGGCACCACACACTATCCCTTAAGGCATCCATGCTTGTAAATCTAAAAAGCACTATTTGTTAGGATAAAGGGATAGTATTGCTACTTATGACGCTGGGTTTTTATCGTCATGAACTTTCTACTTACGAGAACATGAGCGAGAAGAAAACGAAGATAATTTTGTGGTTTGAGGAGCTGTCCAAAGAGGATGTACCAATTGTAGGCGGCAAGAACGCTAACCTCGGTGAGATGATAAAAGCTGGAATACCCGTGCCTCCAGGCTTCGCGGTGACGGCATACGCTTACAAGAGGTTTATTGAAGAGACCGGGATTCGCGACAAGATCTACGAGATACTGCGCAGCCGCGTTCCTGCAGGTGCCGCTAAGCCAGAGGACTACATGGAGGCTAGCAAGGAGATAAGAAAGCTCATTGAAAGTGTTTCTATGCCTAAGGACATTGAGGAGGAGATCAGGAGGGCTTACCGCGAGCTCAGCCGGCGTGTCGGCAAGAAGGTGGAGTTCGTAGCCGTAAGGAGCAGCGCGACGGCCGAGGACTTACCTGACGCCAGTTTTGCGGGCCAGCAGGAGACGTACCTGAACGTACGAGGCGAAGATGACGTCATCGACAAGGTCAGGAAGTGCTGGTCGAGCCTCTTCACACCAAGGGCTATTTTCTACAGGGAGTCTAAGGGGTTCGAGCACGAGAAAGTCCTGATCAGCGTGGCTGTGCAGAAGATGGTGAACTCAAAGTCTGCCGGCGTGATGTTCACACTGCATCCCGTCACCGGCGACAGGGACAAGATCGTTATTGAGGGCCACTGGGGGCTAGGAGAAGCCGTGGTCAGCGGGAAGGTGACGCCTGACGAGTGGGTTGTGGACAAGAAGACGATGCAGATTATTCAGCGCAACATTGTCGAGAAGAAGGTTGAGCTAGTTAGAGACCCTCAGACTGGCAAGACTGTGGAGCGCGAGGTTGAGCCGGAAAGGAGGAATGCGCACTCGCTAACTGACGAGGAGGTCCTGAGGCTCGCGGAACTCGCACTGAAGATCGAGCAGCACTACGGTAGGCCCATGGACATTGAGTGGGCGGTTGACAGGGATCTCCCGTTCCCGGACAACGTGTTCATTGTGCAGGCAAGGCCCGAGACTGTTTGGAGCGTAAAGGAGGCCGCTGGCGCTGGCGCAGTATCTGTTAAGAGCGTTGCCGAGGCTAAACCCGTGGTTAAAGGGCTGGCCGCTAGCCCGGGTGTCGCGTATGGGCGAGCTAAGATCTGCTTGACTCTCGAGGACGCTAAAGCCAAGATGCAGCCCGGAGACATACTGGTCACTAAAATGACGGACCCCGACTGGGTGCCTTACATGAAAATCGCAGCCGCGATAGTGACGGATGAAGGCGGAATGACCGCTCACGCTGCGATAGTGAGCAGGGAGCTGGGCATACCCGCGATAGTGGGGACCAGGGAAGCTACAAAGCTGATGGTCGACGGCAAGGATTACACCGTAGACGCAAGGACCGGCGTCGTCTACGAAGGTAGAGTAGAAGAACTGCTGGGCGCGAAGAAGGAGGAGAAGGTGGCTGCGGCGGCCGCGCCCATCGAGATAGTATGGAAGCCGATTACCGGCACTAAGATATACATGAACCTGGGCGTTCCCGAGAAGATCAAGGAGTACAAGGACCTGCCCTTCGACGGCATTGGTCTAATGAGGGTAGAGTTCATCATGGCAAGCTACGTGGGAGAGCACCCGCTGTACCTCCTCGAATCGGGTAGAGGCGACGTCTTAGTAAACAAGATGGCAGAGGGCATAGCTCTCGTTGCGCGTGAAATCTACCCGAGACCTGTCGTCGTGCGCTTCAGCGACTTCAAGACTAACGAGTACCGGCAGCTGAAAGGCGGGGAGAAGTACGAACCTCAGGAAGACAACCCGATGCTCGGCTGGCGCGGCGTAAGTAGGTACATCAGCCCTCAGTACGAGAAAGGCTTCAGGCTTGAGGTTAAGGCGATCAAGAAGGTCAGGGACGAGATGGGTCTCGGCAACGTCTGGGTCATGGCGCCTTTCGTCAGAACACTGTGGGAAGCCGAGAAGTTCATCAAGCTGCTTGCCGAGGAAGGGCTTGAGAGCAGCAAAGACTTCAAGATATGGGCTATGGCGGAGGTCCCGAGCATAATCTTCCTCGCGGAGGAGTTCTCCAGGTACTTCGACGGCTTCTCCATTGGAAGCAACGACCTAACGCAACTCACCTTGGGTACGGACAGGGACTCTGCGATCCTTCCAAAGATAGATCCCAGGTACTTCGACGAGAGAGACCCAGCAGTGCGCACAGCCATAGCCATGCTCATCGAGAAGGCACACAACTCGCCCTACGGCTATCGTACAGTCTCGATATGCGGACAGGCTCCTAGCGTTTACCCTGAGTTCTCAGAGTTCCTTGTGAGGCACGGCATAGACAGCATAAGCGTGAACCCCGACGTTGTGGTTCGCACTAGGGAGCTCGTAGCCTCCATCGAGCGTAGGATAATCCTAGAAAAATCTCTCGAAATCGAGAGGGTTGAGGAGGATCTAGGGTGGCCGATGCGACGCGAGAGAAGAGGCCTACCGAAGTTCGCGCGTAGGGTTGACGAAGTCGAATAAGCGAGATTTAAGCTCGGCAAGCTTTCTTTTGAGCTTCTCCCGTAGGCACTCCCTATCTATTCTTTCACCGATCAAAGACTCGAGCTCTGAGGCCACTTTTTCTGCGGCTGTGATCACATCCTCGGAGGGAGGGCTCCCGAAATCAATGTTTCCGGAAACGGGGCCTATAACCCAGGCTTCTCCTATGAATTTTCCCGAAGCATACCCGAGAGCTACGATATGGGCAGGGGAAACCACGTGCGCGCTCATCTCCCAGTTTACAGCGTCGACGATATCGTATGCTGAGAGCCTGCGAGGGTCGAGCCTTATCTTTACAACCTCTCCCTTAGAGCCGAAGCTCTCATCTAGAACATCTATGAAAACCACTAGAGGAACCCCCTCAAGGTACGAAGCCGCGGTGAAAGCGTCGAGCCCAGCGGCTATAGCGTTAACGCCGCATTCCGCTAGCGCGTCTGCCAGGAGAGGACCTATCGCGTCGTCGCCGAACATCTCATTTCCAATACCTATCACTAGATAAGGTTTAGTCAAGCGAGCCACACCGTTTTCTGCGCTCTTCCTTGACAACCTCGAGGAGTTTTTCTGTGCAGAACGATGCCTCCCGCTCCCCCGGGTCGCACTCGATGACTACCACTTCCCTTACAGGCGCGAAGGCTCTTAAGCCCTCTAACAAGTGGTCAACGTCGAGCGAGCCCTCCAGCGACGCTCTAATAGCTTCAGGCGCTTCCTCTGCACTAGGCCTCTGCAAGCTTACGGTATAGCTGTAAATACCCGGTGCTCTACCCCTCCTCTTAAGGGTTAAGATCTCTACGAGGTTTGGGCTGTACTTCTCAAGCATGAAAGACACCGTAAGGCTATCTGTTGAGAAATCCTCCACGATGACGTGGCTGCACTCTGGGAGCTTCGTTGCAACTTCAAAGGCCTTATACACGGACTCCCCATCTTCACCGTAGTAAAACAGGAACCCTAAAAGAACCTTAAATCCCGACTCCGAAATTTTCTGAACAAGCTCGGCGTACCCACTTTCGGCAAGAGCTTTTTTCTCCTCCTCAATGTTCGGGGATTTCTCCGGGAAAGTTGTTAACCGCCTGTATAACGGCTCGATCGCAGTACCGAGAACCGGTTGTGCTAACGCGGATCGTATAGAGTCGTCTAGAGCCCTCAAAGTTTTAATGGTTTCGGCTAATAGGTTAATGATGCTGCTTCTTTTCATCCATAGATACCCCGGCAGCCCTCAATAAAAGCCTCTCAAGTAACTGAACTAATATGTAATATTATTAACATATCTTTTTATATTCTTCTTTTAACAAGATTTAGATTAAATCCCGATTTTTAAAAAAATTATATTCGTAAGTTTATGAATGAAAGGAATCATAACTGTAATTTTTCTGAGTATAAAGATTTATAATTGATCTTAATGCCACAAATTTGCAAGGCGGTAAAATGCCGCTGAACAGTTTTAGCCTAAACCGTAGGGACTTTCTAAAAGTCACTGGGGCAACAGCGCTTCTAGCTTCCCTTAACTGGAACGAACTGGTGAAGCTCGCCGCAGCCCAAGCACAGAGCGGTGCGATAAACATTGTGTGGTTCGAAGCGCAGGACTGTGCCGGAAACACCACAGCCTTAATACAGGCGACGGAGCCCGACCTAGTAGACGTCCTAGGAGGGTCCTTCCACCTCGTAGGCCCGGGGAACGTGAAGCTCGCTTTTCACGAAACAGTCATGCCAGAGTGGGGTGAGAGCGCCTTAGATATCGCACGTGCTGCAGCGGAGGGCAAGCTCAACCCCTTTGTCCTAGTCCTCGAGGGGAGCTTCCCGCAGGATGAGAAGGCAGGAGGGCCGCCCGGTAGCGACTACTACTGCTTTATAGGCGAGGAAAACGGGAAGCCTATATCTTGTGTTGAGTGGATGAGAAGGCTGCTACCCCGCGCGGTTGCAGTCGTCGCTGTCGGTAACTGCGCGTCATACGGGGGGCTGGTAGCTAACAAAGTCCTTGATCGCGTGCAAGGCTTGCCCTCTTCGAGCTGGAGCGATAGCCCGACGGGCGCTGTCGGCTTCTTCGACGACCCCATTAGGGGAATAAAGGGCCTCGTAAACCGCCTACCTGAGGCTGAGCCGTTCCGAAGGTTCATCTCGGGCCAGTGCACTTTCAAGCCTGGTGAGATACGCCAGGACTGCAGACCAGCGGTCGCGGTGCCTGGGTGCCCTGCAAACGGGAACGGGCAACTGAGGGCCCTTGCGAGTCTGGTGCTTTGGGCTAAAGGCCTGCTACCCTTACCCGAGCTCGACAGGTACTGGAGGCCGAAGTTCATATACGGTCAGACCGTTCACGAGCAGTGCCCCAGGGCTGGCTCCTACGCAGCTGGTGACTTCAGGCAGTACCCCGGAGAGAACAGCTACAGGTGCCTATACGCGGTTGGCTGCAAGGGTCCGATCTCGAACTGCCCGTGGAACAAGCTGGGCTGGGTCAATGGAATCGGTGGGCCCACGAGGACTGGGGGCGTCTGCATAGGCTGCACGATGCCAGGCTTCACCGACGCCTACGAGCCCTTCTACAAGCCTCTCCAGGCGCCGCGTGTGCCCACGGGACTTGAGAGTGCAGCAGCTGTAGCGGCCTTGCTCGCGGGCGTCGGCCTAGCTTACGGTGTCTCTAAGAGTATCGAGAAAAAGAAGGAGGAGGCTAGTAAAGAGGTGAAGGGGTGAGATTCCATGAGCATTAAGGAGGTATTTATAGACCCAATCACACGGATTGAGGGGCACCTCGCCCTCAGGGCGCTTGTCGACACAACGACGAGGAAACCACAGAACGTGTGGGTCTATGCCACGATGTTCAGAGGCTTCGAGGTGTTCCTAAGGGGGAGGCCGCCGGAGGACGCCATCCACATAACATCTAGGATATGCGGTGTATGCGGAGCGAGCCACGCTAACGCCTCGATGCACGCGGTGGACATGGCCTACGGTGTTGTCCCAGAGCCGCTCGGAGTGGTCCTGCGAAACATGGCTTTCGCGATGACGGATCCCCTCTACGACCACCCCCTCATCCTCAACATGCTAGGAGGCCCGGACTACAGCGAGCTCGTTGTGAAGAAGCTAACGCCGAAGGTCTGGGCAGACGCCCAGATGACCGACGCGCCCCACAGGGACATCCACGGCTTCGCCAAGATATCGGACATAATGCGCGCCCTGAACCCGATCGAGGGCAAGATCTGGCAGCTGACTGTGAAGTACCAGAGGATAGCCCGCGAGGGCGGCGTGCTGATCTACGGCAGGCACAGCCACCCGAGCACGATCATCCCCGGCGGCATCTCGACGGATCTCTCCAACCTGGAGTACCTGCTGGTAGGCTACACCTACAGGCTCACAAAGCTAACGGCTTGGGCGAAGTTCCTTTACACAGTGTGGCAGGACATAGTTTGGTTCTACGAGGAAATGGAGAACTACAAGGAGCAGGGACTCACTTACCGCAGGCACAACATGGTCAGCAGCGGTTTCTTCGATGACCCCGAAGAGTACTCGTCGCTAGGGGAAACCCCCGAAGACGTTTACAAGAACATCGACAAGGCCGCGCAGAAACGCAGCGTCAAGCCGGGGGCGTTCGTGAACGGCGAGCTCGTGACAAAGAGCTACAAGGAGATCAACCTGAGCATAATGGAGTACGTTGGCGCCTCCTTCTACGATGACTGGAAAGGAAAGTTCCCGCTCTACACGGAGACGGATCCCGAGGGCAATAAGCTGCTGTGGGGCAAGCAGGATCCCGCTTACCACCCGTGGAACAAGGTGACGATACCCAAGCCGGGGGCTAGGGACTGGAATGGGAAGTACAACTGGGCCGCCACCGTCCGCTTCGTGTGGAAGGACGGCACAGTCACACCCTTTGAAGTCGGCCCGATAGCGAGGCTCATGGCCACGGCTTACCAGCCCAGCGACTTCGGCAGCGGAAACGGGGCGCTCAGGGTGACGCTGCCGAGGAGCGGTGGCGCAGACGACCTGCCACCTAGCGTTGTTGAGGAGATGACGCTCGAGTGGAAAGCCCCGCCCTACTCGACCACGCTCCAGAGAGTCCTGGCCAGAGCGTTCAACGTCGTAATCGATGCAGCCGTGGCGTGGCAAAACGTGCTAAAGGCGGTGGAGCTTGTGAGAAGCGGGAGGACCAAGACGTCCCGGCCGTGGACTGCGCCGTCTCGCAGAACATTCGGAGTAGGGTTCACAGAGGCCCCGAGAGGCACGGTCAGGCACTGGGTCGTCCAGGAGGGTGGGAGGATAGTCAACTACCAGATACACGCACCGACGACGGGGAACGTCTCTCCGCATGACCAGTGGGGTATGTCGCCCTTCGAGCAGAGCGTCGCCAACAGCGTTGTAACTGAGGAGGTTCCACCCGACCAGTGGGAGGGCCTGGACTTCGTCAGGGCCATCAGGAGCTTCGACCCCTGCCTCGCGTGCGCCGTGCACATCCAAGTGGGCAAGGTGAAGTCGATCAAGAAAATGATCGTGAGGTGAAGGGCCCCAATGGATATTCTAGACTTCGCGATCTACGTTGCGCCCCCGATCGTGGTAGCGGTCTTCCTACTCGGTGTCGGCTACAGGCTCGGCAGGTACCTGTTCTTCTGGAAGAGGAGACCCTCAGCTCCAAGGAGGCAGCGCCCGCTGACAAAGCTGGCTGTAGGGCTAGTAATGACGTTCGCCGACCCGCTCATCCAGGGGCTTAAGCACAGGAAGGGGGACTTCGTTGGCGGGCTCGTCGCGCTCCACATCCTCGGGGTGATACCGCTAATCTTCCTGCTTGGGCAGCACGTGGCAATGTTCTCGTACTGGATACCCTTCTACTCGGTCCTGCGCCCGCTGGCCATACCCTCGTCCATAACCTCCTCCGGCCTGACAGTTGCCTCAGGCGTGATACCAGCCTCCGACATGTCTTGGGGGTTCGTTAACACGCTCTGGGGGCCGCTTGTGGTCATACTGAACGGGGACCTGCTAGCGATACTGGCCATACTCGGTGTCAGCTACAAGATAGGCGACAAGATCGTCCGACTGGTCCACAGGCTTGGCAATGCCCGCATCGGCGACTGGTACGCCCTCCTACTCCTCCTCGCAATCCTAGTTTCGGGGTTCATGGCCACGCACCACCTACCCTCTGGTGAGATAGGGACCTACAGGACGGTCCTCGGCGTCCACATCACCCTAGCCGAACTGCTGGTAGCAACTCTGCCATTCACGAAGTTCTGGCACTTCGTCTTCGGCTACTGGTACGGCAAGCTCCACGAGTGGTACGACCTGAAGTTTAATAGGGGGACGTTATGAGCTGGGAGGAATTTAACGCGGAGAAGGTTAGAAGCGCCGAGACCTACGCGCTCAGGCACCTGGACTCCGTGATGTTCCACTTCTTCGAGGACTGCGTTAACTGCGGCCTCTGCGAGATCAACTGCCCCTACACCGCCGCCGGTGAAGAGTACGGCCCCGTCGAGAAGGCGGAGCCCCTGAGGAAGATCTACAGGCGGCACGCGCAGATCATACCGAAGCTGTTCCCGTGGCTCTTCGGCGCCGGTGTCCCCAAGAGCAAGGAGGAGCTCGACAAGTGGGTTGAAAAAGCATACAGGTGCACCAACTGCGGCCTATGCTACACGACGTGCCCCTTCGGCATCCATAGCGGCGAGATGATAAAGGTCCTGCGAGGGTACCTCGCGAAATCCGGCAGGATACCGACGCTACTGAAGCTCATGGTCGACGCGGAGGCCTCAAACACCCTGCTCGAGAACGCGGGTCTCCGGAGGGTATGGGAGGACGCCGTGAGTAAGCTGAGGGAAGAGGGGGTCGAGTTCAACAAGAAGAACGCCAAGTACCTGTACATAACCTCCCTAGCGGAAGTCATGATGACTCCGGGCTCCGTCTTCGGAGCTGTCAAGCTCTTCAAGAAGCTGAACCTCGACTGGACGATGCCCGACAACCCCCTTTCCATGAGGGCTCCGATCGGCTCCCTAGCTGGCGATGACGAAGCCACAGCTATCGTCGCCAGGAGGATCTACGAGTACATCAGGGAGATTAACCCCGAGTACGTCGTCCTCAGCGATGGCGGCTACCCCTACACCTTCTTCAGGTTCGACTTACCCAGAATCATCGGCGAGAAGCCTACCTTCAAGGTGGTTCACATAGTGGAGCTGGTCGAAGAGGCCCTTAAGCAGGGCAAGCTCAAGTTCAAGAAGGCCGCGGAGAAAGTCACCTGGCATAGCCCCTGCAAGATGGGGCGCTTCGGAGGCCTGCTCGAAGAGCCTGTGCGCGTGCTGAGCGAGGCATCAAGCAACTTTGTGAAGCTGAAGAGCCACGGAATTTTCAGCAAGTGCTGTGGAGGTGGGAGTTCGATAGCCTGCATCGTTCCGCCCACGCAGCAGATGATGGAGAAAGTTATGGGAACAAGCATCCCCATAAGCGGAACCGAGAAAGCCTTCCTGGATAAGCTCTACAAGGATATGCTTGTGGCCGGCAAGGCCAAGGTGGACGAAATAAGGGAGAGTGGTGCCTCGGTGGTCGTCACGTCCTGCGTTGGGTGCATGCACACGTTAGGCATGACCACACAGGCATACGGCGTGAACGTAAAGCTGAAAATGCTTTCAGAGTTCCTATCGGAGAACCTCGAATAGATATTTTTTCTGTTTTTCCTCGACACCTACACCTATTCTACACTTCCCTAGGTTTACCCAATACTCTGCCATCGTAAGAAACGCAGTTTCCGTTCTCAATCCTGAAGAAGGGCTCGCGGAGCATGTTAACAGCCTTTAGAGCCTCCACCAGCCTGTCCAGCTTCTCCTCCTGGCTCAGCCCCTCGTGGTGCAGTATGCCATCGAGGTCGACGAGGTTGTCGCTCCTGTTGAGGCAGGGCTTAAGCTTCGCGTCGTGGGTGAGCCTTACCCGCGTGCACCCCATGCAGAAGTAGGGGTTACAGTAGTTCGCTATCACCTCTACTCTTATACCGCTCTCGAGGACGAAGACCGGCCTGTTATGGAGCTGCTTCCTCTCAACCCTCGAGGCCTTCTCGCGTAGCGTGGGTAATAGCTTCTCAACGGGGTAGTAGAGCGCTTGGAAGTTCTCCCTGCCTCTCCCCTCGGGGATAAGCTCTATGACGTTCACGTTGAAGCCCATCTTGGAGGCATAGTCCAGAATACCAGGTAGCTCGCTGAAGTTGTACTTTGTTACGACGAAGTTGATTTTCACGGGCAGTCCAAGGTCGTGCACAAGGCTAAGCCCCTTGAAAACCTTCTCGCTCCCGTTTACGCCGGTCATCAGGTTGTAGCTTTGGGGGCTTAGAGCGTGTAGGCTGACGTTCAGCCTGTCGAGACCCGCTTCCTGGAGTTTTCTAGCGCGCTCGAGGAGAAAGAAGCCGTTTGTTGTGGCGGAAACCTCGACGTCGTTGCCTAAGCTCTTTACTCTCGAGACGATTTCGCCGATGTCAGGTCTAACGAGGGGCTCTCCCCCTGTTAGCTTGAAGGTTTTCACCCCTAAGGAGTACGCTGCCCGTGAAACGAGTTCAATGTCTTCAACCGAGAGCTTATCGGGGTCCTCCCCCTCCCCCTCCCTGTGGCAAAAAACGCAGGAGTAGTTGCACCTGCCGGTGACCGATATTCGAAGGTTCGTCAGGGGGCGACCAAACCTATCAACTAGCAAGACAACACCGCACTAGATCCACGCTAGGCGGAGATTTATGCGTTATGTCCAGACAAAAATATCGCGTCTCCCGTGAAACCCTTTTAAGGAATTTAAGGCATATAAATATCAATAATCGCGAAAAGTTTTTTAATGAAATAAAGGCAAGAAAACATCTTTTCAGCAAACGTATCAAAAAACTTAAAAAGTATAGTTTTCAGACATGCTCAATGGCTCAGGCCCCGCAATCCTCAAAAAAGAGCGAAGCTATCAAACTTGCAACACTGCTGATCATAGGGCTCATCATCGGAACCGCCATAGGCTTCCTTATCGCCCCAAGACCCACCGCTCCAGCCGCGCAGCAGACTATAACCGTCCCGATCGGCGCGCTCCTCCCGCTTACCGGTGACCTCTCATCCTTCGGGAAAAGAAACCAGCACGCGCTCGAGCTTGCTGTGGAGGATATTAATGCCTTCGCGGAGCAGGTTGGGTCGCCTTTCAGGTTCAAGCTCCTCGTCGAGGACACCGGCACGAACCCCGAGCAGGCTAGAGCCAAGATACAGGCCCTCGCAGCCCAAGGAGTACAAGCCGTCATAGGGCCCATGGCGAGCAGCGAAGTAAGCCAAGTCAAGCAGTTCGCAGATGCAAACAAGATAGTCGTGATAAGCCAGTCTTCCACAGCACCCTCGCTTGCTGTTGCTGGCGACTACGTGTTCAGGGTTGTGCCTAACGACGTGTACCAGGGGCGGGCGCTGGCTAGGCTGGTGTTCAGCAGCGGCTTCCGGGGGGCTGCGGTGATCTACAAGAACGACGCGTGGGGCAAGGGGCTCTTCGAGGCCTTCGCCGCCAGGTTCCGGGAGCTCGGCGGCAGCGTCGAGGCCGTCGCCTTCGACCCCAACGCCCAGGACGTCTCGGGCGAGGTCGCTAGGCTCGCCGAAGCCGCCTCCAAGCTCGGCCCCTCCACCGCGGTGGTGCTCATCAGCTTCGAGGACGACGGCATAAGAGTAATCCAGGCAGCCGCCCA
>NDWX01000012.1 GCA_002855745.1 Thermofilum sp. NZ13 | reverse complement strand
CCACCCAGCCCAGTCCCACCACGTCCCAGAGGAGCGTGGAATGGTGGGCTGGGCGGGTAAAAAAGGGTGTTTTAAAGGGGCTTGCTCTCGGGCTCCCAGGCCCCGGCCGCCACTCCCCCCTAAACACTAGTACATAGGGGGTCGGCGTAGCCTAGGTGCCCGGGGCCCGCTGGCCTGCCTTACGCTACCCCCTCCCGCTCACTATCTTTTCCCCGAGAGTGCAGGCGCCCCCTCTTCCCCCGCTACGGGCGCCAGTTTTCTCGGGGAAGCACCCTGGCCCGCGCCTCCCTGGCCGGGTCACAGCTCACCGGCCAATGCCTGCGGCAGCGGGCCTCCATACCCTCCTTGGACAAGGGGGGTAATATTTGTTCCGATGATTACCCTGAAAGTATAACATCGTTACACTAATTATTGCTACTTCAGGGTTTTTCAGCAGGCAGCCGTTGCTTCTCCCGAGCATACTGCGACGTAAGGAAGGCCAGGATCTGCAACCACATCGCTACAGTGATGCTCCGCAGGAGGTAGCTCCGGTTGCGCGCCGAATGAGCCTCAAGGCCGACTCGCCGCACCCCACCTCCTCGATGCTGTAGCCGAGCAGTAAGAGGAGGCCGCAGGCACGCTCCGTCAGGTAGACGTAGCGCGTGTTGCCCACTACTGCCTCCCCTGACGAAGCCCGCTGATCGGAGCCTCTCCAGTGCCGAGGCGATGTACCTCGAGTTTCTCGTGGCAAAAGGCCTTGCTGAGCGGCTTCAGCTCCCTAGGCGCCACAGCGTCCTTGCAAGGCCGGTCACCTCAAGCCACCCCGCGGCGTTCTCCCACACCTCGGCGCCAACCTCGACTATCACAGCTAAGTATAAAAATGAAAATGATGATTGTAAGCTTACACACACGCTGTGGCTGATAAGAACCGAGGGGGCGTATAGGTGTTGCTCGAACACCCACCAGCAACCCCCTCTCCAAGCTCACGGGGGCAGGGGAATCAATGGGTCGAACACGGGGGGAAACCAGTGAAGCGGATATCGGTCAAGGTTCACAGTAGCGGTGGCTACACCGTCGTAGCGATGTGCGACGAGGATCTGCTGGGTAGCGAGGTTAACCACGGTAGAGTGAAGATCAGGTTTACGGAGGAGTTCTTCGGGGGGATTCTAGTCGACTCGAACTCTCCTGAGCTTGAAAGTTTGCTTGCGCGTGCGGACAGCATCACGGCCTTCGGTAAGACCTGCATCGAGTACCTTGCCAAGATTTTTCCAACAGTGCCCGAAGCCGTGCTCGAGGTGGGCGGCATCCCTTACATACAGATTTTCAGAATGCCGTTCGAATAGTCCGGCGAAGACCGGCGAGCTAGAGCCGCTCTCCTGCGACGCTCTCTCATGCTCACTTAGACCATCTCTACACTGCCAGGGGCGGATGTAGATATTCACATAAGTTGTGACTGATAAGCGCTGAAGCTGGGTAGGCATTCACCTGAAAATATCTGCTTCACATCTTCGATCTACGGGAAATAGAGCAAGGCTTGGTTGAATGCATGGAGGAGGTGAGGGCAAAGCTAAAAAGCACTAACCCGGAAAGTATCACTGCTACAATCATGCAAAGAATGCTGATTTGCCCTGTCTGCGGCAGGCGTGTCGACAAGCTGGTAGAAGGTGTTTGCGAAGAGTGCTACCGTAGAGAGCACCCGCTCGCCGAGCCTAAAGTAAAGCGCTTGGAGGTGGAGGTCTGCAGGAGCTGTGGGGCGCTGAGATTCAGGAAAGGTAAGTGGCACTCCAACGTCGGGGATCTGGAGGCCGAAATAGCTCGGGAGGCTTCGAGGCTTCTGAGGTTTAGAGGCTATGTCAGCGGGGTCGAGGCCGAGCTGTCTAAAGACCTCTCGCTACTGACGCTCAAGGTTAGGGGTAAAGCTCTTCCGGAGCTCGCCGGCGAGTACGTAGAGGAGTACGTAGTCGGCGTCTCGGTTGTGAGAACGATCTGCGAGGCTTGTCTAGGTCAGGTCTCCAAGAAGAAGGCCGCTCTTGTTCAGGTGAGGGCTAAGGGCAGGAAATTTTCCCAGTCAGAGCTCTGGGAGCTGGCTAAGCAGGTTGAAGAGGGAATCTCGGAGCTCGCCTTAAGGGACTCTAGCGTTATTCCAGTGGAGGTTGAAGAGAAGCCGGAGGGGCTTGACATCTACTTCTCAAGTTACAGTGCAGCCAGGCGGGTTGCTGAACTGCTGTCGCGCAAGATGTACGTCGAGGTCCTAGAGACAGCTAAGCTCATAGGTATCGATGATAGCGGGCGAGAGAAGTACAAGAGAACAATAAGGCTCCTGCTCCCGAGCTTCAAGGCAGGTGATGTGGTGAGGTTCAACGGTGGCGTCTTCTACGTGCTTGGTGTGACTGCTAGGCACGTAGAGTTGCTGAACCTTGATAGCTACGCGGTCACGCGCCTCTACCTGAGTCACGAGTTCACCTCAAGAGTGGAGGTTCTAGCGCACGTTGACGAGCTACCGGAAGCTATCGCCGTATCTACCCACGGCGACTTCATTCAGATTATGGAGCTGGAGTCCTACAGAACATTGGAAGTGCGCTTAATCTCGCCAGACGCCGCCGAGCTATTGACCAGCCAAGAAAGGCTAAAGATATACTGGGAGGGAGAGAAGGCTTACATTATACCGATCCAAGGTACTCATCGAGAAGCAGCTCGATCGCGTGCCTAACAAGCTCAGAGATCGAGGAGTACAGTCCTTGTTCAACAAGCCGCCGCATCTCTTTGTACTCCTTCTCAGTGATCCGGAAGTTTACCTTTACTAGATCTCTCGAGTGAGGTGATCTGCTCACGAGATAGCCTGCACAACCGTAGTAATAAAGCCTTCACACTCTGCAAAAAACTTTTTAAGTTCACCTCAACGCGATAACGAGGTTTAGGTATGCCTGAGTTCAAGCTGGTAATCTCTGACCCTGCAAGCGGTAAGGCTGAGCAAGTGGAAGTGAAAGGGGACCAGGCCGCCAGACTCATAGGGCTTAAAATCGGAGATATAATAGATGGAGCTCTCATCGGCAGGCCGGGCGTTAAGTTGCAGATAAGGGGTGGCTCTGGAAGGGCGGGCGAGCCCATGAGGCCGGATATCCCGGGAGCGAGGAAGGGATACTTTCTTCTCTCAGGGCCTCCGGGCTACCGGCCGAGGGAGAAGGGTGAGCGCAGGCGCAAATACGTTAGGGGTAATACCATAACAGACGACATAGTTCAGATAAACCTCGTTGTCTTGCAAGGTGAAGAGGCCACTCAAAAGAACTAAATATTTATAAGCTTGGGAAACGTCAGCACCTTATATGAGTAAAGAAAAAGACGCCGATGCCCGCGGCGAAGAAGAAGCAGAAATCCCGCTACCCGACGGGCAGACAACGCTTTTATGTGTTATCCAGCAGCTGCTAGGCTTCGACAGGGCTAGGGTCTTCTGCAGCGACGGCAAGGTTAGGCTCTGCAGAATTCCCGGTAAGTTTAAAAAGAGGATGTGGATGAGGGTTGGGGATGTTGTTCTCGTGGCGCCGTGGGATTTTCAGCCTGATAGAGGAGACATACTCTACCGATACACATCCACGGAGCTTCAAAGGCTTGAGAGAAGGGGCCTGCTCAAAGAACTCCACGAACTGCTAGGATAAGCTTTTGATGAGCCTGGCTAACTCGATGGCAAAGTTCCTAGGTACGCCTGTGAACCGCCTCACCTCTAACCCTTTTTGGAAAACTATCACCGTTGGTAGACCGTAGACCTCAAACCTCTCCACCGCCCTCTTATCCCTGTCGACATCTATCCTCAGGAACGCGACATCTGTACTTGACCGGAACGCTTTAGAGACCTGGTCGAGCACCTCCTCGACGGCTTTGCAGGGGATACACCACTCCGCATAGAAGTCTAAAACCACCACCCTCATGCTTCTGAGGTAATTCTCGGCCTGCTCCACGCTCACATCCAGCAGCCCCACCTCCAAGCACCAGAATATATAACGATGAGCCGCCTTGAAAAGAATAACTGTGGGTACGCACCTTACACCCATAATCCCCCGCCTGAGAATAGGCCTAAGCGGGATTAGGGGTAAGACTCTGGTCGTGGACGCTCTAAACGCTATTTACCAGTTTCTCGCGTTGATCCGCCGACCCGACGGCGAGCCTCTCGAGAACAAGGAAAGAAAGGTCACTTCGCACCTTGTAGGCCTCGCCTCCCGTTTCTCAAAGCTCGCTGTCGATTACCACTGTGACTTCATCTTCGTCTTTGACGGTCCACCGCTACCTCTAAAGCAGCGTGAGCTTGCAAAGAGAAGACTCCTCCGGGAAAAAGCCGAGAAGGAGATGCGGGAATTGCTGGCCAGAGGCGAGTACGAGAAAGCGTTCTCGAAGGCCGTCGTCGCCGTGAAGGTTGATGAGTGGGTGATAGAGAGCTCTAAGAAACTCGTCAAGCTTATGGGGTGGCCTGTAGTGGACGCTCCGGCCGACGCAGAGGCTCAGGCCGCTTACATGGTATCTAAGGGCGACGCGTGGGCTGTAGCCACTCTCGACTGGGACGCTCTGCTTTACGGCTCCCCACGCCTACTCCGCTACCTAACCCTTACGGGTACAGAGTGGTTGCCGAGCAAGGGGGTGGCGAGGAGGCTCGAACCCGAGCTCGTGGAGCTTGAGGGCGTGCTCCAGAGGTTAGGTATATCAAGGCGCCAGCTCGTCGAAATAGCGATCCTGGTGGGCACTGACTACAACGAAGGGGTGAAGGGGGTTGGCCCTAAAAAGGCCCTCCAATTGATAAAGAGGTACGGGAGCATTGACCAGCTACCTAGAAGCATCAGGGAGAAGCTAGCGGGCTACGAGGAGGTTCTCGAGATATTCCTCAACCCGCCCGTCAAGGAGAGCTACAGTCTAGAGTTTCAGGAGCCGGCTTACGACGAACTTGAGCGTTTCCTAGTGGACGAGAACTCGTTCTCCGAGAGTAGAGTGAGAACCTTAATCGAGCGGCTTAGGATGGTTTGGGGTAGGAGGAGCCAGCTGACGCTCGACGGTTTCGCGTAGAACGCGAAAAGATAAGCTTGCCCGCTGCTCCTGTAAAATGGAGGAAGCAGGGTTTTAGTGACCCCCCTACGTGTGTAGCTCCCACTTTACTTTCGAGAAGCAGCTTCTGACCCCCAACGTGGCGGATCATTGGAATTAGCTTGGAAAAGCCCTAGGATGACAAAAAGAGCTATGAGAGCGGCGTTGAGAAAATATAGTGGAGCAGGTTTAGAAAAGCGGGTTAGTGCGCAGTGGCTTTGACGTTCAGCGACCTCGTGAAGGTGGCTAAGCAGGTCGAGGATAAGAGAAGCAGGCTTGAGAAGGTTAGGGTGCTGGCCAGCTTCTTTCAAGGGCTGACCCCGGAAGAGGCCGCTCTCGCAGCGAGGTTTCTTACGGGGTTTGTTTTCCCCGAAGGGGATGAGCGTGAGTTAGGTGTGGGTTATGCTACCGTAATCAATGCTATTCGGCAATTGAGGAACAGCAGGATCGCGCCGCTCATGGGAGAGCCTCCGACCCTTCAGGAAGTGTACTCTACCTTGGACAGGATCTCAAAGGCGAGCGGCGAGGGGGCCAGAGAGAGGAAGCTTATGCTTCTCCGCGGCCTCTTCTCGAGGATGAGTGAGGAGGAGGTGGAATACCTCCTAAGGATGCTCTTTGGCGAGGTTAGAATAGGCGCTAACGTCGGGGTTATTCTGGAGTCTTTGGCCAAGATGGGAGGCTACACAGGGGAGGAGATCAGAAGAGGGTACATGTTACTAGGGGATTTGGGTGAGCTAGCTAGGAGGGTCGTCGCCCGTGAAGACATCAGGAGTGTGAGTTTAGAGATTTTCAGGCCCGTTAAGCCCATGCTCGCGGATATGGCGTACAGTCCGCTAGAGGTTTTACGAGAGCACTCGGGCTACACTTCAGCAGAGTTCAAGTACGATGGTGTTCGGGTGCAGGTGCACGTCAAGAACGGTAGGGTTGAGATCTTCTCGAGGCGAATGCACAGGATAACGGAGTTTCTTCCAGACGTTGTTGACAAGGTGCGTGAGCACGTGAAAGCGGAGTCGGCGGTGGTGGACGGCGAAGCCGTGGGGGTGGTTGCGGGCAGGCCTGTAGCCTTCCAGGAGCTGGCCCGCAGGTTTCGAAGGAAAAACGAGCTGAGAAGCTTCCTCAGGAGCGTCCCGTTTCAGGTCTACTTCTTTGACATACTTTACCTGAACGGCAGAATGCTGATCGACGAGCCTTATGCTACTCGTAGAAAACTTCTGGAGGACGCGCTGGGACGAGAGCTTCTCGCAAGGCAGAGGTTCGTCTCGAGTGTGGAGGAGCTGGAAACCTTCTACGAGGAGGCGCTTAGAGAGGGCCACGAGGGCGTTGTGTGCAAGCAGCCGGGGTCGAACTACGAGCCGGGCGTGCGTGGAAAGAAGTGGTTGAAGCTGAAAAAAGCCGACACGGTTGACTGCGTGATAGTTGCCGCTGAGTGGGGGCACGGGAGGCGTGCCGGGTGGCTCAGCGACTACTACTTGGCAGTTAGAGATGAGAACGCAGGAGGCTTCGTCGTCGTCGGGAAGACCTTCAAAGGATTAACTGACGCTGAGTTTGAGGAAATAACTAGGAAGCTGTTGGAGCTGAAGACGCGTGAAGAGGGGTGGGTTGTCCACGTGAAGCCGCAGATCGTGGTCGAAGTGGACTATTCGGAGATACAGAGAAGTCCGAGGTATAGCTCGGGGCTTGCCTTGAGGTTCGCGAGGATCAGGAGAATAAGGCCGGACAAGAGCCCCGAAGAGGTCACGACACTGCAGGAGCTCTGGCGCAGGTACCACGAGCAGAGGAGAGCGAGGGTTATCGGCGATGCTTAAAGTGGGTAGAGTGACTATAACTCCGATCGCGGACGAAAGCCTAGGAGTGCGCTCGATGAGTCTATACGTTGAAACTCCAGACGCGAGGATTCTCTTCGACGCTGGGATAAGCCTCGGACCGCTTCGTTACGGTCTGCCGCCGCACCCAGAGGAGTTCAGGTCTCTGAGAAGGCTCAGAGAGAAGATCGTGGAGTACGCGGGTAAGGCTGATGTTGTTACGGTGTCGCACTACCACCGGGACCACTACACACCACCCTATAAGTCGCTTTACGAGTGCACCGATGAGGAGACATTCCTAGAGGTCTACTCCGGTAAAACGCTGCTTGCGAAGTCGCCAACCTCTAGCATAAACTTCAACCAGAAGCGTCGAGCCCAGCAGTTTTTCAAAGCGCTCGAAGAATCGAAGAGCGGTGCTAGGGTGATCTTCGCGGACACGGGGAGACTGCAGGTAGGCGACACGCTTCTCGAAAGCTTTCTCGCAGTTCACGGGGATGAGAAACTGGGTTGGGTTGCCTGCTTCAAGTTGTACGTCGGGGGTGAGGCGATACTGGCTTACATGCCTGACGTCCAAGGACCCGTCTCCGATGCAGCGCTGATGGTTTTGCTAAATGAGGGCTTCAAAGTGGCCGTAATCGGTGGTCCCCCAACCTACCTAGGAGACAGGGGCAAGGACAAGTTAAGCAAGGGGTTAGAGAACCTAGCAAAGGCTTTAAGGGTGAAGAGAATCAACATCGTGTCGCATCACATACTTCGCGACCCGAACTGGCGAACTGTTATTGACGAGATCTCACCGGCAGTGGATATCCATCTCTACAGTGAGATAGCCGGGCTGAGCTTCACGCCTCTCGAGGCCTACAGAAAGCTACTCTACGAGACGGATCCACCCCCGCAGTCGTACCTAGAGGCATTAAGGAAAAAGCGGATCCGTTGCGAAGACGTTGGCGTTTGAGGGGCCGGAACGGGAGCCTGTAACTTCTTCAGCAATGCCGCGCTGATCTACCCCCGCGGATTCGATGCTTACGATGTGCCTCCCACGCGCTTTTAGGCTACCATGGCCTGTCTTTTATCCCCAGAACGTACGCCACTGCATTGGTGACTAGATGAATAAGAGGCGTTAGAACAACAACCACCACAACGTATTCCAGCGGTGGTGGCTTGTAAAGCCAGTAGGCGAGCACCGATCCCGCCACAAAGTCCAGTTGGTCTAAAAGTGGAGCGGGATCTCCGGGTCTTAGACCCAGCCTCCTTTTGATGAACGCGCCTACCAGGTCGCCTGTTAGTGCCCCGATGGACATCACGAAGGCGGACAAGAGGTCATGCAGCCCGAAAAGCTGCAACAGGGCTCCACCGGCAGTCCCCGCGGCAACCCCGCCTAGGAAACCCTCAATAGATTTGTTGTCTCCTAAAACCCTCCTTCCGTCTGTGAATGTGGCCCCAAAGTCAAGGGGGTGCGGACGGTAACCAGCCCGCCGGATAACATGAACGGTTAGAACTGGGGCCCCGTTGGCAAAGTAGGCTGGGAGAATCCACACGATAGCATCCACTATTACGTGCACGACACAAAAATTACGAGATGATTAAAAAATTTCAGCTTTTAAGGAGCTTATTGATATACTCCTCGATGCTCTTCGAACCCGAGAGCACCCCTTTTTCCGTGACTAATAGTGGAACCTCTGAGGTCCCGTACTCAAGAAGTAACCAACCCCTAAGGCTGTTTTTCGAAACGTCAACCACCTCGATCAAGCCGGAAAGACCGTTTTCAGCCAGCTTTGCTAGCAGGCGCTTCGACTCTTCACTCCCATCAACGAAGAGAACACCTATGTTACCATTCTCCCTAACCATCACCACCTCACACCCCGCAGTCGAGTCTTTACGTTAACCATTCGAAATCCGCACACTACAGTTGAAATATAACCGTAGAGCAACAAAAACCCTTGCCGAATAAGCTGAAAGTGAAAACCTCCGAAAAGTGGACCGGCCGGGATTCGAACCCGGGACCACCGCCGCTCCCGGAGCCCCTCGAATCCGCGCCCTTGCGAAGGCGGCATCCTCCCACTAGACGACCGGCCCCCAACGGGAGCTTGCAATGCTATCTTAAAAAGTTTGCCACAAAACACCCGAGCTGTCCAGTTACTCCTGCTGCTCCTCGCTCCTCTTTCCCCGCTCTCACCTGCCCCTTAAACTGGTTGTTACACTTCTCAAGCCAAGTCGTGCTCGAATGCACCCTCCATGGCCTCAATAAACCCTTGTTGAATGGGAGAAAGTGGTGTTGAACACGAAAGAAGTATACTATAACGTGTTCCTCCTACAGCGCCGTTGTGGACAAAAAGTTTTTGAGGAAGTTGGAGGTGAAGAACGAGAGACCTATGATTGCTAGGACATTCGAAATCCGTGGCGAGATGAAACTCCGGCTCGGAGCGCGGCAGGGTTTCAGAATCTACGTCCGTGCAGTTAAGGAGAGTGAGGCCATGGAAAAGGTTTACAGTGTTTTAGGCAGCAGGCACAAGGTTACACGAAACCACATTAAAATACACAGCGTGAAGGAGGTTAGTGTAGACGAGATCGAGGACAACTACATTAAGAGCTTGGCTTCCTCAGACAAAGTCGTGGTTTACACGCGCTAGGCTTTTTGGCAGCGATCGCGTTTCTGGGCGCTTTGCCACGTTTCTGCCTCGGCTTCTCGTAGGGTTTGCTTGAGTTGACAGGCCCCGCGTGGGCGCTATGAGCCTTGGTAATCACCTGAGAGCGCTAGCACGTAGAGCGGAGAAGCGGGGATTTTTGCCCAGTTCCTCCCACGCTCACTAAGCTACTTGCTGGGCGCCACAGAAAGTCTCGATGGGGTCTGGAACACGTGAAGGGGGTTTCCACGCATGGGCTATATTAACGAAAAGCCTTATTAGTGCTCTGCCGTCACAAGCGACGAGAGGGTTCATATATGAGCTCTAAGCAGGAAAGAGCAAGTCTAGCTGAGGAGTATGGTTTGCTTACTCAGCTAGCGGAGGAGCTTCAAAAGGAGATATCGCTTGCCCAGAATCTTCTCGTGGAGGTTGACGCAACAGTTGCGACTCTGAAGAACATAAGCTCGCTTGGCGACTCGCGTGAGATCCTCATACCTATATCGACGGGCGTCTATGCCAGGGCTATTATAAACAGGCAGGACAAGTTCCTCGTATCCATCGGGTCCAACATCCTCGTTGAGAAAGACCTTAACGACACGCTGGAGTTTCTGAAGCAAAGAAGGGATGAGCTGCAGCAGCTCATCGAGAGAAGAGTTGATGAGCTCAACAAGATTCTCCAGAGACTGCAACAGTTGCAGGCCGCGTTAAGGTAGCCCGCAATGCAGCAAGGGCTTTCACGGGTTTTCAGGGAGTTTGTCAGATCCTTGGCGTACAAGGAAATAACTCCTGAAAGCTTCGACGAGGCTTCATCTAAGCTTCTGCTAGAGCTCGTGGAGAACAACGTAGCCCTTGAGGTCGCGGAGGGCCTTATTGCTCAGCTTCGGGAAAGGGTGGTGGGGCGAAGTGTTAAACGTGGGAGTAGCGTTGCGGAGTTCATCCGGGAAGAGCTTAAAGCCGTTTTGCTGGATGTTTTTGAAAGAGCTGGGGTTTTCAACCTCGAGCGTGAGGTTTCGGTCAGGAAAGGCGGAGCTGAGCCGTACAAGGTTGTTTTCCTGGGACCGAACGGCCACGGAAAAACCACCACAATCGGAAAACTTGCTTACCGTCTGAGGTTAAGGGGTTACAGGGTAGTGATCGCAGCCGCCGATACATTCAGAGCTGGGGCTATTGAGCAGGTGTCCCAGATCGCGAGTATGTCCGGGGCGTTCCTTGTAAGCCTAGGTTACGGCGCCGATCCGGCTGCGGTTGCCTATGAGGCTGTCGAGAGGGCCAGGAAGCAAGGGTTCGACGTTGTGCTCGTGGACACAGCTGGGCGGATGCACACCAGGAGAAATCTGATGGATGAGATGAGGAAGATAATCAGGGTGGTTGAGCCGGACTTTAGGGTTTTCGTTGGAGACGCGCTCACCGGGAACGATGCGGTGGAGATGGCTAGGACGTTTTTTGAAGAAGTGGGTTTTGATGGCAGTATAGTTACAAAGTTCGATGCTGACACCAAGGGGGGAGTGGTGTTATCAATCGTGTATACTACGGGTAGGCCTATCCTGTACGTCGGGGCCGGTCAGAAGCTCGAAGACCTGCATCCATTTGACTTCAGGAACTTCGTTGACTCCCTGCTCGACTAGGTTTTTATACTCCTGCCGAGGAGAGAGTTTGTGTCTAAAAGAGACTTTCTGACCCTAAAGGATTACACTGCCGAAGAAATTAGGCTCCTGATCGATGACGCCATCCTGTTAAAGAGGCTGAGGCAGAAAGGTAGGGCGGTGCTTCCGTTTCTCTCAGGGTTCAACGTCGCTCTGATATTTGAGAAGCCCTCAACGAGAACAAGGGCCTCCTTCTCGGTAGCTGTGTATGAGCTTGGGGGGCTACCTATAACCTACTCTGCACAGGAGCTTCAGCTTTCTCGCGGGGAGCCTGTAAGGGATGTTGCGAGGGTTTTATCGAGGTATCACCACGCCATTGCCGCTAGGGTTTTCAGGCACTCCGACCTCGAAGAGCTGGCCAGGTTCTCTCGTGTTCCTGTGATAAATATGCTCAGCGACCTCTACCACCCCTTGCAAGCCCTGGCTGACTACATGACTATTAAGGAAAAGAAAGGGCGAGTAGACGGGGTAAAGGTAGCTTTCATCGGTGATGGAAGGGATAACGTCTTCAACTCGCTTGCAATAGCGGGGGTGAAGCTCGGCGCGAGGATCCGAGTCGCCTCACCGAAGGCCTACGAGCCAGATCCCGAGATACTCGGGGACGACGTTTACTCAAAGATAGAGATCTACGAGGATCCCGCTGAGGCTGTGAGGGACGCGGACGTCGTTTACACAGACGTCTTCGTGAGCATGGGTCAGGAGAAGGAGCGAGAGGAGAGGCTCAAGGCCTTCTTGCAACGGTATCAGGTGAACTCAGACCTTTTGAAAAAAGTGGGCAGGGATGATTACATCGTGATGCACTGCCTGCCTGCGCACCGCGGTGAAGAAATAACCGACGATGTCATCGAGGGCGGCAACAGCGTGGTTTTTGACCAGGCAGAGAACAGGCTGCATACCTCGAAGGCCGTGCTCTTGCACCTGCTCAACCCGCACTGGTCTAGAAGCCTCTAGCCTTAACGAAAGTGTCCACGTAGAATCTTCCGAAAGCGTGAGCGGATACTCTGCCTTGAAGCTCCCTCAGGAGTTTGCACTCAGTCATGAGAGTTGCCTTTAAATGGCTACTGCTGTAGACCTCCTCTATTTCCTGAAGCGACGTAGAGTAGAGGGGGTAGGCAACGCGGGCTGACGCCTCGAGGGTGAGTCCAGCTAGGTTGCCTCTGAGTACTTCCCTGAGAAAATAGCAAGCGAGGTCGTCAGCGGTGAATGGTAGCAGGAAAAGGGCTTGAGGGTAATCCTCACTAAGAGAAGCCACGGTGAGCTTCACATCCGTGTATGTGGTGAAGCCCCCATTGATGCTTCTGCTAGAAGCTACCTGATTTGAGCGGAGCGCCAACTCACGGAATGCGCCCGGGCTTCCACCTAGGTGGAGGTGATGCATCACAACGCTGTACTCTTGCTCCACGCTTATGGCTAACTCCAAAAGGAGAAGCGACTGGAGGTTCTCGAGCGTCACGAGAACCAGGGTATCATCTGGCCTGGGGTTGAAAGCCCGGAGGGATCGCGTAAACCTTTTCTTCAGGGTGGTGTAAGAGCCCACGATCATAGGGCGAGCTCGTTGGTTAAAAAAGCAGTCTTCAGCGTCACAGGGTGCACTAAGGCAGAGCTGGAAGCCGCGCTAAAGCGAGCATTAGGCTTTAGCAACGTAGTGCCCATAGAGACTGTGAACGGTGTAGTAAGCGTGCAACTTAAGGTAAGAAGCGTCGTGAAGAGCTCGAACTGCTGGGAACTTAAGCTATCTCTCACCCACCAGGGCGGTTGGCTGTGGGGGGAGACGTTCGAGGTTTGTGCCGAAGAAGACGGCTCCGCACTTCAAGTCGCGTTTTCCAGGAAGAAAGGCGTTGGGCGGATAAGCGCGGACGTCTTTGGGTTCTGGATACTGGAGATCATTAAAAGTGAAAATCCTAACGTCGAGGCAAGCATCACTCACAGGTTCTGAAGTTGCCTTCGACTGAGCATCTCTTTCGAGCTCTCACAGGGTTCCGAACGGCTCAGGGTATTCTTGCTTTTTCAAACATCCAACCCGGCTTGCTTAGCGGCCTTGTGGCGTCTATGCCGAGCTTAGAGGTTATGAGGGATTTTTGGTCAGCCGACGGGTCGAGGCTGCTGCCCCGGGCCCCTCTAATGACTACTAAATCCTCGTCTGGCTGCATCCTGGTCGCAATAGCCCACTCGACGTCTTCCGGGTTGTCTGGATCGACGTCGCCATCAACGACGATGGCTATCTTTAGGGAGGGGTGCGCCGCAAATGCGGCCAGTATAGCGTTTTTTGCGTCACCTTCGGTGCTCTTGTCTATGCTGACTACAGCGTAGAGCCATCCGCCGCCGGAAGGAGGTAGCCTAACTTTGTGAACCTTGGGGACAACCTTGCTCACGCTGTCCCATATCGCGACTTCCCTCGGGAAACCCATGAGGAGGGTGTGCTCGTAACCCGAGGAGAGTATGGAGTAAAAGTATGGAGTTTGCCTCGTGAGAATCTCGTGAACCAGGAAAACAGGCTCCTCGCGCACCTCATCGTAGGTGCCGAGAATGTCCACGAAAGGACCCTCCTTCGAGCGCTTACCGGGCAAGAACTCGCCGAGTATAACTACTTCAGACGGGACCGGCAGCACTACACCCTCGAGGAGGTCTAAGGTGCCAGCTAGACCTCCACCGGCTAAGGTGTTGGCGACCTCTACCTCGTAAATTCCGTAGGGTGGACTGCACGCAGCAGCCACGTAAACTGCAGGTGGTGCTCCAACCAGGATCGCTGCAGGAAGCGCGATGCCCCTCTTCTCGGCCTGGGTGAACATGTAATAGAGGTGGCGTGGAACGAGCCTTACCGCTAGGTGGTTCTCGTCTAGGATCATAGCCCTGTGTATGCTCGCGTTGACGGCCCTGCCGCCAACCTCCTTGGCGATGAATACCCCTGCCGTTATGTAGTAACCCCCATCTTTCTCGAAGAACTTGGGTACCGGTAGCCTGAGGAGGTCGTCGCCGAGCGACACTAACGAGGGGGTCGTTAGGTTGCTTATCTGAAGCGGGGAGGACATGGCTCTGGCCATCTTCGAGTAAGCCTCGGCGTCATCGCGGACTCCGAGGACCTCGAACAAGGCTTTACGGCCGGCGAAGAGGTTAGACACAACAGGTCCACGCTCGGTGTCGGCCACTATCGGGGTTGGCTGGCTGTCTCTTATGAATCTAGCAACCTCGAACTCTAGCTTGAGCTTACGCTGAGACTCTATTATCTCGCTCTGAGAGCGGTAGAACTGTAACAAGGCGCGCAGGTCTAGCGCGGCGTTCTGTGCAGGAGGCGATGCTTCCCGCATTATCCTTCCGCTCGCTTCACCACCTTAATGTCATCCGCGCTGATCGTTACGGGTAACACGTACACGGCCTCTGCGAGCTCCACTTTAACTTCGTTTCTTGCCGGGTCCACGCTGATGATTTTTCCCCTCATTCCGGCGAAGGGGCCTCTAATTATCTCGACAAGGTCACCCACTCTGACGGCCTCGACCACGGGTTTGGGCTTTATGAACGACTCCATTTCGCTGAAGCTAATGGCTCCCCTTACAGCCCCCCTTACGTGCTTCATCCCGGCCACGAGCCGCTGGGCCTCGTAGAGGGCTCTGCACTCTATGAAGAGAAGCCCCTTCACGCCCGGCACAACAACTATGGAGTCTACGTTGTATTGTCCCTTGCTAGCTCTGTTGTACAGGAGGTGCGCAACGTTGTACTCCTGCCCTGCCGTGACGCGGAACGCGTAGAAGCGCGTCGCTTTCGTGGCGGAAGCTTGCTCCACGTAGCTCACCTATAGCTCGCTTCGAGATCTCAGGTAGAGCGCGATGAAGAAGATAACAGCTCCGACGACTAGACCCCCCAAAAGCGCGTACTCGCGCGGTATAGCCTGTATACTGGCGAACTCGAGCATGGATCCTGCCAGCTGGAAGAAGAAGCCCATCGTGCCCAGTATCCCGAGACCGAGGAGGACTACTCTTAAGGTCAGCTTGTACTCCTCTCTCGATGGCTTAGTGGCGAGCTTTAGGACCCTCACCCAGTCGCCTAAAACGTCGAGCACTTTCACGTAGAGCCACCCTCTCCTCCCATACGCGCGCATGCCATAAAAACCTTTTTGGCCGCGCCTGGCCTCATCTGCCCCCTTCACTGCTCCGAGGGCCCCCTAGCGGGGCCATGGGTCGCCCCTTTTCGCGGCGGGCCGCGTCCTAGCGGCCTTCAGCCCGCGTCGCCGCGGGCACATACCCTCCTCGCGCCGCGCGCGGCACCCGCCAGACGGCTATTCGCCGGGGCGGGAACTGGACTTGCCACTACTACACCTGGTTTTGGTCTTATCTCTTTTTCGCTGTGAAAGGTGAAAGTGAAAACGAAGCTGGGGGAGCTAACTGAGGCTGATCGACCACGGCTACCTGAGGAGGGCCCGCACCTCGCCGGAGTAACCGTTTCCGTTACAGAGAAGGCTCCGTGAGTGCTCTCGCTTGAGGGCTAGGAGCAGTGAGAGCAAAGTGGCCTGGGCGCTAGTGATGTGCGCCGTATTCGGCTACTGCCGCGATAAGATAGTCGAGGAGCGCGGGGACCTGCTCGACGCCTTAGGTGAGCCGTAATCGTCTTTTCCCGATAAGCCCGCGGAGTGGTTCTACCGTGCTGTGTACAGGCTTCTAGCGGGCAAAGTGTAGAGGGTTGGCGGGGAGAACAGGCTCGTCAGGGGGCTACCCGAGTTGGGCGACACGTACCCCTGGTGCAATGTCCGGGTGAGCGAGGGGGGTACAGGTGCGGCTGCCTCTCCGGCATGCGGCTACGTGCGCAAGGCCAGGATATGCTCGCACATCGCCACCGTCATGCTCCACAGGAGGCAGCTGAGGCTCTGCGCCGAATAAACCTCAAGGTAGCCTTGCCGCACATTAGCTCCTCGCTACTGTAGCCGAGCAGCACAAGCAGTCCGCAGGCCCCTCGGTGAGGTAGACGTAGCGGGCGTTTGCCAACGACGGCTTCTTTTATGAGGCCGGCTGAGCGGAGCCTCTCCAGCGCAACGGCGATGTACCTCGAGTTCCTTGTGCTGAACGAGTTGCTGAGAGGCCTGGGCTGCCTCAGGCGCCACAGCGTTCTTGTGAGACCCGTCAGCTCGAGCCACCTCGCAACGCAGTTCCAGACCTCCCTGTCTACCTCGACCATCAAGGCTAAATGCAAGAGGAGAGTTATAAGCGCTCACGCAAGTTGTGCTCGTCGGAGCCACGGACTACCACGCCGCGCCGGCTGAGAAAGAGAGGCTGAGGAGGGAGGCAGGGGAGAGGGGCTGGGCCTCTCGGAGTACCTGCGCTCAGGCTCCTAGGCTGAAAGCAACAAAGCCTTTTTCTCTCCCCCTCTTTCTTTTTTGGCTTCTACTCTATGAGTGCCCCCGCTCCGCGGTAAGGCCACTGGAGTTCTTCACAGCCACCGTGGCTGCAAGCCCGAGCCCGCGCTCGAACACCAACCAGCAACCCCTCACCATACCCTCGGGAGGCGGGGGAAGCGCGGGTCGAACACGGGAAGAATCCAGGGAAGAGCTAAAAATACCATTGTTTCGGATGATGGGATGCAGAGGAAGCTTCCCGCGAGTAATGTTTAAATAGACCCCCATTAACCACTAAAACTGCGGCCGTGGACACCGGCGGCTCGCCTGGATTAGCGGGAGAGGATCCCTCTCCCAATGAAAAGGCGGCCTCCGTCCACGGCTACACAGTGCTTCCCCGAGAAAACTGGCGCCGGCCGCTGAGGGGGCGCCTGCACTCTCGGGGAAAAGAAAGTGAGGCGCGGTGCGCAGGCTAATCTAGGTGCTCCACCCGCCCGCGGCCAGACTCCGGTTGATCCTGCCGGACCCGACTGCTATCGGGGTGGGGCTAACCCATGGAAGTCTAGGAGCCGGGGCTACGGCCGGCTCCGGCGGACGGCTCAGTAGCACGTGGCTAACCTACCCTCGGGAGGGGGATAACCCCGGGAAACTGGGGATAATCCCCCATAGGTGCAGACTCCTGGAATGGGTCTGCGCCGAAAGGGCTGCAGCGCCATGCCCGCTGCAGCCGCCCGAGGATGGGGCTGCGGCCCATCAGGTAGTTGGCGGGGTAACGGCCCGCCAAGCCGATAACGGGTGGGGGCCGTGAGAGCGGGAGCCCCGAGATGGGCACTGAGACAAGGGCCCAGGCCCTACGGGGCGCACCAGGGGCGAAACTTCCGCAATGCGGGAAACCGTGACGGAGTCACCCCGAGTGCCACCCGATGAGGGTGGCTTTTGCCCGGTCTAAAAAGCCGGGCGAATAAGCGGGGGGCAAGCCTGGTGTCAGCCGCCGCGGTAATACCAGCCCCGCGAGTGGTCGGGACGATTATTGGGCCTAAAGCGTCCGTAGCCGGCCCGGTAAGTCCCCCTTTAAAGCCCACGGCTCAACCGTGGGAGCGGGGGGATACTGCCGGGCTAGGGGGCGGGAGAGGCCGGGGGTACTCCTGGGGTAGGGGCGAAATCCTATAATCCCAGGAGGACCACCAGTGGCGAAGGCGCCCGGCTGGAACGCGCCCGACGGTGAGGGACGAAAGCTGGGGGAGCAAAGGGGATTAGATACCCCCGTAGTCCCAGCTGTAAACGATGCGGGCTAGGTGTTGGGCGGGCCTCGAGCTCGCCCAGTGTCGTAGGGAAGCCGTTAAGCCCGCCGCCTGGGGAGTACGGCCGCAAGGCTGAAACTTAAAGGAATTGGCGGGGGAGCACCACAAGGGGTGAAGCTTGCGGTTTAATTGGAGTCAACGCCGGAAACCTTACCGGGGGCGACAGCAGGATGAAGGCCAGGCTGACGACCTTGCCAGACGAGCTGAGAGGAGGTGCATGGCCGTCGCCGGCTCGTGCCGTGAGGTGTCCTGTTAAGTCAGGGAACGAGCGAGACCCCCACCCCTAGTTGCTACCCGGCCTTTCGGGGCCGGGGCACTCTAGGGGGACTGCCGGCGATAAGCCGGAGGAAGGTGGGGGCTACGGCAGGTCAGTATGCCCCGAAACCCCCGGGCTACACGCGAGCTGCAATGGCGGGGACAGCGGGTTCCGACCCCGAAAGGGGGAGGTAATCCCGTAAACCCCGCCTCAGTAGGAATCGAGGGCTGCAACTCGCCCTCGTGAACGTGGAATCCCTAGTAACCGCGTGTCACCAACGCGCGGTGAATACGTCCCTGCTCCTTGCACACACCGCCCGTCGCTCCACCCGAGGGAGGCCCAGGTGAGGCCTCTCGCCGAAGAGGTGGGAGGTCGAACCTGGGCCTCCCAAGGGGGGAGAAGTCGTAACAAGGTGGCCGTAGGGGAACCTGCGGCCGGATCACCTCCTTATTGATCCGGTCGAAAAGCCTGCGCACCGCGCCTCACGCTAATCTGGGATGCAACCCAGGAGGCTCAGCCTCCTGGGTGAAGGGCGTGAGCCCCATGCGAGCGCATGGGGATAATGAGCGCCGCGTAGGAGTGTGCAGATCAGGCTCACACCAGTAGACGGCTCGAAGCCGCTCGGTGGATGGCTCGGCTCGGGCGCCGAGGAAGGCCGTGGCAAGCGGCGATACGCCCCGGGTAGCCGCAGGCAGGCTTTGATCCGGGGATCGCCGAATGGGACCTCCTGCTACGGGCGAAGAGCCCGTAGCGCTCGGGAAACCCTCTTGGGGAGTACCGAGCGGGAACCCCCCCAACGGAAACATCTTAGTAGGGGGAGGAGAAGAAACCAACTGGGATCCCCTGAGTAGGGGCGACCGAAAGGGGGAGAGCCCAAACCGAACTCCCAGGCGAGGAGCCTGGGCGGATGTGGTGTTGCAGGGCCCCGCGCCCTCCCGACCTCGGGTAGCCGAAGTGGGCTGGAAAGCCCCGCCGCAGAGGGTGACAGCCCCGTAGGCGAAACCCGAGGGGGAGATGGCGGGTGTCCCTGAGTACCACGGCTTGGTTTTGCCGTGGGAAGCTGGGGGGCACCGACCTCCAAGGCTAAATACGTCCCGAGACCGATAGCGAACTAAGTACCGTGAGGGAAAGCTGAAAAGTACCCCGGAAGGGGGGTGAAAAGAGCCTGAAACCGAGCGGCTACAGGTGGCGTGGCCCGAAAGGGTCGATCCTCCCCGAAGGAAACCCGGGCGACCGGGGAGTACGAGGGGAGGGGACCGGGGTCACGCCTTACGTCTAGAAACACGGGCCGGGGAGTTCACGGCTGTGGCGAGCCTAAGGGGCTCTAACCCCGAAGGCGTAGGGAAACCGACATGCCCGTAGCCGGTCGCAAGACCGGTGTGGGGCGGGGTCTGAAAGGGCCCGGAGTCACAGCCGTGAGACCAGAAACCGAGCGATCTAGGCCGGGGCAGGGTGAAGCCCGGCGAAAGCCGGGTGGAGGCCCGCAGGGGTTCTGACGTGCAATTCGTTCCTCTGACCTCGGCCTAGGGGCAAAAGACCAATCAAGCTCGGTGATAGCTGGTTCCCCCCAAAGCGGGTCCCAGCCCGGCCCGCCCGGAGGTGGCCGATCGGGTAGGGCACCGATTGGGGGTTTAGGGGCCGAAAGGCCCCGGCTCCCTTTCGAACCCCGAACCGGTCGGCACCGTAGAAGGGCGGAGACGGGTTCTGGCGGATAAGCCGCCAGGCCGAGAGGGGAACAACCCAGACCGGGGTTAAGGCCCCCAAGTGCCGGCTAAAGTGTCAAGCCAGAAGGGTGTCCCCCGCCTTAGACAGCGGGGCCGTAGGCTTAGAAGCAGCCATCGGCTAAGAAGTGCGTAACAGCTTACCCGCCGAGGCGGGGGGCCCCGAAGATTAGCGGGACTAAGCCGGCCGCCGAGACCCCGGGGCACCCCGCATTGCGGGGTGATCCGGTAGGGGGGCGTCCGGGTGGACTAGAAGCCGGGCCGTGAGGTCCGGTGGATCCGCTCGGAATGAAAATCCCGGCGGTAGTAAGAGCGCAAGAGGGGTGAGAATCCCCTCCGCCGAAAGGGCAAGGGTTCCTCAGCAACGGTCGTCGGCTGAGGGTTAGCCGGTCCTAAGGTGGCCCTTAACCTGGTGCCACCGAAAGGGAAAGGGGTTAATATTCCCCTGCCGTGGGGGTACGCTTCGCGGCAACGCAAGGCCCCGCTCCTGACGCCTCGGGATAGGGGGAGTAGGGCCGCCGCCCTATCCAAGCGCTGAAGCCCGCGGAGTGCCGTCATGGCGAGAAGCGGGTGAAGGCGCGATGGGCCTGCCGTTAGGCAGGTTCCCCCGACTCCTGGGGCCCGTGAAAAGGGAGCGGGGAAGGACCCCCCACGACCGTACCGAGAACCGACACAGGTGCCCCTGGGTGAGAAGCCCAAGGCGTGGCGGGGTAACCCGGGCTAGGGAACTCGGCAAATTGGCCCCGTAACTTCGGGAGAAGGGGTGCCTGCGGTCTTGGGGCACACCCCTGGGACCGCAGGTCGCAGTGACAAGGGGGACCCGACTGTTTAATAAAAACATAGGTCCCCGCGAGCCCGAAAGGGTGAGTACGGGGGCTGAATCCTGGCCACTGGCGGTACGTGAAACCCGGGTACAACCGGGCGAAGCGCCGCTGAAGGCCGGGAGTAACTCTGACTCTCTTAAGGTAGCCAAATGCCTTGCCGGGTAAGTTCCGGCGCGCATGAATGGATCAACGAGGTCCCCACTGTCCCAGCCCGGGACCCGCTGAACCCGCAACCAGGTGCAGAGTCCTGGGAGTCCCGGTGGGGCGAGAAGACCCCGTGGAGCTTCACAGCAGCCTGGCGTTGGGATACGGCTGCGGGTGCGTAGCGTAGGCGGGAGCGATGAAACCAGTCCTCCGGGGCTGGTGGATGCGACCATGAAACACCGCTCACCCGTGGCTGTATCCCTAACCCTGGGGCAATCCTGGGGGACAGCGCCAGGTGGGCTGTTCGGCTGGGGCGGCACACCCCTGAAAAGGTATCAGGGGTGCCCAAAGCTCGGCTCAGGCGGGTCAGAACTCCGCCGTAGAGGGCAAGGCCAAAAGCCGGGCTGACTGCGCCCTTAAACGCATGGGGCGCAGGCGGGAAACCGGGGCCTAGCGAACGCTCGTGCCCCCTTCGGTGGGGGCCGGGCATGACAGAAAAGTTACCCCGGGAATAACCGGCTCGTCGCGGGCGAGAGTTCACATCGACCCCGCGGTTTGGTACCCAGACGTCGTCTCTTCCTAGCTTGGCCCTGCAGCAGGGGCCAAGAGTGGGGCTGCTCGCCCATTAAAAGGGAACGTGAGATGGGTTTAGACCGTCGCGAGACAGGTCGGACTCTACCTGCCGGGACCGTTGGCCGCCTGAGGGGATGGTCCGCTCAGTACGAGAGGAACGGCGGGCCGCGGCCTCTAGTCTACCGGTTGTCCGGCAGGGCACTGCCGGGCAGCCACGCCGCAAGGGGTAACCGCTGAAGGCATCTAAGCGGGAAACCCACCCCGAGACGAGGCGGCCGCTCTCGGCCACATGGAGCCTCGGCGACGAGGCTCCTGGCCGAGACGAGGGCACCCGTAGAAGACGGGGTTGATGGGGTGGCGGTGTATGCACCGAGGGCTCTGCCCGAGGTGCGAGCCGGCCACTCCCAATAGCCCGAGGCTGTCTACTGGTGTGAGCCTGAGCATAAAACTCCTACGCGGCGCGATATTCTTCCGATATTTTTATTTTCATTTGTCTTCTTCGAGCTTGTCATCTCACTTGCATTGATGTCTTCGTTTATTGTTGAACATCTCTTATGCAGATAACAGATTTTAACCCCAGGGGTTAGGTAATGTTTGATGAAGCTGTTTGAAATCGGTGTGGGTCGCTACCCCCCCGCCCTTTTCCTGAAGCCTGATTCAAAGCTTCTCGAGGTACTTATTGGAATGGCATCGAAGCGTGTCAGGCACTGCCCGCTGGTGGACAATGATGGTAAGCTTGTTGGTATGGTATCTGTCCGCGATCTTGTGGACTTCTTGGGAGGTAGGAGGTTTAAAGACATTGTTGTCGGGACTTACAGCGGCGACATGTACAAAGCCTTAGAAGAGACTGATGCCTTATCGCTAAGCTACAAGCCTCCATTCGTCTACATGGACGCTGACCTCAAGGATATTGTTGAAACTATGCTTTACCGCGGCGTCGGCGCTTTGGCCGTGGTGAACAGGGACGGCGTGTTGGTGGGCATCATCTCGGAGCGGCACATAATTTCTCTTTTCGCCGACGTGGAGTCCCATGTTAAGGTGAAGGAGATAATGACTAAGCCTTTCGCCAGCCTTACGCCCAGCGATAACATCAGGACGGGTCTTCAGCTTATGAGCGAGAGGAGAGTCAGGCGCATACCGCTTATAGCCGGAAGCGAGCTACAGGGTATAGTCACGGTCAAAGATATTCTAGGCTTCCTCGCCTCGGATGATGTGCTAAAAGCCCTTCGGGCCGGTGATGCCCAGAGGGTCTATGAAACACCTTTAGCCTACATCGCCAGTAGGCTTGTGGTAACGGTGAGCCCTGAGGACGATGTGGGTGTGGCGGTGAAGAGGATGAAGGAGCGCGGGATCGGAGCGGTTGTTGTTGTCTCCGCTGAGAAGAAACCGGTTGGGATATTGACTGAGCGAGACATCATGACGCGATTACCGCAGGTGAAAGGTGTTGAAACGTTTGTCGATGAGCTACAGCAGAAGATCTACGCCTCCAGGGTAACCTTCTAGCGCAAGAATTATATTTTCCCCAGAGTTGTCTTGAAACACAGAGCCGGGGTCGCCTAGCCTGGTCTAGGGCGCCGGACTCATAATCCGGTACATACCCCTGCCTAGGGGTATGCGGGAGTTTCCCGGGTTCGAATCCCGGCCCCGGCACTATCTGTACTGTTTTTTCTTCAACAGCTTGGCATGCGAGAATGACATTAGCGTAAACTCCATGGTCCCCCGTTCTCCGCGAAACTACCTGGCGCGAGTCTTCGCGGTGCACATAAAAAGCATTCACCTTACTGCTCCTCCTTTTCTGCCCCCACTGGTCCCCTTAGGCTCTTCGTCATCCTTGCTCGGCTTCAGTGTTGCGTTGCCGACGACAGCCTCCTTCACGAAGCCCGCTGAGCGGAGCCTCTCCAGCTCAACGGTGATGTACCCCGGTTGCGGGTGCCGAAGGCTCTGGTGATGGGCCTGGGGTTGCCTCAGGTGCTAAAGCATCCCCCGTCAGCTCGGTTAGCTCGAGCAACCTGGCCACGATTTGTTGTGGACTACACGGAGGTGCTCATAGATCCGGTAGCTCAAGGGTCGGAAAACGAGGAGAAGATGGGAGCCAGGTGCGGCCGCCGGGATTTGAACCCGGGTTCTGCGGCTTGGGAGGCCGCCATCCTACCAGACTAGACTACGGCCGCTACCTCTCTCACTCCCTCTATATTTACGGAACCTCTATTTATTTTTGTTCTTTAGTTTCCTGTATTGAGGCAATCCGAGAGCCTCTCGTTGAGGGCTATCTTCCTTTTTTGAAGAGGAATAGATGCAAAAGTAAATATAGGAGGCTTCGGAAAAAACGTCGGGTGGGGGAGTTGAGTCTAACCGGCGTTGAAAGGTTCTTGCTAGCGTACATCTATTATGAGTACGGCGGCAAGATATATTATCAATCTGGGAGCAGCGCACCTGAGGAATACCTAGCTGAGTTCATTACGGAGGAGTTTTTGCCTAGGAAGAACCCGAACTTTGCGCGCGTTGTGGGGGGCTTCGCGGAAGCCATACGTGGTTTGAGGGATAAGGGCTACATCACGATGACCGGTTACGAGGTCAATTTAACTGAAGACGGTAAGAGGGAGGCGTCGAAGGTACCGCAGGAGGAGTACAAGGAGCTGAAGAAGCGCTTCACAAAAGTCTAGGGTTCGTGTGGGGATAGGCCTGAGTTGGCCGCGCCTGGCTCATCTGCCCCTTCACTGATCCGGGCTCCCTTTAAGGGTTTTCATGGGCTCCGCGCCTTCGGCCCGCCCCGCCAATCCGCTTGGGGCTGTGCGGCGGGGTCTCGCCTCGGCGCCTCTTCGCCTCATCGAGCCGCGCACGGCGCCCGGCAAGCGGCCCATTGCTGTGTCGCCGTGCCGGGAACTGGTGACTTTCCGCTACTTCAGATGGTTAAAGTGCTCATCTCCTTTTCGCTTTGAAGACTGAAAGTGAAAATGAAGCTGGAGAGCTAGCAGAGGCTGATCGAATAATGCTCCCTGAGGAGTGCTCCGCTCCGCACCCGGTAGGCTTCACCATCCCGCTCAAGGAGAAGGCTCTCTGGGTGCTGGGGCTTGGCGAGGGCTAGGAGGGGGAGAGCAGGCTAGCATGGGCTTTGGTAAGGCACGACCTCTACGGCTACTGTGACGGTAAGCTGACCGGGGAGCATGGGGTCTGCTCGACGCCTCGGGGGAGTTGCCCTCCTCATTCCCCGACAAGCCCGCTGAGTGGTTTTACAGGGTTGCGTACAGGCTCCTCGCCAGGAAAGTGGAGAGAGTTGGCGCAGAGCACTGGCTGGTGAAGGGGCTAGCGGAGCTCGGCGACACCTACCCCTGGTACAACGTCTGGATAAGCGGGGGAAAGTACCGCTGCGACTGCTTCTTCAGGGCTTACGGCTACGTGAGGAAGGCAAAAATATGCAGCCATATCGCCACGGTCATGCTGCACCGGAGGCAGCTCCGGCTACGCGTCGAATAAGCCTCAATCGGCTACCGGGATCATTTCATTAATGTACGGCTATAAACACGTATTCTTCACGGGTTGTGTCGAATTTGCGTTGAACTAGCCCCTTCTCTATTAGGGATGTTAACGCTCTGTAAAATGAGGCGGGGTTGACTCCCCTTTTCTTGCTCCACTCATAGAGCTGGCTTCTTGTCAGACCAGAGGGTTCTTGCTTAATGCGTTGAAGCAGGAGTTTTTCCACTTCTTCTGTAAGGAGAGCTTCTTCTCGAGATGCAGGGCGAGAACCCGCGGCAGCTTGGGGTTGTTCCTCCTGGCTCGAGAAAAACTTCATCAAATCGACTCCTTGAGGCTGTTTTTCCTCTTTTTTCCTCTTCTCCGGCATGGAGATACACCCTGAATCTCTTCACGAGAACTTGCTATTATTGTTTTTTGGCTATGTTCAGTAGGATTTTCCTGTCCGCGAGTAGCTTCCTCTTAAACTTCGAGATTTCCTCCTCTGTTACAGCTCTTAGCAGGACAGCCGAGATGTATATCTGCTCCCTGTACTCCCTGAGAACTCCGAAAACGAGAACCTTGGAGTCCTTCTTAAGGCCCTCGAGGAGGTCTCCCACCCCCTGAGTGTCCCAAACCCTTACGGTTACCTGGCCGCTCTCCAGTGCGAGGGTAATGTCCGTGTAGGTGCTACCACGCTGTATACTGGTCACAAAACCTATTGTGCAGAGCTTCCTCGTCTTAACCTCCACCTCTCCGAGAGACAGCTTTAAAAAAGCTACAGGACCTTCCCGAACGACGTTCTCAGGGCTAACTTCCTTAGGAAGCACCCTGACGTACCCGTTTAGCAACACATCGATATGCACTCTTTTCGGCTTTTATTTTTCACAGCTTTAATTCAACGTGAAATCCCTCAAAGTGAACCTGTCAAAGTATTTGCCCTCTGTGCTCAGGATACCCGAGAGCCACATTCTTATCGTGGGGCCTACGGGCAGCGGCAAGACAAACACCGCGAAAGTTCTGGTTGAGGAGTACTTTAAAAAAGGTGTAAAAGTGCTGATACTGGATTGGCACGGAGAGTACAAAGGGCTTAAACGCTATGTTCCGGGCGAGAACTTCTCGATGAATATCCTGGAAAGAGGTGAGACTCTTAAGCATGATCCTGAGTTCGTTGTGGATCTATTCTCGCAGGTATTTCAGCTCTCAGAGCAGCAATGCTACTTTTTAGCTTTTCCCTGTTTCTTCCGTGTTCGACCCGCGTCTTCCCTCGCTTCCATCGGGCTGGAGGGAGGGTGTGGGAGGGTGTTCGAGCAACCCCTTGAGGCTCTTAGCTCACTGCGGTCACAGCACCTGCGAACGCTTATAAACTCCCACACGCGCTTGGCTGTGACGGTCGAGGTTAGCGCCGAGGTGTGGGCGAGCGTAGCCAGGTGGCTCGAGCTGACCGGCCTCACTAAAACGCTCTGGAGGCTCAGGCAGACGAGGCCGCTCAGCAGGGCCTTCGGCACAAGGAACACGAGGTATATAGCCAGCGCCCTGGAGAAGCTCCGCTCAGCTGGCTTCGTGAAGGAGGCAGTGGTAGGCAACGTGAGGTACATCTACCTGACGGAGCGGGCCTGCGGACTGCTTGTGCTGCTCGGCTACAGCGTCGAGGAAGCGGCGTGCGGCGAGTCGGCCTCGGGGCTCCTGAGGCGTGGTGGCGTGTCGGCTTAGCCCCCCTCTACCGTAGCAGAGCCCCTGAGCGGGCTGGGCGGCGTAAGGCTTAAAGCACTTCTTGCCGCTGGCTTAACCGGGTTCCTGGTTGCGCCGCGCAGCCCTCATACCCGCCCTAGCCCTACTCCTCGCCGCCCTAGCGCTTCTCGCGCTCCGCCTCACCCAACCACGCCTCCCGGGGCCAAGAAGGGGGCTCGAGGTTCTCGGCGTCGACGCCGAGCTGGGGAGCGGTGTCGTCGTCTTCAGGGTGTACGCTCGTAACGCAACCCCGACACCCTGCATCCCCCTCGTCGTCGAGGCGCCTGCGGGCGGCGCCCAGGCTCTGAGGGCTGTGTACGCCGGCGGATGCTGGGCTGCGAGGCTTGGGCTTAGGGGGGAGGGGGCTTACAGGGTGAGCGTCCTAGACCCCGAGACTGGCAGCACGTTGCTGGCAAAAATCCTCGAGCTCCGCGACAGGCCCGTGATATACTCGGTGAGCGTCGAGGAGAGGGCTGAGCTGGGCCTGGCAACCGTCACTGTGAACGCGAGCGACTCCTCGGGAATTGCTATAGCCCTGATCGAGCTTCACGCCAACAACCACTCCATGGCCAGGCTGCCGAGCGGCTTCCTCGCCTACAACCTGAGCCTGGGGGACAGCCCGGAGACCCTGCAGGCAAGGGTCTACGTCACAGACCCCTTCGGGAACACGGCCTCGGCAAGCATCGCCGTAAACTGGTCTTTAGAGGATGCTTTTACCTTCTATGGTTTAGAAAACGGTTTTTCTTCCTCCCAAACGAGGCAGTTTTTCAACCAGTATAAGGATCTGATAGAGAAATCCTATCCTGTTAACAAGCTCGGCGTACTGGCGATGCTTCACTTATACGTCGGAAATGCTACCTTGCTAGATGCAGCAAAGCAGAAAGTTTACAGCGATCCTAGTGTAGCGGATAAAGTTATAACTTTACTGCAGCTTTCTAAAGTTTTGTATGATTTGAATGAAAAAAGCTTAACTGACACAAGCTTAAACTATTTAAAAGACTTAACAGTCGTTGAAGGAAACCCTGTATAAGCTTTTGGCCGTCCGGCTCTTTGGAACGTGTTAAACCTTACAGAGGGCAATCCAATAGTAGTTACCGGCTTGAGCAAACAACAGCCTATAGTTTACGGGGAAACACCAATCCTCGTCTACGTTGTTAATGATAACTTGAATGATTCAAAAGAGTTTCCTTATGCTGCTTGGGCTTTAACTAAGCAGGCTTCAGCAATAGCAAAATGGTTAGGAATAGATTATAGTCAATACCTAACTGTTAACGGGACAAAATATAGGTTGAGGGAGATAGTAAATAAAGATTTTTCAACTTTGGCAAACTACACAAGAAGTGGAAAAATGGTTTTAGGATTAAAGCCAGAAGAATTATTAGCTTTAATACCAAGCGACCATCCAAATAAATATGTGATAGCTGACAATTGGATGAGGCAAAAAGTTTTACCTCAAAGCCTATTTTACAATGTTTGGCAAGAGTCTGTGCTTGGATGGGAGAAATATCCAGATTTTATGCCTCATACCAACGGGCCCTCCTCCCCAACTTTTAAAGTCTATAGACCAGAAATAGCTTTGAAAATTGCAACGGATAACCTAGACTATTTTGACCAAGGACATAATAGTGTTGTAGATGTAATAAAAAATCCTGATAAGCCCTTAGCTTACGGGTGGTCTGCTAAAGAGTGGATAAGAAATTATGTTCATATACTTCTATGGGACTATTTTCCCAATACTCAAGCAGAAGCGGAGGAAGATATAAATCTTTTGCTTGATAAGGGAAGCAATATAGCGAAGATAAATCTTTACATATATGGAAAATCTTTGTCAGATCGTGTACTTGGTCCAGTTTATGAAAGGCCAAAGCCAGACGAGCAGAGAAACGATCAATCAATTTTAAATGCCTATTCCGTAGGTTTACCCCAATTTATTTCAGATACAGCCTATCCTTTAAATACAGATAGAGCATATTGGGTTCATGGCGAGCCTTCTTTTATCATTCTACCTTCAGATATTTCCCTCCTTTACCAAAGGTCTCCAGACGAGCTTCTGCTAAACGATAAAACATACACGTTAAACTTCCTTTCAACTAGAAAACCAGCAGTGATTAAAGATAAAGTCCCTTCCTGTGATATATATTTACCAGATTTAACCGTATATGTATACTACAAAAGTTAACCCACGCAAAGATAGATAGGCGCAGCAGAAGAATATACAGTGCCAGCGGAAACACATCTCCTATTCCACTACCTCCATAGTCTCTATTGCAGCATTGATAGCTCGCATGACCTTATGCCGCGAGATGTAATAGATAGATTGCTGTATCAATAAGAGCTGGGGAGAATAGCGATAGGACACGGCAATGGAGTAGGGGTTGATGTCCTGCATAGGTGGAGTTGAAAAAGATGCTGACTATGAAATATCCCAATGGAGCCCCAGATGGAGTGAAATCTACCCCTGGAGGAAGTGAGAGGGGTAACTGGACCACCTGCTCCCGTTAGGAGGCTCACCCGGCCTGCACCCCAGCCCGGCGCCTAGGCCCCCCGGCGCCTCTCGTAGCCGGCTCAGCGCGCGTGGATGCATGCCTCCAGTGCTCCTACAGCCACACCTCTTCTCTGCGGGCCTTTCGGGCCGCCCGTGGCCGGCATGGAGGCTCCCGGGCAGCCTCGCGCTACCCCCGGGCTGACCCTTTCCCGCTTCAGCCCAAGCTCGCCTGCAGGGGTCTTGAGCCTAGCCTCCACGCTGCCCCACACCTCCGTAGCCACCCGCTTCCCCGAGCCGATGGTGAGCGAGACGGTGCCCGGCACTTCGAGGAACTGCTCCCACTTAAAGTCGGAGTCTGGGTTATGCAGGTAGCTCCAGAGGAGGAGCAGCATAGCCTGCGCGATCTTCGGGTTAGACACGTTGGCGAAGGCCTGTAGGGTTGCGACGAGCACGTCCAGCGCCTCGGGTGACCCCTTGAGCTCCGCCGCGTGCCTAGCTACGAAAGAATATTGTAGGAAGATTTATAAAGTGAAGGTTGGAACACAAGATTATGGTAATTTGGCTTTTACCAGCACTGTTACTTGGAGTAGCGACTGGCGAGAGAATTGTACCGTTGCAGTTTAACATCGGGCCCACCGAGCTTTTACTCCTCATTCCTTATTTTCTCATTGTTCTTATATTAATTCTCGTTGTATTCTTGTTGATAAAGAAGTTACTGGCAAAGGAGGAGCGCCACTGAGCAAACTTATAGCCTAAAATTTTAATATTATTCAGGAAGTTAAATCTAGGTACAGAGATGGCGAAGTTGAGCGTTATAGGTCTTGTACTCCTTGTTTTAGGTATAGGTGTATTTACAGCATCGTTTGTACCCGTACCCGTTGTTAGCTATAATCCTAAGACGAAAACCGTTTATGAACCTAAATATACAATTGTTAGCAAGGTTTGGCTTGAGGAGACTTTCACAGTGTCTCCCGGTCGCGCTGCAGCTTATTGCGGGAGCTTTCCCAGTGGAACAACGTTGACGATAACAATAAAGGTCGTTTCAGGTGGTAATAGAGATATAAATTTCTGGGCTATGGATGAAGATGAGTGGGACCACTTTAAGCTGGGTGAGTCGTACCACTACTACACGGTTCCTTCGAGAAACAGAGTTGTCGATACTTCAATTGCATGGACACCGCCGGCTAATCAAAGGATCTGCTTTGTCTATGATAACACATTCTCCACGATCACATCCAAAACAGTCTATACGAAGATTACGGCAGAATATCCAACATACACGCTTGTCCCAACTAATACAACTACATACGAACCTGAAATGACGCCACGCTCATTGGGATTCCTAGCGATTCCTGGGATACTATTGATTATAGTAGGTGTAAGTTTAATCATAGGAAGTAGACTCGGCAAGCTTTGGGAAAACACATAGCACAATACTTCCTCTATGCATCAGCGCCCGCGGGGTGTTAGCGGAAGGCACGGGGCGGGTACGGGAAGAAACTAGGGAAAAGCTAAAAAGTAGCATTGCTACATACGGAATTTTTTATAGAGTTTAACACCCCCTCCTTGAATCAGCCGCAAAAGAGGAGGAGGAGAAGGAAGGAGGGTTACTTGATACTCTGTAGCGCTTGTAACGCGAGTACAGCCTGTGTGAACGCTTATAGCCCCCCTCTCGCGTTTAGCTGTGATTGTCAAGGTTGGCGCCGAGGTCTGGGGTTGCGTCGCCAGGTGGCTCGAGCTGACCGGCTTGACGGCGACGCTTTGGAGACTCTCGGGCAGCCTCGCGCTACCCTGGGCTGAGCTTCTCCCGCTTCAGCCCAAGCTCGCCTGCAGGGGGTCTTGAGCCTAGCCTCCACGCCGCTCCATGTGTCACCGCGCGAGCTCCCTGAACACCCCCTCGCTCAGCTTGTTTATGGGGAAGGCTACTAGCATGCCCTTTGGCCTAGGCTTGGGCGGCTGGAAGGTCTCCGCGACCTGGATCCTGAGCCTCAGCGGCCAAATGACGGCACCGGCCTTGAGCTCCTCGGGCCAGAGGGGCTCGGCGCTCTCGAACTTCTCCCTGACCGTGCCGTAGCCCAGCACGCCCCTCCCCACCGCGTAGAACACTGCAGTGTCGCCGGGCTGGACCTTCTCCCAGAGGGGCCTCGCCCTTTCCCTGACGCCCCACACCCCCAGCCTCAAGCCCAGCTGCCAGTTCTCATAGCTACCCGAAAGAACCCAGTAAGCCACACTCAATATCCCTAATCTCCAAAGTATATGTCCTTTACGTGGTTTAAATGGAGGACATTACGGGGAAACTACTCGTGGTGCTTCCCGCACCCCGTCGCCGAGCGGCGTGGGGGCTCCCAATCCCCCTTAGCTCCGAGCCTCGGTGCCTGCAGGGTTATGGAATTTGGAAACAAGGGGGGTAAATATCAGTTAGGTTAAAATAACTCCTCCTCGGTAGAGGTGTGAGGTCGTGCTCGTATGCCGAAGGAGGCGGAGGTAGAATTTACGTTCGAGCTCCTTGAGAAGCTGAGGGGCTACTTCGAGAAGTACACGCTCGCTGGGCGCAGGCTACAGGCGAGGCCAGACGGCAGGCTGCAGGGCAAAGTACCCGACATCGTCGTTGAGGAGCGAGGCGTCCCGGTCCTCATCATAGAGACGAAGAGGAAGGCCGAGGAGCCGCTCGGCGAAAGCCTCAACCCCCTCGGCCCCGCGCCCATAGCTCAGGCCGCGTGCTACGCCGCCTTGGCGATGCTCGAGTACAAACTGGAGAGGACCCCGCTCTTCGCAACGGCGAACAGGGACTTCCTAGTCCTCTTCAAGGGCATTGAGCGCTCCGACCTCGAGAAGGTGCTGGACGTGGACGCCTGCCTGGAGACCAAGAGGACGCCCGACGACTGGGCCAAGGCCCTCAGACCCGGTGCCCTCAGCACACTCCTGAACGGGCACATAATCGCGCACGTTGAGGACCCCCTCAGCGACGCGGGCATAAAGAAGCTGTGCGACGCCCTCGAAAGCCAGCTAGTGGGGCGCGTGCTCCCAGCTGAGGCCTTTTACGAGGTCTTCGTCTCGGCTATGAGAAAGTACGTGGAGGACTTGAGCAGGTCCATCAGCGGGGCTCTGAAGGCCAGGTTGCTCGACGACGCGGAGTTCTTCAAGCGCCTGCACGCCGGGCTCCAGGAGATGGGGTACGCGCAGGGCCTGCTCAGCCGGGGCATCCTGTCGCTGGTGCTCCCGCCCTCCCTAAGAGAGAGGCAGCGCGAAGCCATAAGGGAGATTCTCGAGGGCGCTTTGAGGAGGCGCCTAGCGGAGGACGGGGACGCCTTCAGGGCCCTCCGCGCCGTCTCGGGGATGACCCTGCTCGAGCTGTACGAGGAAGCTGGTAGGGTCGAGCAAGCCAGAAGGCTGGGCATGCAGACCGTCGAGTTGCTGAAGGCGACGCGTGTGAGGGGTATCCTCTCCTTCGAGAACCTCGCCAGGATGATGGCCTACGCCCTGGCGAACAAGGTGCTCGCCTACAAGGTTCTCGAGCTCCACTACGGCGACGTCATCCCCCCGTTAAGGCCTGTGGGCATCGGAGCGAGCGTCACGATTGGGGGCAAGGAGCACACCGTGGAAAAGCCGGACGACCTCGTAGAGCTTCTGAACTCCACATTCAAGCAGGCTTCATCAGAGCTCGAGGAGAAGCTCGGCATGAAGGACTTCTCACCCCTGTTCAACGCCGGACCCTTCGACGAGGTTGTCCTAGGGGGTCTGGAAGCCGTCGAGAAAGTAAACAAGATTATTGAGCTGGTCGATGGCCTCAAACCGGAGCTGAGGCACCTCCCGGGCGTGATAGGCTACGTCTTCGAGGGGCTCTTGCCCCCCGGGGAGAGGCACCAGCTGGGCGAGTTCTACACCCCGCCGGCCGTCGCGAGGCTCATCGCGCGGTGGGCCATCCGGTCTGGGGAGGACAAGGTTCTGGACGCCGGCTGCGGCTCAGGCACTTTCCTCATCGAGGCCTACAAGAGGCTCCTGCTCCTGAAGTACGGCAAGGACTACTCCGCTGGCCAGTACCCCTCCTGCACGGAGCGTTTCAACGAGCACCAGGGCGTGCTGGATCAGCTCTACGGCGTCGACGTTAACGCATTCGCAACCCAGCTGACCGGCGTGCACCTGATGCTCATGGAGCCCCGCTGCCCCATATCTAGGCTGAACCTGGAGACGAGGGACTTCTTCTCACTGAAGCGTAGCTCCCTCGGCGAGCTCAGGCTTCCAGACCACTTCGAAGCCGTCGTGGGCAACCCCCCCTACACGCGGTGGGTGGAGATACCCGGCACGACGCAGGACTTGATACTCAGGGAGCTAGGGGACGAGCTCGACGCGTACGACCTGAGGGCCGACACCGCACGGGGAAGAGAGCCAGGGATATACGTATACTGGGTGATGCACGCCTGCAAGAACCTCCTAACGAGGGGCGGGCGACTGGGCTTGATAATATCCAACGCGTGGCTACAGACAGACTACGGCGTGGGCTTCGGCAGATTCCTCCTGGACAACTTCAGGGTGAGGGCGCTGATCGACCTGTCCTTCAGGCTCTTCGAGGCGACGATCTCGACGGTCATACTGCTCGCCGAGAAGGAGCCCGACGGCGAGGCGCGTGACAACAACGTTATCACCTTTGTGAGGATACCGCCCAGACTGAAGGGCGGCGAGGAGCTGGACCCCCTCAAGGCCGGGAAGCTCCTAGACGAGGTGTTGCGGTGTGTCGAGGACGCCATCGGGAGCGACGGCTCTCTCGATGCGCGCGCCCTGACTCGTTGCGCAGAAGAGTACGGCGTGCAGTTCACCCAGATCAGGCAGGGCGATGTGCCAAAGGATAAGAAGTGGATAAGCCTCTTCTTCACAGGCGTGGAAGAGTTACTCAGCAAGCTCGAGAAGCACCAGCTCGTGACTGCTCTCGGAGAGTGGTTTGAGCCAAGTTACGGAAATGCGCTCTACTTGTGTTTGGCAAGCTGGGGTATAGTAAGGGGTGTCAGGAACCTCGGCGCTAAGGAGTTCTTCTACTTTAGCACTGAGAAGATAGATGAGTGGGAAAGCAGGGCTCCTGGCTTCAACGCAGCTGCAGAGCCCTATCTTGCGCCTGCGATCACCAGGTCTCAGAACGTTCCCACGTTCACGTTCACAAGGGCGGACTGGGAGTCGCTGAGGGACTGCGGATCGGACGCGTACATCTTCGTCTGCCACGAGGCCGTGGGCAAACTGCCGCCACAAGTTCGGGAGTACATCAGGTGGGGCGAGACAGAGTGCAGGACGAAGATCAGAGGCACGCGGGGCGGCGGCGAGGTCTGCAGCGAGGCCGAGGCGTGCAGGGCTAGGGCGGGAAACCCGAAGGTCTTCAAGGGCTGGTACGACCTGGGAGGCTACCTGCCCACGCCTCTGATGGCAGTGCGCCAGCCTAGGTACCACCCGCGCTTCTTCTACGTCGACTTCCCCGTGGTGACTTATGATGCCATCATCGCGCTCATCCCGAAGGTCAAGGTTAAGGCGGGCTACCTAACTGTCGACCCCAGCGACTTCATCAAGGAGAGGCCTTACCTGTCCAGTGCTATCGCGCCCAGAGACGTCGAGCTCGGCGAGACGGAGCTGAAGGCTCTCCTCGCTTACCTCAACTCGACGTTCGTGTGGCTCTGGCTCGAGCAGAATGCCAGGTACGTGCCGAAGGGGCCGCTGGGCCTCGAGGTGAACGTCTTGAGGCGCATGCCCGTGCTCAACGTCAAGGGCCTCGACCGCGCGGATGTCGAGGCCTTGGCCAAAGCGTTCGACTCTCTCGAAGAGGCCGCCAGGACAGCCCTCGTCGGCGCCCAAGCCGAGGAGGAAGAGGAGGGAGATCCGTGCCGGAGTAAGGGGAAGAGGAAAAGCGCGCTCGAGGCCGTCGCAATGCTCAAGCCCCACTTCCAGGAGATCGACAGGCTGGTAGCTGGCATTCTGGGCCTCGGCGTCGACGCCGAACAGCTCTGGGACTACGCCTGGGAGATGATGGAGAGGAGGGTCAAGGGCGCTAGGGGGCCTGCGAGGCCGGGCGCTGAGGTCTCGCTCGACATCGGGAGGCAACGGGGAGACAGGCGGAGGTCACCCTCAGGTGGCTCTGCAGACATGCCATTAGACAAGTGGCTCTAGAGCGCGGGGCTTCCAAATCGAGCAGTAACGGAAAAGGGTAGCCGCGGTGCTCGGGCACAATACCCCCACTATACTCCTTCGTGCTGTGCGGAGCAAAGTGCATCGCTAAAGCCGTTTTTCCGCGGAGGAGTCCACGGCATACGCGTGGCCCCCTGCGGAAGCTGTGACCCCCTGAGCCCCTGTAGCAACCTTATAAGGCTGCGGCTGGATGTGTGTGGTGGGCTTGAGATGCTGAGGGTGAGGTGGTTCCCCGACCCCGGCGTGAGGCTGGGCGGGGAGGTGAGGAGGGCTGTTGAGAGGCAGGTCCGCGTGCTCGACCCCGGGAGGCTGAGTGGGCTGGGCGAGTACGAGGAGACCGGAGACGCAATAGTGCTACCGGAGCCAGACCCCTACGAGGGCCTCGTGGTGAAGGTGGTGAGGCACCGTGGCAGGCTGCTCCTAGCCGCTGCCATCTGGGAGCACGGAGGCCTCATCGAGGAGTACTACGTCGCCGAGCTAATCGAGGAAGGTGCCGGCCGCTAGCGCAGAGTGATACGCGTTCATTTTTAAGTAGTCTAACGATCCACTTGGCGGTGGCGACGACCGAAGTGGTAGGGTACAGGCTGATAAGGCGCGTAACCGTGGCGCGACCTCCTAGGATCCCAGCGGCTCCCAAGACAAGCCTTATGAGGGTCATCTACGATGCGTTCGAGGGGCATGCGTCTGCTCGGTTGCTGTGCAACTGACGGGAGGTCAAGATAATAAGGCTAGAATCTGGCAAGTCCGCGTCCTTGAGCCGGCCTGTTGCTCGGTCACCAGTCTTAGGAGGTTCTCTGAGGTGCCGTCTTAGAGCTCGGCATGGCATCGGGCCTGTTGAGGTATAAGAACGCGGCTTGAGCTACGTCGGGCAGGCTACCAGGAGGCTCACCGATCTTGTCGCGCTGATGGAGACCGGGTTATGCCGGTGAAGGTGTACGTGGTGTGGAGGGAGTAGATGAGAACGTCCCGTCCCGTACGAGGTCAAGGTAGCTCTACAATGGGCAATAGAGCCCACTGTGCCCGGCTTGCGCATTTTCTGCATGCAATCGCGCGCATTTGACAGCGGAGATACATATTAATACTGTAGTGGAATGTATATTTCGTGTTTCAAGTAGTGAAGCTCAACGCGAACCTGTTTGCGATATTAGCGGATAAACCCGGCTTGCATATTTTCTACATGCAACCAGGCACGTTCGATATCTTCCGCGACGCGCTCGCGTACCTAAAGGAGTTGCTGTCCGATGAGATAAATATGCGATGGGTTGAGAGTTACGACTTCCATGTCGAACTAGGGCGGAGAGCGGTCATGCTCACATCTGCTGGACTCAACCCCACACCCCCTCAGCTGATCTACAACCCGGATCTCCGCTTCCTAGCGAGCCTCGCCCATACGCACGATCTTGGCGACTTCGTCAAGGTAGTGAGATCCGCCGAGGTTACGTTTCACGCTGATCTGATCCAGGTTTTCTTCAACTCGCAGACAAGCGTCGGGCTGAACGTCGGGACCCCCAGCGGCCTCAGCGTCGGGGTCGGGGGCTCTCGAAGGAAGGAGGCAGTGGGCCCTGACGAGTCACGCTTAGAGGTGCTGATCCAAGAAAAGCTCTCCAGTAAGTTCGGAAAGAGCGCGAAGAAGCCCATCGTGATCTTCGTTACAACGGCTGGCGCCGGCGACGAGAGCGTGGTCGTGCGCAGCCTGCTGCGCGCCCTCGACGCCTTCGCGAGCAGCAAGCACGTCCCGGTACTGGTGTTCATAAACGACCGTAGCATGATCCCGCGGAACTTCGCCGAAAAAACGCTGGAGGTCGTCGAGTTTGACGAGGTCTTCAAGGAGGCAGCGGTGAGGGCGGCCTTCAGCAGCCATAAGCCGGACTTCAAGAGGGTAGAGTCCGATGTAGAGACTCTGGCAACACACATGCCCGGCCACGTGGCCTTCATGAGCACTCGTGTGTTCGCCGTTCTGTTGCAGATAGAGGCCGACGTGCGGGACGGTGCCTTGTCGCTGAACGGGAAAAATTTGTCAGAGATTGTATTTAAGGTCATCTCGGACGCCGGACAGTCCCTGAAGCATAGCGTTATGGAGGCCCTAGCCAAAGAGTTTGAGCACGTAGAGGAGCACCCCGAGCTGGCGGCGCTGGCCGGTCTCCTTTATGGGTGCTTCATGGTCTTCAAGGAAGTGATCGGCATGACAGACGAGTATGTTTTGCCGAGTGTCATCTCAGTTAAAGCGACGATACCGTTGCCCGACGAGCACCGTGAGATCCGCGCCGGTCTGGAAGCTGTCCTCAGACGGCTCGACTCGCATCATGCCACAGCGTCCGAGATCTCGATGAAGGACGACGAGCTAAGTGTATCCAACGTCCTGATGGCCGGGGCACTAGGGTATGCTTTACGTGACCTGCTGACAGAAAGGCACGCCCTAGACGAGGGTGGGATGCTCCGGGATGTTTACGATAAGTGCTTCTGGTCCGCGTCACAAAACTGCATCAGAGCAGTTACCGAGCGCCTCGAGGAGATCCGTAGCCTCTTTGGGGGCAAGGAGGCCCCATCGAGGAGTACTATGTCGCCGAGCTAGCCAAGGATAAGGGGGGTCAGCCAGTAGCGCGTAGCAGAAGGCACCTCGCTGGCGGCTCTGCTCCGAAAGCTGGGCCGTTGAGCCGCGGAGAGCCGGTAGCGTGAACCGCTGCTCGTTTACCTTGCGAGCCTGCCCTCCCTCTCGGCCCTGTAGTACTCCATCAGCGCTCTCCCCGGGTCTTCGGCGTGCACGAGCTTCACGCTGGCCTCCCCGCCCCGGGCGAGCTCCACCAGGTACTCCACCACCGCCGTCATCGACGAGGGCTCGAGGAACGCGCCCAGCAGCCTCACACCCCTCACCTCCCCGAGCTCCCTTTCAACCTCACCCCTCACCAGCTCGAAGAGAGCCATCTTGTCCCCCTCCCAGGCCTCCAGGAACTCATCAAGGCTGAGCTGTAGCGGCTTGAACACGTCGCCCACGTAGAGGAAAGCGCGGCCAGGCACAAGGGGAATAGCGCGACTCCACCAATTAAACCTGACCGTCGCACCCCACCCATGGGCTCGAGCTATGCTTCCGGATTCGAGTAATACAACCTAAGCAGTCCGGCCCGCGTGGTCAGTCGACTTCCATGAACTCCTGTAGAGCGCAGGTATTAATGAGCCGCTACACGTAGAGGTAGAACAGCCTGACCAGCGCTTCCCTGAACTCCTCGCCGCAGCCGCCTTCCAGCGACTCAGCGAGCTCGCCCCAAAGCCTCGCAGCAAGGGTGAGGCCCCTCCCTTCCAACTCCTCCTGCCAGAGCTTGGCGAGCACCTTAGCTAGGCCAGCTCTCCCCTCCACGCACGCCTGGTGCACCACCTCGACGAAGGTTACTCTGCTACTTACCAGAGCGGATACCACCTCGAGGACGTCTAGCGCCGAAAGCCCCTCTAGGTGGGGCTCAAGCTTGCGAACCAGCTCGCCAAGTCCAAGTGGCTCCTCGAGCAGCCATAGCAACTGACCCACGTTGCCTTCCCTAGCTATCCCCAAGATGTCCGCGAAGGGTACCCACTCTAAAGGCCCTAGACTGTCCCAAGCCTCTTCCTCCTCAATTTCTTCGTAGAGAACAGCCAGGGGTTTGGCTAGGTAGGCAACAGCCAGGGGTCTGAGGGCGCTATACGCTAGGGCTCTGCTCCTGTACTCCTCGAACCTCCTCCTCACTTTTCCCATGTCTTCTCTCATCTCCTCGGCGCCGCAGGCCAGCATGAGGGCTAAAAGCGCGGCGCGGACCCTAGGATTCCGGATGAGGAAGCCGTACTCCCGGTACTGTTCGAGCGCCTCCCGGGGCTTGCCCTCCAGGAGGAAAGACGCCACGTACTCCGCTGTGATCGCTTCAACAATATCCTCGGAGAGGCCGATGAAGCCCCAACTGTGCGCGAGCTCCCAGCTCTCCCTGATCTCCCCAATGACGTCCTCCCTCTTTCGGCCGGCAAGTAGCATCGCCCTGGCGCGGAACGAGTGCGACTCCACAAGCCTTAGAAGCCCTAGCTTCTCGGCGATTACGTGAAGCTCATCCGCGAGCCTCAGCGCCTCCTCAGCGTCGACCAACAGCTCGATGAGAGCCCCCTCGCTAAGCACAGCAAGCTTCAAATTCTCCAGCAACCTCTCGGCGGCCTCCCCCGGCTCTATGAGGGGATACCAAACCCTCAGGAGCCGCTCCAAACCCTTTGCAAGCTCGCTCCTGTCGAGCCGCTCCAGCTGCTCGAGGGCTCTGCGTGCTTCCCCAGCCCACTCGCGGGCCTTCCCGGCGGAGCTTATCCTAGTGAAGGCACTCGCCAGCCTTGCTCCCAGAAGGGCCCTCGCGTAAAGGCCCACCACGTCCTCCTCCAGCCCCTTCAGGAAGGCTTCAACCCTCCTAGCCCACTCCACGAGCCACTCACCTCGTGTCTTTCGAGCGAGGTAGTCTGTGTTCTCGTAGAGCGTGCGCGCGAGCGGGTTGAGCCTGTCCAAGCCCCCAGCCCTCTGCTCCACGGTCTGCAGGAGATCGGAGGCCAGCCTAGGCTCACGCTTCGACGCTTTGTACGCTATGTCTACTGCCTCGAGCAAACGACCCTCCTCCATAAGCTTCCCCACAAGCTTCTTGAGGGCTTCCGACAGGCGAGTCAAGACAGGTCTCTCCAACCACAGCGATATCTTGTCGAGTACAAGCCTCGCCACGGTGGCCGCCTCGTCCAAGCACCCCTCAAGCTCCCCTCCCGAGGCTGCCAGCGCGCCGAGAGCCGCCAACAGTGAGATGAAATTGTCCCCCTTTTCCTCCTCGGCTCGCTGGTGAACGCTCTTCAAGACTTGGCAGGGGTTAACGGCGAGCCTGAAAGCGGGGGCGGTCTCGACCAGGAACCACCTGGCCGATCGTGGCATCTCGTCCCCGACGGTGAGCCACCCCTTTAGACCCTCAGGGAAGCCGGCCTCACCTAGGAGGGACTCCGCCGAGTATACTGTGTGAGCTAGGCCCACTAGGGCTGCGAAGTGGTAGCTGTTTTCCTCCGCGAGCTCTCTGAGCTCCGGATCGCTAGCCAGTGCCTTGAAGAACACTTCGACGGGTTGTTCCCCTCTGCACTCGCCGTCGAATCTCGCGCTCCTCAGCCTCTCCAAAACCAGCCTCACTCTCTCCTCCATCCCCCTCGCAACCTCTACGGCGCTTGGGCTAACCAGCCCCTTCTCCGCCAGCCTCTGGAGCCTCCTGGATAGCGTGCCCTTGGCTATGCCCCTGATCACGCCCTCGACGACGTCCTCCTTCGGCTGGGAGAGCCACTCCTTGATGAACTCCTTCTTCCCGTCCGTCAAGTGCTCGAGCGGGTCTAATAGGCACTTGACCACGTAGCCCCCGTAAGCCCCTCTTTTCAGAACGGGAAAGCGCTCCAGCCACTTCAGCGGCAACGGGCCCAGCTTCGCGCGGGCTATGAAGGGCACAGCCATCTTCTGGAAGATGGCGAGTTTGCCCCTGAACACGGCCTTGTAGATGAAGAGGGCTATGAAGGCTTCAGCGCTCCAAACCCCTGCCTCGAGCGCTTCCCGCACAGCTTTCTCGTTGCACTCCCCTGCCTCGGATAGCCACTCGCCGGCGTACCTAGCCACGAGCGTGTAGTCGCCCTCATACCTCGTGACCTCCCTGGCGATTCTCTCGTACACCTCCTCGCTACAAACCTCCCCGCTGTAGGCGCGTACTATGTCGGTTAGGAAGTCCTCCTGCCTGAGGTCGACCCTGAGCACGTAGGCCCCCTTGAGCCTATCCTTCACCTGCTCGTAGAGGTCGTCGGGTAGCACGACCACCACGGGCACCCTGCCACCCTGTACTCTGTGGAGCCTCGCCAGCGCCCAGACCGTGGGGCCCACACCGGGCGGCGGCGGGAGCTCGTAGCCCGGCTCGTAGAAGAGCGGCGCCGAGGGGTCGTAGAGCACGGCCAGCCTCCAGGGCGAGTTGTCCGCGACTCTGGCCAGGCTATCGGCCATCTCAGCCGCACTCTCCTCGTCGAGCGTCTTCGCCCTGTATACTCTCCAGTGGCCGCTCTGGAGGAGCCTCGCGAGCGCGTACCTGGTCAGCACCGACTTGCCCACGCCCCTAGGCCCCGTGACCACCACGAGCTCCCCGCGCTCAAGGGCTTCGAGCAGCTTGCCTGCGTGCTCCATGAACCGGCCGGAGGTGACGAGGTCGTACTCTTTCCCGACCCAGAATTTCCCCCGCTCGAGGTCGAAGCCCAAGTCCCCGGGCTCCTGATACACCCCCGTTAGGGCTCGGAGAGGCCTGAGCTGATCCTCGATCCTGCCGACCCTCTTCTCGAGCTCCTCGACCCTCTCTTCGAGCTGTCCCAGCCTGTCCTCGAGCCCCTTCTCGAGCTGGTCGATCCTTTGCTCGAAGAGCTCTTTGAGCCTCTGCTCGAGTGCCTTGAGGTCTCCTCCAACCTCCTCCCTGAGCTTTCTGAGCTCGTCCTCCGTTGCTACCTCCTGCGTGGCCAGCTTGCGGAGGTTCTCGACGAGCTTGCGGAACTCCCGGAGGCTTAGGCCCCACTGGCTGGCAACCTCGTCCGCCACCCCCTCGAGCCTCTCGTCGCTCACGAACTCCGCCGCGATGATGGCTGCCTGGACGAGCTCCGCCAACTGCTTGACGTGCTCCTTCTCGGGCTCACCCCTGACTACACCGATCAGCCCCCTAGCGATCTCGAGGAGGAGCCCCGGGGGGAAGCTGTAACCAATCACTTTGGCCACGACCGCGAGCGAGCTCTGCGGCGAAGCTAGCGCTTCGAGCGCGGAAGCGACCACAGCACCGCCCACCGCGGCGTACAGCTCCTCGGCCAGCCTCTCGCCCAGCGAGGAAAGCGCCCTCCTGCCCGCATTTACCAGCGCGCCACGCAGGCCTAGGCTGCCGGGGCTCAGCCTTCTCAGGGCCTCGGCGCCCCTCCTCAGCTCCTCCCACTCCCCTGTCCCGTGGTGCTGGAGGAGCTTGAGCGAGACCCCGCTTTTTCCGCCCTCGGGCATCACTTTGAAGGCATTGAACGCTGGGGTGTAGTTTACCTCCGCCTCCCCGGGCTGCTCGGCGCCCCTCCTCTCAAACTCCTCCTTGTGGACCCCGGGCGTGAAGACTAAGGCGACGCTACCCTTTCCGAGCCTCTCGCTTAGCGAGCGGTAAACCCTGATCGCCTCGATGGTGCTCTCCGGGACCACGATCACCCTCGCGGGGCTTTTCTTCCTCACATACCCGGCCAGGGTCATGCCGTCCGCGAAAGGCTCCGCGCCCTCAAACCTCAAAAGCTCGGCGCGATCCTCCTCCTGTAGCTCCTTCAGGGGCTCTGAGAGCTTGTAGCTCACGACTACCGACCCCGGAATCCTTCTCGCTACTTCTAGTCGGGAGGAGCCGGGACCAGCGAGAACCGCGACGCTTACACCTTTCTCCTTGAATAGCTCTCCAACCCGGTTGGCAGCGCGCCCCACCAGCTCCTCATAGCTGGGCTCGCTGCTCAAGAGCGCTCCAATGAATAGTGCCTCAAATGCTATATGAATTTGTCTTTGTAAGCTAGGCCCCGAGCCTCATCTGCCTCCTGTAGAGCATGACCGTCGCTATGTGGCTGCATATTTTCGCCTTCCTCACGTAGCCGTAGGCCCTGAAGAAGCAGTCGCAGCGGTACTTCCCCTCGCTTATCCACACGTTGTACCAGGGGTAGGTGTCCCCCAGCTCCGCCAGCCCCTTCACGAGCCAGTGCTCGTTTCCCACTCTTTCGACCTTCCCCGCCAGGAGGCGGTACGTGGCCCTGTAGAACCACTCAGCTGGCTTGTCGGGGAAAGACGCCTGTAGCTCGCCTAGGGCGTCGAGGAGGTCCCCGTGCTCCTCGGTCAGCTTTTCGTCACAGTAGCCGAAGACAGCACACCTCACTAAAGCCCAGGCGAGCCTGCTCTCCTCCCTCCTAGCCCTCAAGCGAGAGCACCCACAGCGCCTTCTCCGTGAGGGAGACCGTCACACCGGCGGGGTGCGGGCTCCTCCTCAGGAAGCCGTAGTCCACCAGCCTCAGGTAGTCTGAGACGCTGAGCTCCGCCGCCCTAAGCCACTCCAGCACGGAGCGCTCCTCAGCCGCACCGGTCTGAAACTCCCTCAGGAAGCCCTTCACAAGGGCGTGCTTCGTGGGGAACGCGAGCCTCAGCAGTTCCTCGCGCCTAGCCCTCCACACCACCAGCCCAGGCCTCCCGCTGGGCGCGAATGGGGCCTCCACCTCCACCACGGCCTGGTCGTAGTCGAAGTAGCGCTGCATCGCCGGCACCCCATCCCACCCCCTCGGCAGCGATATGAGGGCCCTCCGCCTGTCGAGCCGGTAGGAGTCGAAAGAGAAGGGAGGCGGGCTCCTATACGCGAGCGTCAAGTCGTAGAGTTGCGCCAGGGGGTGGAAAAGCGAGGGCTCAGCTCCCTCGGCCTCCACCAATACTTTCCTCCCGGGCTCAAGCGAGGCAACCGCCGCCAGCGCCAAGGCTGGGTGCGGCAGGAACATCACCCTCCCCGGCCCAGCCTCCTGGCAGTAGCCCGCTATGTAGAGGAGCTCCCTCCACGACCTCGGCGCCAGCGCAGCGGCCAAAGGCATCGTCGCCTCCCCCCTCTCCACTAAAAAGCCCTCGAGTAGCCAGGCCTCCTCCGCCCCTACTACTCCAGTAGCCCTCAGAGCCCTAGCCAGTTGCGCCGCGCCCACACCCTTAAGCCTCACGTATAGGGGGTCGAGGTTTGCAATGGGAGACTGCAACAGAGCATGGTCGAACTCCTCGGAGCTGGGTAAAGTGTTGGTCACTCTAAGCATAATAACTGTTTTCAAAACAGTAGTTATAACTTTTTCTTAAGCGTTAGCGCCGTAAAGCACCGCGCCCGCCCTGCTTGAGCGCGTCTAGCCCTGCTCCTCCTCAGGTTTCCCGGTGGGTGTCTCTTGAGGGGGCTTGCTCTCCTCCTAGGCCTTGGCCTCGCTGGGTTGCCTCGCTAGGTATGTTGCTAGGTACTTGGAGGCGGCGAGGGCTATGTTCCTGCTGAGCTCGGCCTCCGGGAGGTTGCCGGAGGTGCCGCTGTGCTCCCCGAAGTTGCTGATCAGCTGGAACGCCTTTGATAGGAAGTCGCGGAGGAGCTTCTGCCTGCTCTCCCCCATCCCCTCAACCCTGCTCGACTCCACGTACCCCCTGAGCCCCTCCACAGCCTTCCTGAAGAACTTGACCGCCCCCTCGTAGTCCTCGGCGTGAAAGCGACGTAGCCCCTCCGCGAGGTCTGACGCCACGGCGCCGAGCCCCGCCCCCTCCAGAGCATCCATGACCTCCAAGTTCCTGCTGAGCTGAGCCAACGCCTCCAGCCTGGCGCTAATGAGACTCTTCACGGCGTCAGGCACATCGTCTGTCGCGAATGCAAGCTCGTTGGGGTAGACGGTAATCCTCTGAACTTTCTCTTTGATCTGAGGGCCCGGAGGGGAGGGCGAAAGCTCGCGGCACTCGATGTGCGTGAGGATGAGCTGGGCGAAGTAGCCTATAGGTATCCCGTCCTTCACGTTGAAATCCGTGAGGTCTATGTACCCGTAGTACTCCTCATCCTTGTCAGCGGCTACCACAACCTCGGGCGTGCATCGCCGCCTGTACTCTCTTACGAGTTTACCGCTCTCGTTATAGAACCCGTCGACGTACACCCTGGCCATGAGCTTGGGGCACCCGTACAGCCACTCGTCCAGCAACGGGTACCTCGAGTAGAGTTCCTTAGGTAGCTCAACTACAGCGAAGAGTCCGTCTGAAGTCAAGAGATCCACAAGCTTTCCGACAATCAACATAGGCATAGCACCGCACCACCACGCTCCAATTTTCTACCTTCGCGCCGCGCAGCCATGATGTGTTTCCGAGCCGTCGCGAGGGGCCCCATGTGCATCGCCTGCATCTATACATGGGGTGGTGGCATACCTTTATAGGCGTTTCCTATGTCGAGAGTGTGGCTTCACCCCGCGCCTGTAGCAAGCGCCCCCATAGCTGGAACCTCAGCCCCTTCGACTTCGCTTCAAGCACCCACACCCTGCCCCTCTCATCGACGACCGCGTAGCCCGGCGGCAGGAGCATCGAGAAGTGGCCGATTGTCTGGCCCTTCAGGCCCAGCCTCCTCGCCAAGCTCCGAGCCCTCAGCGTCGCCACGCCGCCCCTATGCCCCGACAGCACCTCTGGCAAAGCGTCCAGGAATTCGGCGAGGCGTAGCCTGCGCTCAGGCCTCAACTCTGCTCGCCTCCAGCCTCGCCCAGAGGGTCCTGCCATTCCGTCTTCCCAGGTAGACCCACCTCCTTCCGAGCGCGTCCCTGACCACCGTTCTCTCGGGCAGCTGGGCCAGCAGGAGGCCCACGAGCAGCGTCCTCGCGCCCAGGCGCCTCGCGATCACCCTCAGGCTCAGCGAGGCCCTCTGGGAAACGAAGCCCGACAGGAGGGAGCCGCAGACCGCCAGGATCTCCCCCGCCGCCAGGCCGCCGCGCCTCTCAGCCCTCCTGCGGGGCGCTAGCCTGCTGACGCACCTCTCCACGCACCAAGCCCTGCCGCCGCAGCGCTCCCAGCACTCCAGGCAGGTGCTGTAGCAGCCCCAGCAGTCCACCCTCCCCACGCACACATCCCTGCACAGCCTCCCCATCTCCTCGAGCATGCACTCTCGTAGTAATTATTTGAGTGATTTAAAAGGCGGCAAGGCTCGAGGGCTCTAAGCATGCGCCTCGGCGAAGACGGGGCCCGAGGAGAGGCCGATCGAGGAATCCCCCGCGAGCACGGGTAGCCCAGGAGGGGGCCGGTGAAAACCCCCTGAAGTCCCCGAGGCGCGCCCCGCGGCCTTCAATCGCCCTTACAGCACACCTTACAACTACAACTTAGCTTCTTCACCGCTCCTCACCTCGGCCATGGACGCGCGGAAAGGCAAGCCCTTTCAATAGTCTCCCGCCTTATTCATGGGCCGGGGGTCACTCTGAAGCACATATAACTACCTATATACCATGTTAACCCCAGTACTATTAGAAACAATATCATCAGAATATCTATAATTGTGCGCTTCGTGCTCGCTGATAGCTTTATAAAATCCTCGTTAAGCACATACATAATGAAGAGCATAACGCTAGGCAGGGGCGCGTAATGCGCCATGCAAAGCACATACTTCAAGACAATCCCAAGTGCAGCACCAATATTCCCAGCGAGAAATCCTAAAGTTAATTCTATCACTCCCAAGATGGAGGTTAGAAGAAACAACGCCAAAGCATAGGCCTGAACCGCATCTACCAGCAAACGTACCAGCAAATGCGTCAGCTTTCCCATACTCGCGCAACCACCCCACTATCTCCGCTTTTCGTCTTTCAATTGCCTCTTGACTCCCCCACGCGTATGGTTAACCGCATGCAGGGTTAATATTGCCATCACTATCTCAATTGTTTCTCGTCTTCCTCGGGAACCTGGGGCAACCGTCGATGGGCTTGGCGTAGGGCGATACGAGAGCCGCCACGGCCTGCGCGCCGCTGGGCGCCGCCCTGAGGACGCCCGCCGCGGAGAGGATGCCGAGGACGAGCGAGACGACCTCCAGTATCGCTAACAGCGTTGCCGTTGCGCCTTTTACGCTTTTGCCTCTCATCGACCGGGTCTGCGGGCAACGGGGGGTATAAATATGACCCCGGTTTTGAACGGGAAAAAGTGCACACTTTTCGCCGGATTTACCGGGAGAAAAGGGGAAAAAGCTACTTGCCCCTCAGCCTCCCGTAGAGCCAGGAGGCCAGCTTGATGAAGGCCACCACGCTGGCCGCGAGCGCCGCGAGCACCCCGAGCATTATCCCCAGCATCATGTGGGCGTGGGTGGGCTCGGGCTCGCTCGGGGGTGGTGGGGGCTTGACCACCTCGTAGGACAGGTCTCCCAGGCTGACGACCTCCACGCCGCCCTCCGGCCTAGTCGCGTCCACCTCGCCCGCCACCACCGGGGCCGTTGAGTAGACCTCCACCGCTACGCGCTCCGGGTAGAAGGCGACCACAGCGCCGTCCACGTACAGGCCGGATGGGTCTCTCTCGCGCACCCAGCCCACGAGCGCCAGGCCGGAGGCGTTCAGCACCTTGCCGACGACCACCTTGCCGCCCGCGAACCCCCCGGTCCAGAGCGCGACCCTGAGCGTCACGGTCTCGTTGTCCTCCGACACCACCTCGGTCGGTGAGTGTAGAGGCACGACCACCCCGCCCCAGCTCGTCGCCAGCGCCTCGATCGCGGACAGCGCGGCCACGCTGTTGTTCGCCGGGCCGGCCAGGGGCGTAAGCGAGTAGCCCGCGGCGCGGCTCCAGCTGAACGCGAGTAGCGAGAACCCCTCCGGGTGCCCGGCGGTGAGGTTCGCCGCCCCGGCCAGGCGCTCGGGCTTCAGCCCCAGCGGGTCTAGGAAGGAGTCCCAGTACCAGATCAGCGCGCCGTACCTCGGATCCGGCCCCGTGCCGTGCAAGACGATGAACTGGCTCGGGTTCGCGGAGTAGTACACGGTCACGTGCGGGTTGTCCGGGCCCGCGAGGAATATCGTCCCGTTCACGGTCGGCGCCTCGGCCCTCAGCTGGGTTGCGCTCCCGGGCACGTATATCACGGCCACGTCCCTCAGATCGCGCTTCGGCACCCTGACGAGGAGCGTCGCCACCGGGGCGGCGACCGTCTTCATCCAGTCGCCACGCGTGACGTTCACGCTGACCATCTTGGCGCCCAGCGACCTGAGGACGGACAGGATCCTGCCCCCGGCCCCGCGGGCCAGCAGGGGGGCGTTGAAGACCGCCGCGACCTCGTACGACGGGGTGGACTCGCTCAGCCCGTACACCTGCAAGTACGCCCCGGCGGTCGTGTTGATGAACTGCCTGGGCACGTCATCCTCCAGCGGGCCGTAGCCCAGCGACCCCAGGAACTCCGGTATCGGCGCCGATTCCCCCGGCCAGGCCGGCGGGTACCTGGCCCAGGCGAGCGAGCCGCAGACCCTGTCGCCCGGCAGGCCGATCCACGTCTCCGGCTTCTGGACGTCCACCAGGCTGATCGCTGGCGAGGGCGCCACAACCCACCACCACCCGAGCGGGGGAACCCTCGAGCCGTCGGTGGACGTGACCTCGACCTCGGCCCTCCAGCTCCTGAAGACGCGCTCGTAGCGCCTCACGCGTCCGAAGACGTCTGTGGTCGTGGTGTTCTCCCACTCCGGAACCGGCTCGGCGAACGCCACCGTGACGAAGGTGCCGTTGCAAGCCCCGGAAGCGGTCTCCCTCCCGACGTTCGCGGCCCGCAGGTAGCGGGCGGTCTCCTCGCCCCCTCCCAGCGCCAGGGCGGTCGCCAGCTCGACCGGGCAGACCTTCACCGCCGAGTACCTGGCCTTGGATATCACCGTAGAGTTGAGCTTCGACTCCAGGGCCACCATTAGTGTGAGGCCGCTGGGGACGCGGTACAGGTAGACGTTGCCGACGCGCCCGATGGGCGCCATGATGTAGTAGTCGAAGCTGGAGTAGTTCACGGCGTGTAGCACGGGCTCCCAGCCGTCTGGGGCCACCACGGCGATGTTCGCCTCCCTGACGTAGCAGGGCGCCGAGCCGAGGGTGGCGTTACGGCTGAGCCTGACCCGGTACCCCCCGTCGGGGTCGGCCCCGAGGACTGTGGCCCTCCACGGCATCTTCGCGATGTGGATGAAGTCGCCGCCGTCCATATCGCTGGTCAGAACGACCCCGGCGAACCTCCCACGGCTGAAGACGACGGTTCCCGTGAAGCCGAAGACCGCTGGCCTGGCCACGGGGTCGTGCTCCGGGGCGCGGAGCTCCAGCCACGCAACGTCTATCCACTCGTCGCCCTCAAGATCCTCGGAGAACGGCGTCGGCAACTGGTTCGGACCTATCCTCCCGCGCCTGAAGTACACGAGGATCATCGTCGCGTTGGGGTGCCCGTTGGGGTACATCTTCAGCTCCGCGTAGACCTCCGTGCCGTTGGCGAGCTTCATCCTCTTCCACCCCAGGCTGTCGAAGTCCACCACGGTGACGCCCGGGTCGCGGCCCAGCGCGGCGCGCAGGGCGGCCTGCTCCAGCAGGGTGAGCCTGGCCGGAGCGCCGCGAGCGAACGTGCCGTAGGTGAACGAGAACTTGGCGTAGTGGCGGATCGGCCCGTACACCTTGGAGCCGTTCACCCACCAAACCTCGGCCACCAGGAACTCGCGGTAGTCGAAGCCGTCCCAGAGCGTGTTCCTGAGGCGCCCGTTCGACACCAGCCTGGGGTTGAGCCTGACCACGAAGTACGACCTGTTGTCCGGGTCGGACGGCACCACGAACGTGCAGTTTGAGACCGGGAGGGCCCTGCCCGCTTGGAGGAAGTCGTTGCGCTGGGCGCCGTAGTAGCTGTAGCCCTGCTCGAGAACCGAGTAGTTCACCACGGGGCTGAACCCGGAGACCGTCACGTTCGCGACGGCCAGCCCGTCTGGCCCGACGGCGTAGTCGATCGTGAAGTTGGCGGTGACGCGGACGATCGTCGTCGAGCCGACGTACGACTCCGGTTGCGACCCCCAGGGATCCGTCTTGTTCAGGTGGTGGTAGACCGAGAGCGCCATGCCCAGGTACTCCCACGCGAAGCTCCTGGAGCCGACCGGCTCCCTGGCGGGGATGACCCTCCACCCCTGCATCGGGGTCTCGAACATCGCCTCGATCACGGTCACCTCGCTGTGCCGCGCGTCGGAGTCCCGCTCCACCGGCACG
>NDWX01000011.1 GCA_002855745.1 Thermofilum sp. NZ13 | reverse complement strand
GGGAGGCTGTGGTCGGCGACGTGAGGTACGTCTACCTGACGGGGAGGGCCTGCAGCCTCCTCGCTCTGCTCGGCTATAGCCTCGATGAGGTGGCGTGCGGCGAGGCAGCATTGAGGCTTATTCGACGCGCAGCCGGAGCTGCCTCCGGTACAGCATAACCGTGGCGATGTGCGTACATATTCTTGCTTTGCGCACGTAGCCGTAGGTCCTGAAGAAGCAATCGCACCTGTACCTCCCCCGCTCACCCAGACGTTGTACCACGGGTACGTGTCGCCCAGCTCCGGCAGCCCCTTGATGAGCCAGTGCTCCGCGCCGACCCTCACGACCTTCCCGGCGAGGAGCCTGTAGGTCGCGCGGTAGAACCACTTCGCAGGCTTATCTGGAAAAAGATGCTTGCAGCTCGCCTAAAGCCTCCAAAAGGTCACCTTGCTCCTCGACCACCCTGCTATCGCTGCAGTAGCCGAAGAGCGCGCACCTCACAAGCGCCCAGGCCAGCCTGCTCTCCTCCCTTTTAACCCTCAAGCGAGAGCACCCACAGCGCCTTCTCCGTGAGAGAGACCGTCACACCGGCTGGGTGCGACGCTTTTTCAGTGAGCCGTAGTCCAGTAGCCTCAGGCGGTCCTCCAGCTTAGCTGGTCTGAGCCGGCATAGATACTTCCCTGTTTGTTGCGTTTTCAGTTTCGGCGTTTATTTTCGGCGCAGGGATATAAGGCCGCGTAGCGCAGTGTAATGTGGGGCTGAAGCGCAGAAAGGGCTCGGGGCCGCAACAGTTCCCTGGAGGTGGGAGCGTGAGCTGGGAGGGCAGGGGAAACGGCAAGGGGCGCGTCGACGCCTACAGGGTCTGGGAGGTCAAGACCAACAGGGAAAAGAGGCAAAGACTGCAACGGCTGTACGTGAGGCTGTCCAGCGCAGTTAAGCAGGCCTGCAAGGAGCTCAGGAAGGGGCACGGCGACGCGTTCAGGAGGGAGCCGGAGAGGTTCAGCGAGGAGCTGGCTGGGGAGGCTTCGAAGACAGCGGGACTGCCGAAGGGCCTCTTCTGGTACGCTATAGAGTGGCGGAGCATGGTTGCCGAGGCCAGGAGGAAGTCTAAGAGGCGCAACGGGTTCACTCCGCCTCCAGTACCGCTACTCGTCAAGGTGGTCAACAGTGGTGAGAGGCTTCACGGCAAGGGCAACGCTGTAGCAGTCCTTAACGTCGACGGAAAAGAACTACGCGTGCCCAGCGCTGGCGTCGCGGTGAGGCTGAAGCCATCGCTGATTAGGGCGGTGCTCGAGGACGTTGAGCGTTTCCCAGATTTGAAGCTGACGTTGCAGCTAACAGCTAGGGGGAGGCTTCGCCTAGTGGCGCACCGCGAGGTTAAAGCTACATGGTGGGACGGCGACGGCAAGCTGGCTGTCATAGCGGTGGACGTGAACAGTAGCCACGGCCTCTACGTAATGGCTTTCACCTTCAATAGCGAAGCCAAGCTGGTGGTGCAACGCGTGTTTAAGCCGCCTAACACCACCATGCTGAGGCTGCTCGCGGCCATTATGCACAGCTACTCCAAGGTTAAGTTCTGGAGTGAGGCCGTAGAGAGATTCGAGGAGAGGAGGGACGTCGAAAAGCTGCGGAGAGAGGGGAGGGGCTGCGCGGTGGAGGAGGCCTTGAGGCTGGCGGAGAAACTGAGAGCGAAAAATGAACCTGACGCCGGAGAGGGCTGAGAGAATAGCTAGGCAGGCCCTCAGGAAGATTCGAAAGCTCAACGACGGCTGGATTCGTAGCGTGCTCAGAGAGCTGAGAGCGTTGATAAGAAAGCTACGGGATCAAGGCTACACAGTCGTCGTTGTCGTCGACGTGCCCCAGGCCGAGTCCCTCAGGGGCTCGCAGCTGCAGAGGACGCTGCTGAGAATAGCAAAGCGGCTGGAGAACCTCGCCCTCTACGAGGGCGTCAGGTGGCTCAAGCCTGACAACAATGTCTCGGGCAGGCGGTGCCCCCTCTGCGGGAAAGAGGGGGTAGAGGTTCAGAGGAGGTATTACAAGTGCACGGGCTGCGGCCTGGTCTGGGGGAGAGACTGGGCCGCGGCGTTCAACGCCGCCAAGCTCTTCCTAAAAGCATGCACAGCCGAAAAGCACCTCCAGGCGCTGCAGAGCTGGCTACAGAGCCACCCACGAGCACTGGCGAAGAGGTACTACATGCCACGACCCACGGCTCCAGAGACAGGCCAGCAGGCCCCAGCCACAGTTCCCGCAGCTCCCCCACCTGGGGGACTAGCGGGTGCCGCGCGCGGCGCGAGGAGGGGATGTGCCCGCGGCGACGCGGGCTGAAGGCCGCCCAGCCAGGGCGGCCCGCCCCGGAAAGGGGCGACCCATGACCCCGCAAGGGGGCCCTCAGAAAAGTGAAGGGGGCAGATGAGCCAGGCGCGGCCGTAACCAAGGCTGTCTTCAGCGTCTGCACCTAAACCCTTCCAGCTCATTACTACGAAAATTTAAAAACATTACACCTACGATGAGTTGGACATTTGCATGGAGCTGAGCTCAGCGGGCATCCTACTCGCCTTCGTGGCGTCCATAGCTCTTGGAAGACTCCTCAAGGTTAAGATCCCCGAAGCCGCCTTCAAGCTCGTCGTAGCCACTCTGGTGTTCACTATCTCGCTCTGGGCCTCGACGCACGGCGCCGCGGTGCTCTTACAAAGCCTTGCGACATCCGCTGTGATGCTAGCTTTGCTGACAGCCGTCACGCTACTTCTCGGAATGATGATCGACAGGGGCTCCTCTGGAAACCCCGGTGGGAAAGCTAGGGGAAGAGCCGACCCGGTGTTGCTCCTTTCAATCGCGGGGGGCTGGGTAGCGGGCCTCTTAGTTGGCGAACGCCTGTCCAGCTTAATCAGCTCCGCTGTAACTTTAGAGGTCTACGCTGTGATAATTGCCACTGGGCTCACAACCGCTGACGCCGTGACCGTGGACGCTGTTAGGAAAGGCGGAGCGGTAGCCATGAAGGCGACCGGTTTGAGCATAGTTTCTGCGCTGGCTACGGGTTTCCTCGCCTCGCTAACCCTAGCGGTGCCCCTAGAAGCGTCTCTGGCTACGATGCTCGGCCTAGGGTGGTACAGCTTCGCGGGCCCGTTTGTGGCGCAGGTTTACGGCCCGGCTTGGGGCTTCACAGCATTCCTCACGAACGTGCTGAGGGAGCAGCTGACGTTCATCCTCGTGCCCACTCTCAGGAAACCCAGGGCGTCTATGATCAGCCTCGGTGGAGCCACTACCATGGACAACACGCTGCCAGTATACGTCTACACTTACGGAGAGGAGGCCTCCATCCCGAGCATTATTCACGGCTTCCTGCTGACGCTACTAACACCTTTCCTCGAGAGCCTCGTCGTAAGCCTGTAGAATCAATCACTATCACCCACTTCATTAAACGGTGCTCACGTCCAATTAGGGAGGTTTTTCAGGTAGCTGTGGAAGGTAGCAGCGGCGCCGGCGCCTTATCGATACGAGTGGAAGGCCAAGCGATCGAGCTCTTGTTGTGATACTCGTTAACGTTGCCTGCCCCTTAGGCACCGCTTCAGGCCTGGCGGTGCGGAAAGTTTTTCTAAGAGCCGGCTAGACCCAAAGCGGAACGCGCTTGGAGCCAGCCTACATCCTGTCCTTCATGGCCTCCTTCCTGCAGGCGGTCTTCACTCCAGCCCTCGTCCTCTACGCCTACAGCCTCTCACTCGACGAGCTTCAGATCAGCGTGATCTCGGGCGTCGCGTCGTTCGTGTACGTGGCCGGATCATTGACGTCTTCGGCGGCTCACAACCGCTTATCCGGCTCTAAGATCATCGCCTTGTCTTTCGGCGTAATGTCAGCAGGCTTCGCCGCGCTGTTGTTCTCTAAAACATTCACGGGGATACTGGCTTCCTCCAGCCTCGTCTTGCTGGGCTTCGGGCTCTTTTGGCCGGCGGTTGAAGCACACCTATCTCGTAGCGGGTCGTCGGTGTCTAAGTTTTCATTCTCGTGGAGCTCCGGCTCGCTCGTCGGAGCCCTCCTCACCTCCACCCTCCTCAAGCTCGACTTAAAGCTACTCTTCGTTGCATACACCGCTCTCTCTATCTCTCAATCTGCGTTAGGGCTCAGGATTAAGGGCAGCAGTTCGAGCGTGTATAGACATGCTGGGGATGCGGGCACGAGGGATCTGCTCCTGCTCTGGGCCCCCTGGGCGTACTGCATAGCCTACTCCGCCTCGTCTAGCGGGGTTTTCACATTCTATCCTCTGTTCGTTGAGAGCAGGAGCTTGTCACGCGACTACATCTCGCTCGTCAACTTCACAATGCTCCTGACGAGGACAGCCACATTCTTCTTCTACGATAAAGCCCCTAGATCGCTCAGGAACCCTCTGCTGGCTATGCTGGGTTTTCTAGCTGGCCTCGGCTTAACCTCAACCGCAAACCCCATACTTGTGGCGCTGATCTCTGGCCTCATAGGGTACGCTCAAGGGGTGATCTACGCGACCGCGCTCGACCTCGTCTTCAGCCGAGGCGGTGGAATCGAGAAGGCGACCTCTCTGTTCGAGGCCTTCATAGGTTTAGGCTACGCCGCGGCTCCACCCCTCAGCGGAGCCGCAAACGCCGCTTTCGGCTTCGAGCCAATATCGTTTGCGAGCGTCCTAGCGTTGGCAACCTCGCTGTCAGCGAGCCTAAGCATGAAAAGCTTTAATGCAACTAGACATTCGAAGACGCGAGACAGAAATTATTAGTCCTGGCCGGCCCGCTGGGCCCGGGGCTCTAGAGCTACCTCTGTTTAGTACAAGCTGGTTGCGGCGGTATGAAAGTGGCGATGCAGGGTTTGTCAAAGGTTTTAGAAGTTGACTCGCAAGAGCTCCTCTTTCTCACCTACTCGGTAGCGACGGGCTTGCTCGTAGGGGTTTTTAGCCTAGCTTATCTCGGGCTCTTCAACACTCTCTCGAGCGTAGCCCAAAGACTGAGCTCGGCAAGTGTGTTCGCGCGTGCCGCCCTACCTATGGTCGGGCTAGCCACGTCGTCGCTAGTACTGCTCCTGCTTACAGGCTACGCAAGGCACCTTGGGACTCACAACGTGATCTACGCCTACCATTTCAGGGGTGGGGAGATAAAAGCCAGGGAAACACTCGCCGACGCCGCGTCGTCCATCCTAACGATAAGCCTTGGTGGGAGCGCGGGACTCGAGAGCCCGGGCCTACACCTCGGCGGAGGGATAGGATCCCTCGCCTCCAGGCTCTTCCGCTTGGAGGCCGGGGATAGAAGGAGGCTGATGATAGCAGGAGCTGCCGCAGGCCTGAGCGCGATCTTCAGAGCCCCTCTCTCGGGCACGCTCTTCGCCCTGGAGATCCCGTACCTGTTCGATATCGAGAAAGAAGTGTTCCTGCCAGCGCTCCTGGCATCAGCAGCATCGTCCCTCGTTGTACTAACATTGAGCGGTGGCGAGACCCTGGCCTACCCATTTCTCGCTCAGTACTCGATGACCGTTGAGCCTCTGCACGTGGTCTTGGCCGGGGTTGCATCGGCGGCTGTGGGCCTCTTGTTCGTCAGGTTTTACAAGCTGGTGCAGAGCAGGCTCGCCCGACTTAGGCTTGCACAGAGGATCGCTCTAGGCGGAGCCATTCTGGGCACTCTCGTGGCCCTTTTCCCGGAGGTCTCGGGCACTGGGTACGGAGTTATAGAAGCGGCTCTCCGGAACGAGCTCAACGCAAGCATAGGTCTCCTCGACGCCCTTCTCTTGCTGAAGATAGTTGCAACCTCACTCACGCTGAGCTCCGGAGGCTCGGGCGGCCTCTTCATACCCTCGCTCTACGTCGGCGCTGTGATGGGCCTAGCTTACACGAGACTCTTCGGGCTCGACCCCCGATACACCCCCGTTTTCATGTCAGCTGTCCTCGCCTCTACGACGAAAACCGCCATCATGCCCGTGGTGTTCGTCGCGGAGCTTTACGGCGGAGGAGCCATAGTGCCCGCATCACTAGCGTCCGTAATAGCCTACTTCCTCTCGGGGCACGAGACCTTCTACGAGGACCAGCTTCTCAGACGGCCACCCTTAGAGACCTACACTCTCGCAGAGGTCTACTCAATCCTCAAGCAGCAGAAACCGGAGGTCCTCGAAAAGTACCGTGTCGCTGAGTTCGCGGAGAAGCCATTCGCCATAACGCTAAGTACTCGACTCGAGCAGTTGCTCGCTATCGCTGCGAAGCGCGAGGCGGAAGTTTTCCCCGTCGTGACGAATGACAGCAAGCTCATAGGCTACCTGACGCTAACGGATGTTCTCAGCTTCAACCTATCAAACCCAAGCCTCAGCGTCGAGGCGCTCCCGATCAGGAGGCCTCTGACGGTACAACCCTCAGAGCCTATCGGGAGCCTCGCAGAGCTAATGGTTGAGGAGTGTGAAACCCACGCCTTCGTCATAGACGCCCAAGGGAGACTCCTGGGAGTGATCTCAGCCGACAAGCTTACAGAGAAGCTGTTGCCCCACTTCCTGTCAGGAGGGAAAGGTTTATCTAAGGCTAAATGAAATTTAACTAGGGTACATTCCTCCGCGCTCTTCTCACCCTGCAGCCAGAGGGTGAGCGGTATGCTAGCTGTGGAGGTTAGGGATCTTAGGAAGAGGTACGTCTCCCGGACCCGGCGGGGTTTCCTCCGCTGGGAGACAAGCGTAGTCGAGGCTCTTAGAGGCGTTAGCTTCAGCGTGCGGAGGGGAGAGCTATTCGGGATACTCGGCCCTAACGGCGCGGGGAAATCAACACTCGTCAAGATACTGTCGACCCTGCTCCTCCCCGACGGAGGTGAAGCCAGCATCCTTGGATTCGATGTGGTGAAAGATCGAGATGAGGTGAGGAAGCACATAGGCATATCTCTGAGCGTCGAGAAAGGCTTCTTCTACAAGCTGACGGCCAGGGAGAACCTGAAGTACTTCGGGATGCTCTACGGCCTCAACGGCTCGAGGCTCAACAGCAGAGTCGAGGAGGTTCTCCGCGAGGTGGGCCTCCACAAGCACGCGGACAAAACGTACGAGGATATGAGCCTCGGTATGAGGGCTAGGCTCAGCATCGCCAGAGCACTACTAAGCAACCCTGAAGTCCTAATACTGGACGAGCCCACGCTCGGGTTGGACCCCGTCTCCGCAAGGAGGATACGCGGGCTCCTACTGGACCTCGCCCACAAGCAGGGCAGAACGGTGCTCCTAACGACACACAACATGTTCGAGGCTGAGACCCTCCTGGACAGGGTGGCGATACTGGTTGATGGGAGGATCGTCGCCGTAGACAGCGTTGAGTCACTCAAGAGGAGCATAGCCGACTCCGTGTTCATCGAGGTGAGAGTGTCAGGAGTCCCGCACGAAGCGGTTGTGAAGGCCCTCCAGTTGGTGGAGGGCGCAAGGCTCAGCACCCACCACGCCCACGGGAACGTAGAGAAGCTCACAGTCGCCGTTCCTGCGAGCAAGGCGGACGAGGCCCTAGAATCCCTCGTGCACAGCTTCAGAGCCAGCGGGCTGAAAGTGCGCGGAGTCTCAGTCAAGGAGCCAACCCTTGAGGACGTGTTCGTGGCTTTGACGGCTAAGAGGGGTGGCTAGCCGTGAACACCAGGGTCTTCATCGCCCAGCTGAAGGCGGGGTTTCACCTGTGGTTGGCCTTCTACAGGCACAGCCCAGCTCTCATAGCAGTCCTCCTGCTGCGGCCCTACCTGGTCCTTCTCGCGCTCACGGCGATCAGCCAGGAAACAACCCCCACGAAACTGCTCAAAGACGTTATGATCAGCGTCCTGGTGGTCTCATCGATAGACATAGTTTGGGACCTGGCGGGCAACGCCCTGTCCCTCCGCTTCCTGGGGGTTCTACCATACATAGCCGTGGCGCCGTCTAGCCCGTCTATCGCTCTGGTGCTGAGCTACATCCCGAGGTACCTGATCGAGTCGCTCCTCAAGGCAGCGGAGTTCCTCCCCTTGCTCGCCCTCTTCGTAGGTTTTGCCCCCGCGCTCCTGAATGTTTCTCTCATATTCCTGCTCTCGCTTCTGGCCGCTCTGCCCCTGCTTGGCCTCAGCTCGCTCGTAGCTTACTCAGTTCTCGCATCTAAGGAGGAGACCGTCTGGCTCGACTGGCTCGCCCCCCTAATACTCCTCGTCTCCGGCGCAATCTACCCTATCTCAATCCTACCCCCATGGGTCCAGGCCGTCGCGAAGCTCCTGCCGACCACCTACCTCTTCGAGCTCGTCCACGCCCTCACAGAGGGGGGCCTCGCCGGCGACGCAATCACAGCGGTGGCGCTCGTCTACCTGACGACGAGTCTACTCTTCAACAGCATCCTCCAATTCCTAGTGTCCAAGGGCGAGTCCGAACTGCTCAGGAGGGGGATACACGTATGAGCCGGCGCTTACGCTGTGGAAAAAAGCCAAAAACGGCATCGACACTATCCGTGAGGAAGCTCAAAGCCCTCCTCTGGCTGCACGCTTTGAGAACAAAGCGCTACTTCCTGAGCACAGTGTCCGGATCGCTGACCGACGCCCTCTGGATGTCCATATTCCTCTTCGGGGCTTACTCCTCCCAGGGCCCCGAGTTCGCTAGAGAGACATACTGGGCGCTCGTAGCCTGGGCTGTGATCGCTAACGCTGGCTGGATGATCGGAGGGTGGGTGGATTACCTGACCGAGCTCGGGTTGCTGGAGCCGCTGGAGTTCTCAGGCGTGTCGCCGGTCGCAGCCGCGTCCGGCAGGAGCCTTGTCATCGCCGTGCCAGTGTCGATCTCGTCTCTGCTGGTGCTGACTCTCTCCTACAGCATGGGAATAGACGCGCTTAACGTAAAGTCACCGGGAGTAGCCCTTGCCTCGCTCCTGCTGCTGTGGGCTCAAGGCACGGCTTACGGCGCAATCCTGGCCGCCACCGTCCTTAGAACAAGTATACCGGCAGCCCTGCTCGACATCGCCGCTCTAACCTACCTGGGGCTTCTGCTAGCCCCCCTCCCACCGATCAACCACCATGTCCTAGCGCTTGTACCGTTGCTCGGGCCGGGATACATCACTAGGCTTGCTGTCGCTAAGGGTGCCGGCTGGACCCTCCTCGCGCCTACAACTCTTTCCACGCTGCTCCTAGCGGCCGCTGCCCTGCTTTACTCGCGGAAAACCCTCGAGCACGTTAGGGGGAGAGGCTTCAAAGCAGTAGTGTTCCAGTAGTTTCGCCGCGCGTGTAGATGCTAGGCTTCCCCCACAGGGCTAGCGTACCTGTCTCCTCCGAGGTGGAGTAAAGGCCTAGCCCTTCTCAGGTCGTAGGTCGCCCCATCCCAGGCGTCCGCTCGTGCTCTGGCCCACACAACCCTGCTCACCACAAGAGCGTGGTCCCCCGTCGGGTACTGCGCCCACACGCGGCACTCGAGGCAGGCCAGCGCGCCATCAATGCACGGCACTGAACCCCTCTCGGCGGGGAGGAGCTGGATTCCGGATTCCTTCACTTTGTCCACCTCCCTCCCGGACGTGGAGCCCGTGAGCTCGACCACGCTCCTCATCTCAACCGGGACAGGGTTCACCGTGAACTCCTCCCTGGCCTGGAGGAGCTCGTAGCTGAAGCGCTTCGGTGAAATAGCCACGGTGATTAGGGGAGGGTTTACGCTCGCCGGCATAGCCCAGCTCGCGGGCATCACGTTCACCTTTCCGTCTCCAGACGATGTGACGACCAGCGTGACGAGCTTAGGGTGAAGTAGCCTTGTGTGCCTGCTGAGCGGAACCTCGACATATACACTCTTAGACACGTATACTCCTGCGGTTCGAGCAAATATAAACCTTTAAAGTCCCCGAACCAAAGAAGGTCAGCGTGAAGCTCGTCGCAGTCCAGTACGAGTTTAACTGCGAGAGCTACGAGAACGCAAGCGCTTTCTATGACTCCATCGAGCACCCGCTTCTCGAGGCGGAGTTCGCACTCGGCGGCCTCCAGGGAGCCATAGTGGTCTACCCCGAGCACATTGGGACCTTCCTCATATTCCTGGGCGAGAGAGTTCGCGCCGAGACGCTCGAGGAAGCGCTAGCTAAGCTAGCCCTCAGAAACCTACCCCGCTTCCTGCTTGAGACCCTGCGCTCCCTGAACCCTAGGGGCGCGCTGCTGTCGCTGAAGTGGAAGCGCATCAGAGAAGCCTACTTCACCGCATTCAGCAGGCTAGCGTCGAAGTACAAGGCCGTTATAGTCGCAGGCTCCCTGCTCGAGCCCACTTCCCCGAGAGCGATCCAAAATGTCTCGTACGTCTTCGACAGCGATGGCCGCGCGAAGTGCAGGCAGGTGAAGGTGCACCTCGACACCCCTGAGCTCCAGCTAGGCGTATCACCCGGGTCGATAAGCGATGTCACAGTTTGTGAGACTCCTTACGGGAGGCTCGGCGTAGCCATCTGCCTAGACTCATTCAAGGAGGACATCGTCTCACGCCTCGCCTCCCAGGGGGCCGATGTGCTCGCACAGCCCTCCGCAAACCCCGAGCCGTGGGACGAGAGGCTAGAGGAGGAGTGGAGGAACAGCGCCTGGTACATGGTTCAGAGGTTTGATTCCCTCAAGTACGGTGTAAATCCCATGGCCGTCGGTAGAATCGTGGGCCTCGAGTTCGAGGGCATCAGCAGTATCGTAGCAAAGGCTAGCATGACGAGCGACGGCTCAGGCTACCTGGCTAGGGCCGCGAACCCGAAAAAACGCGAGGTTCTAGCAGTGGAAGTCTAGCGCCGTCAAGACGAGCGCGCTTCGAGGTTAGGGGTCTCCGAGCTCCCTCTCGAGGACCTCCCTAAGGGACTCCCCGCTACCCCTATCGACGTAGACAGCTTTGACTCCAGCCCGCCTAGCGTTCGCGAAGTCGTTCTCCTCGTCGTCTCCGACGTGGAGTATCTCCTGCGGGCTGACGCCTAGAAGCTCCGAGACTCTCTGGAAGAACGCGGGCGGCTTGCCGGGGAAGCCGAAGTCGGAGGAGGATGAGAACACGTGCTTGAACGAGCTCCGGTACAGCGGGATCCTGGACAGAACCAGGTTGACGAACTCCCTCGCAGCGCTCGTGCATATGACCAGCGTGCACCTACCTCTCAGCAATTCCACAACCTCGAGCGCGTCGGGGTAGGGCCTAATCCTCTCCGCGGCCTCCCGCAACGCGTCCTCAAGTCTGTCCTCTATCCCAAACCTCCTAAACCAGTAGCCCGGCATGTACCACCTCACGTCCCCCGGTCCCACCTCGTCATACGAAGCGTACACAATCCTCTTTGCCTCCTCAAGCCCCAGGCTGTGCCTCTCAGCATAAAGCCTCGGGACCAGCTCCAACCAAAAGTAGTCCACGTACTCGCGCGTTACAAGCGTACCGTCGAGGTCAAAGCTCACTATTGATACCTGTTTCATGAATTTCCCTAGCGTTACGTTTTACAAAGGGATAAAGGTTATCTCTTCGGCTTTTGCGCGCCTTATTAAAGTCGCCTTTAGCCTAACAGAGTACTCCTAATGCGCGTAACCTCTTCAAAAATAAACTTGACGAGAGAGGGCAGATCTACGGGAAGAATATCAGTACACTCTCTGCGTAGCTCCATTCCTCAAAGAACATGCACAAGGCTTATATTTTTCGAGAAGAGCGATAACAACCTTCGTATCTTCTGAAATACTCATGTTTGGCAAAAAGCTTTTATATGCGAAATATGTATGTTCTTCCGGTGAGGGCATGGACCTAATTGAGATTCTTGCTTGGATAGCTAACAACATTCTAGGGCAACCACCAATTCTTCTGGGTCTTGTCGGTCTTGTAGGATTGTGGGTCCAGAAGAAACCTCTTGACGAACTCGTAATGAGCACGTTCAAGATAATGATTGGTGTGACGATGATGATCGCCGGAGCGTCACTTTTCGTTAACGAGCTCGTAAACTTCCAGAACCTCGTAGGCGGCGTAGCGGGGATTTCTCCGAAGTATCCACCAGGCTATGTGCCGTTAAACGACCTTATAGCTAAGGCGGGTAGCTACGCCGCTCTCATCATGTTTTTCGCCTTTATCGTGCATCTGCTCATAGCCAGGTTTACGCCATTAAAGTTCGTCTACCTCACAGGCCACTTAATGTGGTGGGTCTCTCTGACCGTCGTAGCTACCCTGTTGACGATAAAGCCGAATGCCTCACCTATTGAGGTTATAGGAATAGGAACGGTTGTGATGGCCCTTTACTGGAGCATTCAGCCCGCATACATCCACGCTGCCATGCGCGAGGTAATGGGCTCCGATGAAATTGCATATGGTCACACCAGCTCGCTAGCCGCCTTCCTCGCTTACCACCTTGGGAAGTACGTTGGTAAACCTGAGGAGAGCACTGAGAAGGTGACATTTCCTAAAGCTCTGGCCTTCCTTAAAGACTATGCTGTAAGCACAGCAGTTATCCTGGGCTTGATAATGATAATCTCCGCGATTGCAGGATACGTTCTTAAACCTGATGTCGTCGCAAAGCTCGCGGGAACACTTAATCCAGTAATCTGGGCCTTCTTGAGGGGCATCTACTTCGCTGTCTCAATCGTGGTATTGCTAACGGGTGTAAGGATGTTCATAGCCGAAATAGTCCCCGCTTTCAAGGGCTTCGCAGAGAAGATAATCCCCAAGAGCAGACCCGCGCTAGACTGCCCAGTAGTATTCCCGCAGGCCCCCACGGCTGTCGTTATCGGCTTCGTCAGCGGCCTGATAGTTTTCCTCATGTTCGAAGCGATCTTCTTGGCAACTGGATTCGCTATAATCGTGCCTCCGATGATTATGCTCTTCTTCCCTGGAGGTGCTGCAGCAGTTTTCGGCAATAGGACAGGCGGATGGAAAGGAGCAATACTCGGTGGCGCGATTAACGGATTAATCCTAGCAATAGGCCAAGCGCTCACGCTTCCAGCTCTAACTTACGGTCCAGAGCTAGCGACGTTAGCTGACCCAGATTGGTACGTGATAATCTGGCTATTAAAAGCCCTGTTAAGTCCGATACTTGGTAGATAAAAAATAAAACAAGAATTTTTATATTTTCAACATCTAAAGTAAAAACTAGGTTTCTTCTATCCAACCAATGTTTTTCAGTGCAGAGGTGATCTTTTCCCGCATCTCTTTTTTATCAACTAGGCTCTTCAATCCTATAACCACGCTAGCCGAGCCTCTCAGTTCTGGCTCATGCAACACAGAGGCGACTGTAACGTCCGCCCCTCCTGCTTTAGCTGTCAGTAATTCCGTAGGTTCAACCCTAGCAGGAACACCTAGCTCTTTAAAAACCTCCTCGACAAACATCTTCATTATGAGAGAGCTTCCCTGTCCCACACCGCAAACCGTTAGAACTTTTAACGGTCGGCCGAGCTTGTAAATGTATTTCTGGCTAATGTTTTCACCCTGTTACGCTACGGCATGCCTCGATATTTCTTTTTCCCCGTACTAGAACGCATGTAAGGAGTTGGGGAGAATCTATTTAATTCTCATATATAATTGATGACTACTGGTCATCGATGTCGCAGATCTACATGCTAGAGGCCCTCGACGCGCGGGTAGAGGTGATCGAAGAAATCGAGGGGTGGGAAAATGCTGTTAGGAGGGTGGGGCGTCTCCTGCGAAAAGGAGAATGTATCGATGAAGAGTATGTGAGCAAGATGGTATCCACATGTAAGGAGCTAGGACCCTATGTTGTTATAGCACCTGGAGTAGCTATACCGCATGCTCGGCCTGAGGACGGGGCTAAGAGGGTCTGCTTATCTCTACTTGTGATTAAGAAGGGGGTAGAGTTTGGGTCTCCTAATGACCCAGTATATGTGCTAATAGCATTTTCATCGCCCGACAAGCACTCACACATAAAAGTACTTCAAGAGCTGGCAATGCTTCTCTCTGAAAAAGGGGAAGAGTTTTTAACGAAAATCCGGGAAGCTCAAACAGAGGAAGAAATCCTAGTGAAGATAAGGGAGCTCCTTGCCTAGCTGAACACAAATTTTTGAAATTCAGGGAAAATCCCACTCCCCTGTATGCTAGGTTTAGTCCGAGAGAAGGAGAGGAAAAACCTCTTAATACTAAATAACCCACTCGTGCTAAATAATTGCCCTCCCGGTTTTCTTGTCGAATACGTGCACGTACTCAAGCTTGAAGCGTATCCACACTTTTTCTCCTGGTGCGGCTTCGAAGTGCCCGGGGTACTTGGCTTTCACGAGGGCGTCGCCGTGCTTGAAGTCTACGATGGTCTCGGCCCCCAGGGGCTCGGTGACGAACACCTCGACTTGGTAGCCGCCGGGTAGCTCCTGCTTGCTCAGCTCTATGTGCTCGGGCCTTATCCCGAATATCACCTCCGACGGGGCGCCTGCCTCGAGGAGCACTTTCCCGACGTCCCCCGGTAGCTCTATCGTGAAAACGCCTGTGTCGAGGTACACTGTGCTGTCTCTCTGCTTAACGGAGGCGTCGATGAAGTTCATAGCCGGAGCACCTATGAAGCCTGCGACGAAGGTGTTTGACGGCCTGTAGTAGAGCTCCGCTGGCTCCGCGAGCTGCATGATCTTCCCCTCGTTCATGACGGCAACTCTGTCTGCCATCGTCATGGCCTCAGCCTGGTCGTGCGTCACGTAGATCGTGGTGATGTCCAGCTCCCTCTGAAGCCTCTTCAGCTCGGCCCTCATGTAGACCCTGAGCTTAGCGTCGAGGTTGCTCAGGGGCTCGTCCATTAGGAACACCTGTGGTTGCCTAACGAGCGCCCTCCCGAGCGCGACTCGCTGCTGCTGCCCCCCGCTCAGCTGCCGCGGGTACCTGTCGAGGAGGTCCTCTATCCTGAGCAGCTTCGCGACCTCTCTGACCCTCCTATCTATCTCATCTCTCGGGACCTTGCGCACCCTAAGCGGGAAGGCGATGTTGTCGTAGACCTTCATGTGCGGGTATAGCGCGTAGTTCTGGAAGACCATGGCCACATCCCTGTCCTTAGGCGGGAGGTCGTTCACAAGCCTGTCTCCTATGTAAATCTCCCCCTCGTCCGGCGTCTCGAGGCCAGCTATCATCCTGAGAGTGGTGGTTTTACCGCACCCGCTGGGCCCGAGCAGTACGAGGAACTCGCCGTCCCTGGCCTCGAAGGACACGTGGTCGACGGCGACAACCTTCCCGAACCTCTTCACCAGCTCTTTGACAGCTACCCGAGCCATTCCATTCCCCCACCTACATAGACATTTCTGTGCAAGACTATATATAAGTTAACCCTAACTATCAGCGTGAATAACAACGCCCCTCGCAACCTTCAAGCACTCCTCCCTGAACCTGTTGTACGCCTCGGTGAACCCCCTCATCGTCTTCACTCTGGGCCCGAAGGACGCCCACTCCTCCACCCTAACCCCGCTCTCACCGTAGCCGTCAACATCTAGGCCCGCCTCCTTCAGGGCGCGCTTAAGCTCGGGGGTTAGGTCGTAGGCTTTCCTGAACTCGGCCCACTTTAGAAGCAGGTCGAGCTCGCTGGGCCCCCAATTCACCGCCACAGCCATCATGTAGTCTTCCAGCCGGACTCTACCGTGGAGGTACTCTAGGTGCACGTTCAGCTGGTGGTTTGGGAACTCCGTGTTCGTCATATTCCTAGCGGCGAGCGTGCAGTAGGTGTCGGCGGGCTTGCGCTTTGACGCCGGCAAAACGTCTATGCCGTCTAGAACCTCCTCAGCCTGCTCGGGTGCGAGGCCGTACTTCCTCACTATGTAGCTCAGCCACAGCCTGCGGTTCCCCTCGCTGAAGAATATCCCCCACACCCTCTGCGCAACGAACGTCCCGCTCAGCGAGATGGCCCGCTCCCACGCCTCCAGGCAAGCCCTCACCTCCTCCCGCGTAGCGCCGCAGACGCCTGCGCCGGCGAGGAAGTCGATCAAGGCGTCGTTAACCAGCGATCTTATGTAGGCTTGGCTCGATACGAGCTCCGCCTTCTCCTCCAAGGTCCTGGCTTCGAGCCCGTACCCCCAGCCGCTCTGCCCCCTCCAGACGCCGCCCGGCTTGGCCTCCGGGACGCCGAGCCTCTGGGCAAGCTGCGAGAGAGCCGCCTCGGGGTCGTCGTAAAGCTTCAGGGCTGTCTTGATGAGCTCACAGGCTTTAACCTCGCGCAGGTGGGCCTCCAGCCTCCCACCCATGTTGGTCTCGTAGACCTTCGTGAGCCTGACGCCCCTCCTGACCGCAGAAGCCCTCCCCTCGATCTTCGCGAGGATCAGGCTCACCTCCTGCGACACGGAGAACGTCACGGTGTTGTTCGTCCCTATCCCAAGGCTCTCGAGCACCCTCGTTATCTCGATGGAAGCACCGCTGCTCCCCGCCACCTTGAACACGATGTTGGGCCTCCCCCTCTCCATGTAGCTGGGCCACCCCCAGAGGAGGTACGCGTCGTACCTAGTGAAGTACTCCTCAGCCATCGCGTATATCCTCAAAGCATCCTTAACGCTTCCCTCCACGCTATCGGCGACGTTCGGGTTGAGCTGGTAGCTGACCACGCCGTCCTTGAAGTCAAGGAGAAACGCCACCGGCCTGAACACCTCCATGTTGGGTATGAGGGCTAGCAGTGTGGCTGCCATGGCGAGCTCATCCCCCTTGCCCTCGAGGTCCGCGAGCAGGTCCCGGCGCGACTTCAGGTACTCCCTGAACCTGTCCCAGAGAGAGGGGTCGTCCCTGTACGCTTCAGCGGCGAGGACGGGGTTCGTTGAGACCTGGACGAAGCCCAGCCTCCTGAGCCACCTCAAGCCCAGGGCGTAGTCGTTCCCGAACCTGCACAGGCCCTGGAGGGTCATGCGGTAGTAGGCGTTTGACTCGAAGAGTTTCCTCATAGCGGTCACGAAGCTGGAAAGCGGGTGCTCCCCGTCGATGAGCTTCGTTGCTTCGTCGGCCATCCAGGCAAGCATGCTCTTAGCCTTCGGGTTGCTGGACATCACCTTCCTCATGTCCCCTAGGTAGTAGTCTACGACAGCTTTGGAGAGGAGTGGTGCTCCGAGCTTACTCCTCTCCTCGTCCTCGAGGCTCCTGAGCTCCTCGACCGCGAAGCCGAAGGCCTTCTGCCTCTCGACCTCGGGAACCCTAGCCCACAGCATCTCCAGCCCCGCAGTGTTCAACGCCACCTCGGCGACCAGCGCGTACGTCCTCAATGCCTTGAGAGCCTCCTCAGATGAGAGAGCCTGGAGCACGGTGAGGTGTGCCTTCCTGGTGAGCTGCCCGACGATCTCCGAGTAGCGGGTCGACGTTAGGGGGTTGAGAAGGTTGTCGGCACCGAGGTCGGGGTACCCCCTCAGCGCGGCGAAGACGGCGAGGGAGGAGTGGTCTGAGACGGGTGGTGCTTCGGGGAGGTGCTCGCGTTGGAATATCATCTTAGCTGTGCTCTCTTCCACCCTCACGCGGCTTGTTGCGATTAAAACCGCATTTATAGTTCAGCGCTAAGGCTTATATTCACGAACGGTTACGCCTGCTCTCCCTCAGAACGGCTTCCAAGAAAGCCCTGTAGACAGGGGATGGTCTGCCGGGCCTGCTCTTGAACTCCGGGTGGAACTGCACGCCGACGATCCAGCTCTGACCCACCACCTCTATGGAGTTGATTATCCGCCCCGAGGGGTCAGTGGAGGACGCGATCATGCCCTTCTCCTCAGCTAGCTTCAGGTAGTCGGGGTTTATGTGGTACCTGTGCCTGAACCTCTCGTACACGAGCTCGCTTCCATAGGCTGCGTGGAGCTTGGTCCCGGCCTTTATCTTGACGGGGTGAGCGCCCAGCCTCATGGTCCCACCCTTCAGAACAGCTTTCCTCTGCTCGGGCAGGAGGTCCACGACGGGGTGGGGTGTCTCGGGGTCTATCTCCGTGGAGTGGGCTTTCTCGAGGCCGGCGACGTAGCGCATGAAAGCCACGAAGAGGAGCTGGGCGCCGAAGCATATACCCAGGAACGGCTTCCCGCTCTGCAGGGCGTAGCGGGCTGCGTGGATCATCCCCTCAACTCCTCGAGCGCCGAAGCCCGGTGTGAGCAGGATACCGTCCGCCTGGCCCAGGAGCTCCTCAACCCTGCTGGGCTCCCGCTCGAAGTCCTCAGCCTCTATGTACACGCGCCTCACCCTCACGCCCACCGAAGCCCCCGCGTGGTTCAGAGCCTCGTTTATGCTGATGTAGCTGTCCTGGATCATCGTGTACTTCCCGGGCATCGCGATGACGACCTCCTCCCTGGTGTTCAGGAACGCGTCCACGGTCCTCTCCCACTCCGCCTTCCTGTCGGGGTCAGGCTCCAGGGGCAGGTTTAGCAGTTTGCTGAGGTAGGTTCCGAGGCCCTGCCTCTCGAGAACCAGCGGGAGCTCGTACACCGTCTCGAGGTCCGGGTCGGAGAACACCGCCTCAGGCGGAACGTTGCAGTAGAGGCTTATCTTCCTCCTGACGTCCTCCGGCAGCGGCCTGTCCGACCTGCCGATGATCAAGTCCGGCTGCAGGCCCATGCTCTGCAGCTCCTTAACGCTGTGCTGGGTGGGCTTCGTCTTCAGCTGCCCCAGCGTCGAGAGGAAGGGCACGAGGGTCACGTGGACGAGCGCCGTGGTCCCGGGTGGTTGCTCGAGCCTGAACTGCCTAACGGCCTCGAGGAAGGGCATCGCCTCGATATCCCCCACCGTGCCGCCGATCTCCACTATGAGCACATCGGGCTTGCTGCGCTCGGCAACGCTCCTTATCCTCCTCTTGATTTCATCCGTGATGTGCGGTATGACCTGTATGGTCCTGCCCAGGTACGTGCCGGCTCTCTCGCGGAGAATGACGGAGAGGTAGACCTGCCCGGAGGTTATGTTGTTGGAGGGGTGCATGTTGACGTCGAGGAACCGCTCGTAGGTCCCGAAGTCCTGGTCTATCTCGGCGATCGTGAACCTGTAGCCGGGCGCGGGCTCGAACTCCCACACTTCCTCGCAGACGAAGACCTCCCCGTGCTCGACGGGGTTCAGCGTGCCGGGGTCCACGTTGAGGTAGGGATCCGCCTTAATAACGTCGACCCTGAGCCCCCTCATCTGGAAAATCTTCCCGATGGAGGCCGCGACCACGCCCTTCCCCAAGCCGCTGACCACGCCGCCTGTTACGAATACGTAGCGAGTCTGCATAGGCTATCAGACTCGGCCGGGTATTAACCTTTTACTTAGTCCCTTACAGGCCTGCTCCTGAGAACCTTCAGGTAGATTTCCCGAAGCCTCTCGTCCCGGTGGGCCTCTCGGATGATCTCGAGGGACTTGTTTATGAACTCGTTGAACCAAACCCAGTACTGAGGGTTGCTCCTGGCCATCTGGGCGAAGAGCTTCATCGCCCTCAGGTTGGCCTCTACGTCTCCAGGATCGAGACGTCTATACTGAGCCTTCTCGCCCACCTCTCCAGCTCACCTCGGTCAAGCCTCTCCCTGAACGATTCGTACAGGTACTTGGCGTCCTCAAGGTCCTTCATGGACCCGAGGTGGACCTTGTACGCGATCTGGAGCTCGATCGGGGAGATGTAGATCACGCGCCCACCCAGCAAGACCTTCACCCTGTTCTCGAGAGCATAGCGGTGGAACTCGTTCCTGGGAGCCTTAACCTCGAAGTTCGGCAGAATGCTCGGCGGCTTATAGAACCTGACTGAGCGCTCTCTGTAGTCCTCCTCTATGCTGGACTCGAGCGTCAACACCTCGAAGCCCCTCCTCTTGAGAGCGCTGTAAAGGGATAGGGCGCTGTCCGCCTCAGCTATCACGTCAACATCGTCCGTCGTCCTTGGCCTACCGAAGAGTATAGCGACGTAGCCTGCCACTACGACGTAGCTCCTAACGGCCCCCTCGATGGCCTCGACGAACTCGAAGGCAAGCCTATCGAAGTCGTTGAGCGGCCTCGAAAGCACAACCTCCCTCAGCACGCGCTCACGCACGTCTCCACGTGGAGCAGGCTTTAAAACTTGTGGGCTAGGCCCACGATCTCCTTCACGGAGGCGAAGCCCTCGTCCTCCAGGTACTTAGACAGCCCCCTCGCTATCTCGCTGAAGAGCGCGAGGTCCTTCTTCGCTATGCTGGAGCCAACACCCACAGCCGAGGCGCCCGCGAGAATCATCTCGACGGCGGCCTGCCAGGAGTCAACACCCCCGACGCCGATGATCGGCACGTCGCCGAACCTCTCGTAAAGGTCGTACACTACCTTGACGGCCACAGGCCTTATCCCCGGACCCGAGTACCCGCCGTACCTGTTGCTGAGCACGGGCCTACGGGCGTAGATGTCTATAGCCATTCCGCGGATGGTGTTTATCGCCGTCAAGCCCGAGGCGCCCGCCCCGATAGCCTTCTCAGCCACCCTCAAGTAGTCGTGGTGAGGGGAGAGCTTGACGAGCACCGGAGCCTCAACGGAGCCGCTGAGCTCCGCCACTATCCGGGCCACAACCTCAGGGTTGTCCCCAACCTCAGCGCCCATGCCCTTGACGTGTGGGCACGAGACGTTCAGCTCGACCGCCTGAGCACCGCACTCCACGCCCCTTGCAGCCACCTCCACGAAGTCCTCCAGCCTCCCCCCTCCCGCGCTGAGGATGACGGGTATAGATAGGGTTTCCCTCATCGCTCTGAGCTCCGAGCAGAACGCCTCGATCCCGGGGTTGGCGAGCCCTATGGCGTTGAGGAAGCCGTGCTCCAGCTCGACGAAGATCGGGTTCTCGTAGCCCCTCCTGGGCTCGGGGGTTATAGTCTTCGTCGTGAAAGCCCCGGCCCCGGCCTCCTCAACCCTCCTCGCCAGGCTCGCGCTGGTCCCCAGGATGCCGGATGCGAGGACGGTGGGGTTACGGAGCCTCAAACCCGCTAGCTCGACCTCGAGGGACGGCAAGCCTCCCACCCTTCTCGACCATAAAGTAGCCGGCAGTATATACCTCTATCCCCCGGACGTACACGGCGTGGGTCTTCGTCCGAAGCACCCGCCCCTCGAAGGGGGTGTACTTGGCCCTCGACTCGAGCTCCTCCCCCCTCACCCTCCACTCCTCCTTCGCCACCACCACGAGGTCTTCGTCGAAGCCCGGCGCTATCAAGCCCTTGCTGAAGCCCATGAGCTCCGCAGGCCTCCTGCAGTACAGCTCGAGTGCAGGTAGACCCAGCCTCCCCGAGAGGATCTCGTCGAGCAGGAGGTGGAGCGCCAGCTCCAGCCCCGGGAAACCGGGCGCAGGATTGTCGGCGAGCTTCTCCTCGAGGCTGTGCGGCGCGTGGTCCGTGACGAGGGCGTCGGCGAGGCCGCTCCTCAGGCTAGCGTACACGGCCCTCACGTCTCCCTCGCTGCGGAGAGGGGGGTTGACAACGGCGACCTTGGAGAGGGGGGAGGAGTAGAGGGCCTCGCTCAAAAGAGCGTGGTGAGGGGTTACGTCGAACGTCACGCGATGACGTGCAGACACCTTCGCCCGCAGCACCTCGAGCAACCCTATCTCCGTGCTCAGGTGGGTGACGTGGAGCCACGCACCTGTAGCCTCTGCGAGGTCTAAGGCCCTCAGGATCCCAGCCCTCTCGGCCACTGGGGGCCGGGCCTCGCTGTGCCTCCGCGACTTCCTGAAGAACGAGGGGTCCTCGGCGTGGACCACGACGGGCTTACCTACGCTGGCCGCGCGCCTGAAGACGCTCACGGCATCCTGAGCGAAGAGATCCTCGGGGTACAGCTTTAAGCCCACGTAGAGCTCCCCGCAATCCTCCAGCTTTTCTAGCCTCGGGTTGAAGCCCGCGTAGAAAGCGAAGTCCACCAATGACTTCTCGGAGGCCCGTTGGAGCTTCTCGCGAAGCCTATCGCAGCTATTAGAAGGCGGCCTGTTGTTCGGCATGTCCACCACGAGCGTGACGCCCCCCTTGACCGCAGCCCTCGACCCCGAGCGCCAATCCTCCTTGTACTCCAACCCCGGCTCCCGCATGTGGACGTGGAGGTCAACCATCCCGGGGAGGACAAGGAACTTCTCGCCGAACTCCACCCTCGCGTCGCTGGGCGGGGCTAGAGGGGGCTTCGTGACGCCGACTATAACGCCGCCGTCAACGGCTATAGCCACCTCCTCGAAGCGGCCACCCAGGTAGGCCTTCCCGATGACAACTAGGTCTACGGTCATCCAATCTTATGCAGAACCGTATCTATTAAGCTTGGCTAAACGAGGGGCCCGGCGGAAGACCAGCTGGTGAGCAAGTAGCGGGGAGCCGTGCAAAGGCTTATCTCTCGGTTAGCCAAAGTCAACTTTGTGGAAATAAGATCACTGGTTTCCAGAGCCGTCGAGGCCTTGAGCAAGGCCGGGGAGCTGGCGAACAAAACCTCGCTGGACGCCTACGGGGAAGCGTCGCTGCGGTGGTTCCTCTACGAGGCTCACCAGGACCTGCTCGACGCCCTGGCGGCGCTCGTAGCGGAGCTAGGGCTCAGGAAGCCGCCAACCTACGCGGGTATCGGCCATGTACTCGCTGAGAACGGCCTCATAGGTTCAGGGGACGCTGAGCTCATCTCCCTACTGGCGAGGAACAGGAACAGGCTAGCACACGCCTATAGGCTCCTGGACTTAACCGAGCTCAGGGAGGTTTACCTTCAGGCACGGGACCGCGTCCCGCGCCTCGCGGGACTCCTCCTCCGCATAACCGAGGAGAGAGGCGTTGACCCGCCACCTCTACCGGAGAGCCTCCTCGCTCTGCTTAGAAGCTACGGCGTCAAGGCCCTCCTGCTCTTCGGGTCAAGGGCTAGGGGCGACTACAGCGAGGCGAGCGACTACGACGTTGCCGTTCTCGCAGGGCGGCAGCTGAGCCTCCGGGAGCTGGACGCGATAGCGGGCGAGCTCTCACGGCTCTGGGGCGGCGCGGAGGTCGATATCGTGGACTTAAGCGAGGCCCCGAACGAGCTGCTATACAAGGTTCTCAGGGACGCTGTCCCCCTCTACGTGGAGGACGAGCGCTGGTTCAGGTCCTGGGCTGCACGCGAGTACTCGCGAGTCCTGGACGAGGAGGACCTCATGGACATCTACTACAGGAGGCTCCAGGCACGACTCCAGCCTGGAAAGCCGAGGAACGAGAGCCGTTAAGACATACCCGGCAACATGAGGAGTTGCGCCTCCTTGAGTGTGTTCTTAATAGGGTCCACTTCAAGCCCCAGCGACTCGAGCGCTGTGGCGCCCAGGATAGCAGATTCACCGTCTTCGCCGAAGATGAGGGTTACTCCGCCCCTCCTCCCCATAAGCTCTACCTCGGCAACCCCCACCTCCCTGACAACCTCCCCGCCGAAGGCCTTGAAGACCCTCTTCTCGACGGGGGCAATGCCTATGGACTCCAGAAGCCTCCTGCTGACCACAGTGTATATAGCCCCCGTGTCCACCACTCCCTCCACGTCGGCGAACCTCGACCTGTCCGCGGGGTTGTATATCCTGACCTAACCCTAACGAAGCCCATCAAACTATCCCCCTTGATATTACACAGCAAGACGTAGATAAACTTTAAAACCGAGAAACGCGAGCTTGACAGCGCAGCTCTCAGAGGAGCCTTTGCCCCTAAAAATGAGGCATCGCGCCGGCAACACAGGAGCTGTCTGCACTAGCGTTGAAGCGTCGAGGAGGCTTGCAAGAGTTCTCTTGCACGCGCCAGCCTCTCGCGTGCCCCCGCAACCAGAAAGCGATAGTCGCTACCGAGAGCGATTAGCTTGAAGCCGCTCCTCAGAGCGAACTCGAGAGACTCGTTGTCGGAGCAGTACATGCCACCGGGCACGCCTGTCTGCTCTGAGACCTCCGCTAGTCTCTCGACGGCTTTCCTCACAACCTCGTCCTTCCAGGACCTCTTACCGTACGAGAATGAAAGGTCGTTTGGCCCAATGAAGAATGCGCTCACCCCTTCAACCGCCAGGATCTCTTCAGCTCTCTCAACAGCCTCACGAGTTTCAATCTGCACGATGACGAGAATGTTACGAGCCTCCCTGAAGTACTCCTCTGTCCTGAGCCCCCAGGACGCCGCTCTTCTAGGTCCAACCCCCCTTATACCCTCAGGCGGGTACCTCACCGACTTCACCGCAAGCTCGGCATCCTCCTTCCTGTTGATGAGCGGGAAAAGAACGCCTGCCACACCTAAGTCAAGTACCCGTTTCACGTAAACGGGGTCGTTGAAAGGCACCCGCACGAGCGGCGTCGCGTCGCTCCTAACACCCATAAGCATGTGCTCGAGGTGCTGGTAGTCGATCGGCGCGTGCTCCAGGTCAAAGAGGAGCCAGTCAAAGCCGAGCAGGGAGAGCATTTCAGGAACCTCCGGGTTTGCTATAGTCACCCATGCGCCGAAGCTCACCTGTTTCTGCTTAATGAGTCCGGGTAGCTTGCCGAACATTTTGTATCGAGCTTTTAACATTAGTCAAGTTATTTGAAATTCGCCTAACCTGTTTGGACACTTACGTATATCTAACACTCTCTCCATCGTTAACCCGAGGAGGCAATGTACAAAGTCGCTGTCGTCAATTCGCGCTCTTTCGGCGTTAACGCCCCAGAACTCCTTGACGAGTTAAGGAAGCAAGCTCAAGTCGACTTTATAGAGGTCGATAAAAAGCTTAGGGGCAGAGAACTCGCCGAGAGGCTCAGAGGTTACCACTTTATCATAGCAAGCGTCACACCCACTTACGATGAGGAGTTCTTCAGGACCAACAAGGATGTCCTCCTGCTCGCCAGGCACGGTATAGGTGTGGACAATGTTGACGTGAAAGCCGCAACCGAGGAAGGGGTCATCGTAACCAGGGTGCCTGGCTTCAAGGAGCGAGACGCCGTTGCCGAACTCGCAGTTGCTCTGTGCCTCAACGTTGTACGCAAGGTATGCTACTCTTACACCCTCGTAAAGCAGGGGAAGTGGTCTGAGTGCGGAAAGATCATCGGCTTCAACATCCGTACAAAAACTGTGGGAGTTATAGGGATCGGCAACATAGGGGGCGTGTGGCTGAGATATTTGCCAAGGGCTTTAACGCTCGAGTGCTGACCTTTGACCCCTACGTGAAACCGGAAGGAGCCGCCAGGATTGGTGCACAGCTAGTAGACTTAGAAACTCTTCTCAAGGAGTCAGACATAATAATGCTACATGCCCCCCTCACGCCACAGACATATCATGTGATAGGTCTTCTATGTGCATTGCAAAAAGTTCTGGCTTTGGCTTGTACATGGGGGATGCGTAAATAATTCAACTAATGGTTAGTATTATAAAGTGTTCTCTAGAGTAAACTAGAGTAAAAGTTGAAAAAGCTGAGTACACCCTTACACATTATTATGAAGAAAATTATCCACGTAAGGATTTACAAGGGAGAAAAGTATTACGTTACAGAGTGCCTTGATCTCCCAGTTGTCAGCCAGGGTAAGACTCTAGACAAAGCAGTAGAAAACATATGGGAAGCTATACATCTTCATCTTGAAGGAGAAGATTTAAGCGAATGGGATATTCACCCAGACTTTTCTATCCTAGTAAGCATAGAAGTCCCCTCCTATGCCGAAGCTTAAAGTACTAAGTGGGAGAGACTTAGTTAAAATATTCTCCAGATTCGGATTTACGGTAGCCTCTCAGAAGAGGGGCCTGTTAAACTAAAAAGAATTCCTACGCAAATCCTAACTATTCCTCTACACGAGGAATTAGACAAGGGAACTAAGCCTAGTGAAATCGCATGAAAAGTTTCTAGTACTCGGTAAAGGGTTTTAATTTTTATGATGATTTTTTATCCTTAGGTTTTTGTCCTAAATATAACTACTACCTAGTTGTGGTAGTAATGGAAACATATAAATATATCTGGTGTTGCTTAAAGCATGATGAGCCAGCAAGAAAAAAGATTGACTACAATAGCCCTGGCTCTAGCAGTCATATCGATTCTCCTCAGCGGCTACGCGGTGCTAGTCCTGCAGTCTATCTCAGCCTCAATCTCGGACTTGCAGTCATCGGTGTCTCAGCTTAAGTCCACAGTCGACCAGCTTTCCTCGCGAGTCGGGAAACTCGAGGGGGCCGCGCAGGCGCCGGCGCCAGCAGCTCCTGTTAGGCTGGTGGTTATTGGGCCGTGGTCCGGTAAGGAGGCCGAGTACTTCCAAGCCGTCATAGATGCCTACAAGAAGACGCACCCTAACGTGGAGATAGAGTACAGGACTATGAGGGCTGAGGACGTCGCAGCTGTTATGCCTGTCCAGTTCGCCGCCGGTATTGCTCCGGGCGACGTGATCTTCGGGTGGGCATGGTGGATAGTTAAAATGGGTAAAGAGGGGCATGTCGTCGACGTGAGCGGTATCATAAACGAGAACGACTACGTTTCCGGCATCGTAGACCAGGTGAAGGACGGTAGCAAGATCTACGGTGTCCCGTTCACGATGTGGCTTAAGCCTGGGTTCTGGTACAGGAAGTCGTTCTTCCAGAAGTATGGGCTCAGCGAGCCGAAGAGCTACGATGAGTTCGTCAGCCTCCTTGAGAAGATTAGGGGAATACCTGGCATCAAAAACCCGATCGCAACTGGTGACGGTGTTGGCTGGCCCGAGAGCGATATCGTGGAGCACTTTCTCATAGCCTACGGCGGCCCCCAGCTCCAGCTGGACCTGATAAGCGGGAAGGTGAGGTTCACTGACCCTAAGGTAAGGGATGTTTTCGCTAACAAGCTTGTACCCCTGATCTCCAAAGGGTACTTCAGCGAGCCCATCGAGTGGACAACAGCGGTTACGAAGTGGTGGGCGGGGGAGCACGGCCTTTACTTCATGGGGACCTGGATCACAGGCATGGTCGACGATCCCAATGACCTGGACTTCTTCCCACTCCCTGAGTCGAAAGGGGTTGTAGGAGGAGCTGACTACGCCTTCGTGCCGAAGTACACCAAGAACCTTGACGCTGCGCTCGACTTCTTGAAGTTCCTAGCAACCGAGGGTCAGGTCGTCCACGTCAGCGTGCCTTCCGGCAAGATTCCCACGTGGAAGAAAGCGCCGGTTGAATCCCTGTGGCCCCCAATGCAGTCAGTCTACAAGAAGATTGCCGGAAAGGGGATGAGCATCCTGCCTGACCTCGACGACTCGATCGGTGGAGACTGGCAGAAGCTCTTCTGGGACCAGCTGAAGCTCCTCTGGGTTAACCCGGGCGCGCTTGATAGCGTGCTGAAGACGCTCGAAGCGTCTCAGCCTAAACCGTAGGGTTGAATGTAACGATAAAAACATGTTTCATGTTTTTTCTCTGGGGAGAGGTGATGAGGGCAGGCGATTTTTTGATTTTCCTGCTATTACCCCTAGCGGTGCTGGGGGTTTGGGTCGTGTACCCCATACTGGCCACTGTGGTTCTCAGCTTCACCACTCAGGCAGGTCTATCTTTCAGTAACTACGTCGATGTTATATTCGAAAAATCACCGCTCAAAGCCTTAATCTACCCCGAGCCTGGACCCTATCCTCCTTGGGGTGCTCTGATCCACAATGCCCTCTGGATAGCTATCGGCTTGCCTTTAGTCTTATTCCTGGGCGTCGTTCTTGCCTACCTGCTCCGTGAGACATACGGTAGCAGCGTCGTCAGAAGCATAATATTCCTAGGAATGGTCCTACCGGGCGTTGTGAGCGGTCTGGTCATAAGGTTCATGTTCGACGCAGACATAGGCGTCTTCCCCAGAGTGTTCTCCCTGCTTGGCGTACAGGAGCTGGCGAGGACTTGGACAATATACCCTCAAACCGCGCTCTTCGCCCTAATCCTGGGCTCCGTGTGGCTCTGGCTGGGCTTCAGCGTGACGATATTCTCGGCGGGGCTTGACGCGATACCGAGAACGACCATTGAGGCCGCTGTGATCGACGGCGCTTCTCCTGTGCAGGTTTTCTTCAAGGTGGTGCTTCCGCAGCTTAGGCCCGTAACGCTGGTTGTGGCGCTAATGACCATAATGTGGATACTCAAGATATTCGACATCGTCTACGTGGCTACAGGAGGTGGTCCCGGGGGCTCTTCCACAGTTCTCGCCCTTATAATGTACAACTACTTCGCCAGTGCCCTCGAGTACAACAAGGCTGCGGCTGTAGCCACGATCCTCGCCCTGCTCACGCTAGTACCCGCCACCATGTACGTTAAGAGCGTCCTCTCGGGTGAGAAACAGTGAGGAGGCGTGTTAGCGTCAAGAAAGTCGCCATCTCATCGGCACTCCTGGTTTTCGCTGCGCTGTGGTCCCTCCCGTTCGTAGGATTAGTCGTGACTTCCCTGAAGCCCTACTCCGAGGTCATACTTCAGGGCTGGTGGAGCATCGGCGGCACGTACAGCCTCAAGAACTATTTCGAGGCGCTCCAAAACCCGTCCTACAACCTCCTAGCAGGTTTCAGGAACTCGCTGGTCGTCGCAACCGCTAGCACGCTCCTGCCCGTTCTCCTTGCATCCCTTCTGGCGTACTCCCTCACCTACCTGAGCTTTAGAGGCAAGACCCTGCTCTTCGTTTCAATCCTGTTCATGATGTCAGTCCCCCAGCAGATGGTGGTGATCCCGCTTTACCTACTCTATGCAAGGGTGGGGTTGCTGGACAAGCTGATAGGCCTCATACTCCTCCACTCAGCTTGGGGCGTTCCGTGGATAACGTTCTTCATGAGAAACTACCTGAGGCTGATCCCGAGTAGCCTCGTTGAATCGGCCCGTGTGGACGGGGCATCTGAGGCAACGATCTTGCTCAAAGTCCTCCTTCCTGTAGTTGTGCCCGCTGTAATAGCGGCCTCCGCGATACAGTTCACGTGGGTGTGGGGAGACTTTTTCTACGCGATGGTGTTCCTAGCGTCTCCGGACAACTGGGTCATAACCCAGCGGATCGCGCTCCTAAAAGGGGAGTACCACATCGACTGGGGTCTTCTAAGCGCCGGAGCTATACTTGCGCTGATCCCGCCGCTCCTGATATACACGGCTTTCAGAAGATACTACGTGAGGGGCTTCGCGGGTTGGGCCATAAAAGGCTAAGACTTTTCTCTAGAGCGGGGTTATCCTGAACACTCTACCCTCGAACTCCTCGAGCGTCGCTCCGCGACCACCCACACTCACTCTGCCCGCGGCGGTGTTGAGGATAAGAGAGATCTGCACACCATTCCCGTTCTCAATAAGGTCTATAACCTCACCCTCTAGAACACCCCTTACCCCCTGCCTGCTGAAGCCCTCCACCACAACTCTAGCCGTGTGCGACTCCTCCATGCACCTCCTCACGAACCCTGCAGCCAGCCATACATCTGTGAAGCTCACCACCCTTCCTGGCGCCGGCTGAAATCCTTTGACTATGTCCCCCACCCTCCACACCGAGTGGTAGTAGAAGTCTGACAGCATCCGGAGAAGCCCCTCCTCCGTTATCTCGAGGATGTACGTTCTCTCAAGGATAAAAGCCCTCGAGGAGTCTATGATTACAAGGGGGGTTATTGGGATACGTCTTACCCTGATCTCGCAGTTCCCCTTTGCGAGGGAACTATCAAACCCGCTCTTTAGGAAGTCTCCGTATAGGGTGATTGCTAGTGACGCGCCCCCGGATTCGCTGGCTAGAGCGCTCAAGCTGCCGCTGAGAGCGGTGAAAGTCTCCAGGTTTAGCCCGGTTGCGACCTCGTAGTTTGCGCTTTCAATAGCTCTCCTTATACGCGTTAAAGCCTCCTCCCTATTTTTGATGACCCAGACGTCAGGAGGCTCAGTGGTGAAGGTGCTACCTCTCAGCTCCTTCAGCTCCTCCTGGATCTGAGATTTTAGAGACGCCAGCTCACCCATCTTGGAGCTTACCACACGTTCGATCGAGGAAAGCGGGTCTGTCACCCGGTACTTCTTAGGTTTACCCAGTTTAATGTCCACAAGACCCATTGCGCTGAGCGAATCGAGGACGCTGTACACGCGAGGTTGGGGGACGCCGGTGGTAGCTGAGATTTCACCAGCTGTTCTAGGCACCCCATCGAGTAAGACCGCTAGGACCTTAGCCTCGTACGGCTTGAGACCCACCTGCCTCAACAGCCTGTACACTCTCTCCGACATCCTCCCGCATAGATACCTGCGTAAATAAAAATATATTTAATCCATCAACTACTACCTTAAAGTGGTAGTGAAATGAGAGCGAAGCCAAAGTACGCGAGAAGGGCTGAGGACTACAGGAGCATTATCGGCGACGGCGCCTACAACGAGCTCCTACAGGTCGCAGCGAGGCTTGAGGGGAAGCGAGTCGTCCACGTAAACTCGACGAGCTACGGCGGAGGTGTGGCTGAAATACTCCACAGCATGGTCCCCCTCATGAGATCACTAGGCATCGACGCTGACTGGCAGGTTCTTGAGGCTGAGCCAGACTTCTTCCAGGTGACAAAGAAGATCCACAACGCCCTGCAGGGCAACACGCAGGTTGAGCTAACAGAGGAGGAGTGGAAAACCTACATGAAGTGGAACCAGTACAACGCCGAAACACTAGACCTCGACGCTGACATCGTGCTCGTACACGACCCACAGCCAATGGCTATACCTCTTTTCGCGAAAAAGAGGGGGAGAATATGGGTTTGGCGGTGCCACATAGATGTCTCCACACCAAACCAAAAAGTCTATGGTCTTATCTCTCAGCTGCTACCCCTCTACGAGGGCGTCATCGTACACACAAAGGATTACGTGAAACCAGAATTCGCGGACCGCGCCCTCGTCTCCCCGCCGAGCATAGACCCCTTGAGCGACAAGAACAGGCCGCTCGACTCAAGCCTCATTGAGAACATCGCTGGGAAGTTCGGGGTTGACACCTCAAAACCCATCCTCGCGAAGGTGGCGAGGTTCGACCCCTGGAAGGACGTCTTCTCGGCCGTCGACGTCTACAGAGTTGTTGCCAGGAGCCACCCGGGGACGCAGCTCCTCCTAATCTCCTCCATGGCGCGCGACGACCCAGAGGGGGCGTTGTTCTACGAGAAAGTCCGGGACTACGTGGCCGGCGACGAAAACATCCATATGCTCACAGACCAGCAGGGCGTCCACGACCTAGAGGTTAACGCGCTGCAGCGCGTAACTACCGTTGGCCTCCACACGGCGATCAGGGAGGGCTTCGGGCTCGCGGTAACAGAGTTCCTGTGGAAGAGCGTGCCAGTGGTTGCTAGGCCCGTGGGAGGGGTCAAGCTGCAGGTGATAGATGGGCGTACTGGGCTCACGGGATGGAGTGTGCCCGAGCTGGCCGAAAAGGCGGCCAGGCTCCTGAGCGAACCCGGCACGAGGGCAAGGCTCGGGGAAGCGGGCAGGGAGCACGTGCTCGAGAACTTCGTCATCACTCGGCACGTTCAAAGGTACTTGGCCTTCTTCTCCAGCCTTCTATGCGGTTATTAGCATATACGCATACATATCGATATTTTTACATGAAAATATCGAGAGCTGTACATAAGGTTTTATATATGTTTTGATACGTGTTTAATAACGTATGACGGAGATCACAAGGAGGGACGCCATCAAGCTCGGCGCCTTCCTCGCCGCGGCCACGGCCGTTAAGTGGCCCGTAAGCCTTGTCGTGAAGCCTCCAAGCCAGCCCCAGAGCCTCGCGGCTGAGGAGAAAGCCCCCGTGATGTGCAACATGTGCGGCGCCGGTTGCGGGCTGTACTTCGTCAAGAGGAACGGGACCATGTACTTTGAGCCCAACCCGGAGCACCCCCAGCCGGGCCTCTGCGCTAGGGCGGCCTCGTCCATCCAGCTCTGGAACCACCCCCTCCGGCTGAAGAAGCCGCTTAAGAGGGTCGGCGAGAGGGGCGAGGCTAAGTTCCAGGAGGTCGACTGGGACACCGCCCTCAACGAGATCACGCAGAAGCTGAAGGAGATAATATCCAAGTACGGGCCCGAGAGCGTCGTGTTCACGTACCACGACTTCTACGCGTGGCACCTGCCGCTCATAGCCTACACTCTAGGCACCCCCAACATAATCCAGCACGCCTCCTGTTGCCACAACGCCTCCACCTACGCCCGGCAGCTCGTGCTCGCCGCCGGAGGCCCGCCCGCCGTGGACCCCGACTACGAGAACGCCCGCTACATAGTGTTCGTCGGCAGGGTCCTGAACGCCGCGATGGGGATGGTTCAGAGGCTTCAGAAGGCCCGCGAGAGGGGCGTGAAGTTGGTGTTCGTTGACCCGAGGATGGGCAACGCCGCGATGTCCGAGGCCGAGTGGGTCCCGATCATACCCGGGACCGACGCCGCCTTCCTGCTCTCCATGATACACGTGATCATCCAGGAGAAGCTCTACGACGAGCCCTGGGTCAAGAAGTACACGAACGCCTGCCTCCTCATAAAGCCCGACGGCTCCGCGCTCACCGGGAAGGACATCGGGAAGGACACCTCCGACTTCATGGTGTACGACCTCGACGCGAAGGACTTCGTGAGCTACAAGGCGGCCAAGAACCCGGCGCTCGAGTGGGAGGGCGAGGCCCCTGGCGTCGGCAAGGTCAGGACCGCCTTCACCCTGCTTAAGGAGAGGGCCGCGCAGTACCCGCCCGAGGAGGCCGAGAAGATCACCGGCGTGCCCGCCGAGACGATCAGGAGGATCGCCCGGGAGTTCGCTACAGCGAAGGGCGTCGTGGAGGACGGCTGGTGGAGTTCGAAGAACGCCAACGACTCCGACGCATTCAGGGCAGCGCTCACCCTGAACGCGCTCGTCGGAAGCATAGAGACGAGGGGAGGCCTCTACATCCAGCTGGGCGCGAAGTTCCCCGCCTCAGCCACAGCGGCGGCCGACAAGGTGACAACGATCACGGGCGGCACGCTGCCCCCGATCACGGCGAAGAGGATCGACACGCTGAAGTACCCCGCCGTCCCGCACGTCTTCGACGCCGTTCTAGACGCGGTGCTGACCAGCCAGCCGTACCCCGTCAAGGCCCTCTTCATCGTCGGCACGGAGCCCTTCACCCGGGACGTGAACACCCAGAAGCTCATCGAGGCGCTGAAGAAGCTCGACCTCGTCGTTGTGATAGACGTCGTGCCAAACGACAGCGTCGACTGGGCGGACTACGTGCTCCCCGACAACATCTACCTCGAGCGCGAGGAGCTGGCGACGGTGAAGTGGACGCCGCATGCCGCCATACAGCTCTCCCACAAGGTTCTCGACCCGCCGCCCGGAGTCGACGCAAGGAACGGCTTCTGGATCATGATGGAGATCGTCAGGCGCACAGTCCCCGACAGGGCGGCAGCGGTCGGCTACACGGAGAAGTACGCTGACTATCACAACTTCGAGGAGTTCGAGATCCTGGTGAAGAAGAAGGTCCTGGAGAGCCTGTCCAAGGGCTGGAACGTGCCGGTGGAGGAGATCGAGAAAGCCCTGGAGACGAAGGGCTTCTACGTGTTCAAGCAGTGGACGCCGAAGGCCGGGCCCGGGACGCTCGGTACACCCAGCGGTCTCGTGGAGATTTACAGCCTCCGCGCCCTCCAGTACAAGGACGACCCGCTGCCGAAGTGGAAGCCTCCGCCCTACAAGAAGCCCACAGCCCCCAACGAGTTCTACCTCGTGAACGGCCGGGACCAGTTCGTGACCGTGCACGCGGTTTGGACGAAGAACATTATCTTCCTCGCCGACAGGAGGGTCTGGATGAACCCGAAGGACGCCGAGCGCCTGGGTATAAGGGACGGGGACCTGATCGAGCTCGAGGGCCTCGACAACGGAGTCAAGCAGAGGGCGCGCGTTAGGGTGACGAACCGCGTCCGCGAGGGCGTCCTATTCGTCTACAACAGAGCCGGAGGCAGGACGTCGAAGCTGATAAGCGGGGAGTACGAGGTCATGAAGGAGGGCATCAACCCCAACAAGTTCACTCTAAGCTGGCTCGAGCCCCTGAACGGTTCAACTGGTCTTAACTCTACCGTTAGGGTCATGAGGGTGGGAGCATGAGGCTGGCGCACCTCTGGGACCAGTCCACATGCATAGGGTGCGGCGCCTGCATAGCCGCCTGCAACGCGGCTAACTACGGCTCCAGCACCAGGGAGAACAGGACGTGGGGCTGGATCAGGAGCAACATCAGGAGGATCAACTTCGACCTCAAGGCGAAGCCTTACATGCTTCTCGTGCAGTGCCAGCACTGCGACAACGCCCCCTGCGTCGCCGTCTGCCCCACGGGCGCGAGCTACAAGGACAAGGACGGCCTGGTCAAGATCAACCCCGCGCTGTGCATCGGGTGCAAGTACTGCATGACCGCGTGCCCCTACGGGGCCAGGTGGCTGGACGACGAGACCGGCCTACCAGAGAAATGCATGGGGGAGGAGTGCCAGAGCAGGGTGGCCGCGGGCCTCGAGCCCGTCTGCGTGGCGGTGTGCCCGGCCGGCGCCAGGGCCTTCGGCGACATCGACGATCCCAACAGCGAGATCAGCAAGAGGCTGGCTTCAGGCCGCATAATCAGGTTGCTCGAGTATAAGGGCACTGAGCCCAAGTTCTTCGTAAGGGTGGGACCATGAGCTTCCAGGAGGTTTGGTCTCCGTTCCTGATAGGGCCTTTCCTGTGGTTTGCAGGGATAGCAGGGATGGGTAGCGTGGCGTACGCGCTGATGCGCTTCGCGAAAGTGGAGGAGAAGCTGCGCGAGCTCTCGCTCACTGTCTTCGGGAGCGTTGTGCTGGCACTGCTGTTCGTCGTCGCCGACCTCTCCCGGCCGGCCAACATGCCCCTAGCCATCCTGGGCTCGCTGGCGAGCGGAGTGTTCCTAGCGAAGCTGGCCGTCTCCTGGATGACCCTCGGTATCAGCCTGCTTTTCCTCCTGCTCCTCGCCACCCTAGCCGTAGCGCTCAGGCACACGGCCCTGCCGGCGATGGCTAAGATCACCGACAACAAGTACTTCCTGGCAGTGCTAGCCCTGATCGGCCTGCTCGTTACGCTCTACAGCGGCTTCCTCATCTCCTCGGCGCCCGGCGTACCGTTCTGGAACACCTCGCTGATACCAATACTGTGGCTGATCAGCGCCTCGATATGCGCGGTCGCTATCCTCAAAATACTGGTTCACGACGAGAGGGTTACGAGGTTCCTCACCACGAGCGGCCTAGCCCTGGACGTGGCCGAGCTTGCGGCCCTGGCAGCACTGATCAACGTCGCCCTCTACTCCGGCAACGTCGCCGCGAAGATGAGCGCCGAAGCGCTACTCGTCGGCGAGCTCGCGGCGGCCTTCTGGATCGGCCTAGTGCTCCTCGGCGTCCTAGCGCCGCTAGCCCTCGGCCTCCTCCTCCTGAAGAAGGAGGACCGAAGGCTGGCCCTCGCGGCCGCTATCCTGGGCCTGCTCGGAGCCTTGGTGCTAAGGACCCTCGTGATACAAGCGGGAATATTCGAAGTGCTAGGTCTCTAAGGACAAAGTCTAACAAAATAATTCTTTTTTACCTTTAATTTTTACTTTTCACTTTTGCAAAAAACCTCTGTATTGCTACTTACACAGAGCGAAGATCCGCAGGCACAGAGCGACGTGTAAGCCGCCACACACTATGTGATGCGCAGAACTCTCGACCTATTGCCATCGAACCCCAGTAGCTTTCTAGAGGCATGAGAAAGGGGAGGGGCGCATCGAGAACCGGGGTTCCATAAAATGTGTTCTATGCTTGCAAGCTTGACCTTGCTAGGTGCCGCGAAACTAGCGACGCTTTCCCGGCGCTGAATAACGCGCTGTGAGAGCGCCAACTTTATTTACCGCTTAGCAGTATACAAGAGTAAGGGTATACGGTGGGAGAAGTGCCCTCCGATGTAATTTCTGTCAGAGTGCGGCGGGGTCTTAAGGAGGAGGCTGCGAAGCTGGGGATAGACGTAAGGGAGGTCGTTGAGAGAGCCCTCGAGGAGGAGGTTCGCAAGGTTAAAAGGGAGAGGTTCAAGGCGCTCGTTGAGGAGGCCCTGAGATCCATGGACGTAGGTTTCGAGGAGTGGGCTTCCGCGGTTAAGGAGTCGAGGCTCGAGAGGTAGGGTATGGCCCCCAGGTTTCTGCTGGACGCTTCAGCCGTTTACCCGCTCGTAGCCACTCTTAAAGAGGAGTTCGTGGATCACGCGAGGCTGTTTGCCGTGCTCGACCTAACAGCGTATGAGGTGGGAAATGCGTTGCTGAAAGAGTATAGGAAGGGCAGTATCCGGGACCTCGACGCCGCCCTTAGGCTCTTCGAGAGTGCGCTCAGCTATGTAACAGTGCTTAACTTCCCTGGGATTTCGGAGGTCTTAAAGCTCGCGTACAGTGAGAACCTAACTTTCTACGATGCAGCCTATCTCTACTCGGCCAGAGCTCGCCGGATGAGGCTCGTCACGGAAGACCGGGATCTGCTTCGGTTTCCCGAGTCTATCAACGTGAGAAGCCTCCTGGAGGCGCTGGGCTCTAACTCCGAAATCACCTGAAGGTCTCTGCTCAAGTCCTGACGCCTCGCTTTACTAGTGAAGTCAACATCACCTCGCGGCACTTACCTGAGCTCAGCACCGGTTTATGCTCCATTGTCTCGAAGGTGCCAGGGATGCACGATGTCGCATGAGCCTGACAGCTGCTCACCATTCATCGCCTTTAGGGTACTTCCTTTAACTTCTCTTCATTTCTCGGTTGTTTAGGGAAAGTATGAGACGAACAGGGAAAACAGGGGAAAACGAGAGAATGACTATCGCCCTGGAGTACCACCAGAGGCCAGAGTTCCGGGGGCTAGCAGAGCTACAGGACTTGAGTTTCTCAAAACACTTTCAGGTTGAACCCGATGAGCCTAGTATAGTCCTTTTCGAAGTAGAAGTGCCCCTCCACGCTCCCCCTTTAACTGCCCCCACTGGCCCCCTTAACTCCTCGTCATTTTTCTTCGGCCTCGGGGTTGCCCCACGGGGGCGACGCATCGCCCAGTGGGCCTGCCCCTCTCGGGGGCTTCCGGGGAGGAGCAGCCGGCGGCCGCCACGCCTCAGCGGCAGCGGCGGCCAACTGCTCTACCGTCGTGCGTGGCGTTGAGGAGGTTTATCTCCCTTTCGGAGTGTAGGCTGAAAGTGAAGCCACTCGCTACACCCTCTCTGGGAGTGTGGCTCAGGGCGGCGGAGCTGGCGACCACGTGAGGCTTATCGACCACGGCTACCCGAGGAGAAGCCCGCACCCCGCAGGCGTCACCGTCCCCGTTAATGAGAAGGCACTGTGGGTGCTGGCAGTTGGCGAGAGTAAAGAGCAGTGAGGGCAGGCTGGCCTGGGCGCTGGTGAGGTGCGCCCTCTACGGCCACTGCGACGAAAAGCTAACTGAGAATCATGGGGACCTGCTCGAGGCTTTAGGTGAGCCGTAATCATCTTTCCCCGATAAGCCCGCGGAGTGGCTCTACCGCGCCGTGTACAGGCTCCTCGCCGGGAAGGTTGAGAGGGTTGGCGTGGAGCACTGGCTTGTCAAAGGGCTAGCGGAGCTGGGAGACACGTACCCCTGGTACAACGTGTGGATCCACGGGGAAAATACAGGTGCGACTGCTTCTCCAGCATACGGCTACGTCCGCAAGGCCAGGATATACACGCATATAGCGACGGTCATGCTATACCGGAGGCAGCTCCGGCTCCGCGCCGGATGAGCTTGAGCGCCTGCTCGCCGCATGCCAGCTCCTCGAGGCTGTAGCCGAGCAACGCGAGGACTACCCGTTGCGGATGGGGGCTTAAATCTGCTTCTCCCTGAAGGATAGATTTATTAGGTCAGGAGGAGTTGTCGAGGCGGGCGTTTGCCCTGGAAGCTGGAGCACGTTGGTAAGCGGAAGGAGTCTCGGGTCATACTGGCGCTCGACTACTTCAAAGGGGAAGACCCGCTAGCCTACTGGACTCACCTTCTCGGCAGAACCGCGCACCTGCTAGCCGGGGTTAAGATCGGCCTCCCAGCTTTCATTAGAGCGGGACCTACTGGCGTGGCGAGGCTCATCGAGGGCTACCGCGAAGACCTCTACTTCCTCGCCGACTTCAAGCTAGCAGACATAGGAGACATCGTCTCCGAGGAGCTTTCCCTGCTGGAGGCCCTCGGCTTCGACGGGGCCATAGTCCACCTCTTCCCGCGCTGCCTCAGCAAGGTGCCCGCGGTCTCGCTGGACGTATTCGGGCTCGCCTCCATGACCTGCCCCAACAGCCTTGTCGACGCGCACTTCCAGGAGTTGCTGGACTACGCGTCTGAGCTCGGGCTTAGAGGCCTCGTCGTCGCGGCCACCAAGCCGAGCACGATACGCGCCGCCAGGGAGAGGCTGAGGGAGGCGGTCATCCTCTCGCCCGGCGTGGGGGTTCAGGGCGCGCCTCCGGCCTCCGCGCTGCGCGCTGGAGCTGATTTCGAGATCGTAGGGAGGTCTGTCGTCCTGGCCGAAGACCCCCTGGGCGAGCTCGAGAGGATAGTTGAGGCTCAAAGGGTGGTTTTGCATGGGGGTTGAGGAGCTGCTTTGGAGCGTTGGCGCCGTGCAGCGGGGCGTTTTCAAGCTGTCCTCGGGGAAGGTTAGCAACGTTTACGTCGACTTGAGGAAGCTCCCGTCCCACCCAAGGGAGTTCAAGCTCCTGATAGACGAGATGGCCCGCGAGGCGCTCAAGCACAGGTTCGACGCCGTCTGCGGCATCGCTGTGGGGGGTCTGCCCCTCGCAACGGGGGTCGCTCTAGCTCTCTCGAAGCCGCTGGTCTACGTTCGGAGGGACAGGAAGGACCACGGCACGCAGAGGCAGCTCGAGGGGGACTTTGAGCCCGGCGCTAAGGTTCTCCTGCTCGACGACGTCGCCACGACCGGCGGTTCCCTTCTCGAGGCGCTCCGCGTGGCTAGAGCCCACGGGCTCGTCGAAGACACCGCTCTAGTCGTGGTGGACAGGGAGGAGGGCGCCCGCGAAGCGCTCGAGGCCGAGGGGGTCAAGCTAGTAAGCCTGACGACGCTGAGGAAGCTCCTCGAGGTGGAGCCGCGTGCTTAGGGGCAGGGACGTCCTCTCAATCCTGGACTTCAGCCGCGAGGAGCTGGAGGAGCTGTTCGCCGAGACCGACCGCGTGAGGTCGAACCCCGCGGCGTACGCGGGTGCTCTCTCGGGCTTCATCATGGCGACCGCCTTCTTCGAGCCCAGCACGCGGACGAGGCTGAGCTTTCAGTCCGCGATGCTGAAGCTGGGAGGCTCCTACATAGACCTCGGTGAGCTGGAGAGGAGCTCGGTGGCCAAGGGGGAGAACTTCGCCGACACGATAAGGATGCTCGACTCCTACGCCGACGTGATTGTCGTGAGGCACAGGCTTGAGGGGGCGGCGAGGTACGCGGCGGAGATAGCCGAGGCCCCGGTGATCAACGCGGGCGACGGGAGGAAGCACCACCCAACCCAGGCTATGCTCGACCTCTACACCGTGAGGAGCGCCAAGGGAAGGGTCGACGGGCTGACCTACGGAGTGCTCGGCGACCTGAGGTTCGGGCGCGCGGCGGCCAGCTTCATCCTAGCCCTCTCGAAGTTCAGGCCTAGGAAGGTTTACCTGGTCTCTCCCCCTCTCCTCAGAGCCAGGCCGGAGGTTGTGGAGGTCTTGGAGAAGGCGGGCGTCAGCTACGAGGAGGTGTCGGACCTCGAGAGTGTTCTGCCGGAGCTTGACGTCCTCTACGTCACGCGGGTGCAGAAGGAGCGCTTCCCCGACCCGGCGGAGTACGAGAAGGTGAAGGGCAGCTACGTCGTGACCTCTAAGAGCCTCGCCAGGGCCAAGGAAGACCTGGTGGTCATGCACCCCTTGCCTAGGGTGGATGAGATCGCGTTCGACGTGGACCGGACGAGGCACGCGTACTACTTCGAGCAGGCGAAGCTGGGGGTTTGGGTGAGGATGGCGTTGCTCAAGCTGATACTTAAGGGGTGAGAATGTGGAGGACAGGCTGATCGTGCGTAAGATCAGAAACGGGACGGTCATAGACCACATCCCGGCTGGAAGGTCCCTCGACGTCCTGAAGATCCTCGGCATCTCAGGGAGGGAGGGCGCAACTGTAGCCCTGGTGATGCACGTGGAGAGCAGGAAGCTGGGCAGAAAGGACATCGTGAAGATAGAGGACAGGTTCCTCAAGCCCGAAGAGGTCGACAAGATCGCCCTCATCGCTCCGACAGCCACGATCAACATCGTTCGCGACTACCAGGTCGTGGAGAAGAGGAGGGTCAGCGTCCCGGAGGAGATCGTGGGCATCCTGAGGTGCGTCAACCCCCTCTGCGTCTCGAACTCGCCTCGCGAGCCCATCACGCCAAGGATAATCGTGGTCTCCCGTCAGCCCCTCAAGCTCAGGTGCGCCTACTGCGACGAGGAGTTCGGAGAGGAGGCGCTGTCCCAGCTGGTGTCTCAGTAGTGTACCTGCGGGCGCCCGTCAAGGAGGCGAGGAGAGCCGGGAGCACAACGATCCTAAAGCTGTCCGTCGAGCTGGCCACACCGAAGCCCGGACAGTTCGTCATGCTCTGGGTGCCCGGTGTCGGCGAGATACCGCTAAGCGTCGCGGACTACAGCGACGGGGAGCTCCTGCTCGCCATCACCAGGAAGGGTAAGGTGACGGGCTACATATACGACGCCGTGCACAGCGGGTCAGTGCTCCACGTGAGAGGCCCCTACGGCGTCCCGTTCACGGTGCCACCGAGCGGATCCAGGGTGCTCCTGGTAGGGGGCGGGAGCGGGGTGGCCCCCCTGCACTTCCTCGCTCGCGTCTCAAGAGAAGCCGGGGCCTCGTGCAGCGCCGTCCTAGGCTTCAGGACGGCGAGAGAGGTCTTCCTCGCCGACTCATTCCAGCGCTACTGCCGGGTGGTGCTCACCACAGACGACGGCAGCCTGGGTGTTAAGGGGCTTGCCTCCGACGAGGCCTCGCGCCTCATCTCGGAGGGGCCCGTTGACGCGGTGTACGCCTGCGGGCCGGAGCCGCTCATCGAGAAAGCGCTCTCGCTTGCCCTGGAGAGGGGGGTTCGCTTCGAGGCCTCGATGGAGAGGTACATGAGGTGCGCTGTAGGAGTATGCGGCTCGTGCGTCCTGGAGCCCGTCGGGTTGCGGGTTTGCAGGGACGGGCCTGTCTTCGGGGGAGAAGTTCTCTCTAAAGTGTTTTTCAAAAATAGAATTCTTTACTGGAAATAGAGTTCTTTACTGGGCCTCGTCCTCGAACTCTATCACTCCAGTCCCGTAGCCCCTGATAGAAACCTCCACGCTGACCTTGTGCTTGCCCTTCGAGTAGGGGCCCTTAACGCGGAGTTCTAGCTCCGCGCCGACGGGGACCTCCAGCGGCTGCGAGGGGGACGGCTGGCTAGTGTAGGGTTGCCCGTTGAGCAGGAGTTGCACGTCTTCCTGCTTGACGGGGTTGCCGTCCACCTGAACTTTAACAGGGGCGTCGACCTGAGCTGTCGCCAGCGTGTTCCTGAGCTTGAAGGACAGCTCCTCGCCGGTCGCCCGCATGCTACCCTTCACGTAAAGCCTCCTGAGGAGGGCCTTAGGTATGTAACCCATGCCTACCGAAAAAGCAAAGTAAGAGCTGGCGTTTAAGCTTTTTCACTCTTTGCAGCAAAGCTTATTACGCAACGCTACAACTGAGACGTGTGACCCAGCTGAAGCGAAAATTCATCCTGACGGGCCACAGGGGCGCCGAGGCCCTAGCTCCCGAGAACACCCTCCCGAGCTTCCTCAAGGCCCTGGAGTGCGGCGCGACGGGCATCGAGTTCGACGTGCGCAGGACCCTCGACGGAGTGGCCGTCATCGCCCACGACGACGAGCTTGACCGCGTCGCGGGGGTAAACCTCAAGGTGAGCGAATCCAGATACAGCGACCTGCAGAAGGTGCGGGTCGGGGGCTTAGCAAGGGTTCCGACACTAAGGGAGGTGCTCGCGCTAGCTAAAGGCAGGCTATACGTCGACATCGAGATCAAGGTTCAGGGAGTCGAGGAAGAGGTCGCCGAGGCGCTCCGAGAGCTCGACATGCTCGACGAGGCGCTCGTGACGTCGTTTCTCCCAGCCCCGCTTGAGAAGCTGAGGAAGCTCGAGCCCCAGCTGGACATCGGTGTCCTCGTCGAGGAGTGGGACGACGAGTACCTGGACATAGCCCGCAGGCTCGGAGCCGTCGCCATCCTGCCGTCGCACGAGATCCTGACGAGGGACCTCGTCGCGAAGATCAAGCGGGAAGGCTACAGCGTGATCACGTGGACCGTGAACAGCCTCGAGGAGGCGGAGAGGCTTGTAGAAATGGGGGTGGACGGCATAATCACCGACAACCCCTGCCTCTTGAAGCCCATCAGAGAGAAAGCAGCGTTATAGGCCTGTTTTTCCAATCATTTGGCGTGCGCCGCGTAAAGGCGTTTGCGCTACTGGCTCTAGCCCTATTAGCTGGCTACACGCTCACCCTCAACGCGCCCAAAGCAGGCCCTGGCGTTTCGAGCGTGGAGGTGAAGGAGGCGGTGTTCGGCACCATCGAGCAGGGCGCCTTCCTCCCCCGCCCCAGCAGGACCTTCCGGGTCGGCGAGACCCTGGCTGTTCGAGTCAACGTCGTGGTTTCCGCCAGCCCCGGAACCCTGTACACCCTCTCCCTTGCAGTTGAGGTTCGGGACCCGCTGGGAGCCGTCCTGGCTACCAGCAACTCGAGCAGGTCTGCCAGGCTAGCGGGGGGAAGCGAGGAGTGGGTTTTCACGTTTGCCTACAACGTGACCCCTGATCTCATCACTGGGTACTACACTCTCCGGGTCACGGCTAGTGCTGGAGGCTTGGTGTCGTCCAGGAGGCTCGACTTCTTCATCGAGTCCTACGCGTCCACCAGAAACGTCTACGAGGTGACGTACACGGTCCAGCTTACGGGGATGGGCGAAGTCAAGATGCTCTACCTGGCACTGCCAACCAACACGTCCACAACAACCATAGTAGCCGGCCCGATGGTGACGCCAGCTCCGAGATCCCTGCAACGCGACGAGCAGGGCAACCTCTACGCCGTCTACACTGGAGTCCGCGTTAGCCCCGAGCCATTCAAGATAACGGTCCGCTTCGCGGCGCTAGAGACCGTGGCCTACGCACCTGGAGACGCGCCGGTAAGCTCCCTCACTCACCTCCCCGACTCGGTCAAACCGTTTCTAAGCCCTGAGGAGTACATCGAGTCCGACTCTCCGGAGATCAGAGCCCTGTCCCGCAGCCTGACCGCCGGCTCGAGAACAGTGCTCGAGGCGGTTAGGAGGATAGCCGACTACACCTCCACGCAGATACAGTACAACCCCGCTCTCGGCACGATCTCCCTTTCGTGGAGCCTGGGGGCTTTATGGACGCTCCACTCCCGGCAGGGCGTCTGCCTGCAGTACTCCAGGCTCTTCGTGGCGTTGGCCAGGGCCTCCGGCATCCCAGCTAGGGTTGTCGGGGGCCTGCTGGCGCTCCCGCCCGGGGGCGAGGACCGCGAGTACCTCCACGCCTGGGCCGAGATCTACGTACCCGGCTACGGCTGGCTACCCGTCGAGCCGCAGAAGCCTGGCAGCAGGGTTGGGGTGAGCCCCCCGGGGCCGGGCTACATACGCCTCGTGGCGGGCCTCGGTGGGAAAGCCGGGAGCATTCCGCAGGCGTTCCTGTACTACGAGTACACGGGAAGCGTCGAGGTAGAGCAGAGCTACTCGTACAAGCAGACATCGCTTGAAAAATTCCGCGGCGGGGTGAGCCTGGTTATCTCGTACAACCCCCAAGTGCTCTTCGGAGACACCGAGAAGTTCTCAATAGAGACACAGCCAGGGACAAAGTGCGAGGTCTCGGTCACAAAGCCGGACGGGTCGCAGTACGTGTTTACCCGGGACTGCCCCTGCTCCTTCGAGCTCAAGGCTGACAAGACAGGCGTGTGGCGGGTCGAGGTCTTCGCCGCAAACCCCGAGCTCGTACCCGCCTACGAGAGGGTCAACTTCACCGTTTCGCCAAGGCCTCTCAGCCTCTCAGTAAGCACTGGGGATGTACTCCTCTTTAAGAGCGCGGTGTTCACTGTGGAGACGCGTCCCCCGGCGCCCGGGATAAACCTATCCGTAGTCTACGAGGACTGCGCGACAAGGAAGGTTTTCGCGCTGAGGACCGGAGAGGACGGCCTCGCCAGCTTCCAAGCTACTCCTCTCTTGCCGTGCCGGGTGAGGGTGCGTGTCTCCTCAGACGAGGAGGGTTACGAGCCAGCCCAGGCGTACATCGAGGTCACCCCCGGCCCACCTCAGGAACTTTACGCGGCGATACTTCTGCTCACGTCCCTCTGCGCGGTTCTCATACAGGCTAGGCGCAAGCGGCCGGGTTAGGAAAAGCATATTTCTAGGCCCCACGCCTCTTCAACGGGATGACGAGCAACCGGAGGGCTTGCTGAAGCGTGAAGACTGCGGCCGTATCTGACCGAAAAATCGCCACAAAACCTTATAAGGAAGTGTTTCAATGTATAAAGCGTGTCTCGGAACATCGACCACCACAAGCCCTACGAGCTTGGGCGCGTGGTGGCCCTGAGCTCGACGTCCGCTTACATGTTCAGGGTTGTTTTCCGCGAAGAAGCCTTGACCGCGAAAGGGGTGCTGGCCCGCTGCTTGGAGTGCTTCTCTAGGGCCGACGCGCCGGTGCTCTCACTTCACGTGTCCTGGAGCGACAGGTCCCGAGACCTCTGGGCCTTCATAGTGGCGGGGATCCGGGACCCGGCAACCGCAAAGAGGGTAGCTGAATGCTTGGGTCAGGTGAGTATGGTGGAGAGCGTGGACTACACTCCACCGGTGAGCAACGGTGTCGCCGCAGACCCGTGGGGCTATCCTCCTCTGCTCGGGGGCGAGAGGGCTATCATTCTGCGGGGAGAGGCCTTAAGAAATTTCCTGGTGTCGGGTTGGTCGCAGCTCGGGACGGGCTTCGGCTCAATACTCTACTACACGTTCTTCGAGGCGGGCGCCAGCCTTTACAGGGACTTCTACTCGAAGCTGCTGAAGGATAGGCGTAGCGTAGCTGTGCTGGCGGAGAGGGCTTTCACACTGATGGGATACGGCGTCCTCAAGATCCTCGAGTGGGGTGACGGTAGCTTCGTGGCGCGCGTGTACGACAACTTTGAGTGCCAGGCGCTGAAGGAGATAGAGGAGGCTGAGAGCATGATGATCAGGGGGTTGCTAGCCGGAATGGTCGCCGCAAGCTGGGGTCAAAGCATCAAGGGTGTTCTGCCCGAGGAGACAAAGTGCATCAAGAGGGGGGATCCGTACTGCGAGTTCGTAATCAGGAGGCGCTAAGTGATACCTTTATTTGAAGGGTGTGTCCCTTAGGTATCGTGAAGCTGAGCGTTTTCTCCGTGGGTGACGGCACCTACAGCTACGGCATTGTTGAGTTCGAGGAGGGGGAGAGCGTTCTCGAAGGGGTAGCGAAGAGTAGTCCCACGGCGCTGAAGGAGGAGCTCGGGAGGAGGCTCGGCTCGCCGCTCGCATCGCTGAGCCTCGCCTCAGGCGTCATGGACTACAAGGGTGAATTGTTGCTGATGATCTACGTTAGGGCGGAGCTCGAAGACGGCAGCGACTTCAGCTTGGAGATCTACCCTACCTCAGCTAGGAGCTTCTCGAACACGGGCGCGGAGGAGCACTTCGACATTCTCGTGAAGCTCTTCGACGCGCTGATGCCAGGCCTCAAGCTCCCTAAAGCCAGGATGATCGGGATCGCGTAGGCGGTGGCGATGAGGATCCTGCTAACCGGCGGGGCTGGCTTCATAGGCAGCCACCTCGCGGAGAGGCTCGTCAAGGAGGGGCACAGCGTCGTGGTCTTCGACAACTTCTCATCAGGAAAGATCGAGAACCTGTCGAGAATCCTACGCGATGTGGACGTCGTGAAGGGAGACCTTCGTTCGCGCAGCGACCTTGAGCGGGCCTTCGCCGGAGGCGTCGACGCGGTGTTCCACTTCGCGGCCAACCCGGAGGTGCGGGTCGGGGACCCCCAGGAGCACTTCGAGAACAACATCCTCGCTACGTACAACCTGCTTGAGGAGATGAGGAGGCGCGGCGTTAGGGACCTCGTGTTCGCCTCGACGAGCACGGTGTACGGCGAGGCCTCGAAGCTCCCCACACCCGAGGACTACGGCCCGATGAAGCCGATATCCCTGTACGGGGCCTCGAAGCTCTCCTGCGAGGCCCTCATCTCCTCCTACGCTTACACGTTCCGGTTCAAGGCCGTGGCCCTGAGGTACGCGAACGTTGTCGGGCCCAGGGCCAAGAGGGGTGTCGTCAGGGACTTCGTCCTGAAGCTGCTCAACAACCCCCGGGAGCTCGAGATCCTCGGGGACGGAACCCAGAGGAAGAGCTACGTGTGGGTCGAGGACGCCGTCGAGGCCACGCTGCTCGCGTGGCGCGGTACGCGGGGCGGCTTCGAGGCCTACAACGTGGGAAGCGAGGACTCGATCACGGTGGTGGAGGTCGCGGACATAGTCGTGGAGGTGATGGGGCTCAGCGGTGTGCAGTACAGGTTCACGGGTGGCGTCGACGGCGGGAGGGGATGGGTGGGCGACGTGAAGTACATGCATCTCGACATCTCAAAGCTTAAGTCCCTCGGCTGGAGGCCCAGGTACAGTAGCCGCGAAGCCGTGAGGAAGGCCGCGGAGAGCGCCCTCGAGGAGCTCAGAGGGTAGCGGTGAAAAGCGCGTAAGTCAGGGTGAGCCTGTCCAGCGTCATGGACCCCTCGTTCTTCAGGCTCCTCTTGATTTTCCCGTTTTCCCGGAGGAGGAAGAGTATCGTCGGCGAGACGTGCACGTCGAATATCTCGAAGAGCCTCTTGGAGTGCTCTGAGCTGCACTGCCTGGCGAACCAGTCACACAAGGCTATCATGAAGTACGTGTTGTCAGCCCGATCCGCGCTCTTCTCGACGAAGGTGAACCATGCCTTGTCAAAGCGCCTGCACGCTGGGCAAAACGTGTTGTCGAAGTATATGACGTGCACGCCGTTGTCGCCTAGCCAGAACCTGTCTAGGAGAACCCACCCCCTCTTCTCCCTCGAGTAGACGTACAAGCCGTTCGGTGTGCCGGGTCCGGGCTGAGCGTAAACCTCTGTCATATCGCCTACCACTATTAATAGAGCGATATATAAAATTTCTTTAAGGAGCGATCGTGGTGTAAGCTTTTAGGAGTGGCTGGTATACCGCGTTTGCCACTGTGGCCTTCAGGAGGAAGTCGAGGGCTATGAAGACGAGGGAGTAAACGAGAATCCTCCTCGCGCCGTCCTCCAGCCTAAGCCTGTGCTCCCTTAGCAGTAGCCATGAAACCCTTGAGAGGGCAGTCCCGAGCATGACGTACCCCACGACGCGGAGCACGGCGTACACGGGCCAGGAGAGAAGAGCCACCTCGAGGACGTGCTCCGGCTTCGCGAAGGTGAGCAGCACACCCACGTAGAAGTTCATGTAGTCGAGCAGGTAGGCTCCCATGAACAACCCCGCGAAACCGACCGTGAGGAGCGTCGCCACCGAGAAAACCGTCACCTCGACGATCTTCGGGAGGACGAAGAGGGAGGGGTCTCCCTCAGCGCCCCTACCGGTTCTAATCCAGTCGAACATCTCCCTCACGTAGCTCTCTCCCTTTGCGATCATGCCTCCAGCTTGCATTCCCTGCGTGTATGAATAGTAGGCTACGAGCATCGTCGACAATAGCGCCCAGCCGTAGACTAGCGCCTGCGCGGCCCACAGCCTGTTCGCCGAGACCATCTTCAGGAAGCCAGGGTACACGGCGAGTGTTAGGCACAGCGGGAGGAGAAGCGGGTTAGCCTTAGCTAGGAGAAGGCCGACGTAGAAGGCTACCACCGTGGCGGCTAGCGTCGAGACAAGGCACAGCGGCATGTTTTCGCAGTATCGGGAAGGGTCCTCCAACGAGACCACCTGTTTTCCTTTTGCAAACGTTTATTTACGTGATCAAAGATTTATTTTTTGCAATGCCTGCTGTGGTCGTTAAAAACCTGGTTAAGGATTTCGGAGGCTTCAGGGCGCTCAGCGGCGTGAGCTTCACCGTTGAGGAGGGCGAGGTTTTCGGGCTCATAGGGCCGAACGGCGCCGGAAAGACGACCACGTTCAGGATACTCGCCGGCCTACTGTCACCGACCAGCGGCGAGGTGCTCGTCCTGGGCGAGAAGCCCGGCTCCCTAAAGGTCAAGAAGATGGTATCGTACCTGCCGGAGGACGCTGGGACGTACAGGAACATCACGGGCTACGAGTTCCTCCGCCTGGTGGCCGAGCTCTACTACGGGAAGACAAGGGAGGCTGAGGAGGCGCTCGAGATGGGGGTGAAGATAGCGGGGCTGGGCGAGAAGATCCACGAGAAGATGAAGTCCTACAGCAAGGGAATGAAGCGCAGGGTCCAGGTTGCCAGAGCCCTCATGGTTAAGCCCAAGCTGGCCATACTCGACGAGCCTACCTCGGGGCTCGACGTCGTTCAGGCCAAGGAGATACGCGACCTAGTCAAGGAGTACGCCCAGAGCCTAGGGGCAACCGTCCTTGTCTCGAGCCACAACATGCTTGAAGTCGAGGATATCTGCACCCGCGTTGCGCTGATTGATAAGGGCAGGATTCTCGAGGAGGGCCCCATCAAGGAGCTCGTCTCGAAGTACGGCGCCCGCAACCTGGAGGAGGTGTTCTTCACTGTTGTGAGGGGTGGTGGGAAGTGATCGCCCCGCTCCTCGCGAAGGAGGTTAAGGACCTGCTCAGAGACCCGAGGATCCTGGTCCCGTTCATACTGAGCGCCCTAATCATGCCCGTTATAGCGCTGGTCATATCGGTTCCCATGAAGACAGCCGTCGAGGAGGCAATGCGAGGCGCGCAGAACATAGGCGTGGTGAGCTACGACAAAGGCCCCTACTCCGAGAAGCTCATCTCGTGGCTGGCCGGGAGGGGCTTCAACGTGACTAAGCTCCCTCAGGGAAACCCTGAGGAAATATCGCTGGAGGCCTCGAGGAGAGGCGTACGCGTCGTGCTCATCCTCCCTGAGACGTTTTCCCGCTCGCTCACCGTGGGAGATGTTGCGAACATCACCGTTCTCTCGGTGGTCGACGAGATATCCGTGTTCTCAGGCGTGGAGACAGCCCCCGTAGTGGAGCAGGTTAAGAGCTTCTACCTAGAGCACGTCGCGAACAAGACTGGTGTAAGCCCGCGCGTGCTCCTTAACCCGGTTCACTCCACACCCCAGACCTACATTGCGAGCAAGAAAGCGTTCCTGCCCGCGGACCCGGGCTCGCTGGCAGGGCTGCTGATGGCCGCGCTCCTGGTCCCCTTGATCGTCATGTCGATATCCCTAGTGGTCATGCAGATGTCGGCGACCTCCATGGCTGTGGAGAACGAGGAGAGAACCCTCGAGACCCTCCTGACGATGCCTGTGCCCCCGCACGAGATCCTGACAGCCAAGCTGCTGGGAATGTTCGTCGTGTCCCTTGTGGGCTCGGCGCTTGAGCTGGCCGGCATGGCGCTCTACTTCGCGATATACTTTGCGACCTTTCTCGGCTCGATGCCGGGAGTCTCGGGGCAGGAGGCGCTCACGCTGAACATACCGAGCCAGGCGAGCCTGCTCTCCCCCCACGACCTCCTACTGCTGGCCCCCAGCCTCCTCGTATCACTCTTCTTCGCCGCGGCCCTAGGAGTGATCGTGGGCGCGCTCAGCAGAGACGTGCGCATAGCTAACACGATCATGAGCCCGCTGGGCCTGCTCATAGTGATTCCCGGCTACTTCGTCGTCTTCGCCCCCTCGAGCATGGTCGGCCCCGCTGTGAAAGCAGCCCTCTACGTATTCCCGATGACGCAGCCCACGATCCTGGCAAGGGACATCGTCGCCTCGCAGCCCCCACTCGAAGCTCCCGTTTACATCCTTCTCTCGGTGCTCGTGACGCTGGGCCTCGTGTACCTCACCTCGAGCCTGATCTCCCTGGAAACCCTGTCGCGGGTCCAGTACAGCGTCGAAAGAGCTCTATCTAGATTCAAGAGAAAGCCGTAGCTCAGTAATCTATTTCCTTAATTTTACCTCAAAAAGTATAGAGTATATATTTTTATTTTACGAGAATATTTAAAGCTTCCCAGAAAAACAGATAAATAGTTATCTTGCAGACACATCACGATGAGCACGAGTAAAACGCTGCAAAAGACCACCGCACTGCTTCTGATAGTTACGCTCGTTATCGGCTTCATTGCAGGGTATTTAGTGCACTGGGCGACTGCGCCGACAGCCCCGGCTGGGGAGTACGTGCCTAAGTCGGAGTACGATAAGCTAGCCTCCGAGCTCCAGAGCCTAAAGGCGCAGCTTCAGCAGCTCCAGCAGCAGGCAGGCGGCAAGCCGGTGGAAATCGTGATCACAGCCTGGACGCAGGGCCCTGAGAGGGAGTCCATCTACAGGCAGCTAAACCTCGTTGAGGCGGCTAACAGGCTCAACGCGATATTCAAGGCGATAGGCGTACCCGCCACTGTGAAGCTTGAGGGAGATTTCTCCACGGCATCGTGGACCGACTACAGGAACAAGGTGTTCCTCGCGCTACAGGGAGGCACGGGTCCCTGCATATTCCAGATGGAGCACCACTACGCGGCGCTCCTCAGCGAGAACGGGTGGATCATACCGCTTGACGACTACGTGAAGAAGTACTGGAACTGGACCTACTACGACGTTATAAGCGGGCTCTGGGACTCCGTGACATACAAGGGGCACATCTGGGGTATACCTCAGGACACGGAGGCCAGGCCTGTCTACTTCAATAAACTGCTGCTCAAGCAACTGGGCTGGACAGATGATCAGATCAACGCGCTCCCCGAGAAGATCAGGAGAGGTGAGTTCACTCTCTGGGACATGCTGAAAGTCGCAGAGGAAGCCGTGGACAAGGGAGTTGTGCAACCAGGCTACGGTATCTGGCACAGGCCCAACGCTGGCCCAGATTGGCCTATCGTCTACCTTGCTTTCGGAGGCACGCTTCAAGACCCCTCATCGGGTAAGCTTGTTGCCGACATGAAGGTTTGGAAGAAGGTTTTCGACTGGTACTACGAGGCTTCGATGCATAAGGGTAAAGTTATCTCCGACAAGATAACATCCCTCGACTTCAACCGCGACGTTCACCCGACGGTTGTATCAGGGAAAGTCCTGTTCTGGCTCGGTGGCACGTGGCACAAGGGCCAGTGGATAGGGTCATTCAACCTTACTGAGGAGAAATTCTGGCAGATGTTCGGCTTTGCCCTCTACCCTGCGGGTGAGCCTGGTTTAAAGCCCGTGACGCTGTCGCAACCGCAAGCCTACTTCATATCCAAGACTTGCAAGTACCCAGAGGTCGCATTCCTGATAATCACATTGGCGACCGACCCCTACCTCAACTCCCTGCACGCTGTGAAGAGCGCCCATTTAGCCATCCTATACGACCAGCTCTCCGACCCTATTTACACCCAGGACAAGTTCCTCGCCGCGACGGGCTACATGGTCGAGTACGCTAAGTATCAGCCCTTGCACCCGAAGTGGAGTGACTATAACACAATAATCTTCAACGTGATCAAGGGCATCGAGACAGGGCAGTTCAACTCTGACCAGGCTCTCCAAGTGTTCAGGCAGAACCTGCAAAGCACGCTGGGAGACCAGGTAATAATCCGAGAGTAAGGGAACAGCTTGAATAAGAGTTTTTTCTCCCAGGTGGTCTAATTTGACCTCAAGGAGGCGTCTGTTGAAGCTCGCCGTAATTACCCTCATGCTCGCCCCCGCCACAGCTGTTATCGTAGCCTTCATGATAGTGCCGGCAATAATAACGATACTCATGTCATTCACTAACCTTGACTACAGGTTCATCTGGGAGTGGGTGGGGCTGGCGAACTACCAGAAGTTCATCTCCGACATCAACACCCCTATCTTCGTGAGGAACACGATAATCTACGTCGCGGGAACCCTCACCTTCAACGTGGGCATGGGGCTCTTCTTAGCCCTCGTCTCCACGCACATACATGACACCCTGGGTACGCTTATGCGGGCGCTGTGGTACCTGCCGAGGGTCATGCCCTCGGTGATATACGCTTTCATAATGATGTGGATCTTCTCACCCATGGACACAGGCTTCCTGAACACCTTGCTGAAGGCGCTCGGCGGGGAACCCGTACCCTGGACCTTCCAGTACTACTGGCCGTTCCTCTTCATCGTGAACGGCTTCATTGGCTGTAGCTTCGGAATGGTTATCTTCAGCTCGGCCATAAAGGCCATACCGCAGGACTACATCATAGCCGCGAAGGTCGACGGCGCGTCACAGCTCACGATAATCAGGCGCATTATACTGCCGCTCATCAAGTGGCAGATAGCCTTCGTCGTGGCGTACCAAACCCTCTCGCTGCTAGCCTCCTTCGAGTACATACTCCTCACACTCGATGGAGGCCCAGGCTACTACTCGACGGAGGTTATGATACTCCAGGCGTACCACCTGGCGTTCGGGCAATACCTGGCATCGATGCGCTACGGCTACGCGGCAGTCTTCGTCACCATACTGCTCGTCATCGGGCTGGTTCTCTCGATAGTCTACTGGAGAGTGTTCAGACTGCGCGAGCTAATGGCTGAGCCGAAAATGGAGTAGGTGGTGGAAGATGAGGGTAAAAGTATCGACAATCCTCCTTTATGTCGTCGCTGCGATTCTAATAGTCGTAATCACGATTCCGATACTGCTTCTCCTAGGCCTAGCGTTCAGCGAGAGCCCCGTTACGATTAAAGGCTTTACGCTCGAGAACTTCAGCTACCTCAGGAAAGGCGTGCTCTTCGAGAACGACCCGGTCTACAGCAAGCTCTACCCCAACGTTTACGGCGTCGCTTTCAACACGCTTATACTCGCCCTCGGGAACATGCTCCTCGTTGTGTTCATCTCCTCCATGGCGGGCTACGTCATCTCGCGCTACAGCTTCAGGGGCCGTAGCGCCATACTGGGAGCTTTCCTCGTGATCCACGGCGTTCCCGCGTCGGTGCTACTGATAGCCCTCTACTTCATGCTTCGGGAAATGAAGCTCCTGAACACGATCCTCGGTGTGGTGCTCGTAAGGATGTCCGTCGACCTACCCTTGGGGGTGTGGGTTCTCAAGGGCTTCTACGACAGCATCCCCTGGGACCTGGAAATAGCGAGCATGGTTGACGGCACCAGCAGACTTGGGGCCTTCTACAGGGTTATGCTGCCGCTGGTTAAGCCTGGGATTTTCGCCGTTGCCCTCTTCTCATTCCTAAGTGGGTGGGGCGAGTACATCTTCGTGTACACGTTCATACAGTCGCAGACGAACTGGACTTTCTCCTTGCTTATACGAAGCCTCATCGGCGAGATGGGTGGGATAAACCTCTCGCTGATAGCCGCCCTATCGGTATTCTATTTAATCCCGGTCATCGTGCTGTTCGTTGTGGGCGAGAAGTACCTGGTTAGAGTCACGATAGGTGGTGTCAAGGGGTGAGCATGCGTGGTTAGGGTTAGGCTGGAGAACGTATCGAAAACGTTCCGGGGCGGAGTAGACGCGATCAAAAACCTGAACCTCGAGGTGAAGGACAAGGAGTTCGTCGTCCTGCTAGGTCCCAGCGGCTGCGGGAAAACGACAACCCTGCTCATGATAGCAGGCGTCTACAAGCCCACGACAGGCTACATCTACTTCGACGACACGATAGTGAACGACCTGGAGCCCAAGGACAGGAACATAGGAATGGTGTTCCAGAGCTACGCCCTCTACCCCCACATGACGGTGTACGAGAACATAGCTTTCCCGCTGAGGCTGAAGAAGCTACCGAAGCAGGAGATCGACGCTAGGGTTAGAGAGGTCGCCGCTATGCTCAGGATAGACGACCTCCTCGACAGGAAGCCGTCGCAACTCAGCGGCGGGCAGCAACAGCGCGTAGCCCTCGCCCGCGCGATAGTGAAGCAACCCCAGCTCTTCCTCATGGACGAGCCCCTGAGCAACCTGGACGCGAAGATAAGAATCGAGGTGAGGGCGGAGCTGAAGAGGCTTCAGAGGGAGCTGGGCATCACCACGATCTACGTGACGCACGACCAGGCCGAGGCGATGAGCCTCGCCGAT
>NDWX01000002.1 GCA_002855745.1 Thermofilum sp. NZ13 | reverse complement strand
CATAAACCCAGTCTACTACAGGGTGATCGTCGCGGGCTTCAGGAAGCTTTCAGAGCTAACGTACAGGTTCGTGGACTCGGGCCTCGTGGACGCGCTCTACCACAGGGCCCTGCCAGCCGCGTTCACAGGCCTTTCGAGGATAGCGTACAGGCTCATCGAACCCGGCTACGACGCGCTCCTCCACACCCACCTCGTGAACCTCTTCAAGGCCCTATGGTCAAGCCTCAGGAGGATGCAGACAGGCCGAGCCCCACACTACCTGATCTACCTCTGGCTCGGCGCCTCAATCCTCCTGCTACTCGTGCTGGCGGGGTGGTTCAGGTGATGGGAGCAGTCTACGCTAGCCTGGGCGTCGCGTCGGTAGCCATCGTTGCCCTGCTCTTCGCAGGTAAGCGGGGAGTCCTGGCCCACGCCACAGCCGTGGCGGCGCTAGCGTTGCTCCTAGCCCTAACGCTCTACAGCTTAACCCTCACCCCGATCCAGGACCGCGAGGTCGCGGCAGACTGGTTCTCCCTTGCGGTGGCGGTCATAGCCCTGCTCGACGCCTTGATCAGCGTCTCGGGCTTCTGGGGGCCGGCGGGCGAGTACAGGTACGAGAACGGGGCCTACATCCTCGCGATCGCGGGCGTGACGGGCCTACTGGGGGTAGCGTGGTCGGGTAGCATACCGGTTCTCTTCACCTCGTGGACGCTATTCTCCGTCTCGAGCTACGCGCTGATAGCCATACCCCGCGACGCATACTCCGCCTCGGGAGCCGCGAAGTACGGCCTCATGAGCCTAGCCGCCTCAAACCTCCTGCTGCTCTCGCTCGGGGTAGTAGCCGTCGCAACGGGGAGCCTGCAGCTGAGCCCCCCTGCCTCAATGTCGCTCGCGGCCGGCTTGGGCGCCACGGCGCTCCTGCTAGCGGCAGTCGGCTTCAAGATAGGCGTATTCCCCTTCCAAGCTTGGCTATCCGACACCTACGGCTACTCAGACCCCCTCCCCGTCTCAGCCGTGGCCCCGCTCTCCAAGGCAGCTACAATACTCGCGCTCTACAAGCTCTCATCGATCCTAATACCCCAGGCCCAGGAGAAGTGGCTGCTGCTCGTAGGCGCTCTAGCCGTCCTGACCATGACGTACGGCAACGTGACAGCGCTGCTTCAGAGAGGGCTCCAGAGCCTACTTGCGTACAGCAGCATAGCCCAAGCAGGCTACCTGCTGGTGGGCCTAGCGGCCCTCGCCGTCCCCGAGGCGAGGAGGATAGCCCTCTACGGCCTCGCGCTCCAGCTACTAGCCTACTCGCTCGCGAAGACAGGCCTCTTCCTGCTCGCCAGGACGGTGCGCAGGCACGGCGACAAGCCCCCAGCACTCGACGAGCTGAGAGGGCTCTCCCAGGCAGACCCGGCCCTTGCGGCCTCGGCGGCGATACTCGCCCTGAGCCTGATGGGGCTGCCGCCGCTCGCGGGCTTCTGGGGCAAGCTGTACCTCTTCCTGGCCCCCGTGTACGCGGCCCCGTGGCTGACAGCCCTAGCGCTCATCAACACGGGCATTGCGGCCGCGTACTACGCCAGGCTCCTGAAAGCCATATACTTCGAGCCGGGGAGTGTGAGGTTGCAGGGCTACAGGGCGACGGTCGCGGCGGTGGAGGCCTGCGCCGCTATTACGGTTGTAGCCGCGCTGATCCCGCTGTTCATACAGCCGTAAAGCTGGAGGCTCGGAATTTTTTACAGCTTTTCACCCGTAAAGCTTTTCAAACCTTCCCTCAGTAGGCGTATATGCGGGTAGCAGAGGCCTTTGAGCGAGAGGCCCTTGAAAGGCTTGCCCTCCACGGCGACGTGAAGTACTTCTCCGTCGTCTTCCAGGACCTGGACGGGAGGATCCACGAGAGGGTGCTCAAGGCCAAGAACCCCGAAGCGCTCGCCGGGGGCTTCCGGGTGGACGGCTACTCAGTAGGCCTAGCCAGCATCGAAGACTCAGACCTCACAGTCATACCCGACCCCTCCACCCTGAGGCTGGTCAACTCACCCCTAGGCAGAACAGCCATCCTCGTCGGAGACCTCTACTACGGGTCAAAGCCCCTCCCCACCTACCCCCGCCACATCCTCAGGGAAGTTGCCGAGAACCTGGGCTTCGACCCCCTCGTGGGCCTCGAGGTCGAGTTCTACCTCACCAGCGGGTACAAGCCTGCGGACAACGGCTACTACTGGTCACCCCTCAGCAGCACAGCCTCCTCCTTTCTAGCCGGGGTGATAGAGGAGCTTGAGAACGCTGGCATAGGTGTGCACTCGGCGCACCACGAGGTTGGGCCGGGCCAGTACGAGCTACTCCCAGAGCCCATGAGCCCCCTAGCGGCGGCCGACGCCCTGCTCCTCATCAAGAAGGTTGTCTGGCACAAGGCCGCCCAGCAGGGCCTAAGCGCGACGTTCATGCCCAAGCCCTTCACAGGCCTACCCGGAAGCGGCCTCCACCTGCACCTCAGCGCCCACAGGAACGGGTCGAACATCCTCGTAGAGGACGGCCAGCTCACCGATCAGGGGCTCAGCTTCATAGCAGGCCTCCTCGCCCACGCCAGGGCCAACGCTCTGCTCACAAACCCCACCGTCAACTCCTACAAGCGCCTCATCCCGGGCTTCGAGGCCCCCGTCCTCGTCGCGTGGGGTGTGGGGAACAGGTCCGTCCTCGTCCGGGTACCGAGGGGCCCAAGAGGCGCCTCGGGGACCGTCGAGTACAGGCTACCGGACTCCTCAGGGAACGTGTACCTCGCGCTGGCAGCCGTGCTCTCAGCGGGCGCCGACGGGCTGAGGAGGAGCCTCAAGCCCCCGCCCCCATGTAGCGAGAACGCCTACAAGCTGGCAGGCCTCGAAGCCGTCCCGCGTACCCTCCACGAAGCCGCGAGCCTTGCTAGTAGCGCAACCCTCCCTGAAGGCGGTGGCAGGAAGGCCATAGAGCTGCTCGCCGCCTCCAAGCTGGAGGAGTGGGAGAGCTACATCAGCTCCACGGGCGCAACCCCTTCTCAGACGGAGGTTACGGAGTGGGAGCTGAGGAGGTACTTCGACAGGTAGCCTTAGAGCGGCTTCAGCCTCTCGAGGTACTTCTCCAGGAACCTCCTGTTCGCCTCGTCCCCGCCGGGCACGTTGGAGCTCATCCACACCTCGGGCTCGACGCCCCTCTCCAGGAGTATCTCCACAGCCCTAGCCACGATGGACTGCAGTATGAAGGCGCACACAATGGTAGAAACGGGCGCGACCCTCTGCGGGAAGCCCTCCAGCTTCAGCACGGCGTCACCCGCCGGCACCTTGTTGTCGATCACGACGTCCGCCAGCTCGTATAACCTCTTGCCGAGGGGGTTCGAGGCCGGGACGCTCCTGCTGTACTCGACGCTCGTCACAGCTATCACCTTCAGACCCCTCCTCCTCGCCTCGTCGGCCATCTCAACAGGCACCGCGTTCTTACCCGAGTTCGACACGATAATTAAGACGGAGTTCGGGTACACGGGGACCGAGTCGAGGATAGCCTTAGCGTAGCCCAGCGTGCGCTCGAGGAAAGTGCTCCTCAAAGCCCCACCGAGGCCCGAGAGGCTGAGGTCGAAGAGCGGGTAAACCCTGACGAGCCCACCAGCCCTGTAGAACATCTCAAGCGCCATGATCATCGAGTGGCCAGTCCCGAAGACGTAGACGAACCCGCCCCTAGCCAGCGACTCCGCGACGAGCCCAGCGGCTTTCTCGAGGTTCCCCTCCTCCGAGAAGAAAACCTGGCCCAGGAGCTCCGTGACAGCCACATAGAACTTCTCGAGAGCAGTACCCGGCACCGCTCACACCTCATACGCAAACCGCGCCCCGCCTATTTAAAGAATCGCCCGACCAAAGGGGGGATCACAGGTAGTGAAAAGTAGCATGGTACTAGCGTATGGCCTAAATAAGCCCAGACTCACTTTTCCTCACCAGAGTAATGCCGAAAAGGACATTATCTTTATTATGGAAAGTGCTTTCCTCACAAAAATGAAAAGATAGGAATATAAGGAACCCTGACACATTTTACGCGATATGCATGCAACGGGGTTGGGGGCGGAATTTTTACCCTTCCATAGCGGGTGGATCGTAGTCATCCCTGGAGGCAGGCCCCACGCCTTCAGGGTAGACTTCGCGCCCGAGGCTCTGACGGCTAGGGGAGTTCTGGCGAGGATCTCTGAGTGTTTCGCGAGCAACGACACGCCCATCCTGAGCTTGCACGTAAGCGGGAGCCCGGGCGAACCCTTCTGGGCTTTCATAGCCTGCGAGCCGCCCGACAGCAAGGCAGTCGAGAGGATCAGGGAGTGCCTGGCCAGGGCGCCCTACGTGAAAGGAGTCGAGTACTCCCCGCCGGTGGCCGAGGGAGTTGCCGTCGACGCCTGGGGCTTCCCGCCGCTACTGGGGGTATCCGCGCCGTTATGCTTCAGGAGCCGCCCCTCCGAGGGTTCCTACTCTACGGCTGGAGGCATATGGGCACGGGCTTCGGCTACATCCTCTACCACACGTTCTTCGACTCTGGCGCCGCGATGCACCGCGAGTTCTACTCGAGGCTCGCTAGGAGGCGCGAGGATCAGGCGAGGCTACTCGAGCATGTGTTCAGGCTTACGGGCTACGGCGTCCTCGAGGTCGCCGAGTTCACGGACTGGAAGTTCGTGGCGAGGGTGTACGACAGTGTCGAGTGCAAGCACCTCGGCGAGATAGAGGAGGCGGAGAGCATGATGATACGCGGCCTGCTCGCTGGCTTCGTGGCTGCTAGCTGGGGCGTGGGCAGGGAGGGCGTCGAGCCCCGCGAGACGAAGTGCATAAAGAGGGGAGACCCCTACTGCGAGTTCGTGATCACGAGGAGAGTGTGAGGAGCCGGCCTCTCTAGGCTTGATCTCCGAGGAAGGCCTTGAGGTAGGCCGCGCCTGGCCTCATCTGCCCCCTTCACCTTTCTGAGGGCCCCCTAGGGTCATGGGTCGCCCCTTTTCGGGGCGGGCCGCATCCTAGCGGCCTTCAGCCCGCGTCGCCGCGGGCACATCCCCTCCTCGCGCCGCGCGCGGCACCCGGCAAGCGGCCGTGGGGCCGTGCCGGGAACTGGGGCCGGGGCCTGGCGCCTCGCTGGGCTACTTCGCTATGTTTCTAGGCGCTCCGTGGACCAGCGCCTTGGAGGTGCGTAGCCAGCTACTCAGAGCTTCTAGCTGCTTCTCTGCATCGCAGGCCTTTAGGAAGAGCTTCGCCGCGTTGGCGCAGGCCGCCCAGTCCCTGCCGTAGGTTACGTTGCACCTGGGGCATCGGTAGTAGCGCTTCCCCAGCTCCACCCCATGCGAGCCGCACACTGGGCAACGCTTCCCGCTGACGTTGTTCTCCGGATCGAACCACCTCGCCCCCTCGTATGTCGCCAGGTTCTCCAGCCTCTCCGCTACCCTCAGCAGCGTCCTCTGTAGCCCCGAGCCTTTGAGAGACTCGGCCCGGGGCACATCCGCAACGAGTACGACGGTGTAGCCTTGGTCCCTGAGCTTTCTGATCAGGCTCCTCACCTCCTTGAGCGTGCTACGGATCCAGTCCTCGTTCACCCTCTTCATCTTCCTCGACGCCTGCCTCGCAACCCTCTCGGCGCGCTCCGGCGTCAGGTTTAGCCTCGCCCTTAGGCGCTCAGCGAGCCTCAGCGCCCCCTCCACCGCGGAGCCCCTTCCTCCCCTCTGCAACTCCTCGACGTCCCTCCTCTCCCTGAACCTCTCGACAGCTTCACCCCAGCTCTTAACCTTAGAGTAGCTGCGCATAACAGCAGCGAGAAGCCTCAGCATGGTGGTGTTGGGGGGCTTAAACACGCGCTGCGCCATTAGCCTCACCTCGCTGTCGAACGTGAAGGCCATCAAGTACAGCCCGTGGTTAGAGTTCACGTCCACCGCTACGATGGCCAGCTTTGTGTTGCCGCTCCACCACGCCGGCTTGGTCTCGCGGTGCGCAGCCAGCCTCAGCCTGCCCCTCGCTGTTAGTTGCAAAGTCAGCTTAACGTCCCTGAACCTCTGGACGTCCTCCAGCACCGCTCTAATCGAGGACGGCTTCATTTTTATTACAATGCCAGCGCTGGGGATGCGCAGCTCTTTCTTGGAGGCGTCGAGCACCGTAGCGGCGCCGCCTTTGCCGTGCAGCCTCCTACTACCTTCAATTATTTTTACTGACAGGGGCACCGGCGGCGGGGTGAACCTGACGCGCTTCTTCGACTCCCTCCTCGCCTCCCTGACCACTCTGCACCACTCTGCGGCGTAGTTGAGGATGTTCTTCGGCAACCCTGAAATCCTCGAAGCCTCTTCAACCAGCTCGTTACCGAACTTCTCCGGCTCCCCCCTGAACGCGTCGCCATACCTCTCTTCGAGGACCCTGCACGCCTGCCTGACTGCGCTCGAAAGCCTCACGTACAGCCGCTGAAGCCTCAGCCTCTCCTCCCTGCTGGTCTTGACACGCCAAACCCTGTAGCTATCGACAAGCCCCTTGTTGTTTTTACCCTCCCTGTTCCCGTTTCTCTTACTCTCACCACTCATACTCCCACCCCTTTCTTTCGGGGAGCCGGGCAAGCGCCGCGGCCCCCGTCCGCCCCCACGCCCGGAGGCGTGAGGTGCGGGGGAGCCGCAGCCAAAGCCCAGCCCCCCGCAGGGGCGCCGCGCAGCGTCTCACACACTGTGAGCTACGCTAGCATTAGCAGAGCTACGAGTAGCGGCGAGCAGTGACCGAGCTCAGCGCGAAGCTTAGAGCAAGTTAGCGTTCATCGTGCTAGGTGTGTTGCCGTCAACGCCACATGCAACGCACTCTCACATCCTGTGAAGCCCCAGCCTGCCGCGCGCGGCCCCAGGCGCGTGGGCGGCTTTGCGGCCCTCCCGCCGAGGCCAGCCCAGGCCCGGCGGCGCCAACGCTTCGCTAGCGGCCCGTCCACCCCCGAGGGCAGGGGGCCGGCTGCCAGGGGGCGGGGAGCAGCCGGAGAGCCGCCGAAAACAGCCCCTCGCCCTAGCCCGCGCCCAGGCCCCTGCGAGCGGAGCGGGGCGCGGGCCTCGGGCAGCCGGCTTGCGGGCGGGCACTACCGGCCCAGAGCCGGGCCCCTACGAGCGGAGCGCGGCCCCGAATGCCGGCACTTTCACGCCTCAGCGGCCGCGCTGGGAGCCCGCGTGGGGATCCCTGGGGGCGCGGCGCCTCACGGACGTAGCCCGCCGCCCCCTTGCGGGGGTCCGGCCTCCCCCTCTAACCCGCTCCCACCACGTCCCTGAGGAGCGTGGAATGGTGGGTTAGAGGGGGTAAAAAAGGGTTGGTTTTCGGCGGCCCCGGCCCATGGCTCCACCGCCTCTCCCCCCTAAACACTAGTGCGCTGAAAGCGGTGGAGAGGTGCCCGAGGCCCGCTGGCCTGCCTTACGCTACCCCCTCCCGCCCACTATCTTTTCCCCGAGAGTGCAGGCGCCCCCTCTTCCCCTTTGACGGGCGCCAGTTTTCTCGGGGAAGCACCCTGGCCCGCACCGCTAAAGCCGGCTCACCCCTTCACCGGCCGCTGCTTGCGGCAGCGGGCCTCATTCTTCCCTGCGCGGAGGGGGTTAATATTTGCTCCGATGATTACCCTGAAAGTATAACATCGTTACACTCTGTTAAAGGCTGGCTGCTTCACCCGCGCATACGGCTATGTGAGGAGGGCGAGGATATGCAGCCACATAACAACGGTCATGCTGTACCAGAGGCAGCTGAGGCTAAGCGCCTGATATGCCTCAGGGCTGACTTGCTACAGGCCACCTCCTCGATGCTGTAGCCGAGCAGGGCTAGGAGATTGCAGGCCCTCCTCGTCAGGTAGACGTAGCGCACATCGCCGGTTATGGTCTCTTTCACAAGGCCCGTCGTGCACAGCCTCTCTATCGTTCGCGGAAAGCTACACGCGCTTTGAGAGCGGGGTAACGTTATTTAGCCGTAGCGGCCTGTAGAAACTGTGTCTATCGCTGCGCCTAGGAGGAGCGTCAGCCTCCTCGATGTGTACAAGATCTGGGACCTGTTCGTTGGCCTCGAGGGCTCTAGGCTAGCGAAGGCCCTGCTTCGGGGTGAGCTAGCCGTCCTCCAGTTCTCAAGCGGGGTGCTTCTCTTCCATCCGAGGAGGGGGCCTTGCCCCGCGCTCGGTGAGGTGGAGATCACGGTTCCTCAGCGCCTGAAGCAGCTGGGGGACCTTGAGGGCAGGCGCGTCACGGCCGTTAGTATATTAAATGACGACAGAGTTCTGGCCCTCGACTTCCACGGGTTCACGCTCGTCCTGGAGTGGGTTAGGGAGGGGAACGTTATCCTCCTGGACGGAGAGGGCAAAATACTCTACGCCTACAGGCAGAAGTCGATGCGCGACCGCTCCGTCAAGCTTGGGGAAGCCTACACCCCGCCCCCCAAGCTGGCCGACGCCTCAGAGCACCCCCTCGTTGTTGCGGAAAAGGCCCTGGCGCTGGGCCGCAGGAGCCTCGTCACGGCCCTCTCCCAGGCCTCCTCTCTCCCGCCCGAGGTCGTGTACGAGGCAGCCTTCCGGCTTGGAGTGGACCCCAGCTCGCCTCCCAGGTCGGTCGGGGAGGCCGTACACGTCTTGGAGAAAGCCAGGGAGATCTTCGTCGAGGCCCTCGAGGATAAGAGGGGCGGCTACGTGGTCGAGTCCGGCTCGCTACGCTCGGTGTACCCCTTCAACCCGCTGCACCTAAGCGACCGGGCGGTCAGGGTGGATTTCCCAGCCGAGTTCCCGCGCTACATGGTCGAGTCCCTGCTCGCGGAGGAGCACGCCCCCGAGCCCTCGCCGGCGGAGAAGGCCTTGGAGGCTTTGAGGAGCCTCGAGGCCGCTGCGCGCCTAATCCTGGACAACGCGCCGAGGATCCAGGGGGTGCTCGAGCACTACAGAGTGCTCCGTGAGCAGGGGCTCAGCTGGCAGAGCATAGAGGAGGCTATGAGGAGCGCGTACCCCGAGGTTAAGAGCATAGACCACGAGAGGTGGAGCATCGTGGTGTCAATTGGGGGTGTTGACGTGGGGGTGGACGCCAGGAGGAGCGCTTACGCGAACGCGGAGTCGCTCTTCGAGAAGGCTAAGTCGCTTAAGGCGAAGATGCCGCAGCTCGCCGCGAAGCCGGAAGAGCCCGTCAGGGTGAGGGTCTCCCCTAAAGGCGGCGGGCGCGAGCCCTGGTACAGGGACTTCAGGTTCTTCTACACCACCAACGGCTTCCTCGTCGTCGCGGGCAAGTCCGCCGGCCAGAACGAACTGCTGGTCAGGAGGTACATGGAGGACCGCGACATTTTCCTGCACGCGGACATCCACGGCGCTCCTGCAACAGTCCTGAAGACGGATGGCCGCGAGGTCCCCGAGAAGGACATATACGAGGCGGCCCAGTTCGCCGCCTGCTACAGCAGCGCTTGGAGGGCCGGCTTGGCGGCAATCGACGTCTTCTGGGTCCCCGCGTCTCAGGTCTCCAAGTCTCCCCCCAGCGGCGAGTACCTGGGGAAGGGGGCGTTCATGATCTACGGGAAGAGGAACTGGATCCGCGGGGTGCCGCTGGAGCTCCTAGTCGGCTACGACGGAAGCAACGTCGTGGCCCTACCCGCCTCGAGGAGCCCTCAGGAGGGCTGCTTCCTCAAGCTCACGCCGGGCCCGCTCTCCAAGGAGCTCACCTCCAGGAAAATCGCGGACTTCCTGGTGAGGGAGTGCAGGGTGAAGGTCAAGGCTGCGGACGTCCTCAAGCTCCTCCCCTCCGGAACCTTCCACGTCGAGAGGTGGGTTAGAGTTGGCCGCGCCTGGCCTCATCTGCCCCCTTCACCTTTCTGAGGGCCCGCTAGGGTCATGGGTCCCCTTGCGGGGGCCGCCCCGGCTGGGCGGCCTTCTGCCCGCGGCGACGCGGGCACATCCCCTCCTCGCACCGCGCGCGGCACCCCCGGACCGCCCCTGCTCGGGGAGCCGGGGGAACTGGGGCCGGGGCCTGCAGGCGTTAGGGCTGTCTTGTGGCTCTGTAGCCAGCTATGCAGTGCTTCGATGTGCTTCTCTGCTCTGCACGCCCTCAGGAAGAGCTTCGCGGCGTTGAACGCCGCGGTCCAGTCCCTGCCGTAGACCAGGCCGCACTTCGAGCAGCGGTAGTACCTCCTCCTTACCTCTACGCCCCAGGTTCCGCACCTGGGGCACTGCCTGCCCGAGACGTTGTTCTCCGGCTCGAACCACCTAGCGCCCTCGTAGAGCGCTAGGTTCTCCAGCCTCTTTGCCACTTTGAGCAGTGTTCGCTGTAGCCCCGAGCCCTTCAGGCTTTCGGCCCGGGGCACGTCCGCTACGAATACGACGGTGTAGCCCTGGTCCCTCAGCTTCCTGACCAGGCCTCTCATTTCCTTGAGCACGCCTCTAATCCAATCGTCGTTGAGCTTCTTCACCTTCCTCGACGCCTGCCTTGCAATGCGCTCTGCTCTCTCAGGGGTCAGGTTTAACCTTGCCCTGAGCTTCTCGGCGAGCCTCAGCGCCTCCTCCACCGCTGAGCCCCTCCCCTCTCTCTGCATTCCTCTGACATCCCTCCTTTGCTTGAACCTTTGTATGGCTTCACTCCAGCTCTTGACCTTAGAGTAGCTGCGCATCAGCGCCGCGAGGAGCCTCAGCAACGTCGTGTTGGGAGGCTTGAACACGCGTTGCGCCAAGAGCCTGGCTTTGCTGTCGAAAGTGAAGGCAAGAAGGTAGAGCCCGTGATTCGAGTTCACGTCCAACGCTATCACCGCGAGTCTGTCGTTGCCGTTCCACCACGCCTGCTTGACCGCACGGTGCGCAACAAGGCGTAGCCTGCCTTTAGCCGTTAGTTGCAGCGTCAGCTTAACGTTGCCGAAGCGCTCGACATCCTCCATCACCGCTCTGACCAGCGAGGGCCTCAGCATTATCGCAATGTTAACGCTGGGGACGCGCAACACGCCCCTGGATGCGTCGAGCACCGTAGCGGCGCTACGGGCGCCAGTTTTCTCGGGGAAGCACCGTGTAGCCCGCACCGCTAAAGCCGGCTCACAGCTCGCCGGCCTAACGCGTGCGGCCACGGGCCTCAGTTGCATTCCAGGGGAGGGGGTTAATATGTGCTCCGATGATTATGCCGAAAGTATAACATTGTTATGTTAATTGTGAGCCTCAAAGGTTTTAGGCGGGACAAACAGGCCGCAGGCCCTCTCGGTGAGGTAGACGCAACGGGCGTTACCTACCACCGCCCCCCTCACGAAGTCCGCGAGACGTAGCCTCTCGAGGGCGCTGGCTGCACGCTTGGTGTTCCTCGTGCCGAAGGCCCTGGTGACGAGCTTCGGTTGCCTCAGGCGCTACAGCGCCTTTGCGAGCCTGTCGCCTCAAGCCAGCTGGCTACGCTCTCTCAGACCCCCCTTGTCTACCAAGGCCATCGTGCTAGGAGGCTGGGGGAATGTAAAGTTATCACACACGCTGTGTCCGCTAAAGCTGCGCACGCGGTGCTCGAACACCCTCCTGCAACTTCTTCCAAACCCGCTGGAAGCGAGGGAAGCCGTAAGTCGAGCACGGGAAGAAACAAGGGAAAATTAAAAAAGTAGCATTGCTACAAAAGTATCATTGTGACTTACAGCGAGGGAGTCCTGAAAGCCGAAACTTTGCAGGGAGTCTTGGAGGAAGTGAGGCGGGATGCGTTCAAGAGCCTTGTGGCCTTGGTGGGGGGAGAGCCGGTCTACCTGGGCTCCCTCCTGTCGAGAGTCGTTGGCGGTAGGAGCAGAGTAAGGGTCGTCAGAGTATCAGGCAGGCCGGCCTTCAGCGTGGCCCTGAGGAAGGTCTCCGCCGGTAGCTACCTCGTATCGGAGAGGGGCAACAGGGCCTACACCCCGCGCTCCCTGGTGGTCTACATGCTCGAAACAGGGATGCTGAGCGCTCAAGCGCTCCTAGAGAGGCTCAAGCCCCACAGGCTGCCGTGCCTGAAGTGCAACTCCACGCTCAAGACGGCCGTAACGGCTCTGCGGGAGAGGGGCTCGATCGCGCTCCCAGTCTGCTACGCCGGCCAGGTTACCGGCGTTCTCACGGTCGCCGACATCGTGCACTACATCCTCAGCGCCGAGGACTCGAAGCACCGGCTGGTCCACACGAGGGTCTCGCGCGTGGCGGGGTCTCTTCTCGAGCTCGAGCCTCTGGACGAGCTGGACCCGGTCGACGCGCTCAAGAGGTATTCCATGCTCTCAAACCGGACGACCGGCGGCGTCCACGTCTACGACTCATCTAGCCTTCAGAGCGCTCTAGCAGCAATAGCGGGTGTAACATAAATGGAGGTGCTGGTAGACGGCATGCTGGGCAAGCTGGCAAGGTGGCTTAGGTTGCTGGGAGTTAAGGCTCTTTTCTACCCCAACGCCGAGGACAGCGAGCTGGAGTCCGCTCTCGAGGAGAACCCCCAAATGCTCCTCCTCACCAGGGACAAGGCCCTCTACAGCCGGCTCACTAGGAGAGGCTTCAAGGTGCTCCTCGTCCCCCAGGGCCGCGACGAGGACGTGCTCGCCCATGTCCTGAGCGCGCTGGGTGTGGAGCCCGCATTCAAGCCGGATAAAGCGCTCTGCTCTATCTGCGCCTCACCCCTACTCCGCGTCCCCCGCGAAGCCGTCGCGGGCAGGGTGCCTGAGAAGGTTTTCCAGACTTACAGCGAGTTCTACGTGTGCACGGGGTGTGGACAAGTTTATTGGCTCGGTACTCACATCAGAGAGATGGAGAAAGTGCTGGAAAAGGTGAGGTGCATTCAGAATGGTAAAACTCTCTGTTGAGGAGGGGGGCTTCCTCGTCAGGCTCGCCAGGAGGGCTGTGGAAGAGTACCTCGATAAAGCCGTGATAATCTCTCCTCCACCCGAGACGCCTAGAAGCCTGCTGGAGAGCTCCGGCGTCTTCGTAACGATCGAGAAGATCGTCGTCAACCCGCTCACCAGGCAGGCTAGGCGGGAGCTGCGGGGCTGCATAGGGTACCCGGAACCCCTCTTTCCCCTAGCTGAAGCCACAATACGCTCGGCGATCGCGGCCGCAACAGAGGACCCGAGGTTCCCGCCGCTCACGCCCAGGGAGCTGGACGAGGTGGTCTTCGAGGTCAGCGTTCTGACGAAGCCGGAGCCCCTCCACTACACCGACTACAGGGAGCTCCTGGACAAGGTGAAGGTCGGGCGCGACGGGCTCCTAGTCGAGTACGGCATGGCCAGGGGGCTCCTCCTACCGCAGGTCCCGGTCGAGGAGGGATGGGACACGGAGACTTTCCTGAGCTACGCGTGCCTAAAGGCAGGGCTCCCCGAGACGTTCTGGAGGACGGGGAAGCTCAGGGTTTACACATTCCAGGCCCAGGTCTTCGTGGAGGTGACGCCACGCGGGGAGGTCACCGAGAGGCTCCTGGAGATACCGCCCTAGCTCCTGAACCTTTCCGACCAATAAAAAAGATAACTTAATTATTATGTCCGACGAGGATTCGTGTAGGAGTCAGTGGTGGGCTAAGTGGCCAAGGAGATAAAGGTCTTCCTCCCCCGTGACCCGAAGGCCCAGGAAATGCTCGAGGCCTTTAAGGCTGAGATGAACGCGATGCCTAAGGGGGAGAGGCCTCGCCTGGTTGTCAGGCTCCTCAGCCTGAAGGACCCCTCGAAGTTCGAGGAGTGGCTTCAGAGCCTAGAGGAGGTGTTCGGCGGGATATACGTGGCGGAGTTCAAGAAATATGGGATCAAGGCGGTTCCAGCCGTGGTCGTGGATGACGAGAAAGTGGTGGAGGGCAAGTACCTCAGCCGCCAGGAGATAAAGCTCCTCGTTAGGGGCCTCTCCTTCGAGCTGGCCAGCATACCGCCCCTAGAGACGCCCCGAGAAGAGCTGCAGCCGGTCGAGGTTCCCATGGAGCAGCCACCGGTAAAGCCGGTCCGGCCGCAGCAGGCACCGCCGAAGAAAACGGTCGAGACACCGCCTCCCATAGAGCTAGCCCCCGTCGAGGTGCCTGAACTCCCAGAGCCCGCAAGGCTGGAGGAGCCCAAGGTGAAGCAAGCACCCCCCGCGCCGCAGACCAAGCCCCAGCAACCCCCTCAGTACCCTAAACCGCAACCCGCCGAGAGAACCATACGGGCTGAAGAAAAAGCCCCCGTGAAACCGCAACCCGTGGCGCCTCAGCCCCCTCCAAGGGAGGAGGGGCTCGCCGGCACCTGCTTCACCTGCCTCTTCTATGATCAGGCCAGAGGTAGGTGCAGGTTATTACATGTCGCGGTACCTGATCCTAACAACCCTCCGTGTGGCAGGAGGAGGCCGCGGCAGTGAGCGTTGCATTGAGCAATCAAACCTTTAAATTCAGGGAGGGCGCTATACAAAGGGGGGTTGATCGTGTCTGCTAATGACCTACCCTATAGTGTTCTCGTGGAGTTCTACGAGAAGATCGAGAGCACGTCCAGCAGGCTGGCCATGACAGACTACCTCGTGTCGCTCTTCAAGAGGACGCCTGTGGACGTGCTGGACAAGGTAATCTACCTCACCCAAGGGCAGCTCAGGCCCGACTACGAGGGAGTTGAGCTGGGTGTCGCGGAGAAGCTCACGCTGAGGGCGATATCTAAGGCGACAGGCGTCCCGGTCAAGAACGTGGAGGAGCTGTACAAAAAGGTAGGCGATCCGGGTGTTGTCGCTGAGCAGTTGCTCTCCAGGCCGAAGCAGGCGGCGGGTCTGCTCGGCTTCATAGGCCAGGAGGGCGCAAAGCGTGAGCTTACAGTCTCTCAGGTCTACAACGCGCTGATGAAGATTGCCCTAGCCTCGGGCGAGGGAAGCCAGGACACGAAAATAAACACCCTTGCGAGCCTGCTGTCGGACGCTAAGCCGAAGGAGGCTAAGTACATCGTGAGGACGGTCACGGGCAGGCTCAGGCTGGGCATAGCAGACATGACCATACTCGACGCCCTAGCTGTGGCCTTCACGGGCTCGAAGGCCGCTAGGGATATCCTGGAGAGAGCTTACACGAAGAGGCCCGACCTGGGCTTCATCGCTAAGGAGCTAGCTTCAAAGGGCATTGACGCTGTAAAATCTATCAAGATAGAGGTTGGGATCCCAATCCTACCCATGCTAGCCGAGCGCCTGAGCGATCCAGCCGAGATCATCGAAAAACTCGGGGGGCAGTGCTTGGTCGAGTACAAGTACGACGGCGAGAGGGTTCAGGCTCACAGGAAGGGGGATAAAGTCTGGCTCTTCAGCAGGCGCCTCGAGAACATAACGCACCACTACCCCGACGTCGTCAGCTACATGACCTCTCTCAAGGCCGAGGAGTTCATAGTTGAGGGCGAGATTGTGGCGTACAACCCTGACACGGGTGAGATGCTGCCTTTCCAGGAGCTGATGCACCGCAGGAGGAAGTACGACGTGGATAAAGCCATGAAGGAGTACCCTGTGAGGGTCTACCTCTTCGACGCCATTTACCTGAACGGCGAGGAGATTATCGAGAAGCCTCTCCCAGAGCGAAGAAAGGTTCTCGAGTCGATAGTCCCCGAAGGCAGCGACGACGTGCTGCTCTCCAGGGCTAAGCTCGTCGACAACCCCAAGGACCTCCTCCTGTTCTTTGAGGAGGCGATAAGCGAGGGTTGCGAGGGGGTGATGTGCAAGTCCGTCTCGGCCCAGAGTGTCTACCAGATGGGTGCCAGGGGCTGGCTCTGGATCAAGTTCAAGCGCGACTACAGGATGGAGATGACGGACACCGTGGACCTGGTCGTCGTCGGTGCTTTCCACGGAAGGGGGAAAAGGGCTGGCACCTACGGAGCCCTGCTTATGGCGGCCTACGATCCCGAGAGCGACACCTTCAAGACCGTCTGCAAGGTGGGCACAGGGTTCACCGACGAGGACCTCGCCAACCTCCCGAAACTCCTAGAACCGTACCGAATCCCCCACCGCCATCCACGGGTCGTGTCTAGAATCGAGGCAGACGTGTGGTTCGTGCCCGCGGTAGTGCTAGAGATAATCGGAGCCGAGATAACCCTCAGCCCCCTGCACACCTGCGCCCTCGGCAAGATAGAGGCGGAGTCCGGCCTAGCCATCAGGTTCCCGAGGTTTACGGGGAGATACAGGTTTGACAAGAAACCCGAGCAGGCCACCACGGAGGCGGAGCTCATCGAGATGTACAAGTCGCAGCGCAAGACTGTATTGCAGCAGTGATCTACTCTTGCCCGGAGCGCGCCAGCATCTTGTTAAGGGTCCAGCGTAGAGTGCTTTTAATCTCGTTTACAACCCTCTTGTCCCCGTAGTTCCTTATTATTATCTTCCTGAGCAGACCCTTATCCTCCACGATCTCGTACTCGAATACCTCGTCCGGCGACTTTTCGCCCCTCGCAACGAGGTCCTCGTCCTTCCTCTTGTAGCCCTCTAGAACTTTCCTCACGAAGAACGACTCGAAGGGTGGAGTGCCGGCAGAAAACTCTTTAGTGAAGACGATCTCAATGCTTTCAGGGTACACGATAACCTTAGCCAGCTGCTCGCCTGTGGTGGCGGAGGTGATGAGTGCCTCTTCGAGTGGCGTGCCCCCGGCCTTAGCCCCTGCGGTAGCCGCGGGTCTAGCTTCCGCAGCCGTGGCCTGGGGCGTTCTCTGGAGGAGCTCTGAGGCCCTCATGAAGCTTGTAGAGGAGAGAGCCTGGTTCACGAGCCGTAAAGCCTCCTCGAGTAACGTCTCCTCGCGCCTAAGCTCCTCCAGCCTCCTCTCCAGGTACTCCTTCACTTCAGCCAGCCTCTTAGCCTCCTCGCTCAACCAATATGCACCTGCTTAGTAGGTTGAAGACGTCTTAATTATCTTTATCTGCTTTTCCTTTGATCCTGCACACTGGCGCCGCCTGGAAAAGAAAAAACATAACCCTGCGATGCTACTGAGTTCTCATGGTGTCAGCCCCATCTTTCCTGGTTTCAGGGAACGCTAGCATAGATGAGTACTACCTCGTCGACAGAATCCCAGCCGCAGACGAGGCACAGGAGGCGAAAGACTTCTTCGCAAAGCTCGGGGGTGCCGCAACAAACGTGGCGGTTGCCCTCTCCAGGCTAAAGGCTAGAGTCACCTTCGCAGGAGTAGTCGGGAGCGACGAGTACGGGGACCTCATAGTGCGGTACCTGAGCGAGGAGGGCGCGGCGACCCACTGCGTGGTCAGGTCGAGTAAACCCACAGGCAAGGTTGTGGTAATCCTGGACAATGCTGGCCGCAGAGCGATGGTGGCTGTAAGGGGTGCAAACACGGATCTCAAGCCGGGCTTCATCGACGCCGATGCCATGTTTAAGGGGGTGAGCCACGCTCACTTGAGCAGTACTAAACCCGACTACACTCGATGGGTGCTGGCGGAGGCTAAGAAGAGAGGCCTCTCGACGAGCTACGACCCCGGTATGGCGATCGCCTCCAGGGGGTTGGAGTACGTTAGGGATGTGCTTGGGCTGGTCGATGTGCTATTCGTCAACGCCCGTGAGTACGACGCCCTAGGCGGCGAGGCACTGGAGAAGGAGTACCGCGGGCTACTCGTGGTGAAGGAGGGGGAGCACGGCTCGAGGATCCCAGGGCTAGGCCTACAAGTACCGGCTTTCAGGGTCAGCGCCGTCGACACCACGGGTGCAGGCGACTCGTTCAACGCGGCTTTCCTAGTTGCCTGGAAGCTCGGCCTGCCGTACGAGAAGTGCCTCGCCATAGCGAACGCTGCTGGCGCCATAAAGTCCACGAAGCTGGGGGCGCAGTCCTCTCCCACACTGAGCGAGCTTAACAGATTCCTTGAGTCCAGGGGTCACGAGCCGCTCGTCTTCTAAAGTTTAGAGCAGGGTAAAGTTCAATAACGTGTTACCCCTAAAGATATCCTGCAATGCGGGGAATTCCATGCAGAAGAGCGATGTGAGTTGTTCCCCACTCTGCCCCTTCAGAGCCTTTACTTGCTACAAAAACGCCCTCGTTTATAGGCGAACGAGAAGAGGGGTTGAGGCCTTCTGCACATGGATCGGGGACAGCTGCATCGGCTGGAAATGCCAGTTCTCCGGGTGCACGAGGCACGCTCTAATGCCGGATGGCACCTGCAAGCTCAAACTCGAGGCTCTGAAGCACAAGAAAGAGGAAGAGGAGGACTTCTCGATCGAGGAGGAGGCTAAGGCGCTAGATAGGCAGGTCTACAGCAAGATCAGGGACAAGCTCAAAAAGCTAGGCCCTAAGGTGAGCGACCTCGAGTGAGCTGCGGGATAGGTTTAATTTCAAGCTACGTGTGAATCAAGGGGTGAGGTAGTTGAAGATCCTCCTCATCCACGCACGGAGCTTCGAGTACGAAGCAAGGGAGAAGGCCGTTGACTCCGCTGAGGAGCTATCTGAAGGTAACAGGACTGGCCGCGCGGAAAACACGCTGGTGGCCTTTGTGACCGTCGAAAAAGGCGACTCCTCAGATCCAGGTATCGCTGAAAAAGCCGCTCAAGAGATAAGGGATGTGTACACTCGCGTGGGCGCGTCTGAAGTCGTGCTGTACCCTTACGCGCACCTCTCTGACAACCTCGCTGAGCCCGGCGAAGCGTTACCGTTGCTGAAATCCATCGAGGAGCTGTTGAAGGCGCAGGGTGCGAGCGTCAAGAGAGCCCCATTTGGCTGGTACAAGCGCTTCACTGTCGAGTGCTACGGACACCCGCTCTCCGAGCTCTCGAGAACGATAAGGCCCGGTGAAAAAGCCAGGAGGGGGTTCGAGGACTTCGCGGTGATGCTCCCAGATGGTAGGGTAGTCGGGATCGAGGAGCTGCCCAGCGGACTACCGGAGGACTTTGTCGCACTGCTCGAGGCAGAGGTTTTCAAGCGCCGGCGCGAAGGGGGTGAACCGTCATACCTAGAGTACTGCCGGAAATTCGGCTTCGAGTGGGAGCCCATGAGCGACCTCGGCCACATGCGGTACGGACCAGAGGCCACTATAATCGTTGAAGTGGTTGCCGAGTACGCTTGGCGGGTAGCCCGGAGCTTAGGGATACCGGTGTACAAGGTGAGGGGCACCAACACCTTCAACCTCGAGCACAAACCCGTTCTGCAGCACGCGCAGCTCTACGGAGACAGACTCTACCAGCTGGAGGTCGACGACAAGAAACTAATACTCAGGTACGCGGCGTGCCACCAGCAGTTCGCAATGATAAAGGACTGGGATATAAGCTACAGGAACCTCCCCCTCGGGATGCTCGAGATAGCTGACAGCTACAGGCTTGAGCAACCCGGCGAGCTACTGCTCTGCTTCCGCCTCAGGAAGTTCACCATGCCTGATCTGCACATCTTCTGTAAGGACCTTCGTGAAGCGATGGAGCTCTCCTTCAAGGTGCACGAGAAGATATACGAGGAGATCCGGAAGCTGGGCCGCGACTACGTCAGCATATACAACTTAACGAAGTCCTTCCTCGAGGCCAACAAGGAGTATGTTAAGAAGCTGGTTGAGGCGGAAGGGAAGCCTGTTCTTCTGCATTTCGTCCCGGAGGGCAAGTACTACTGGGTTCTCAACGTTGAGTACAACATCATCGACGAGCTCGGCAGACCCAGGGAGATAGGAACATTCCAGATCGACGTCGGCAACGCTGAGCGCTTCGACATCACCTACGTGGACGAAAATGGGCAGCGCAAACACCCGGTCATCATCCACACGGCGCTCATCGGCTCTATCGAGAGGTACATTTTCGCCGTTCTCGACACCGCGGCTAAGAAGGCTAAGGCCGGGGGCCTACCCTCCCTCCCTGTCTGGCTATCACCAGTCCAGGTGAGGGTAATCCCGTTTACGAAAGAGTTCCTCGCAGAGGCTGACAGGCTTGCGGACATACTGGAGGCCGAGGGCTTCAGGGTTGACATAGACGACAGGGACGAGAGCATATCGAAGAGGATAAGGGACGCTGAGGTTAAGTGGATACCCTACGTGGTGGTCATAGGGAAGAGAGAGGCCGAAACAGGGAGGCTGAGCGTCAGGGTGAGGGGAGAAGGACAGCTGGAGATGGACCTTCACGAGCTGCTGAGCAGGCTCAAAAGGGACACGGAAGGCTACCCGCTGGTCAGCTCGAGGCTTCCAAGGTATTTAAGCCTCAGACCGAGGTACAGGTAACCGCGGCTCAAGGGGCCCAACGGGAGGCGGTGCATTCTTTGGCTCTGAAGCTCTCGCTTCGTGACCTCTACTACAGGAAAATCCTTCTTACGAGGGAGCTCGAGAGCAAGCTACCCCTAGATGCTGCCCTGAAGGTTAGGGGTGATTACCACGCTAGAAAGCCGCCCAGACCCTGCGGCGCAACAGTGCACAGCGTTGTTGGCTGTGCTTACCGGTGCACATACTGCTACCTCCCGGACATGGGGGTTAGCAACTCCGTGTACAACATTTACGCTCTTAGCGGGGAGGAGATGACTTATGCCCTGCTATCAAACCCCTTCTTCCTCCCGGGAAGGCTCGGTACCTTAATAGCAATTGGAAGCCTGGGCGAGCCTTTCGTTGACGATTCGGCTTTTCACCGCACGCTCGAGTACCTTCAAGCGTTTAGCAGGTACCTTGGCAATCCCACTCAGTTCTCTACCAAGAGTGCTCTTAAAGAGACTCAGGTCAGAGCTTTAGCCTCTGTTAAGCTTCCCTTAAGCCCCCTGGTAACGCTGGTGACTCTAACAAAAAGTGAGCGTCTCGAGCCTGGAGTACCATCCCCGGAAGCTAGGCTAGAGACCATTAAGATGATGAGGAAAAACGGGCTACACCCGGTGGTGTTCCTCAGGCCGCTCATCCCTGGCGTCAACAGCGAGGAGGTCGATGACATACTTGCGGCGTCTAAAGCCCACGGAGCTGTCGGGGTTGTGGTCGGAGGGTTTAGGGTCACCCCTTTAATACTCGACCGCCTTGAGAAGGCAGGCTTCGACACCTCCGAGATCAGAAGAAGGGTGAAAGCCGAGCTCAAGCAGGGGAAGCAGCTCCCAGTGGAGCTTCATGATGTGAAAAAGGAAGCCCTGGCCATCGCTAGGGAGAAGGGTTTAGTCCCCTTCCTCAGCGCCTGCTGCGCGAACAACTACACGGCCATGCTCCACGACGGGCTCCGTGCTCCATGCCCGGGGCTCGACTACATTGACGGTAAGTTCTGCACGCTTTGTCCCGTTAATTGTCCAGGCATCCAGACAGTTGTAGACGAAGTTGAGGTGAAAGAATTCGTGGAGAAGCTGACGTCGGTTAAAGTCTCGGAGCTACAGCTGGATGAAAAGTTTATCTACCTGCGTCTAGCCGGGAAGAAGAGGATTCCGCCGCACGTTAGAGCAGTGCTTGAGATCGGATACAGGAGAAAGGTGGTCGTGAGATGAAAAACCCTATGCGGAATTTCTTTCAAAGGGTTCTCTGGGATAAGAATCTGGATAGGAAGACTGTAGTTGTGAAAATCCTATCAAGGGGCTTTCAAGGCGGCATCGAGGAGTTCACAGGTGAGAGCGTGACCGGCGTCACGCGGGACGGCTTACTGGTGGTGATCGGGGGAGTAGCTAAATTTATCCCGTTTCACCGGATAATCGAGATAAAATGCAGAGGTAAAGTTATCTTCAGTAAAAAAGAATCAATTTACAGCTTCGATGCTTGATTGCTAGAGCCCTCTCTCTGCGAGGTAAACCATTAAGTCCACTAGCCTGCAGGAGTAGCCCCACTCGTTGTCGTACCACGCGAACACTTTAACCATGTCACCGTTCTTCCCGAGGACGTCGCTTGCTAGGGCATCGTAAATGGACGAGTGCGGGTTTCCGATGATGTCGCTGCTGACGATCGGCTCGTCCACGTACTGCAGTATACCTTTAAGCTCCCCCTCAGCCGCTCTTTTGAACGCGCTGTCCATCTCCTCCTTCGTGACCGGCCTCTTCAGCAGGGCTGTGAAGTCGACCAGCGATCCGTCGGGCACTGGAACGCGTATCGCGATGGCGCTGAGCTTCCCTTTGAGCTCGGGGTACACCTCCATGATAGCCTGGGCCGCTCCTGTAGACGTGGGAATTATGTTCTGCGCGGCGGCTCTGGCCCTCCTGAGATCCTTGTGCACGAGGTCAAGTATTCTCTGGTCGTTTGTGTAGGCGTGGACAGTCGTCATCATGCCCTCAACTACTCCGAAGTTCTCGTGCAGAACCTTAACCACGGGCGCGAAGGCGTTCGTCGTGCACGAGGCGTTGGATATTATGTGGTGCTTTCCCGGGTCGTACAGTTTGTGGTTCACTCCCATAACAATAGTGATGTCGGGGTTCTTGGCAGGTGCAGAGATCACGACCTTTTTAGCTCCGGCTGTCAGGTGCTTAGACGCGTTCTCCCTGTCTGTAAATAGACCGGTAGATTCGAGCGCGAGATCGACCTCCATCTTAGACCAGGGTAGCTGAGACGGATCTTTCACGCTCAGAACCTCTATCTCGTAGTTCTCGATGACAAGCTTATTCCCCTGAACCTCCACCCTCCCCTTGTACCTGCCGAACACGCTGTCGTACTTGAAGAGGTGGGCGAGGGTCTTTGCATCAGCTAGGTCGTTCACGGCTACTACGTCGAAGGTCTTCAAGAACTTCTCGTTCTGCAGGGCAGCTTTCAGAAAGTTTCTACCTATCCTTCCAAAACCGTTTATTCCAACACGGTAAGTCATGGTCTAGTCCCCAAGTGTTATTTTTGCAGAATAGGGATATAAAGAAGTTTTAAGCACACCCAATAATTATTTGCTTTACATAGCGGCTCCGCCCTGCACGAGCTCCCCATCATTCGGGCCTTCCGAGCTTCTTCACAGCCGATACTACACTACCTGAACTCCTAATAAAAATGCCCGTTGAGCATTCGACAAATCGCTAAAGCATTTATAACAGATGTACAAACTCCATCCACGATGAATCGAAGCAAAGGCGCTAATGAGTGGTTCAGCGACCCCTCCCTCCGGGAGATCGCCGCGAAAATCGCCGGGGAAATTATTATGTCCGAGAACCCTGGAGGAGAAATGAGGAAGTGGCGCGAGAAGTTCAGCCTAACGCAAGTTGAAGTCGCGGCCCAGATGGGAGTCTCCGCATCTGTCCTAAGCGACTACGAAAGCGGTAGGAGGAAGTCTCCCGGAGCCAAGTTCGTTGCGAGGTTCGTGAAGAGCCTGATCCTTAAGGATATCGAAAGAGGTGGCATAATTCTCTCGGGGCTCAGGCGCATACTGCTAGGCTCCGACCTCCTGAGGGAAGCGGTGATAGACATGCGCGAGTTCAGCATCCCCATATCGATCGCTCGCTTTTGCGAGGCCATAGAGGCAGACCTGATAGTAGGCTCAGCCTTCGTCTCGACCCCGTTGCTAGGCTACACCCTCGTCGACAGCATCAAGCTTGTTCTAGACGTCCCATCGTACGACTACGTAAAGCTGTACGGTGCTACAACCCAAAGAGCCGCGATATTCACCCGTGTGTCTTACGGCAGGAGCCCTATGGTCGCTGTTAAGTCTATGCAGGCTGGAATGGGCGGCCTGCGCCCAGCACTAGTGGTCCTGCACGGAGTTAAGAAGGTCGATGAGCTGGGTCTGGAGATAGCGAAGAGGGAAAATATCCCCCTTGCTGTGACCCGTGTGGAGGACTTAAATGAGCTGATAAACAAGCTGAGGTCGATTAAGTAGTTTTTCACTCGACTTTAACCTTAAACTTCTCTACCCGTAGAGGAACCTCGACCTCAAGTATGCCTCTCTTGAAGGTGGCCTTGATGTTGTTAACGTCGGCATTGTCCGGGAGGGGTATCTCGAGCTTGTACCTCGAAATCCCCCTTCTTAGAAACGCGAACTCCTCTAAGGCAAAAGGTTTAGAGAAGACGGCCTCGATCCTCAAAACATTCCCTTCTACCCTTACGTCTATGCTCTCCTTATCTTTAACACCTGCGAGGTCAGCGCAGATTTTTATCTTGTCGGATGATCGCCGGACCTCGTAGAGGGGGACGACCGTTTTCTCCTCCTGAGCGGCGAAGGGTTGAAAGAGTTCTTCCTCGAATCTGGCGACTTCTTCTCTGATTCTCTGGAACTCCTTCATGATCTCCTCGAGTTGTTTCCTTACCCAGGACTCCATGCCGTTCACCTAAACGTACAGAGCAGGTATAGTGTACTCGTATTCCTTACCTGAACCTTTCATAGTCTCCATAGTTCTCTTCATTAGCTCGCGGAGTTTAAGCCTGATCTCCTCCTCTTGCTCGATGAGCTGTTTGACGTCGACGTCTTTTCCAATGAGCTTGGAAAGCGCTTGCAGGGTGGAGGCAGAAGCACCCGGATCTGGGTAGTTCAGAAAGCACTCGGAGAGCAGAGCTAGAGCTCCCAGTTTTTTCTTGTAACCCTCCTTCAGAATCTGCGCGTAGACGCCCCCGATGAAGCCCTCCCTTAAAGGCTCGATGCCCATCCTCTTAGCGTAGTCCAGCATCTCAGGCTCTATGGAAGCCGCGTAGGTGCGTGGAACATCGATGTTCAGCCTGTCCTGCACCGCTATACCGCCGAGCAGGAAGAGCCTTTTAACCCCCTTCTCAAGTAGCTTAGAGGTTAGGAATGCTGCGAGCCCATGTATTGACTGCGGAGGAATAGCGACATCCGAGTGCACCACCAGTATGAAGTCGTTGCCCTTGTACCCACCGTAAATCCGAAGCGGAAGTAGGGGGGACGCCTCATGGAAGAGTATTACAGGAGGCATGCTGGGCGAGTCGATGTAGCCGATGCTCCTGAGATCCCATTGCCTCACAAGGTGTGACGTCGCTATTGGTCCCACAAGCCCCACGTCGGGTAGCCCCATTACGGCTATGCTCCCCTGGGGGACTTCCTCGGTGAGAGAAATAGACCAGACTGTTTTCATACCGTGGCTTTAGTGGAAAAAGAGCGTATTATATGTTTCCGCTACCTCGAGTATTTCTTCAGCACCTCGACTACGGGAAGGGTGCCCTTTATGAGGTACTCTATTAGAGCTCCTCCCCCGGTGCTGGCGTGGGACACCTTGTCAATGTGGCCGAGCTTCGAGGCAGCTGCTAGCGTGTGGCCTCCGCCGATTAGCGTGAAAGCGCCAGAGGATGCCATAGCCTCAAACACCGCCCTAGTTCCCTGGGCGAACCTCTCGTCCTCGAAAACACCCAAGGGTCCGTTCATCACAACAGTCTTCGAGCCCTTGATGAGCTCTGAGTAGAGTTTAGCCGTCCGAGACGCGATGTCCTTAATCAAGCCATCAGTGGGTAGTTTCGAAACCTCGACTTCGACCCTTCTGTCGTCTTTTTCCACGGCTAAGTCGACAGGCAGGACGATCCTGTCCTTGTACGCCGATAGAAGGTCTTTGAGCTCTTTCTCCAGACTCAGGAACCCCTTTTCCTCCAGAACCTTCAAGTTCTTCTCTCCTATGTTGAAGCCAGCGCTGTGCAAAAGCAGGTTCGCCGCAAGCCCCCCTGTAAGTACCCTGTCTGCGATGTTTCCGCCTAGCACGCTCCTGATTATGTCGGCAGTGTCCTCGGCCTTAGCACCACCGATCACGTAGATGCACGGCCTCTCAGGGTTGTTGCGGACCCTGTAAAGCGCCCTAAGCTCCTTCTCCATGACCCTACCAGCGACGAAGTGCCTCACGACCGGGGCGAAGCCGACAAGTGAAGCATGAGGGCGGTGAGCGGCAGAGAACGCGTCTACAACGTAAACGTCCATGAGAGGGCCGAGCCGAGACACAAGCTCCGACTTGGCGTGCTCCTCGGGGCTAGCAGCCTTAGTCTCCCCATCCCAGTACCTAACGTTCTCCAGGACCAAAACCTCGCCCTCTCGAAGGCTCTTTATCGCTTGGACTGCTCTCTCGCCGAATATATCGTCTACGAACTTCACTCTCCCCTCCAGATACCTGTTAAGTACCTCGGCGTGCTCGCGCAGGTTCGTGAAATCCGGGTCACCTTTACGGCCCTGATGGGAAAGGACAACCACCCGCGCTCCCTTGGTCACGAGTTCCCTTAGCGTCGTTTCGGCGTGGGCGATAATCCTGTTGTAGTCCAGAAGTTTTCCGGTTTTAGCGTCTACAGGCGAGTTGAAGTCGACCCTTACGCCTACAACTTTACCTTTTACATCCACGTCGTCGAGCGTTTTTATGCCAAAGCCCTCCAGCATGCGTTCACCCGTTATCTATCACACTGCGTTAATATTTTAAAATTTAGCAATAACGAGGTCTAATTACGATATTTTTCCCGCTAAGCCAGCGGGGGTTCCTCGGCTTGGGCCGCTCCTCTGTGAAGTTCACCAAACCTAGAAAATCTCAATGAAGCGGATGCAAAAAGCGCCATTCGAGAATGGCAGGAGGGCCCGCTAAGCGAGTGCTTGCAGGGCCTCTATTACGACTGAGAGGACGATCAACCCCAGCTCGACTGTGATAACCGCTAGTGTACCGAGGACCTCTGCCTTTTCCCGCCTTACGACCTTGTATGTAAGGAATAATCCCTCTGCACAAGCGACAGTAATGGCCATGATCTGGAGAAGGTTTACGACATCGGTTGCGATGACAGTGAGATCACCTCGACCAGTGACCACATGCTGAGCTTTAAGAGTGTAGCCAGCGTAGTAGGATGTGGCTCCTGCCACGACCGGTCCAATAATGGGGATGTTACACGACAGAACCAGTAGCGCGAAATCTACCAGCACGTTCGTCGCCGTAGCTTCGAAATCCCCTGGGACCAGTAAGCTCTCGAAGTACCGCTCTGTTGACTCGTAGAGCTGTTTTGCCTCGGAGGGGTTTATCTCTTGAAAGTACCCGAGCGCAATGAGGGAGACCAGCGTTAGTGCGGCTACAGCCAAAAACAAGGCTCTGAGCCCCCACTCGCCCATACGACTCCCCTCCCAGGTTATAGTGAAAAGCATAAATTTGTGTGCCCGCGAGGAGTGATTCAATGCACTATCCTGAAACGTTCTACAACGTAGTTAGGTGCGGGGAGGTACTGTGTGTCGAGTTTGACTGCTCGGCAAGGCGATGGGTCGAGGAGAAGTTAAATCTTCGCGTTGAAAGCGCAGGGGAGGTGTGCTTCTCCAGTCTTCCGTACTCGAGCAAAGACGAAGCCATAGAGTTCTTGGTTGCTAATGGCGTTCCTGAAGAGAGGATAGCCGTTGAGGGTAGTCCTCTCGCAATCAAAGCAGAGAGGGGCAGAGAGCCCACGGTGAAAGTGTGCCCGGTGTGCGGGAGCACTAGGATAGTTGAAATCGGGGTAGTCGGCCTCACTCCGCCGCTTTACGTGTGCGAAAACTGTGGGTATCACGGCGCGCTCGTATTGGAAGTGGTTCTTTAATCCTCCCCCTCCTCGAGCGATGCGAGCTGCTCCTTTAGGCTTAGAATTTGCCGGATGAGCCAGGCGTCGTCGACGCTTCCCCTCCCGTAGAAGAGGGTCAGGAAGCCCTCAAATCTCTGCTTGACGAGAAATCGAAGCAGCTTTGGGTTGTTGTACTGCGAAGGGATGAGAATGGATGCTGGTTGACCCTCCTCGTAATTCGAGATGTTAAGATTCCTAGTTATCTGCAGGTTGTTCCTCAGAGCTTCCGCGAAAGAATCTGTCGACGGGTAGTCTTCCTCGGTCATTGAAAGGCCCATAACTCCCCCGGCGAAGGAGCCAATAGCTCTGCTCACTCTCCTGAGCTCAGAGGGATTCCCTGGCTCCAGGAGAACCTTCACTTTGTATGTCGCGGCTACGTCGTACATCCGCTCAAGCTCCCTACTCGAGATCTCGCCGGGCCTCAAGATAATTATAGTCCTACCCGCCGACTCGTCTGCCATCATGCAGATTTTCTCGAAGTCTTCAACGTCGATACCTGCGACGTAACCGAACCTTAGGGACGCGAGATAGAGATTGCGGTCGTAAAACGCGTCGACCACCTCGCCCACGCTCTCAGCTACAAGGGTGTTCCACGTGGTCACGATCTGTATCCACGCTCCCGTACCCTCCATTAGCGAAAGCCTCCTGTCAAGCTCTTCGAAATCGCTCTCGCTAAAGACAGCTAGCCCTGCCACGGGTATTATTCTCGGCATTCTGCAAGAAAAAGTAAGTTCAGGAGCCTAATATAGCTCGCGCTTACGGTCTGAGACCTGGCTCGAAGCGTTGCCCTAAAGCTATATTTACCACAAAACATGTTGCTAGACACGCACTATGCAGGAGCCTCAGCGCGACGCAGACCTCGAGCAGGTTTACGCGATAATAGGTAACCCCTACATGAGGGCCATACTGAGGACGCTGGGTGAGAGAGGCGAGGCCTCCTTCAGTGAGCTGAAGTCAGCCGTCGGGACCAGTACCGGCAACCTCTACTATAATCTCGACAAGCTTGAGGGGTTTATAGCTAAAAACGAGAAGCGTAAGTACGTGTTGACGGAGAAGGGCTTTAGGCTCTACCGCTTTATGCTGGAGAACGAGTCCCGCATAAGGACTTTAATCTCGGAAAAAAGAGGCGCCGCTGCATGGGTAGAAAAGTACATCCTCCCAGTGCTGGTCCCGGAGAGCCTGGTATCGTTTCTGTACTCTGATCCCAAGCTGTCGCTTCTCATGCTTGCGGCTTACTCGCTACTGACGGGGGTGTCCTCAATTTACGGTGCATACGTGTGTTTTGGGCTTGACCAGCTCTTCCTGCCCGTCACGGGCGTCTACAGGTTGCTTCCCGCGCTAGCAGGCCTCGTAGTTCTCTTAACAGCGCTTGAAGCTCCATCTAGGCTTATGGGAGGCGAGAAGAGAATTAGCATCGAGTACATCGCCACGGTACTCGCCGCCACGCTCCCCTTGAGCATCCTAGCCTTGCTGCCACTAGACATCCTGTACCTCAACGTACTTTTCCGCATAACTCAGATTCTCGTCATCGGGTTGCTTACAGCTACCCTAAAGGTATACAAGCGTTTGCCGACGGAGAGAGCGTTCATAGCCGTGTTCACAGCAACGTATGTAAGCTACAATATCGCCTTTATTATTCAAAGATTCTTCTAATGATCACATCGCGCGCAACGTCCCCGCCCGACACATCCGCCCCCTCTGTCTAAAGAGCCCCCTTGAAAGCTCTTTGCTTTTGACCCAGTAAAGGCGACAATTGTGCTAAGTGACCTTGCCGCCTTGCTCCTGATCAAGCACGGTTCACCTGCCCGGTATGCTCCTCTATGGTTGCGCCTGGAAATCTATTCCGAGATCGAGCAGCCCCCAAACTTTCACTCAAGCCTTAGGATAAGAAGAAAAAGACCGAGGGCGAACGCAGGGACGAAACGAAGAAAAAGCCAAGACGTACCATTGCTTCACATGGAGATTGTACTCGAAAACCTTACGCCAGTAGTGTTTAGGGCTAGCGTTAGAGTCCTAGAGCTTATATCGAGACACTCGCTGTCGCTGGACTCGGCTTTCCAAGAGGCTCTTGGGGAGTTCAGCTTGAAGCCAGGTGAGCGAAAAGCTGTCTACCTGCTTTCCAAACGCACGCTTGAAAATATCGGTCCTGCAATGTTTACTCTGAGGAAGCACGGTAAAGAGTCTCTGCCTCTGCGCAGGGGAATGGCTTTCCTAGTAGCTTTCTACCTCGTACGGGAAAATTGGGAGACCCGCCTCAAGCTAAAAGCTGTAAGAGGTGGTTTGCTCAGCGACAGTCTCATGTCTCTACTGTCTGAGCGCGCTATCGAGCAGGCTACGCTTGAAATCAAGGAGTTGCCCACCGCTCAACGCTTAGCCTACGAAGAAAGCATACCTCCGTTGGTAGCTGAGACTGCCCTAGCGACGTTCGGAGAAAAGGCTTCGAGGAATGTCTTGAGGTCGTTAAATCGAAGGCACGTGTGGATAAGGGTGGCTGAACCCGGCTTGATCGACCGCGTCAAAGAGTACTTGTCGGGGCGCGGTTTTTCTGTGAAGATAGACGAGGATACCCAATCACTGCTGTCAGTAGAGTTGAATGCGGATGATCCCTTACCGCAGCTCCCAAAGGGCGCGGTCTACCAGGATAAGGCCAGTGTAATCGCCGTGGAAGCGTTTCTATCGCTCAACCCCCGCGGCCTCATTGCCGACTTAGCTGCAGCTCCCTGCCTTAAGTCCTCTATCGTCTGCAACAAGGCAAGAGAGGCTGAGATCATAGCCGTAGATGTGTCTCAGAAGAGATTGCCATCATGCAGGAGCTTCATGGACTCATCTCGTTGCGTGTACGACCTCGTGTGCTCCGACGGGAGGTTCTTCCAGTCGAGGAAGCTTTTCGACGGCGTCGTCGTAGACGCACCGTGTACTAACAGCGGCGCAATCCCGCGGGACCCGGGTCTTAGGCTCGCCCTCTGGGATCTGAGCCGGAGCGATCTGGAGAAAATAAGCCAGACCCAGGTTCTCTTGCTTAGGAATGCTCTGAAGTTATCTAAACCTCGCGCCCCAATACTTTTCTCTACGTGCTCGATCTTTCCAGAGGAGGGTGAAAAGGTTTTGGCAAAGCTGGAGAAAACCTTCAAGCCCTTGAAGCCCATGCTCCCTCCGAGCCTCGAGAGCAGGCTGATCAAGCCCTGCGATGGGTGCTACAGGCTTTACCCCCACCTCCACCGGACAGACGGCTTCTTTTTCTCAACAATCACAAGGACAGTTTAAAAGCCCGCACGCCATCAGAGGGTGTGTGGTCGTGGAACTTAAGCCTTGCCTGGTAGTAACGACCCACCTAGGCCTCGAGAGAGTGGCCGCAAGCCGGATAAAGGAGGAGTTCGGCGTCGAGGCTGAGCCCATGCCCGGAGGTTTTCAAGGGCTCATCATCGTGTACTGCCAGGGATTCGATGTGGACCTGTTGACGAAAGAGCTCTCGTCGCGAGTAGTAGAGGCCGAAAGAGTTCTCCCGATTTACCGGGCTGTAAAGGCAGACTTGGAAGAGATATGCGAGGCTGTGAGGAGCCTTGCTCCACAGGTGCTGGGTGAGTCGGAGTCCTTCGCGGTTCGCACCGAACGCAGAGGGCATCATAGCTTCACCTCTATAGATGTGAATGTCAAAGCGGGGGCGTGCGTGCAGAGCGTGAGAGGCAACCCCGTCGATCTCGAAAACCCCGACAAGATCTTCTGGGTTGAAGTACTGGGAGATACCGCCTACGTCTCCGTAACCCCGGGGTCAGTAGTCTTCAGGAAAAGCTACGATAGGAAACCGAACGTTCTAGTGCACCTTAGAAAAATAGTGATAGGTCAAGTCCCGTACCTCGCTGACGCCGAAGCCTCCTACAAGGTCGGAGTCCGCATAGGTAGGGCTGTTCAGTCCTTCGAGGTAAAGGAACTCGTCATCACACCATATACTCCTGTCGATGCCCGGCCGCTAGCTGGCTTCATCAGAGGTGTGCTTGAAGGCATAGATTCTCGTTACAGCATACAGACGCGCAGCTACAGTAGGAAAGTCCATAGGGTGCCGGTGAACCTCTTCGACCTTTACCAGCTAGTAAGGGATTACCGCGAGCGGAACATTCCTATCATCGCCACGTCCACCAAAGGCAGGTACGTCGGCGAGGTCAAGCGAGATGTGCGGAGAATTTTCGAGAATAGCGACAAGGTCCTAGTGTTGATCGGGTCGCGTGAAGGACTCCCGACAGGCGTGCTCCGCTTCTCGGACTTAGTGATAGACGTCCTGCCGGGAGTCACCTTAGCGACCGACGTAGCCGCGCCGTCTATTTTGACGGCCATTGCGGGGGTCCTCGCGGAGGAGAGTAATGACTGATCCACGACTTACTTTCGCTTGACTAGAATGAAGCTTGGCTGTAATATCCGCTCGCTTTTGCATCGGGGACACCTGCTAGGCTTGCGCGCGCTCTCGAGGCTTGTGAAAACGTACCCGCAGTCGCGGCAAACGGGGGGTTTCATGGCGATAAAGGCGCTGTTATTTGTTGCTCTTCTGATAGTCTTAGCCGCGTGGTTTATGTCGTCGAGTAGCCTTTTCGCGTCGGAGCTCCTGAGGGAGAGCATTTGGAGAAGATCGTGGAGAGTGAACTCTACGCCAGGGTTACTGAGAAAAATCTCCACTAGTTTCTCGCGAGCTGTCTTTTCCTCACTCGTTATTGATCACAGGTCTGAACTTAATGCCGTACTCTATTATCCCTTTCTCTCCCTGTTCTCTGTATCTTCTGAAGACAGCCTCTACCCTCATCCCCTCGTGTACTTCATCCGGCTCAACGTCAGTTATCTGCGCGGGAACGAGTGTTCCATCGTCTAGCCTCACTAAAGCAACGACGTAGGGCGCTTGGCCCACGAACTCCGCGGGCGGCGACCTCACAATGCTGAACGTCTCGATGACCCCGGTCTCCGGCAGCTTCCTCGGCTCGACGTTATCAGAGCCGCAGACAGGGCAGCTTCGCCTGTACGGGTAGAAGGTCTTCCCGCAGTCCTTGCAAGCACCCCCTATCAACCTGTACTTCGTTACCCTTTCACGCCAAACCCTTGGAACACTCCTCATGTACGCCACTCTACCTCACCCTTCTCACGATGTTAACCACAACCGTCCCCCCAACACCCCCGACGTTCTGAGCTAAGCCCACTTCCGCGTCGGGGACCTGGTTGGCTCCCGCCTCCCCCCTTAGCTGGGTGACTAGGTCGTATACCTGGTAAACCCCAGTCGCGCCGACCGGGTGACCTCTAGCCTTCAAACCTCCCATAGTGTTCGTGGGGAGGTCACCATCCCTCTCGAGTTGACCCTCCTTGAGGAGTTTCCACCCCTCGCCTTTACGGGCGAATCCAAGATCCTCCAAGTGTATCACGCCTAGCACTGTGAAGGCATCGTGGACCTCGAGCAAGTCCACATCCTTGGATTCAATGCCGGCTTGCTTAAAAGCGGAGCTCTTGGCCTTCACCGTTGCCGCCAGGGTTGTGAGGTCGGGCCTGTCGTGAAGGCTAAGTATGTCTGTGGCTAACCCGCTCCCCGCGAGCTCGATGAGTACGTCTTTCCCGATTCTCTTGGCCTTTTCCTCGGAGCATAGAACCAGCGCCGCGCTCCCGTCCCCGAGAGGAGCGCTCTCCAAGAGCCTTATCGGGTCTGCGACGGGGGGCGACCTCAGGACCTCATCGAGGGTCACAGGCTTGGGGAACTGGGCTAGAGGATTGTTCGCTGCGTACCTGTGGTCGTGGACTGCGAAGAGAGCGATGTCTTCCTGCTTAACGCCGAACTTCTTCATGTACGTTCTGTAGACGAGGGCGTTAAGGGCTACGAACGAGAAACCCGCGAAAGCCACGTACTCCTGGTCTTCAGCCATTATCAGTGCGCTCGTAGCGTCACTGGTTGTGGCATCTGTGAGCTTCTCCACTCCAACCGCCAGCACGCAGTCGTAGACACCTGACTTTACCGCTAGGTAGGCGCTATGAACGGCTGCCCCGCCGCTGGCGCAGGCTGCCTCGACTTTATGCGCAGCAACACCCGGTATTCCAAGCCACGTTGCGAGCAGGGAGCCAAGGTGCTCCTGCCCTTGAAGGTAGCCGGATGACATGTTGCCCACGAACACCGCCTCAATGTCGCGTTTTGAGAGGCCGGCGTCCTGGATGGCTTTCCTCGAGGCATCGGTCATTAAGTCGCGGAGTGAGAGGTCCCAGTGTTCGTCTATTTTTGTGGCACCAATGCCAACGATAAATACTCTGTTACCCATTTAGACCACCCCGTGGATATACCTCCTGTACCTCAGATAGTAGGCGTAATCTACGAGCTTTTTCCTTGAAAGGTAGTGGGAAACTTTGGGCGCCAGGTTCCTTCTAGCCTCAATGCCCTCCTCTACGACTATACTAAGGGCGTCGGAGCCTGCACCGCTGCCGAAGGAAACTACGAGTATCCTCTCGCCTGGTTTAGCGTGATCCAGCACGTTTGCTAGGCCGATCAGCGACGCGGCAGCGTAAGTGTTGCCGATCTCCCCTGAGAGCAGGCCCAGTCGCAGCTGTTCCTCCGTGAACCCCAGCATCTGCGCCGTCCTCTGCGGGAACTTCACGTTGGGCTGGTGGAACACAACGTAGTTGAAGTCGCTGGGCTTTAACCCCGTCTCCTCCATTAAGCCTCTAGCGGCGCTCTCTATGTGGTGGAAATACGCCGGGTCACCGGTGAACCGGAAGGTGTGCATTGGAAACCTCTCACCCTCCCGACGCCAGAAATCCGGTGTATCGGTCACGTAGCTGTAAACATGCTCGATTGTCGCTACCGACTCCCTCGAGAGAGGACCTAGGACGTAGGCTGCTGCCCCGGCGGCAGCTGTGTACTCGAGCTCGTCCCCGGGTCTGCCTTGGGCTGTGTCGGTGCCAATGCCCATGCCGTACTTTATCACTCCAGCTGAAACTAGGGCTGCAACGCTGATCACAGCAGTGGTTCCCGCCTTGCAGGCGAACTCCATGTCTATGCCGTAGAGCTTCCTCGAGAATCCCAGGGCCTCGGCTATCACCGTGGCCGACGGTTTAACGGCATAGGGCGGGCTCTCAGATCCGATGTAGAGCGCCTCTATGAGGGAGGGTTCGATGCCTGCCCTCTTCAAAGCGTTTTTCGCGGCCTCGTACGCGATGGTTAATGAGTCCTCGTCGGGTCCTGGGAGGCTTTTAGCCTTCACAGGGGCTTTCTCCCCACCCTTGGTGTGCACCCTCGCAATCTCTTTTGCCTCAATCCTGTAAATGGGGATGTACGCCCCGTAGCCGTAGATTGACGCCAGTCCTTTCATTTCGCGTCAGAGGGGTAGAAGACGGGGGTGGTATAATAATTTTTACGCTTGTTGTTCTTCTATACGTTGTTTGACGAAATTCTCCGGAGATCCTCGATTATCTGTATGCTACTGCTTGTTCCTATCCGGTCTGCCCCCAGGAGGTAGAAGTACAAAGCTTGTAGACCAGTCCTAATACCTCCTGCAGCTTTTATGCGCGTCGATGTCCCAGAGACGGCTTTCCGAATAATCAAGATATCCTCGGGTGTAGCACCTCGTGGTCCGAAACCCGTAGACGTCTTAACAAAGTGCACACCTACTTTAGCAAGCTCCCTGGAGACATCGTATATCGTTTTGCTGTCGAGGAAACCTGTCTCGATGATCACCTTGAGAACCCCACCATACTCTCTGGTTACTTCCAGGAGGCGTTTAGCCTCTTCCACGGCCTCCGCCACCATACCACTCCTCAGCATGGAGACGTTAATAACGGCATCAACCTCGTCAGCGCCGCTTTCGAAGGCCTTCCTAGCCTCCCTTTCTTTGACTTCGGCGGGCGAGTTCCCGTGCGGGAAGGAAACCACCGTTGCCACCTTTACACTCTCACCCACGACGCGTCTAGCCCTGCTGACGAAAAAAGGTGGAACGCAGCAAGCGTAGAAGCCGTACTGAACTGCCTCCAGGCACGTCCTCTCTAAATCCTGGAGAGTAGCCTCGGGCCTTAGATTTGTGTGGTCAATCACCCTAGCCACGGTCTCAACAACATCTTCAACGTCACGTACACTTCTGGCGAGAATCCTCTGCATAAGTGGTTAATACCTCGCTTTCGATCATAAATTTAGTGATACGCCTTGCTGTGGCGAGTGCTTGCAAGGGTGCTTGGCGTCTACAGATTGTACGAGTACCTGCTCGAGAAGGAAGTGAAAAGCGGCGACATCCCAAGGCACGTTGCATTCATCCTTGATGGCAACAGAAGGTGGGCTAAATCGAGAGGGCTTCCACCTTGGCTGGGGCACCGCTACGGCGCCGAGAAAGCTGAGGAGGTTCTCAGGTGGTGCTACGACTTAGGGGTGAAGACTGTAACGCTCTACGTGCTATCGACGGAGAACCTGATGAGGCGGAGCAGGGAGGAGGTTGAGGAGATAATCAAGTTGCTAGAGGAGAAAATCGAGGAGCTGAAGACCTCCGGGGAGGTTGAGAAGCGCCGCGTCCGCGTGAAGTTCATCGGTGACAAGGCCTCCCTGCCCCCAAGCCTCCTATCTAAGATTGAGGAGCTGGAAAGATACACAGCGGAGTTTTCAGAGAGGTTCTTAAACATCGCGGTGGCGTACGGTGGAAGAAGAGAGATCGTCGATGCTGTGAGAAGGCTCATCATGGACGTGCAGGCAGGTAAGTTGTCGGTGGAGGACATAAACGAGGAGGTCTTCCAAAGGTACCTCTATACAGGCGACCTGCCTTACCCTGACCCAGACTTAGTGGTCAGGACGAGTGGGGAGGAGAGGATAAGCAATTTCCTGCTGTGGCAGATAGCTTACTCGGAGCTGGTTTTCCTAGACGTCCTGTGGCCGGAATTCAGGAAGATTGACCTTCTTCGCGCCATAAGGGTGTACCAGTCGAGGCAACGCAGGTTTGGTAAGTGATCGCGGGCACTCGTACACGTTAGTTTTTTTAAACGCTGAGTGGGGCTAGAAGGTGGTGGATGTGTCGTACAACATATACCAGTTCAACAGCTTTGAAGATTTACTAAAATACGTTGAAGCCCAGATAGCGAGCATACAGGACACGCTTCAGCAACTTGAGCAAAGGTACGAAGTGGTGCGCGTCAGGGCGGAGCGCATGAAAGCCCTGGAGAGAGTGCTGGAGGACCTCCTGGGGGAGAAGCTGTCCTCGCTCAACGAGATCGACTACATGGGATTAAAGGTTGTGGTTAACGCGCGGGCCGTTGACGAGCTGAACGTGCTCGAGGAGACTATAGAGTCGCAGAGGGAGTCGCTGGAAGCTCTCGCACGCATTAGGGAAGTGCTTCACAAGCTCGGGAGCTCCCTGTCATCTGGTGAAGAGCTGGCTGGGATCTCGATACTCGTTCAGACACTCAACGGAATACCTGTCAGGATACTTTTGAAGGAGACTGAGTAGCGATGAGAAGGCTCCTGCTTATATCAACACTGCTACTGGTTTTCCTCGCTCTTCGTCCCGCAATCTCAGCCCCCGTGTACAATTACGAGGTAAGAACGTTCAGGTCAGTGATAGAGTCCTTTCTGCCGGCGGGAGAGAGCGTCTACGTCGCGTTCTCAAACGGCACAGTGGCGCTGATCGACTACAGCACGGGGCGGGTCACCTCAGGGGTGATCAAGCCTACAGGGCTGGATAGCGTTGGGATGTTCTACAGCGGCTCCTCTCTGGTGGTCGTGGACTCATTGGGCCTCATAGCCATTTTGGACCCCTCCACGCTGAACGTACTTTCCTCTATGAGCGCCATTTCGAGAAGCGACGAGATGTATGTCCTCCGCGCGGCATTAAGCGGGGACGGCCGATTTCTAGCACTAGACGTAATGTACACCTACAAAGGCGCTAGGCTAGAAAGGCTTGTGATCGTAGACCTCCTCAAGGGGTCGAGGATATTTGAAAGAGATGTCAACTCCAACGACGTCCTGTGCAAGGTTTTCTCCTTAGACTTCTATGGGAACTACCTGGTAGCCGAGACAATCGATACTCTATGCGAGCTATGCCAGCTCACAGACAACAAAATCGAAGTCTATAGTGTTTCGCCTAACGGGGTTGTGAAAGTAGCTTCGTTTCAGACGGGTTTGACCATCAAAGCCGTTGGTGAGGGCTACGTGCTGGCGCAACAGGTGAAGTCTGAAAACGGCCAGCACAGAACCCTCGTCCTGTCACTGCCTGATCTGAAGGTGGTTTCAGAGAAGATGGCGCAGCAAGCAGTGCAGATAACCCCTATCGGGAGCAGGTTCGTGGTCGTATTCCAGGACGGCTCTGTGAACTACTGTGATGTATCTCTGAGCTGCTCTCAGGTGTTGAAGGTCCCGACTCAACGCAGTATAGGGGTTTTCGCGCGGGACACTATAGCTGTTTTCACGGTGAGCAGTGTTTTCGTCTACGCTACTGACTACAAAAACCCGCCTACGCTTACCGCCAGCTACCGCATTGAGTGGCCCAGTGTCTCCTGGGATCCTGTAGATGGAAAGGCTTCGGGTAGCATTTGTGCGGCTAAGTACGGGAACAGCTTCCTTGCGGTCGTATACCCGCTTCGCACCTCCACGATCCACCTCAGGGTTCTGGATCAGGACGGGAACCCTCTCGACGGCGCAAGCGTGACCTTGGTTGGTAGCTCGGGTACCTATAGCGCGGTCACAAACTCCTCAGGGTGGGCAAGCCTTAAAGTTCTCCCGGGTAACTACTCTGTGGAGATACTCCGAAAGGGGTTCTCGGAGAATAATTTCCCGCTCACGATCAATCAGCCGACAATGTTTCTGGAGACGAGGATGGTGAAGGAACCACCGAAAAGGTATACTTTGACTGTAAACGTCGTAGGCGACAACGGGAAACCGTTACCCGGAGCAAGGGTCACGATTGAAGGCCCAGAGTCCTACGAGTTGCTAACACCGGCATCAGGAACCCTTTCCGTGGAGTTGCTGAGGGGGAACTATACCGTGAAGGCCGAAGCCCCCCTCTATACTCCTCAGACTATCCGCTTCGAGCTCAAAGAGCAGGGTGGAAATCTGACGTTAGTATTGAAGAAGAAATTCTTTAACCTGACAGTCATCTCGGAGGCAAACTTATCCGTTACGCTGAAACTCGTAGGGGTCGGCGCCGCAGATAGCGCCATCGAGGTTAAGACGAAGGGAGAACCTGTAACTCGTATAAAGCTTGCGGCCGGAAGCTACATTGTAACGCTGATCGACTCGCCTAAGGGCTACAGTTGCCGCTTGAACACTACCACTGTCGAGTGGCGCGATACCACCGATCAGGCCCTGCTGGTAAACTGTTCTCCCGTGAAAGCTGAAAACAGGGCAAGCTTGGCGGAAATCATCGAGAGTGTCAGGAGCGAGGTGCAACTAAGCCGCAACGTATCAAAAACCATATCCCTTGGCACCATCACTCTGTACAACGGCCAGCTGCTCGACCTCGCTTCACTATCCCGGGAGAGAACGCTCGTCGTCGAGCTCTTCTACACGCAGTGCACGGGGTGCAAGTACATGATACCGCTCCTCAGAAGCCTGTCGCAGAGAAACGACACCGTCGTGATCTCCCTTACGGTTTCGCCCTCTGATACACCCGAAATCCTGAGGAGGTACATGCTCGACAACAACATCACATGGTACATCGGCAGGGACGACGTGCAGCTCGCGAGCCAGGTCAACGCTACGTCTTTTCCAACAGTTCTAGTAGTCAAGGAGGGGAGTATCGTCTTTATGGGTGTGGGTTCGAAGCGCGAGCTCGAAGAGTTAGCGCGTGCACCGAGCTTGATTAGCCTTGAGAGTTTGGTGGCCCCAGAAACCTTAATAATACTCGGCTGTGCACTCATCCTTGTCACTCTTGCAGTAGGTGGTGGAGGTGCCAAGGAGAAAGGACAAGTTGAAGAGAGTGATATCTGGCCTTATAGTAGCCATATTCATTCTCTCCATACTGGCCTACGTGGCGATTACACTTAAACCGTAACTAAGAATGCTCCCTTCTTAGTTTCCCCTCATTTCTTGCCCTGCTCGACTCACGGCTTCCTTACTCCCAACCGGTGAAGGAAGAGGTTACGGGAGAGTGTCTAGACAAGCGTTTGGGACTCGAGCTTGCTATAATCGCAGCATGTTTGATGTTAAGGTAAGCTGGAGAGCGAAAAAGGCTTTACTGCTTTCAGCCTAAGAGCTTGAGGCTGAGTAGCTCCGCTCCTCTCTAATACCTCTCTTTCTCAGCCGCTCCTTTTTGGCAAACCTACTCGAGCACAGCGCGAGTAGGGAGTGTGACCGCGGCGTCACATGCTGAAGTCCGCTGGGGCAACCACTCACAGGGGAACCCATGACACCTCGAAGAGGGGATCTCGAAAAGTGAGGAGGGTAGCTGAGCCAAGGCGCGGCCAGCTGTCAGACGGGGCATCTTAAGGGTAGGCCCAGCGCTGCAGTGATGACGGTTGCTACAACAGGGACAGTTAAGTTATCTTCCGGCGAGATGAACTCTGTTACTGTTACAATGATTGACGTCGCAACTGCTTGCATAGTGCCGCCTCCGAATAAAAGCAGGAGTGAAAGGTACACGAGAAGGGCTATGACCTCTCCTTCTAGAGTTTTACCTTTTCTCCAGAGAAGGAGGCTTGAGATCGACGCCACCGCGTCAACGGCTGCCAAGGCAACGATACCGTAGAAGGTGTGACAAGGGTCTATTAGGAGGCTCACAACGGCACCTATCATACCGTACAGCAGACCGACGTAGCCCTCTCTCTTCTCGTAATCTCTCTCAAGCAGGGAGAGTTGCTTCTCGATGAAGCTGTGGAACTCGTCTATTGCCTCCTCGAGCACCGTGAAGGGCGTTCGAACCCTTTCACCAAAGCTGTCGATGAACCTGTGGAGTTCTCTTGAAAAATCTTCCAGCTCGGTTTTGGGCTTGAACCTTTTCACGACGATGCTGTTGAGGAGGGCCGCTGCCAGCAACCCTAGGGAATAATAGATGTAAACACTTAGGAAGCTCGGTAGCGGGAAGAAGAACGGGTAAAGAAGCAGGAAGCTCAGAGCCAGGTGCACGAGCTTACGGTAGAGCTCACGCTCCACGAAGGACAAACTAAACCGCCTCGAGAGTGTAGGATATAGCTTTGAAACCCGAGCTGACCAACTTTTTCACGAGCTGCGAATCCATGTTTAGAGAACCTTCTTTGTAGAGCACGTACTCTGCGCTTATCTTCATCGAATCCGCCCCGCCGGAGGTTATCTCCCAGAACACGTGGGCTTTCTTATCAACTGAGAAGATTTTCATGATGAGGCATAGCCTATGGCTCCCCACAGCGTCGTTGCACGAGAAAAGGTACTCGCTAAATGGGGTGAGCGCCTCGTTCCTCCTGGAGCCGTAGAACTCTATGACCCTGTCCTTAGGAACCTCGAGGATCTTCGACCCGCCTGATGAGAACACGTCCTTAAAGACCCTTGTGACGATAATGTCCAGGAAGTCTTCAAGGGTAAGGTTGTCCTTGAGTGTGTAAAAGGGAATCTTCACCTCCCTCCTCTCGACAAGAGCCCCTGTTGACGCGTCCCTGAAAGACAGAAGAGCCCTGTAGGGCACGCCACTAACCCTTGCGAACTTCAAATCGGCTTTGTGCGCGCACTTTCTGCAAAGAGCCCACTTCTCAGGAATGTGGACTACTCGGCCGCACCCGCTGCACTTCTTCCAGACACCGTTGATGAACCTCCACTCGACCCTTACATCTCCGTTGCCCGAGACGTCTATGTACGCGTAGTTGCCTATCGGCTCACCGGTCTTAAGGAGCCTGTCAAGCCTAGCCACGTTGACGTAGACGGTGCCGTTATGCTCCACCTCAAGGCCTCCGAAGCTATGGCTGTGACCGAAGATGTGGACGCGGGGTCGGTAGTGGTCGATGAGGTAATTTATCTCCACCACACCCGCATGGGGCGAGTGGTGGTAGCTGTCAATAACCTTCCCGCGGTCCAGAATGCTGAAAGGGGGGTAATGCGTCACGAGCACAACAACCCTCGTCTGCCTCTCGAGCTTGAACGGCTCCACCCTTCTCCCGTGCCCCACCAATGCTATGTCGCCGAAGTAAACAGGGCCTGTAGCGTCGAGGTCGAACACCTGTTGCGCGTTACACTCCCGCTCAACGTCCCAGTTACCCTTAACGTAGTATACAGGTTTCTGTAAGCTCTTAGATACCTTGCTGAGTATCCTGCACATGCTTCCAGGCCTTTGAGGGTTCCCGATGTCTCCAGCGGCGACAACCACGTCATAGGAAACATTATCTCTCCTCGCCCATTCTATGAACTGGTCCACAATGTCCTCCTTGCCGTGGACATCAGAGACCGCGAGCATCCTGAGCTTAGCCATATCTTGAACACCGGATCGCCATGCATGGACGCGAAGAATACGAGCCCCAGCTTATAAAAATGCTCACCGCGGGGCCGGGCTTTGCTCTCGCACTCCCTGGGAAAAGTTAATAAACCCATCACGCAAACACAGGTTGAGCCCCGGTCGTCTAGCCCGGTCAGCCTGCACGAGGGCCGAGAGGATACGGCGTGAACGGCCGGCCTCAAATTGGCCTCTCGAGCCAAAGATCCCGGGTTCAAATCCCGGCCGGGGCACTCCACCCCGCACTTGATTGCTACCTGTTACGTGAAGTCGCCGTAGCCGATCATGTAGACAACCGACGGAAAGCCCCGCCTCGCGCCTCTAAGAAGGCGAAAAGCTGATAAGAGCCCCCGGAATGATAGTGGGTAGCCCCGGTAGCTCAGACTGGTGGAGCGTCGGCCTCGTAAGGTTTAGGTGTTCCGGGGGAGCCGAAGGTCCCGGGTTCGAATCCCGGCCGGGGCTTTTCTGCGCGCGTTACTACGAAAACGTTTTTTTGAGGCCTAGCCTAATAAAGCGCGTGAAGTCTTCGTTCATCTTCGTCCTGCACTTCCACCAGCCTGTGGGGCAGAAGCACAGCATTATGCACAGAGTTCAGAGCAACAGCTATGAGATGCTCCTAGAGGTCCTGGAAGCCTTTCGGGATCTGCCGCTGACCCTGCACTTTAGCGGCCCGCTTCTAATGCACTGGCGGAACCTCTACCCAGACTTTCTCGAGAGGTTGAGGAAAGTTCTGGAGTCAAGCAGGTTTGAAGTTCTCGGAGGGACATACTCCGAAAGCATACTCGCTTTACTCCCCTGGGAGGACAGAGTAGAGCAGCTGAAGCGGGGAAGAGCGCTTGTGATAGAGACTCTGGGGGTGGAGCCCCAGGGCGCATGGCTCGCTGAGCGGGTTTGGGATCCCACTCTTCCACCAGCAATTAGGGAAGCCGGCTACCAGTACGTCATCCTCGACGATGAAGTCGGCTACAGGTCTGGCTTATGGAAGGACGATACGCATGTAGCGCTTTTAACGGAGTACGCGGGTCAAAAGGTCGGTGTGTTCTTCATAGACACGAAGATCAGGTACATACTGCCTTGGCGCCCCCACGCGGAGGTCCTCGACTACATAAGAAGTTTTCAGGATAGCGGTGGGTCAAGGTACGTGCTCTGGGGGAGCGACGCGGAGAAGTTCGGGGAGTGGTGGCCCCGCGATCAGGCGGAACCCTGGCTAAGATTATTCCTCACGTACCTGATGCAAGACAACTCCATACAGACACTCACCCCCTCCATGTACCTGAAGAGGCACGGGTACTCCGGGCTGGCCTACTTGGGGCCTTGGAGCTACGACAAGATGATGGAGTGGAGTGGAGGGTACTTTCCCAACTTCCTCAGAAAGTACCGAGAGTCCAACAACATGCACAAGAAAATGCTGTATGTTAAGGAAAAGCTGTCAAAGCTTAAAGCACCCCAGGAGGCGTGGGAGAGCTACTACTTGGCGCAGTGCAACGACGCGTACTGGCACGGGCTCTTCGGCGGCACCTACATCCCGGCTCTCAGACAGGCTGTGTTCGAGCACTTGATCAGGGCCGAGCGTATAGCTGAGGAGATGGGAGCATACTTCGTTGGCTCGTGGTACCGCGTAAAGGAGCTGGACTTCGATTACGACGGCAAAGACGAGCTCATATTGGAAACACCGCACTCTAACCTGTACCTGAAGCCGGACGACGGCGGAACGCTCTTCGAACTGGACCTCAAGGCGGACGGAAAGGAGCACAACCTGATAAACACTATGACTCGCTACGCGGAGCCCTATCTCCAAGGCGTTCAGGGCGCGAACCCCGACTGGTATCGCCGCGTCTCGTTCAGAGAGCACATCTGGAGACGGGATACTAAGCTGTCGGACTGGATTAGCAACGCTCCATTCGTCGACGTGAGCGACCTCGCACTGAGAAGGTACATAGTAGAGTACGTTGGGGAGGGGAAGGTCGTCCTCTCCGCAGTGGGTCGGGACTGGAGCGTGAAAAGCCAGCCTGCACGGATACACGTTACGAAGGTGTATGAAGCGGATAACGAGGGCCGCGCTCTAAAGGTTTCCTACTATTGGAGAAACCTAGAGAAAAAGTTCATCGATCCGAGAATATCGATAGAACTGTCGATAATGCCACGGCTTTCCTACGCTGAGGACAAGGTGCCTGCGTACACTGTGGACGATGTTTCGAGGAGAAGTGTGAGCGAGAGGTTCGAGAGCCCCTGGTCCAGGACTATAAGGGTGCAATCGGACGGTGCGCCCGAGATAGTCATCGAGAGCTCCAAGCACGCTGAAGTATGGATAGCACCCATTGAGAGCACGTCCAGGACTGAGAGAGGCCTGAAAAGCGAGATACAAGGTCTAGGCATAGTGTTCAACCATGCTGTGGCCTTGAACCCTGGCGAGTCCTTTGAGACGCAGGTGGTTCTGCGTTGGCTCTAAACGTCTGGATGCTCACATTTGAGGCCACACCCTTCGTCAAGGTTGGAGGGCTAGCTGAGGTTCCTACAAACCTCTGCGCATCCCTGGCGGGGAAAGGGGTTAGCCCCGTCATAATTCTGCCTGCCCACTCGCCCAGCATCGACCCAGCGTCAGAGACCGCAGAGCTGAACGTCCAAGGGAAAAGCTATGTGTTTGAGAAAACAGCGCATGGTAACGTTTCTTTCATTAAGGTTCACGGCGGCTTTTTGGACGACCCGCGCGTCTACGCGGACGACGTATTAGAGGGCAAAATTATAGACTTCACCACTGCTTTCTCGCTCCTCCTTGCAGAGAAGGAAAGGCTGGGGTTAGCGGAGCCCGACATCATACACTTCCACGACTGGCACTCCGTACTCCCGCTCCTTAAGGCGAAGGAGCACCGCGGGACCCGAGCGAAGCCTGCGCTCATCTATCATGTTCACCTGCTAGTGAGGAAAAAGCTGGATAAGACTCTCTTTGAAAAGGTGGGCCTCCACCTCGACTGGCCTCACACAGTCTACCTGAATGGTAGGTATATAGAGCTCCCTCTACGCGAGGTTTACGAGAGGGCAAATGGAGTCGCTGAAAGGATAGGATTAGCGGAGGCAGATAAGCTGGTGACCGTGAGTAAATCGTTCCTTGAGGAAGACCTTCAGTCAGCTCTCGGGGAGGACGTCCTAAGCCGAGGAACATTCGTTTACAATGGTACGGACTGGAGCTACGAGTCACTATACCGCGAGGTTCTATCCCTGCATGGGGAGAAGCTCCGCGAGCTCTACGGGTCGAGCCTCAGCAGGCTTGAGCTACGCAGATACCTGCTTCTCCATGCTATGGGCAACTTGCCGACAGGCGAACCAAAGCTCCAGGACGACAGGCTGAGAAACTATATCGCTGAGAGGGTTGCCCCACCTTTAAGAGACGACCTCAGGGTCGAGGCGTTCCGTTTCGACGGGCCTCTGCTGATAACCACCGGCAGGCTCTCGCGCCAGAAGGGCTTTGACGTGCTTGCCGAGGCAGTGGAGCTCCTACTGAAGGACTTGGGCGAGACTAGGGTAATCTTCTTGGTGCTACCTATCTGGGGCGGTGAAAGCTACGTAGACCTCTTGGTTAACCTCTCTCGGGAGTATCCTGGAAACGTCAGAGTGATCTTCGGCGTCGCCCCCTCGATTTACAAACTCGCCCATCTTTCAGCGGATGTCTTCGCGGCCCCGTCGAGATGGGAACCCTTCGGCATCATGGCTGTGGAGGCGATGGCTGCCGGATGTCCAGTCGTTGCCTCAAGAGTTGGAGGTTTGAAGGAGACTGTTACCGATATACGGAAGTTCGGGATCAAAGGCACAGGGTTGCACGTTGAGCCCGGGGATCCTTACGAGTTAGCAGATTCTCTGCGAGACATGCTGGCGTTCATGGAGGCATCCAATCAAGGCCAGCTCGAAAAGTACCTCGGAAAGATCGGTGACGGAAGGCTCGCAGACCTGCTTGAAAACTACATAGATGCTGGTGAAATAATTCGGAAGAACGCGATAGACAGGGTTGAATCCTACTTCACCTGGGAGAAATCCGCAGAGAAACTACTGGCAGTTTACAAGGAGGTGCTCCGCTAGATAGAGCGGAGAATCTCCTCGAGAGCCTTCCGCACGTTCTCAAGCTTCCTCTCAAGCTCTTCAACTCTCTTCCTCAGCTCTTCAACCTGGCTTTGAGACGCTGCTCCTAGGATCGGGATGTCGAGCCTGCCTCCGCTTTGTAAGAGCTTCTCGTATGTTTCCTTCACCAGCTTACCGGCCTCCGTTTTGGCCGCGAGGTGGTTTCTTATAGTCGCCTCGGTTCTCCCAAGTTCCTCCGCGATTTTAACTATGGAGTAGCCTGCGCGCTCCCGGGCAAGAGCTCCTGCGGCAACCACGAGGCTGTCAAGCCACGTGAGTTTGTCCTCAGCATTCCTGATGGCGTCGATGACTTCAGGTCTAAGCAGAGTGCCGAGGATAAGGGATAGCTCGAGCCTCCTCACGTCCTCTTTTCCAACAGGCTTGAGGGGTATTTCACTCATACGAACCTCCCGCCTCCACCTTATAGGTAGCGCCCCTCAATTTAACTATTTTGTCACTGTACACGACGATCCCTTTATCCGTTATCTCGAAGGGCCTCCGCCTCATATCATGCTTTGTTCCGCGCATCTTCCATATGATGAGAGATCGAACTAGCTCCCCGTCGATTTCGTCGAGGTCGAGCCTAACGATGCCATCTACGGCGTGCTCTACGCCTGGCCCTCCAAACCCTCTTTCAGTGACGCTCACTTGCGAGACGAACAGGGATGTTGCCCCTAAGCCTGAGAGGACCCTCTTAAGCTGCATGAGAACGGAGCGCGCCATCGCAGGTCTCGTGAGGTACAGCGTGGAAACCGAATCAACCACAACTCTTTCAGCTTTAACGTCGCGTATCGCCTGCCTCACCACGTCTATCAGCTCACCAACGTCATCCACGCTCTTAACGACGTAGCGCTCCCTTTTCGCCGCCTCGCCGATCCCTCCAGTGAAAGCGTCAACGATCGCGAACTTACCCTCGTCTTCGAATCTTCGCACGTCCCAGCCGAACGAGGCCATGTTTCTCCGTATTTGAACAGGGTGCTCTTCTAACGCTACTAGCACGCCTGCCTCCCCGTTTGACAACCCGTAGAACAGGTACTGCTGGGAGAATATGGTTTTACCTGTTCCAGGTCCCCCCGAGAGCAGAACTATGTTTCGTTTCGGTATGCCGCCGTAGAGGAGCTCGTCGAAGCCAGGAATACCGGTTTTTATTTTTTCAATAACACTCATTTACAATCACCCAAGTATTCTTTCTCTGCCCAAAATATTAAACCTTTTTTACCGGATTTGTTCGATAAGTGGCGGAATGAGATTGTAAAGAGTTGCAAGAGCAACCTTCACGTTTTCAGCGCGGTACATCGCCTCGTAGTAGGCCTCGTAGAGAGACCTCTCGATGAACCAAGGAACCACTAGCCTAAAGATGTCCGTCTGCGACGACCCGGGCAGAAGCCTTTTGTCCACACTTCTCCGGTAGGCCTCCACGAGCCTCTCACTCACCTCACGCGACCACTCGCGCGCGAGCCGGACGCGAGGGTCGCTACCTCTAACGATTAAATTGAATGTTTCCTCACGATCTAGCCGCAAGCTACTCGACAGGGCGAAGAAGGCAATGTAAGAGACTCCTCTCAGCATTGAAGCTATATCGCGCACAGCTGGCTCAAGGTCCCGTTGAAACTCCGGCGGCCTGCCAGGCTCCCCCTCAAAGTCCACGAGGAAGAACCTATCCTTCTGCATCAGCATCTGGGAGAAGTGCAGGTCACCGTGCGTTCTAATGATCTTGCGTCCCAGCATTCCTCGATAACCATCTTCAACGAGGCGCTCAAAATCTCCTGTGAGCCAGTTACTCCACCCGAGCTCGCGGAGTCTCTGTCGGTAAGTGTTTACTCGCCGCGCCCATTTCTCAATATCGCGCGGCCCCGCTTCACGAGGGTAGCACCACTCTTCCCGGCACTCGAGCATTCTGTTGTGGAAAGAGGAGACGGTTGCGGCTACGCGCTCAAGCAAGTCCGCCGGGATCTCGCAATCCCCGCCAAGCGTGCTGATAAGGGAATTGTAGAGTACTGAGCCGGGGTCGATGCCCCCCTCGATGTACCGGGTCATAACGCCAAGCGGCTGGTCGCCGACAAAGTAGGAGAGGATGAGCTGGGGTGCAATACCCGTATCGCTCAAGTACTCCAGGAACGCCGGCTCGGGGTTGAAGCGCGAAGCCAACCTGTACCCCTTGAGAACGAATCTCTCGCCGCTCTCGGAAGACACAAGCGCGTGCGGGTTTGTAGCGTCCTCCGCTATCGAGCCGCGCACCCTTAAGGCTTGGCCTAGCACGCGTCCTTTGACTTTGATGGAATCGCAGTTGATTATTTTCTCTAGGAACTCTGGGCAGTACTCTGCTTCACAGTATCGCTCCCCGTTGTAGATAGCGCTATTCCTTGGAGAGCACGCGCACTTTTCGAGCGGTAGTACGTAGTTCACACCACCTATGCTAAACTCTAGGATATGCACGCCGTTGCACGCCGCCACATGGCGAGGATCAACGCGTACTGGCTCCTTTGCTCGTAACCATCTCTTATTCTCAAGGAGGAGCAAGCTCACTTCAGCCTCTCCCTAAGCTTCCTCATAGCCTCCTCGCTGCTTTCTCCACTTATAACCTCTACGTGCTCCGGCTTCCTCGAGAGGTCAGTAGGCACCCTTACGCCGACGATCAGGTGCTTCTCGCCTGTGTCCAGGGTTTTCCCGTAAGTGCTCAGCACTTCCTCACACACCTTCGCGGGGTCAGCGTCACGGGGGTAGACTGTGTAAACCACGAACCTCTGCGAGCCCTTCTCCAATAGCATCGGAACCCTCTTCTTCAAACCACTGAGGCTCGTTACTTCAGCATCAATATGCACCTTGTATCCCTGCGACGCCGCGGCGTCTGCAATCTTCCTGCTGAGGATCTGCCCGTAGATCTCCGCTAAGACGGTCCTCTCGACGGAGTACCTGTACACCTCCCTGTAAACGGCCTCCTTATGGTCGAAAACGGCGCCGCAGGAAAGGCACTCAAGGGAGGCTGAGGGAACGTTGAACGTGAGGCCGCAGCTCCTGCACCTGTAGGTTACGCCGATTATGACCCAATCTCTCCCCTGAGCGCCTAGGGGCCTTGAGCACTTGGGGCACAGCCTGTTCCCCCTCGTGTCCTTTGGGGCGCCCTCCAGTACGCCGATATAACCACACGGTACATGGCTGAAAAGAGTGTTTCTCTCAACGTCCTGGGACCCGCAGCTGGGGCAGCTGTACCTCACCTTAAAGCCCGTGTGACCACACTTCGGGCAGAAGACAAGCCTATCGGCCACAAGCGGCTTCAAAATGCCCCTTTTAACTGCCTCCTCGAGGAGAACGTCCTGGGACAACCCGTACTTCTCTGCGATCCTGGAGCAGGGGCTAGTACCAGCTGAGTTCGAAAGAACCTCACTGACCCCGCTTTCGAAGAGGCAAACTACCAGCTCCTGAAGAGCGCCCGCTAGGGACTTAAGGTACACCGCCTCGCTGCGCTGAAGCGCCCCAGGCCCGGCCACGATGACACCTAATATACAATGTGAAAATACAGCTATTATACTTTTACCTTTAATTAATCACGGCACTACGTTTTTAACTGAACTCATCGACTTACACAGAGGATTAATTCATGTGCGCGCAACTTATCAACACCCGAGTGGACGGGGGTGAGATTCTACTCGAGTTCTACGAGATAGCTCCTCCCTACGCATATGCTCTCATCGTCAGGAAGCGCGACGGGGCGCTCGAGTACCGGTTAGTGGAGCCCCCTCTTACACCCGAGGATGTCAGGGTTCTCGAGAGAATAAAGAGGAACCTTCTGGTATCATCGACCGAACGGTATGACCAGGCGCTCAGGAAGCTGACAAGTGATCCCGAGTCCTTTCTCGAAGAGGAGGTAAAACGCGTTATAAAGCAATATAAAATAAGCGTCTCGAGCGAGTCGCTCGACAAGTACCTCTACTACATTAAGCGGGACACTATAGGCTACAGTCGCATAGACGCGCTTTTAAAAGACAAGGAGATAGAGGATATCTCTTGCGATGGCGTTGGCGTCCCCGTGTACGTGTGGCACAAGCGCTACGAGTCAATTCCAACGAACGTGGTGTTTGAGGATCGGGAGGAGCTGGCGAGCCTGCTTTTAAAGCTGACCTACAGAGCCGGCAAGCAGGTCTCCGTCGCTCAACCCATCGTCGAGGGCACTCTGCCCATGGGATACCGTCTCCACGTAACCCTAGACGAGGTTTCGAGACGCAGAGGAACATTCACGATCAGGAAGTTCCGCGAGGTCCCCTTCTCCCTAGTAGACCTCGTGAAGCTCGGAACCATTTCACCGAACCTTGCAGCCTACCTCTGGTACCTGATCGAGAATAACAGGAGCTTGATGGTGGTCGGCGCTACCGCGGGCGGGAAGATCACGACGCTCAACGCCGTGGCAACTTTCATTAGGCCCGAAGCTAAGGTTGTGACTATCGAAGACACCCCCGAGCTACGCCTCCCCCACGAGAACTGGGTCCCGCTTGTAACCAGGCCCAGCTACGAGGAGTGGGTCAGGAACGTCGGCCTCTTCGACCTCCTCAAAAGCGCTATGAGGATGAGGCCAGATTACATAATTATCGGCGAGGTCCGCGGAGAGGAGGCATTTACGCTTTTCCAGGCTATAGCGACCGGTCACGCTGGGATGTGCACCCTCCACGCGGAGAACATCGATTACGCTGTGAAGAGGCTGATCTCGCCCCCCATGAACGTCCCTATTTTCCTGTTACCCATGATGAACGTCGTCATACTTGTGAGAAGGCTGAAGATAGGCGAGAGGATCGTCAGGCGTGTTGTTAGCGTACAGGAGTTGCTGGGGGTAGACGAGGAGGGGAAAACAGTTGTTTCACGCGAGGTCTTCAGGGTTAACCCGGTGCTGGACAGGATCGAGCAGGTAGCGGAGAGCGAGCACATTAGAAGAATAGCGGAGGAAAAGTTCACGACCCTGAGCGAGGTCCAGGAGGAGCTGGAGAGAAGAGTATCCGTAATAGAGTACATGGCTAAGGCTGGTATGACTTCATACGAGCAGATAAGCCGGGTTGTTAGGGATTACTACAGAAACCCGGAGGTGACCTACCGGCTCCTGATGGACGGCTACTACGCGAGGGAAGAGGTTAAGCAAGGGTGAGTCCCCTGTCGCTTGAAGCCTTTACGGCTAGATTCCTGCAAATAGCGGAGCCTTTTAGGAGGTACTACGAGAGAGCGGGCTTCAGCATCTCCTTTGAAGCGTATGTTGAAAGCATCGTGAAAGCCCTTGTCCTAGCGGCTGCCTCAACGTTCTCGGTCCTCCTGTTCGTCCACTCCTACATCTTTAAAATCGCCCCGGTTTTCGCCGTGTCAGCCTCTCTCACCCTCACTTTAGCGGTTCTACTCATCTTCACGGGATTTATGCTGTACTACCCTGTCTACAGGGCATACTCAAGGCGCGTAAGCATCGAGAAAGACCTCCCGTTTACGGTGGCATACATGGCGTCGCTAGCGTCCTCAGGCATGGGTCTTGAAAGGCTCCTGGAGAGGGTTGCGGTCTATGAGACGAATAAGGAGCTACGCAGAGAGTTTTTCCTGGTGTTGAGGGACATCAAGGCTCTAGGCCTCGACACTGTCACTGCTCTAGCCAGGCTGTCAGCCCGATCACCGAGCGCAGCCCTCTCGTCCTTCGCTCTCGCCCTGAGAGAAGCATACATGACTAGCGGCGATTTGAAGAGCGTGCTGATGCACTACGCGAAGCTGATGCTGGACGAGAAAACCCAAAGGCTACGCAACCTCGTAAACACTCTGTCCATGCTTGCAGAGGTGTACACAACGATGATGGTTGCCGCGCCGCTAATGTTCATAACCATGTTGATCGTGATGAACATCCTCGGCGGGGGCGTCCTCGTCCTCTCTCCAGACATCCTGATCCTCGTGCTGACTTTCATAGTCATCCCGTTTTCTGCTGTTGGCATTTACGTGGCTATAGATGGACTGATGTCGCGGGTGTAGGCCATGCCTTACTTCATGCTCAACTCTAGGCGCACGGCGGTCCTACTATCCCTCGGGCTCGCGCTGGCCGTAATTCCGGTTGCGTATGTACTAGTGGGGCTACGCTACGAGCTTCTTTCGAGCTTGAAGCTGGTAGGCGGTGCACTGATAGTGGTGACGTCTACGCGCGTCAACGTGCTGTTGCTCACCGCACTGATCCTGGTCTTTCTCCCCTACGCTATTGTGGACACCCTTAACAGGATGTACGTATCGAGGATAACGAGCATACTCCCGCACTTCTTCAAGTCCGTAGCGGAAGCCGTGAGGTCTGGTTTAACGCTACACGAGGCCCTGCGGTCGGTCGCGGAGACGGTCCCAGGCCCGCTCAGCTCCGAGATCAAGAAGGCGCTCGTAGAGGTAGAGCTGGGAGAGCCCCTAAACGTTGCTCTTAGAAGGATACCTGTGAGGGTCAGAGACTTAAACGTTAAGAAAGCTGTGACCATACTGGTAACGGCTAACGAAAGCGGTGGCAGGGTAATCGACGTTCTCGAGTCTGCCGCCAACATCTTCGCGGCTTTAAAAACCTACGAGGATGAGAAGTCCACCACGATAAACCCACATGCGATAACGGTTTACATATCAACGATAATTTACCTCGTCTTAGCGCTGACGATACTCTACGTGTTCGTGATACCCCTAGGCGCGCTGCAGAGAACAGGAGGCTTCTTCGGGGCCCTCGACCCACCACTCTACGAGACCATAATGCTGTACTCCGGTGCGATAACAGCCCTGTCCGGAGGGTTAATTGTAGGCAAGATGAAGCACGGAAGGGCTTCTGCGGGGTTAATCCACTCGGCTGTGCAACTCTTAATCGTTTCGTCCGGTTTTCTTCTCGCAGAAATGTACCTAACCCCCCTCACCATCGTAGGTTCACCGTGATACCGTTCTCTTGCATCAAGTAGCTGGTTGCTCTAAGCTAGCGGTTTAGTGTTTCCCCGTTGCGAGGATCACCCGACTCTCTTATGATCGGCTTATCAATCATTTATCGCCGTACCTGATGGGCATAGGAGTAGGGTTGAACGTGAGGGTGAAAGAGAGTATGTCGTAAAAGCAAAGGGATGTATGTAGCCTGAAAGATATCGTTTTTAAGGTCGAAGGTGAAAAGAAGGAAGAGCTGGATGATCGCGAAAAGGATCCTGAGCCTTCCTCTAGTTTTTCTCATTGCACTATCCAGCCTCTTGCTGATTGCTGATTCAGAGCACTGGTCTTCGTCGAGGGTCTCGTTTGACCAGTTTAACATACTCTCAGTTGCGGTAAGCCAGGATGGCAGTTTTGTAGCCGTGGCTTACGGAGACAACAGGTACTACCAGCGCTTTGTCGACGTTTACGCGTCGAATCTATCGCTGGTTTACAGGCTCCAGCTCAACAGCTTCTCCGACGTATCCCCCATATTTCTGGATAACTCGACATTAGTGGTAACCGAGTTCGTGAAAAACGCCGAGGTTCCTTACTCTTACGTCCACCTCGTCGACATCATTAGGAAAATACATCTTCAGTCCCCTAGAGTTCCCGGCACCGATCTGAGCGGCGTTAGGAAAGCCGTTGTAGCAGGGTCAACACTGTACATACTGACGGGCAAGTACCTAGTGGGATTTACTCTGGACCTGAGCCGTAGAACGTACCTGAAACCCTTCGTTAACACTGGTTTACAGGTGCTGCCGCTGGGTGACAGCGTGGTCGTGCTGTCTGTAGAGACGTTGTGCCACATTTGCCTCATGCAAAACGAGAAAGTAATCACTCTACTTACGCCGCGAGGTGAGAACTCCTACACGATCTGTCATGCCCTCTCGCTGGTAAGGCTACCCACAGGCAACCTGGGCATCGTCTACGACAACTCGACCGTTGAGGAAATCACACTATCAGGAGCAGGCATCAAGCCACTTAGAAAACTCAAACTACCTTTACCGCTACAGGGGGTTTCCGAGCCTAGCTACAGGCTCCTGTACTCGCTCGCCCTCAACGGCCTGGAGGTGAGGCTCTCCGTATACAGCTTCGCGGATAGGGCTCTAAGGGAGCTTCAGATTCCGTTGCCCTACTCGAAGGGCGATCAGATCGGTTTAAGGGTGTACGATGACGGAACCTATCTCGCGTGGGACAACGATATCGTCGTGTTGGGTAACCTCAGCGGGATAACGGGTATCATTGACGCTGGATTCGCGGTCAGAGATGCTCACTACACTAACGGGAAGTTATACGTTGTAGGCGGTAAGAATCTGGAGATTTTTCAAAGAGCCCCAGCGAGTAACAACTACACTTTGACCTTTGAGGTGGTCCCCGAGCAAGGAGGGAGTATAGGCAATCTCACCGTGATCGTGAACGGTGCAACGGTAGGCAGTTTTGCAGGCCGCTTCAACCTGACTTTGCCCAGCGGATTCTACAACGTCACCATCACAGCTCCAGGATACGTGGCTGTAACAGTCCCGGTGAACCTAACCAGCAACGCGAGGTACACGGTAGTACTGCAAAGGGTGAAGTACCCCCTCATCGTCTACGCGTCATCGACGACCGGTGGCCAGCCTGAGATTATCGTCTACAGAGGGAATGCGAGCCTGGCTCGTGGCATAGGATACCTCGAAGTGCTACTTCCCGAGGGTAATTACACCGTAGTCGTATCCTACGGCAACTTTACTCAAACCAGAGCCGTCAGCCTCCGTGGCAGAACAGAGATAAGAATCATGGTAAACAGCACCTACACTCAGCAGGGCCTCGATGCCCCAGGACCTAACACCCCGCTCGAGGGAAATTCCAGCATTACGGCCGTCGTGTACGGAGAGGAGACGTGCCCCGACTGCAGGCAGACAAGAGAGCTGCTCAGCAGAGCTGTAGATCGCTTGGTCTTCAAGGATATCTCCAACCAAACGTTCCTCGCGGAGTACAACTACCTGTACCAGCTTGCCCTAAGAGAGTTTCCCAGGGTAGTCCCCCTGACGCTCGTGTTTAAGGGAGAACGGTTGCTGGCTGTCGTTGTTGGTCCCCAGGACGAGGCAAGCTGGATCAAAATCCTGAGCTTAAACCCGGCCAACGCCACGTTAATAGTCACCTACCAGGGTGAGTGGGTGTACCGCACAATCAACTCAACCGAAGTGTACAGAATTGCCCTGCAGGGGGCTCTATCTCCAAGCCCCACTCCAACAACAAAGGCAAGCGAGCTTCTGCCTACGATCCTAGCCTTAGCGGCTGCGGACTCCATTAACCCCTGCACTTTCATGGTGTTCGCGGCTTTGGTCATGGCCGTCTTGGGGATTAGTGGGAGAAGGAAGGCCGTGTCGGCCTCCGTCGCGTTCATTTCGGCGGTGTACGTCTGCTATCTGCTTTTAGGACTGGGGTTGATAAGGTTCATGTCTCTCTTCAGCTGGCTGAAGTACTTTGTTGCTGTGGTTACAGTGGCGGCAGGTGCTTACGCAGTGGTTCAGTCGACTTTCACGTGGCAGGAGGGCTGCAGAGACGGGTATGCGGGGCAGAAAGCCTATTTCTCCAACATTCGCCGATACTTCGACCTTATCTCCCACAAACTCAACAGCGCGTCGCATCTATTTCTCACAAGGGCTCAGAAGGGTAGCGTCGCCGCCGCGTTTCTCGCCGGAGCCGCTGTGAGCTTTACCCTTCTGCCCTGCAGTAGCGGACCATACATCGTAGCTACCTACATGCTCGCAGGCGAGAGCCCTGCGGTCGCACTCCTCCTTCTGCTGCTTTACAACCTCGTCTTCGTTCTACCTCTCATTGCGATAGCGGCGGGCACGATCATCGGCGGGAGGCTACTATTAATGGTCGATGCAGTCACAGTGCATTTGAATGCTTTGCGGAGGTGGACCGAGCTTGTACTCGGTCTGCTCCTGATCTCTTTGGGAATTTATTTAGTGCTTTTCCGCTGAAACGAGCTCTTCCCTTTCCTAATCTCTCGCGGTGAATGAGCCCTGGGGCCGTTTTTCACTTGGCAACGGCGGAGTTAAGTCTTTTCACGGCGCCAGACTTCACTCCCATCGCGGCTAGGTTGGTAGCTGAGCTCCTGCTGGCGACACTTTTAAAGGGAACTGATAAGGGCCTAGAAAGAGGGAGACGTGTACCTGGAGCCTGAAGAGGAGAAGATTCTGGACGGTGAGTTCGGGCAGGGTAAGGCCCTTGCGCTTAAGGCGGTTGTTAAGGTGGGTGAGGCGCTGGGGGCTGAGCGCCTGGTTAGGATCAAGCACGCCCACGTGTCGGGGGTTTCCTACAAGAACATCGGGGACGAGGGGTTGGAATTCCTCGAGGAGCTTGCTCGGAGTGGCGCGCGGGTAAGCGTCCCGGCGACGATGAACCCGGGTGGTTTTGACACGGCGCTTTGGCCGTACATGAGAGTTTCTGCCGATTTCATCGAGAAGCAGAACAGAATAATCAAGGCTCTATCCGAGATCGGCGTTAGGCCCACTCTCACCTGCACCCCGTACCTGTACGAAAAGGTGAGCTACGGGGATCACATAGCGTGGTCTGAGAGCAACGCGGTGCTCTACGCCAACAGCGTTATCGGGGCTAGGACAAACAGGGACGGGGGCCCGCTCGCCCTCCTCGAGGCCATATCTGGGAGAGCCCCCCTTGCTGGCCTCCACCTGGAGTCGAACAGGAGACCCCAGCTCATAATAGACTTCGGAGAAGTGGGATCGCTTGTAGCTGAGAGGGGGCTCTACCACGTTGCAGGCCTCGTAGTGGGCAGGACTGCTGGCGACAGGGTGCCGCTGGTCAGGGGCTTACCGCTAAGGCGGGAGAACGTGCCAGAGATAAAGTTGTTTTTGGCGGCTGTTGGAGCAGCGGGCGGGACGGGGCTCGTTCTGATCGAAGGCATCTCCCCTGAGCGCTACGAGGCGCGTGACTTGGAGAGAGTGCCTGTGGATGCGAAGTCTTTGTATGAGACTCTCGAAGAGTACCAGGGGGGCCTCACCGAAAGTGCGGTGGTGGTGCTTGGCTGCCCCCACTTATCTCTCGAAGAAGTTATGGATGTAGTTAGCTTCTTCTCTGATAGAGGGCCGGCAAGGCGAAGAGTAATACTCTACACAAGCAGAGAAGTGTATGAGGCGATCAGCGGGCACGTTGAGAAGCTCAGGGCAAAGAACCTGTACGTTTTCGCGGATACATGCATGGTTGTTTCACCCCTCTCCATGTACGCGGGGAGAGAGGTTGTGACGGACTCAGGTAAGGCGGCCTTCTACCTGAAGGCGCAAGGCTATAAGGTCGTTCTGAAGTCCCGAAGAGAAGCGCTGGAGTACGCTGCAGGTGGCGGCGAGTGAGAGTTGTGGGGCGTCCCGTTTCGGAGGGAGTAGGGAGAGGCGAGGTGCTGGTATCAAAGGAGCCTCTAACCTTCTTCGGCGGTGTCGATCCGGCAACCTCTGAGGTCATCGAGCCCTCACACCCTCTCAAGGGGGTGAAGCTTGCTGGCAAGGTGCTTGTTTTCCCTCACTCGAAGGGTAGCACGGTTGGCTCCTACATCCTGCTCAGGTTAGCCAAGCGCGGCCTAGCTCCAGCAGGCATCGTCACGGTTAAGCCCGACGAAGTTGTGATAATAGGGTGCATAATAGCTGGCATCCCGTCCATGACCGGCATAAGTGAGGAGGCTCTGGGCGAGATACCCTCGGGAGCGCTAGGAGAACTGCGCGTGGGGCGAGACCATGCAGAGCTCAGAATCAACGAGTGAGTGTGCTAGAGTACGCGAGGAGCTCAAAAGAGTAGCTGAAGAGATAAGAAAGTGCTCGCGCTGCCCCCTTTCCACCACCAGGATTAACGCTGTACCCGGTGAAGGCGACCCGTGCAGCCGCATCGTCTTTATCGGTGAGGCTCCGGGCTCTAACGAAGACCAGCAAGGCCGGCCCTTCGTCGGCTCTGCAGGCCAGCTCCTAAACTCCCTACTCCACTCGATCGGCGTGCCACGAGAAAGTGTCTTCATAACCAACGTCGTGAAGTGCAGACCTCCAGCAAACCGGGATCCCCGCGATGAGGAAATACAGGCCTGCCTACCTTACCTCGTCAGGCAGCTGGAGCTCATAAAGCCGCGCCTAATAGTAACCCTTGGCAGGCACAGCACGAGAACGCTCCTAAGCTTGTACGGATACAGGGCTGAATCCATAATGTCCGTAAGGGGGAAAGTCTTCAAGGCTGAATCGAAGTGGGGACAGCTAACAATCTACCCGACGTTGCACCCTGCTGCGGCTCTCTATAACCCACGCCTAAAAGCACTACTTGAAGAGGACTTCCAGCGCATTTCAACGCTGATTAAATCTCAGGCAAGCCAAGGTCAGAGCTCGCTAGACATGTTCTTCCGTTAAAGAATAGCGTTAGCTTTCTCACCTATATTCTGTTTCCTGAGGGCATCGCTGCCCATATGTTCACGGGAATAAAGGATAGGAAAATATATGGCGTTGTAGCGTGTAAAAAATCGTGTCTCTTACTCCTCGGGAAAGAGCAAGAAAGAGGGCCAAGCTTTTAAAGGAAGTGATAGAAGACCTGGACGCTATACGTGCTTTACGGCTTTTTAACCCCTCAAGAGCTTTGCGCAACCTGTCGGAGCTCGGCTTGGAGGGAGATCTGTGGAAGGAGCTCTGTGAAGCGCTTACAAGAATAGCCTTGATCCCGTCACGGGATAAATCCTACCCAAGGCTCAAGAGAATAGACTCTATCTCCGACGCAATGTTCATAGCATCTTTCGCCTCCATGGTAGGCGCCTTAATCCTGGTCCTGCTCAACTACGAGCCTTTAGTATCGTACTTCGCGCTTCTTCTCTCCCTGATAGCGCTGAACATCTCATACCTGCTTAAGTTCTACGTCAGCGTCAAGCTAAGGGGCATCTACCTGTCTAATTCCAGCACCGTGAAGGCTCACGGCGAGCTCCTTAAGAGAGCGACAGATAGCCTAATTTCACGGCTCAGGGGCGAGCTGAAAAAAGCCGGTATCGACGCGCGGCAGGTTAAGTTCAACTTATACAACAGCGACTACTCCGGCCTGGTCGTTGTTGAGGCGAAAAGAGGAGTATACAAAATGAGGCTTAGGGAGTAGTTCCGAGCTTCCGATAGCAATCGATGCAAAGCAGAGCTGGACCTCGCTCAACGCTACAGTCCTCGCATACGAGTCTGCCGCACCGCGCGCAGTAGCCTACCGCGAGCTTCCTGCCGCAGACCTCGCACATTGTCTCCTCGCATGTGACGCATATACCCTTATCCCACCTAAAGTGCTCCCGGCAAACTCTCCTACCACAAACCCTGCACTTGTAAAGCTCTACGTTTTCCTTCCCGCAGATCTCGCACTTCCCAAGATACTCCACGCCTATCGCCTCGCACAAACTTTTTAATAATTTCTGTTTAAGAGCGAAGTTGGTGGTTTTTATTGCCGGTGAAACTGGACCAGGCCGATAAGAGGCTTCTCTACCTACTTTACTCTTACGGGAAAGCGGTATCCAGGCGGAGGCTCCACGAGCTGGCATTCAGGCTTCAGAAAGATTACGGAGTTGACCTAGGCTTCGAGTTTTCAGGACAACCACCGTTCTCCAAGGAGCTCGACGAAAAGGTTCAAAGCTTAGCTGAGAGGGGGTTGCTTAAAGTCGTGTACTCCGTGGGCCGCAGCTACCTTAACCTATACAAGCCGTACTACAAGCTCACCGAGAAGGGTGCACGCGTAATCGAGAAGACGGAGTTCTCGAAGACGGACAAGGAGCTTATAGAGAAAATGGTAAACGAAATCCGAGCTTCGAGATCCAGCGAGCGTTTAGCGACCACGGGGCCCATGGATCAGCAATAGCAATTTATCCATGTACGCGTACCTCTGAACAGAGGTATGTCTGATCCTGAATCAGGAGACGAAGTAGAGATAGTGGAGGTCGGAGAAGGGGACATTGCGGTCCTGCTTGCCGCTCTACGCAGACTCAACAACGGTGTTTACGCCTTAAAGGTAACGGTCGATTTCCTGAACTCCCGCGTTGGTGCGCTTCTCGACAACATAAAGGATTTGGAGAAATCTCTAGAAAGCCATCTGGAGGGCTTCAGGAGCGAAAGGGAGAAATTCTCGAACGAGAGTAAAAGAACGCTTGACGAGCTGAGACAAGAGTCCCAGAACATGACTAGAGAAATCAAGCTCTCAATGGACGTTTTCCTTGAAAGGCTTTCTCAAGAGATGGAGAAGCTATACAACTCCATCCAAGGCGTAAATGCGGATGTGAACACTATTCTCTCGCAGTTAAAGGAAGTTGAGCTCGTGATGACAGACACAACGACATCGATAAAGGCGGAATCCAGCACGCTCCGGGCTAAGTACCAAGACACCGAAGCTCTTCTAAGCGATCTCGCGCAACGGGTAAGCAGGCTTGAAGAGACGCTACTCGCCGCACTCAGCGAGCTCCGGATATCTAACCAGGATCTCTCACTCAGGATGCTTAACATTGAGAAACGCCTCTCAGAGTTAGCTCGATCTGAAGATGGCGCAACAGAGGGGTGAATGACAAGCGATACTAAATTATAGCACAGATCCACTAGTGTAGGTGGGGTGTCGGTGTGTCTTTTCTGCGCAAAGCAAAAGAAAAGGAGGCCCGAGAGGAAGACGTAGTCGCCCAGCTACAGGTTGCTCTTTCAAGCATCGACCGTAAACTCTCTGCACTGCCGGAGACGTTACAGGAACCTTTGAGAACAAATCTGAGAACTCTTCAAGCGCAACTTCAGGCATCTCTTGAGGAGTTACGTGGGATGATCGCAGACACCGTGGAGATGATTCAGAAGCAGCACTTAGCGCTAGAGACTTTGCCTGAAATCCGGAGGAACCTGAGCGCGCTGGAAGAGCTTAAATCTTCGCTTGGAGTGATTCTAGACAATGTAGAAGCGATACTTAGTACACTGCAAAAAAACGAGCTAAGCCTCTCTAGCATTCCATCCATCAAGTCTCAACTAGATGAATTATCTGCTAAGCTAAATGAATTATCTACTAAGACGTCGGGTCTAGAGGAGCTAAAGAAAATTGTGGATGAGCTCCGTGGGATCTCGGAGACTCACAATTTATTGCGAGACTCCCTAGACAACATGGCTAAGCTCATCGAGGGTTTCAGCACAACGTTCGAGAACGCCGAGGCCCTAGTCAAGACCCTGACCGAGGAAACTCAAAAGTACACAAAGCTGGTCGACGAGTACGCTCAGCTGTCGGCCAAGGCAGAGAGCTTGTCAAGGCAGGTCAAAGAGCTGGAAGAGCTACGTGCGGCTCTAGAGCAGAAGGAAAAAGACCTGCTTGAGCGCGAGCGGGCTTTAACCCCCCTCTTTGAGCAATTGACCAAGGCAGTGTCGAGGATCCCGGAGGTAGGTGAGCTGGTCAAGTATATAGAGTTCCTTAGGCAAAAGGAGGCGGAGCTAAATACCAAGCAGGTAGAGATCGAGAGGAGAGAAGCGGAGCTCAAGGCCTTTGCCACTAAAGTTGCGGGCGAGAGTGATGAGCTGAGGAAATTAAGGCTTGAGCTGGCGGAGCTTGAGAAGAAGCTCAAGGCTTGGGAAGAGGATCTGATGAAGCGGGAGAAGAGCTACGCGGAGAAAATGGAGGAGCTCGCTAGGATTGAGCGTGAGCTCTCAGAGAAGGAGCGCCGCGTCAGCGCTTTGATGAGCAGGTACGAGGAGCTGTCCAAGCAGGTCGCCGAGAAAGAAGCCCAGCTCAAAAAGCTCAGCGAGGAAGTAGCGGCTAAAGAGCGCCTGATCAAGGAGGAGCTAGAACCGTACCGCGAGAAGCTGATGAAGGAGCAGGAGAGGCTCATCGAGTGGGAGAAGCGCCTCCTCGACAAGGAGAGGGAGCTGGTAGGCTACCAGCGCATGGTTGCGTCAAAGGAAAGTGCCCTAATAGAGCTGAGGGAACGGCTTGAGGCCAGGAAACTCGAACTTGACTCACGCGAGAAAGCCCTAGAGGAAAAGCTGAAGCGGCTGTCCGAGCTCGAGGCCAAGGTACAGCAGCTGGAGCGCGAAAACGCGGCACTGAGGGAGGAGATAAGGAAGCGGGACGAAGAAATCCAGAACCTGAAAAAGCTACTGGGCTAGCTACGCTCCTTTAAGGAAGTATACGAGGAGCACGAGTAGCGCGAACATAGCCGATAGTAGGATGGAGAAGATGTTCACCCCCTCAATAACCTTGAACGGTAGCTTGGACCCCCACTCTGGCTCTTCGTCTCTAGCCATCGTGAGTCCGATTACTGCGGCCAGCACTGCTACTGCAGCCAGGATCAGCGATCCTATAGCGTAAATGAGGGGCGAGCTGTGAGGGTTTACGTTAAACCCCTCGGTGATCACGAATATCCCGGCGTTAAGGAAGAGCGGGACGAATGTCACGATTATGAGCAGCGTGCTAGGCTTCGTCTTCTCCCCCATGTAGTCTGACCAGCCGGACGTTTACACCACCTCAGTCAACGAATAAGCTTCGGCTAACCTCCTAATCACGAAGTCTTTATTAAGCATAGCGAGGTAGGGGGCGATTCTTGGCCCACTACTTCTGCCGAAGAACAGCAGGTAAAGTGCCTGAAAGAATCTTCTCTCCTCCTCCTTGTCCTTCTTAAGCAACATCATGGCATTTTTAATGGCCTCCTCATCCCACCGCTCTAGGGCCTCCAGGGAGGCTGAGAGGTCTCTCAAAAGCCCCGCTACACGCTCATCCAGAACTTTAGCCAACTCCTCCATCGGTGGCTTCTCCACAATAGATATCCTGTAGTGCTCCGGAGCGTAAAGCTCGAGCCACCTCTTAGCCAGCGCAATCCTGGTCTTCACTCTCTCAAGCTCCCAGGGCTCCAACTCACGCGTGAGCTGCTTGGTTTCTCGAAGCCTCTCAACAACCTCGTTTACATCCTCTCCCCTGCTCGGGAGAACCTGCGAGAGTATCATCGCGTTCATGTAGCGTAGCTGGAACGGGGGGCTTGGGTAGGGTTTTCCGAGCAAAGCCAGTTCGTAGCTCTTTGATGCGTCTTCGTCCCCTTCTTCCAACCCGTAGAACACGCGCTCCGCCTTGTCGAAGGCGTCGTAATAGCTTGGAATCTCCTCTAGGCTCAGGACAACCCGTCTCATGGGCGGTGTGAGGAGGTAGAGGAACCTCAGAACCTCTGGTTCAGCGACCTCAACCCACTGCCTCGGGGAAAAGCCTATGAAGTCGCTCGAACCCATGTCTCCTACGTCTCTTCCTCCAACCCTGTACCCAACCCACTCGTATGCCAGGCCTACGGGCGGCTTGAACCCGTACACGTTAGTAGCAAGGTCGTTGCAACTGTCCCTTGAGCCACCAGGGGTGGCGTGGTCTTTCCCGTAAGGCTCGAACATGACTCCAAGGGAGTACCACACTCCCACCCACTCGACTCTCCAGTTGAGCTTCCCGGCGCTGAGGCTCTGCCAGCCTTCATGCCCGCAGTTCTTGCACACGTATCGAACCCGGAAATTGACAGGATCCACTTCAAGGGCTTCCGTCGTATCAATGCGGCCGCACCGCTCGCAGATGGGCTGGAAGGGGATAGCATCTGCGCTGAGCTTCTTTTCCCCCCTATACTTATTGATTGTGCTGATAACCTTCTCGCGTAGACTTGTCATAGATAAGAGCACGAACTCCCGCATCTTCTCGTTCCTCTCGTAAAGGTCTTTCGTCGTGACGACCTCGACTTTCTCCGCGAACCTCTCAAGGTAGGAGCCGAAGTCCTCCCAGTAGTGATCAACCCAGCTCGAGTGGCATCCGTGAGGGTCTGGGACCCTATACAGCGGCCACCCTATGTATCCACGCGCCTCCTCGACGTCCTTAAACTGCCTCAGCTGCCCTTCTTTACCCTTCCACGCATCTACAGTATATAGAGTCAGAAGGTGTTTTGTCTCCTTGCCGCTTTTCTTAGCAAGTCTCAGAACGGTATCGACTATTGTTATCTCTCCCCTAAGCCTACCCACATGCTGTAGACCCGAAACCGATAGACCACCGTTCCCGACTATCAGATCGCTGTCAGCATACTCTGATACAACACGCTTCGCCACGGACTCCAGCCAGTGGGCACCGCTCATGGGATCACTAACGGAGAAAAAGTGGCGAGTTATAAACATGGTGCGTTAAAGCATGTGCTCTCTAGTTGACAAGTTACGATCTCTCCTCAACTCAGCTTCGAGACTGGCACCACCCCCTCCTGTGTACCCCCTCGGGCACCCAGAAGAATGGATTTCGGCGATGCTCCAGGAGCTAAAGATTACATACGCCTGAGCCCCGGCGCAGGGATGAATGCGCCATGAAGCTGGCTTGGCGGTCGAAGGAAAAGCTTAGGCGAGAAGGAGGTAGGCGCACGTTACTTTCAAATTAGTGTGGGCCGTGGGGAACGTATGTCTTGCATGCGCACTGCACTACTCTTTGCCCTCTCCTTACTGCTAATTGTGGCTACTTTAAAAGCTCTTCCAGTCCTCTACATAAACTACGCTGAAGTACTCGAGTGGAATGGAAACTCGTGGCGAAGTACCTACATGTCCTTCAGCGGCGAGACACTCAGTTTCACGACAAGCGGAAAGATCGTTGTGGTGCGCAACGACCCCTCCTCCGGGAAGCAGCCCGTGGATGTTCAAGTCGACGGTTATAGCTACGTTCCACCCCCGGGTACCGGAGTGTTGTGGTACACAGTGGTCCTGCAGTTAGATGGCCTGCCGCACACTGTGAGCGTGCGTTACGCGGATACGCAGTCGAGAACACCAGTACTGGCGTTCTTTACTGTCCCAGGTGGGTCGACAACCAGGCCTATTAACATCACCGTGCCACGTGTCCCCGGCTTTGTGTCTTTAGGCATCAAGGCTGAGGTGATAATACTCGGAGGCAATACGAGTGGAATAATGGACAAGCCGTACTTCACCGTGAACTTGTCGACGATCACTGTCCAAGGTGAAACGCTGACAGTTCTTGAGGTCCTGGTGCCGTTCGAGAACGTGAGCCTCAAGGGGGGCTTTATAAGCGTTCGGTACTCTTACCTCTACGGTTTGCAGGGGCTCTTCGGCTTCAAGATCCCTCTTCCCCCCTACCCCGAGGAGTATGTCTTCGCCAGTAGCCCTGCTCCTATGAATGCCACGCAGGTCATCAACATTCTCAAAGGAAACCCTCTCAAGGTCATCCTCGCGGCGGTAAACTCATCCGAGGTAGAGTTCCCGAGGGTATCTTACAGCGTGAGCCTCGATGTGAAGCAGCCGAGTAGCCTGTGCGGAGCTACGGACCTCACCTACCGTGTGTTGGGGCAGTCGCTAAAGCTAGGCCCCTCTGGGCGAGCTGTAACCCTGAGCGGTGACAACACCACCTTGACGTTCAGATTCTTCGCTAGAGGAGTCTCGCTGGTGGACGTGGTGGTGACGACTCCCCCGCCCACGCTCTCGGTGTCACCGCCACTATATACGCTCGGCTTCACCCTCTACGATAAGACGGGCGGGCGCGTCCGTAACGCCTACTTCACAGTCTACTCAAGCGGGAGGGTCGTCACCGCGGGAGCAGTCAAGGACGGAGAGGGCCTGGTGTGCCCGTTACCTCCGGGGGAGTACATTATCGTGGCTTACCTGGCAAACAGCGTCATAGCTAAGACCAGCGTAAAAATGACTGGCGATGCTTACCTACCCATAATCACCAATACGACTGGTGTACAGGTGACATTGCTCCGCACTGGAAGCGGGGAACTGATAGAAAACTTCACGCTGTTCCTTCGAAGCGGCGCGGTGAACTACTCCGCTGAGGGTTTAAGTGGGAAGGCAAGGATCGAAGGGGTTCTCCCGGGCGTTTACACTTACGAGGTATACGTGTCTGGCGACAAGGTCTTCACAGGTGTGATTGAGGTGTCCGACTTGCAAAACACCTTCGTCCTCTCGATACCGGTGTACCGCCTGAGAGTGCAGTTAGTAGGAGCGCTCAACCAGCCTCTCAGCGGGTTTAAGGTCTCGCTGACAGGTGCGGGTGTAAGGAGAGAAGCGGTCACAGATAGCTCAGGGCGCGCAGACTTTGGCCTCATCCCTAGGGGCTCGTACAAGCTTGCTATCGGGGAACGCACGCTCAACCTGACCATTGAGTCTGACTCCTTCAAGCTCGTCGAGCTGGATGTGATCGCCTGCCTCTCCGGCCTCACGATAACGACAAGCCACGTGGAGTTCGCGCTCCTTATTCTCTTCATACTGTTCGTCGTGCTTGCCGTGAGGAGAGTAGCTAAAGGTTTTAAGAAAGAGTCACCACACATCGTTGAGGTCAACAGCGAGATCTGGGGGCGTGGCGAGGCGGCTTGAGCTGACCGGCCTCGCAAAGGCTCTGTGGCGCCTGAGGCAGCCGAAGCCCCTCAGCAGGGCCTTCGCCATGAGGAACACAAAGTACATAGCCTCCGCTTTGGAGAGGCTTCGCTCAGCCGGCTTCGTCAAAGAAGCTGCGGTCGGCGACACGCGCTACGTCTACCTCACCGAGAGGGCCTGCGGCCTCCTCGCCCTGCTCGGCTACAGCCTCGAGGAGGTGGTGTGCGGCGATACTGCCTTGAGGCTTATCCGGCGCGCAGCCGGAGCTAACCTCCGCCACAGCATGACGGTGGCGATGTGCGAGCATATCCTAGCCCTGCGGACGTAGCCTTAGGCGCGGAAGAAGCAGCCGCAGTTGCTTGCTGGAAAACCCCTGAAATCGCGATGGTTACTGTAACAGTGTTATACTTTCGGCGTAATCATCGGAACAAATATTAACCTCTTTGTCCAAGGTGGGTATGGAGGCCCGTTGCCGTAGGCATTGGCCGGTGAGCTGTGACCCGGCCAGGGAGGCGCGGGCTACACCGTGCTTCCCCGAGAAAACTGGCGCCCGTCAAAGGGGGAAGAGGGGCGTCTGCACTCTCGGGGAAAAGATAGTGGGACGGGGGGGGCAAAACAGCTCGAATCAAGTCAGAGGCCCCGGGCACCTAGGCTGCACCGCCTCCAGCGCGCTAGCGCTTAGGGGGGAGAGGCGGCGGAGCCAGAGGGCCGGGGCCGCCGAAAACCAACCCCCTTTTTTCTCCCTCTAAGCCCACCCTCTCACGCTCCTTCGGGACGTGGCGGGACTGGGCTTAGAGGGGGAGGCCGGGCCCCGCAAGGGGGCGGCGGGCTACGCCGGTGAGGCGCCGCGGCGAGCGGGGCTCGCGCGAGCCACCGGCCGCGACGCGGAGGCGTGAAGGTGCCGGCTTCGGCCCCCGCTCGGGCGAGCGGGGTGCTGGGCCGGTAGTGCCCGCCCGCAAGCCGGCTCGCCTGGGGGCCGAGGTCCCGGATCGCGCGACCGGGGATAAGGCTCCCCGGGGGAGGGGTTGGATTTCGGCGGCCCTCGGCTGCTCCCCGCCCCCTGGCAGCCGGCCCCCTGCCCTCGGGGGTGGACGGGCCGCAACCGCAACAAAAGCGCCGCCGGGCCTGGGCGGGCTCGGCGGGAGGGCCGCGTTGACGCCCCGCGCCTGGGGCCGCGCGCGGCAGGCCGGGGCTTCACAGCAAGTGAGACTGCGCTTGTGGACGCTGATGCTGACCGACGCGCCTAGCGCTCTGCAGGCTACTACACGCTGAGTTGCGAGCCGACTTGACTGCGTCAGTTGCCAGCAGGGCTCACAGGGTGTGAGACACCGCGCATCTCACCTCTGTGGGGGGCTGGGCTGTGCTGCGGCTCCCCCGCACCTCACGCCTCCGGGGGTGGGGGCGGACGGGGGCCGCGGCTAGAGGCCCGGCTCCCCAGTAAAAGGGGTGAGACTATGGGTGAGAAGGGTAAGGGGAGTAAAAACGGCAACAACGCCATTGACGCCTACAGGGTCTGGAGAGTTGAAACGAGCAGGGAGGTGAGGCTTCGGCTCCGGAGCCTCTACTTCAGCGTTGCCTCTGCGGTTGAGCGCGCCAGCGAGGAGCTCGAGAGTAAGTACGGCGACGCGTTCAGGAGGGAGCCGGAGAGGTTCGGCAGAGAGCTGATCGAGGAAGCCTCAAAGACGTCAGGGCTACCGAAGAACCTCTTCTGGTACGCCGTGGAGTGGCAGAGGATGCTCGCGGAGGCCAGGGGGAAGTCGAAGCTTCGCGTCAAGTTCACACCGCCGCCAGCGCCGCTACTCGTAAGGGTGGTCAGCGGCAACGACAGGCTTCATGGCACTGCTAACACAGCTGCAGTGCTCGACGCCTCCAGTGGCGAGCTGCGCGTCCCCAGCGCTGGCGTCGCATTGAGGCTGAAGCCATCATTAATCAGGACTGTGCTCGAGGACGTCCGGAGGTTCGGCGATGTGAAGCTGACGCTGCAGCTCACCGCGAGGGGCAGGCTTCGCCTCGTTGCGCACCGCGTGGCAAAGCAGGTGTGGTGGGACGGCAACAGCAGGCTCGCGGTTATTGCTGTGGACGTGAATAGCAACCACGGCCTCTACGTGGTGGCCTTCGTATTCGACAGCGACGCTAAGTTGCTGGCTCAGCGCATCTTTGGGCCACCCAATACCACCATGCTGAGGCTCCTCGCCGCTGTTATGCGTAGCTACTCCAAGGTTAAGTGCTGGAGTGAGGCCGTCCAGAGGTTCAAGCAAAGGAGAGACGTCGGGAGGCTACAAAGGGAAGGGAGGGGCTACGCGGTTGAGGAGGCGCTGAGGCTCGCTGAGAGGCTGAGATCAAAGATGAACCTGACGCCCGAGAGAGCAGAGCGCATAGCTAGTCAGACCCTCAGGAAGGTGAAGAAGCTTAACGAGGACTGGATCAGAGGCGTGCTCAGGGAGGTGAGGGCGCTGGTGAGAAAGCTACGGGATCAGGGCTACACAGTCGTACTCGTAGTGGACGTGCCTTGGGCCTAGTCCCTGAGGGGCTCACAGCTACAGAGGACGCTGCTCAGGGTGGCGGAGAGGCTGGAGAACCTAGCGCTCTACGAGGGGGCTAAGTGGTTCCAGCCGGAAAACAACGTCAGCGGGAAGCAGTGTCCACTGTGCGGAGCCTGGGGCGTGGAAGTGAGGAGGCGCTACTACCGTTGCCCAAAGTGCGGCTTGGAGTGGACCAGGGACTGGGCAGCGTGCTACAACGCCGCGAAGCTCTTCCTAAAGGCATGCAGGGCAGAAAGGCACCTCGAAACGCTACAGAGCTGGCTACAGAACCACCCGAGAGCCCCGACCCACGGCACTAGAGAAAGGCCAGCGGGCCCCGGCCCCAGTTCCCGGCACGGCCCCACGGCCGCCCGCCGGGTGCCGCGCGCGGCGCGATGAGGCGAAGAGGCGCCGAGGCAAGCCCCGCCGCACAGCCCCAAGCAAGCTGGCGGGGTTGGCCGAAGGCGCGGAGCCCATGAAAACCCTTAAAGGGGGCCCCGGATAAGTGAAGGGGTGGATGAGCCAGGCGCGGCCATCGTTGAGGTGTGAAGCCTTGTCTCAGGACTGGCGGCTAGAGGTGGCGAAAGAGATTGGCCTAACGCCGGTTTTCGCGCCCACCCACGAGGACTTTACACTTCTCTTGCTGTACCTCGACGGACGAACCCCCTCTTACGGGGAAGAGGTTTTGCACGTCATCCTGTTCCTCTACCCCTATGTTCCCCTCTCCGCGTCCCCCTCGGTTTTCATCCCGTTTTCCTCCGACATCGAGCGGTCCCTTGCCTCCCTGAAAGAGAAGGGCCTCATCGAGGAGAAAATGGAGTTCAGGAGCGGGAGATACGTCAACTCCATCCGCTTGACGGACAGGGGGGTAGCTGAGGCGAGGAAGGTCTATTCGGCGTTCTCGAACAGCTGGGTTCTTCTGAACGGCCTTGTTTTGAGAAAGGGGGCAGACGTGATCGCGGAGCTTGAAGCCCTCAAGAAGACCTACAACGACAAATCCCCGCTCGAGCTCCTCAAAGTCTTGGCGTCAAAAGCGGAGTCGGAGGGAGAAGCTTTCGTTAAGCGCTTCAGGCTTCAGAGCGAAAGGCAGGAGAAACTTGTCCTAGGAATCGCCAAGCAGCTTTCGCGCGACTTAAAGCTGCTGACGCGTGAAACTTACTTTTAACAGGGTAGGAGAAATGGGATGGACTACGACGTAATTATACTTGGCGGGGGCTCCGCAGGCCTCCAAGCGGCAAGGAGCATAGCTGAAATCGCGGGGCAGCTCAGCGTCCTGCTAATTGAGGAAGACGCAAAGGTAGGCTTCCCGGAGCACTGCACGGGCCTCGTCAGCCTCAGCGGCATCGAGAAAGCCCTGCGGCTAAACCCGGAGCAAGTAGCCATGAACTACGTTCGCGGGGCACACATAGTCTCGCCGAGCGGTTTTAGACTGACTGTTGAGAAGGAAGCGCGCGTAGCTGCGGTTGTCGACCGGCCCCTCTACGAGCAGAAACTCTTCGACATCGTCTCCAGAAGAGCCGACGTCGTGCTAGGGGTTAAGGCTGAAATAGACGATGTCTCTGTAAAAATCGGCTCTAAACGGCTGAGAGCGAGGTACCTTGTAGATGCCAGAGGTTTAAGGAGCCTCGTATCTCGGAAGCCTGATGCTCGCAGATGGGTTCTACCAGCCCTCCAGTACGATATACAAGTTTACAGCGCGGAGACCGACTACGTTTATATCTTTCTGGGCTCGAAGCTCTCGCACGGCTTCTTCGCCTGGGCCGTCCCCCTCGACGAGGAGAGATATAGGATCGGGGTAGCATCAAAAGGCAAGGTGCTTACGAGGATAAGGTACCTCCTACGTCGCTTAGAGCGGCTCACGAACGGGGAAGTCCGCCCCAGAGCGTTGCAGAAAGTTATAGGAGGGGGAGTCTACACGGGAGGCCTAGCAGAGCAGGTTAAGGGTAATGTTATCTACATTGGGGACTCGGCTGGGCAGACAAAACCCACAACCGGAGGGGGGCTGGTATACCACTCCACAGCGGCTCTGATACTGGCTAAGGCCCTCAAAGCGGGTGAGCCGCGCGCATACTCTGCTGGCGTGAAGAGAGCGCTTGGGATGGAGATCTCAGGTCAGCGGTTCTTGAGGAGAGTCCTTAACAGGATACCTGATGGGCAGCTGGACTACATTTTGATGAGCGTTAAGGAGATCGGTGGTGAGGAGATTATCTCGCGCCACGGTCACATGGATGAACAGATGCGCGTGATGCTGAACCTCGGGTGGGAGATTCTGAGAAAGAGGCCTGAGCTCTACCTGTCAATACTTAGGTCCCTTTTTTATGCTATCGTATCCTAGCCTGAGCGCTTGGAGATTAATTTTCAGGAATTCCCCCTTGAACCTCTTCGAAAGGACCCCCTCTACCTCAGAAGACTCTAAGTCGAGCACCCCGGTGGCGACAACGGCTCCGAGCATGACCATGTTCAAAGCTATGTCTGACCCAGCTTTAAGCGCTAGCTCCCGGGCGTCCAGAACGTAGGTGTTCCCGCGCGGAAGAGCGGCCAGAAGCTCGTCGCGCGCTGGCACGGTCTTCGAACCCGGGGGTGGGAGGAGGAAGTCGTTGACTACTACAACCCCATCTTTTTTCATCAAGGGCAGGCGTCTAACAGCTTCGATCAGCTCAAGCCCCACCAGGACGTCTCCCTCGCTCTGCGTGACTATAGGAGACACAGCCCCGTCGCCGTACTTGAGGAAAACGACTACCGACCCTCCTCGCTGAGAGAGGCCGTGAACCTCTCCAACGCTGATGTTGTAGCCTCTTGCCGCTAGCGCCTCGCCGAGAATACTCCCAATGGTGATCAAGCCCTGGCCGCCGACACCCGCAATTATGACGCTTCTCTTGACCACGCCCCTCACCCCTCCTTCGGCTGAATGGCTTTAGCCGGGCATATCGCAGCGCAGACCCCGCAACCGGTACACATGTCCTGCAATATCGCGACTTTCCCATCAGTATCTCGCACGATAGCTGGGCACGCAAACCTGTCAACGCATATCCCGCAGTTGATGCACTTCTCCTCCACAACGGTGTAACGCTTGAAGGACTCTCCTCTACGCCTCCTTTCGCGTAGCACGAGAAGTGCGCAGGGCCGCCTGGAGATCACCACTGCTGGCTCACCCGTCTCTTTCAAGAACTTGAGGGCACGCCGAACCGAGTCTCTCACAGCGGTAATATCGTACGCGTCGACCACCTCCACAAACCTCACCCCCACGGCTCTCGCGATGTCCTCGATACGCACGGTAGGCCTCTGCTCGCCCATTGCCCCTACTCCAGAGCCAGGGTGGGGCTGGTGGCCCGTCATAGCAGTCACGCCGTTGTCCATGACGACGACGAGCAGGGGTGTTTTGTTGTAAACGGCGTTGATCAGCGCCGGGATTCCCGCATGGAAGAATGTAGAGTCGCCAATGAACGCTATAACAGGCTCGCTGCCGAACCTCGCGATCCCGAGCCCTATCCCTATAGATGACCCCATGCTCCACGTGAAGTCGGCCATCTGGTAGGGCGGGTAAAAGCCCAGAGTGTAGCAACCAATGTCGTTAGCGTACACCGGCTTCACGCCTGCACGCTGAGCAGCCAGCTTAACAGCGTAGTAGGTGGACCTGTGGCCGCAGCCCGGGCATAGGACGGGCGGCCGCCTCGGGAGCTCCACCAGCGGGACTGGTGCTGGAGGAGCCTCGTAGGGTATGCCCAGGATCCTCGAGATGCCCGCTTTAACAATCTCCTTGTTTAGCTCCCCGACCCGCGGGAAGACATCCTTACCGTGAATCCTCGCTGGCATGCCTTCATCGTATGCGAGAATCTTCAACTGCCACTCCAACACAGGCTCGAGCTCTTCCACCACGACAACCTGCTTGTAGGAGAGCGCCTTCAGCGCGAGGGCGCGGGGTAGAGGGAAAACCGAGGCAAACTTGAATACAGGTAGCCTGACGCCCAGCTCCTCAAGAGCTTCCTTAACGTAGTTGTAGGCGACGCCTGAGACCACGATGGCGGTGTCTTCCTCACCTTCTTCGACTGAGTTGAACTTGAAGTCAGAGAGGTGCTTGGAAAGCTCTTCAAGCCTCTCAAGAACCTCTCTGTGCTTCGCCAAATTGTAGGGAGGTAGTAGCGCCCACCTCTCAGGGTCTCTGTGGAACGAAGCCCCTCTACCATGCCTCACTAACTCGCCGAAGACCACGGGGGATCTGCTGTGGGCGAGCCTCGTCGTTGTCCTGAGGATCACGCTCAACCGGAACTTCTCCGATAGCTCGTAGAGCTCCCTTGTAAGGTCCTTGGCCTCCTGCACCGTGGAGGGCTCGAAGACGGGGATGTTGGCGTGAATCCCGTATATCCTGTTATCCTGCTCGTTCTGGCTACTATGGGCGTTCGGGTCGTCTGCGCTGACTATCACGAGGCCGCCCACGACTCCTGTGTACCCGAGGCTCATGAGGGGGTCAGACGCCACGTTCAACCCTACGTGCTTCATGGCGACGAGCGCCCTCAGGCCCATCATCGACACACCTATACCGACCTCGAGCGCCACCTTCTCGTTCGTGCTCCACTCAACGTAGATCCCATAGTCCCTTGCAACCTCTGCCAGAGACTCGACTATCTCTGTCGAGGGAGTTCCCGGGTAAGCTGTAGCTGCCGAGATCCCGGCCTCCAGCGCACCCCTGGCGATCGCCTCGTTCCCCAGCAGAAGCCTCCTCTCGCCGGGGCCACCGGAAATAACAGCTTTCGCCACAATCTTTAAGTCGAGGCTGAGAATTAAACCTATTCGTGCAAACATCCATAGCTTTCACCTACCTACAGGCTGAAAAAATCACAGAGCCACCCCAGGGGCCGCTAAACGTCAACATGCAGCTCAACTTCCCATTAAACGTTACAGCCACCGGAAACCAGCTTACGGCGGAGTTCATAGCCAGCGTCGAGAGCGCACCCCCCGTCTTCTCGGTGAAGGTGAAGGGAAAGTTCTCAGCAGTCGGTGACAGGTCCGAGCTGGAGGAGCTGAGCTCCAAGCTCCTGCGCGGCCCCCCTGACCCTCAGCTCCTGCAGCTCGTAACATCAATGGTTTTCTTCGAAGTGATGCTCCTACTGAAGGAGCTGGGGATCCCACCCATGCTACCGATCACCCCGCCCCAGCAGCCATCACAGCAGCCTCCCGACACCTTCCGGCCTCTGTGAACCCCATGCTCATCGAAGCCGTTTACGGCGAGACTTGTCCCGGGAACGTGTTCTCGATTACCCCATGGGGGGAAACCCCTCCCTGGGCTTACGCGCCTGAGTGGCTTATCTCAGAGGCCCTCAAGCACGACGTGGGCTTGCGCAAGCCTGGGAGATTGACTGTGCTCCTAGCCGATGCCCCAGGGCCGCACACCGTCCACAAGGCCGCTGCAGTCGAGCCAGATGACTGGTGGGAAGTCCTGCGAATAGCCCTTTACATGGCTAAGCCGAAGCCGAGCAAGAGCGTGCAGCTCTTACCCTTCGCACCCGCCACGTCCGCGCTGGCCGCGCTTGGGCAAAAAGAGGCGTGTATCCACGCAGAAAGCCTTACAGCCGACTACCTCCACTCGCTCATTCACGCTCTCTCCTCTTCGGGCACGGAACGCCTCGTCTTGGTGAACCCGCCGCAGTTCAGCCTGTGGCAAAAGCTCAGAACTTCGGGTGTCACTGGTTACTCGTTTGCTAGGCGCCTGGCTCTCCCCCGCGCGCTCCAGTTGGGTGCTCTCAGCAGGAGCAGATATAATCTCCGAGAGAACGAAGCGCTCGGCGCTGATGTGCCGCCCTTTAAGCCTCCGGTGATTTTCCGAGAGCAGAGCCTCGTCAAGTATGCGTTTGGGGACGAGTCGGAGCTGGCCGTGGCCCTACTGAGCGAGCTGGAGGCGAGTGGGGGCGTGATGAGCCACAGAGCGTTCATGGACACAGCGTCGAGCTTGGGTCCCAGCAGTAGAGGCATTGCTCGACGGTTACTGTTGTACGGTTATGTGGTTTTCAGACAGGCGCAGGTGGAGCTAACGCTGAAGGGTATCTTCGCCTTAAGCGAGGTAAAATAGCAGAGTGGAGGTGGACCGGCCGGGATTCGAACCCGGGACCTCCCGCATGCCAAGCGGACGCTCTCCCACTGAGCTACCGGCCCTTGCAGACCCAAGGAGTTATGGTTATGCGTTGCTTTATAGGCTTTTCGCCGTAAACCGACGAGGAGCATGCGAAAATGTTTAGTAGATGCTGGTCCCCCTAAGTGCGAAGGCTCATGGAGCTCGATATTCACCGGATTGCCCTTAAGTACGCTCTAGCTAACGCCGTGAAGTACGGTGGGAAGGCCGATGTAAAGGCCGTTGCAAGCAAGGTCTTCGCGGAGGTTCCAGAGCTGAAGGCTAGGGCTAGGGACGTCGTCGCAGTGGTCAGGGAGGTCGTGGAGAGAGTTAACTCGATGACCCTGGAAGAGCAGGAGAGAGAGTTAAGGGACGTGTGGCCTGAGGCCTTTGCCGGGGGGAGGAGGGAGGAGAGGAGGGGTCTACCCCCGTTGCCTGGGGTGGATGAGGTTGGAGGAGTCGTCGTTACTAGGTTTGCCCCAAACCCTGACTTCGTGCTTCACCTCGGTAGCGCTAGGCCAGCGATCCTGAGCTACTACTACGCGAAGGTTATGTACAAGGGCAAGTTCATCCTGCGCTTCGAGGACACGGACCCGAAGACGAAGCGTCCGATGCCTGAGGCATACGACCTCATCAAGGAGGATCTGAGGTGGCTTGGGCTTAGCTGGGACGAAGAGTACGTGCAGAGCCAGAGGATGGAGATCTATTACGCTCACGCGAAAATGCTCATCGAGAGAGGCGGGGCGTACGTCTGCACGCACCCCAAAGACGAGATAAAGAGGTATCGGGACGCTGGCTTGCCCGACCCCTGCTCGACGCTACCTCCGGATGAGCACCTTGAAAGGTGGGAAAAGATGCTCGCCGGGGAGTACGGTGAAGAGGAAGCGGTTCTCAGGGTAAAGACAGACCCCGCCCACCCGAACCCCTCTGTCAGGGACTGGATTGCCTTCCGCATCATAGACACGAAGAAGTACCCGCACCCGTTGGTCGGAGACAAGTACATCGTCTGGCCAACCTACAACTTTGCCTGCGCGGTGGACGACCACCTGATGGGGGTTACCCACATCCTGAGAGGAGAGGAGCACGCCGTCAATACGCTTAAGCAGGAGTACGTGTACAAGCACCTCGGGTGGAAGCCGCCAGTAGGTATACACTTCGGCAGGCTCAACCTTGAGGGCATGATTCTGAGCAAGTCCGTCATAAGAAAGGGCATCGAGAAAGGGCTCTACGACGGGTGGGATGACCTGAGGCTTGGGACCCTCATAGCTCTCAGAAGGAGGGGAATACTGCCTCAGACAATATGGGACATGGTCTTCGAGGTTGGAATCAAGCCTTCAACCGCAACTATAAGCATCGAGAAGATCCACGCCCTGAACAAGAAGTACCTCGAGCCGATATCAAACAGGTACATGTTTGTTCGAGAGCCTCTCCGCGAAGTAGAGCTCAGAGGGCTGCAAACCCCCGTTACAGCGGAGGTCGTGGTCCACCCATCGTACCCCGAACGCGGCAAGCGCAGGATCCAGTTTAGCGAGCCGCGCGTCGTGGTGGAGGGCGACTCGCTCGCCGGGAGGGACGAGGTTAGGTTAATGGGCCTTGGAAACTTCCGGGTCGTTGACGGAGGGAGCACTCTAGAGTTCTTAAACAACGATATTGGGTACGCTAAAGAGAGAGATCTTCAGATTATCCAGTGGGTCCCCCAGGAGGACAACAATCCTGGTCGCATCCTGAAGGTTGAGGGCGACACTGTAAAAGTTATAAAAGGCTTGGGAGAGCCGGCGACCCGACAGCTCAAAAAGGAAGACAGAATCCAGTTCGTGAGGATAGGCTTCATCAGAGTGGAGGAGCCCGGACTCTACATCTTCACTCATGACTAGGTTGAGAGAGGTTCCAGGGCTTTCCACCCATCACTACTTTCTCGGGTAGCTTCTCTCTCACGCTCTCGAGGAACTTCAAGTCACTCTCCTTTTTACGAAGGTTATCCGGGAGGATTATCGGGATCTCGTCTTTGATCGGCCACCACCTGCCGCACTCAGGGCAGTATAGGACGCCGGTCTTCACCTCGTACTTGATGCACTCGTCGCACCCTGGGTCAGAACCCTTAAGCTCCTCAACTTTTACTCCCTTAAACGCGCAGTAAAGCTCGCAGGCGGGCTTGCTCTTGAAGGTGAAAGTCCTCTCGTACCGGACTTTCTCGATCACGTAGAGCTCAAGGGGAAAATGCTTGTCGTAGGGACACGCCAACAGATCCATTAAGCGGAACTTCATACACCTCCTGCAGGTCGCACAGGCTATATAGATATTTTGGTTCCCACAAGCTTCCTAAACTCTTAGTCATCTTTATTCGGCCTCGGCCTCGCTCCACAGTGTAATGTACTGCCCCGTTGGCCTGCCCCCTGAGGAGTGGCTGGGGAGGGGCAACGAACGGTTGCAACAATGCAGGTCGACACGGGGGAGAAGCAACTAAAAGATGATGCAGTAACTTTTACCACGGTTACCTGCTCAGAAACGGATATTAGGTCGAGTCACCGTAGGCTTTCCTGTGGCGTTACCCACTAATATCTTCAGGGCATACGACATTCGAGGAGTATTCGGGAAGGACCTCACACCGGACGTTGTTGCCCTAATAGGGGCCGCTCTTTCCAACCTGGAACGCGGGGACTACTGCGTCTGCCACGACGTCAGATTCAGCTCTCCCATACTCGCGCGGGCACTGGCGAGCGGTCTGATGGGTGCGGGGTCGAATGTCGTCGACTCAGGTGTCGGGCCCATTGGAATGGCTATTTACGCCTCGAAGCACTTGAGCTACCACGTTGCTTACATCACGGCCTCACACCTCCCCCCTGAGTGGAACGGCATAAAGATGTTCAGGCCTGGCGGAGAGCCGATATGCCTGGGGGACATAGAGAGGATAAAAAGCTTGGTTGACTCGGGGGTGACGTGGGCCGGCTTGAGCGGCTATGGCTCGCTGCGTGCAAGGGAGATTCTCCCAGAGTACATCGAGTTCCTTCACAAGGTTGGAAGCCACTCCGGAGGGCTTAGGGTGCTCGTCGACTGCGGGAACGGCTCGGCCTCTCTGGTGGTCCCAAGGCTCCTCAGAGACTTGGGCTATGAAGTCGCCACGGTGAACTGCGACGTAGACCCACGTTTCCCGGTTAGAGGTAGCGAGCCCACACCTGAAAACACTGCGTACATGTCGGCTCTGGTCAGGGACCTAAAGGCGGACATAGGGGTCTCATTCGACGGAGATGGGGACAGGGTGATATTCTTCGATGAGGCAGGGTCGCCCTTGGCGCCCGAGCAGGCAGCTGTGGTGATGCTCCGCGCGATGGGCAGGGCAAACGTCGCCGCTAACGTTGAGTGTTCAAGCGTGGTTGACAGGGTTGTAGCCGAGATGGGGGGCAGGGTCATACGCGTCCCCGTAGGCAGGATATTCATGATCCTCGACGCGGTTAAATCCGGGGCTGAGCTGGGCGTGGAGAGTAGCGGGCACTTCGTGACTTACAACGGCATCAACTTGGACGACGGTGTGCTGTCTCTGCTCTTCATGCTTGAGGCGGTCGAGAAGCTGGGGGGCCCCGTCTCAAGATACCGCGTGCCGATGCCCCCTACCAAGAAGCTCAAGGTGGATGTTCCCGACGAGGAGAAGTTCAGAGTCGTAGAAGCCTTGAAGAACAAGTACTCTGCGGAATACGATAAAGTTACCACAATAGATGGAGTGCGCGTGGACACCGATAAGGGCTGGTTCCTCGTAAGGGCTTCAAACACGGAGCCGGTAATAAGGGTCACTATAGAGGCATACAAGCCGGAGGATCTCGAGCTCATTGAGAGAAAGGTACTGAGAGATATCGAGGAGCTGATCAAAGGAAAAGATAAATAACGACGTGTTTTACGTTATCGGGATCGCCCTTGAGCATAGTCGCCATTGGCGCGACAGAGACCGTGGACCCTTTGAGGCTTCTGGGCTTCGAGGTTATCAAGGTGAGCAAGAAGCCGAATGCCGAAGAGGTCGAGAGTATAGTTTCGAAGATCCTCGAGAACAGGGTGGCACTCCTGGAGGGCGAGATCTACTCCGCTGTTAGAGAACGCCTCAACCAGGTCACCTCGATAATGAAGGAACCGCCGCTAGTCGTGGTAATCCCATCATCCGATAAAGCGTCCACTAACCGCCTGGAAGAGTTATATAGCAGGCTTTCGCTAGCCGTAGGGGTGAGGCTTAAATGGGTCACGAAAGGTTAAGAAATGCCGCGTCGTTGACGGATGAGCTAGACATCAGGGTAATACTGGAGGAGCAGAGGAAAGCCGAAGCCCGTGTGGCTGAGGCCAAGAAGATCGCTGACGAAATTATCGCAAAGGCGCGCGAGCAGGCTAAACTGATGCTTTCTAAGGCCCAAGACGTAGCCCTCGACGAGAGCGTGAAGAGAATGCTCGAGGAGGAGTTACGCAGGGTTCAGGAGAGCCTGGATGCCCTTGAGAGAGCTGAGCGCGAAAAGCTGGAGATGGTGAAGATCGCCCTGGCGAAGAATGAGAACGAGGTGCGGAAAGCCCTGCTTGAAGCTCTCCTTAGGTGATGCACATGAGCACGAACAAAAGCCTAATGGAGGTGCTGATCGAGGAGCTCAGGGCCGTAGCCGAAGAAGAGAGCCGCAGAATTTTAAAGGAGGCCGAGGAGCAGGCCCAGAAAATACTCCAGGAAGCCGCTACGAGAGCAGAGGAGATAAAGGCTCAGAGGATTAAGCAGCTCATCGCTGAGGCGCGCCAGAAAGCTGAGAGCGAGCTAGCGCCGAGGAGGCTTGAGATAAGGCGTAAGTATTTGGCAGAGAGGTACAGTTACGCCCTCAACTATCTTGAGAGCATGCTGTCCCAAGTGGTGCGCGAACTCAAGCAGAACCCCGAGTACTACGACATCTTCCTTTCTCGCAGGCTCGAGGAGGCGATTCAGAGTATGCGTGCCTCCAAGCTGGTCGTACACCCGTGTACCGGCGACTCCCAGAAAGTCCAGAAGATAATTAGAGAGAAGTTGACCGCTCTATCAAAGCTGAAACCTGACCTCGAGGTGTCGCTAGGAGAGGAGGTGGAGTGTAGCGGGGGGGTAGTCGTGGTCTCCAGCGACGGGAGGGAGTACTATAACGGAACGCTTGAGGCGAAGTTGACTGAAATCAGGGAGAAAACGTTCCCAGAGCTTCTAAGCGCTCTCCTAAAGCTCCGCTAAGAGTTCACGGGCTTCGGAACTCGGTTTGTCTCAAGCTCGACGATCGCTGGGAGAGGATTCCGGTATTTTATCTCGGAGAGCTTGCTCTTTCCTATCTGATTGGCAATGACGTCATCGACTAGCAAAAGGTCCACGTCCATTTTCCTAACGACCTCGTCTATCACCTTGAGGGCTTCCTGAGCTCCTGAGACCACGTACACCTTGTCCACGCCACTCTTGAGCATAGCCTTCTCTAAATCGCTTAGCACTACCGCGCCGATCCTCAACTTCATACCGGTCTTAAACACCTAGTTCACCCTTAAAACTGAGCATTGCGCGGCAATAGCTTATCGCGGCTTTATATTCTTCGGCTCAGCAAAACGTCAAAAGCCAGCTTGTACACTCTCGGCGCGTATGGGGAGACTATGCGCGCCTCCAGCAACTCTGCTTTGAAGCCGTGCTCCTCTGCCGCCTCCTTAACGATCTCGAACCCTCTTTTGAACAGATCGTCTTCACGGTCCCAGTAGTAAAAGTGAAGGACACCCCCTTCGCGCTTGAAGCACGTGAAGGCCTCGCGGAGGTACATGTAGGCGCCCTTCGGTAGAGGCATCACGACTCTATCAGCCTTGCCAGCGAACTTCGGTGCCTCCTCGCGGACATCGCCTAGAACCGGCACAACCTTCCCATCGAGCCTGTTAAGCCGGATGTTCTCCACCATGTACTTGTATGCGACGGGATTGAGCTCGATGGCAACCACTTTATCGACCAGCGGCTGCTTTTTCGCGATGGCGATTGCGAAGGGGCCTACCCCAGCGAACATCACGACAACGAATTCTCCGGGCTTAACCTTGCTAGCGACCCTCTGCCTCTCGGTAGCCTCGCGGGGGGAGAAGTAAACTTGCGTCACGTCGAGTTTAAGCAGGTAGCCGTGCTCCTTATGCAGGACCTCCCTCACTCTTTCTCCGCCGATAAGCTCCAGCTCCCGTACCCTGTACTCGCCGGTCCTCTCCCCGAGTTTCCTGTACACCGCTCTAACGTTCTTGTGCAGCTCCATTATCTTCTCCGCGATAACCCTCTTGTACGGCTCAAGCTCCTCAGGTATCTCGACGATCGCGACGGCTCCAGCCCTAGAGCCTACTATGTCGAAGCTCGATGGAACGAGGTTCAAAAGATCCTCGGGTATCAGATCCTTGAGTAGCTCTCTGAGGGACGGCACAGTTTTATATGATGAGCTTGCGCTAAATACCCTACCATGCGCCTAGCCCTGGTTAACGTGTCTTACCCCCTCAACGAGGACGTAGACAGCATCGTTTTCTCCCCGGGGAAAGGGGTCCTCTACGCGGGTCGAGAAGAGGGTGTGAGGAGGTTCGAGCCGGTCAAGGTGCTTGATGTAGATCAGAGGTTGGTTGTTCCCGGCATGACGGACGCTCACATGCACCTTTACTCCACCGCTATAAGCCGCGGTAGGCTAGACCTCCGGGGTGTTCGATCCCTGGAGGAGCTGAGGGAGCAAGTAAGGAGAGCAGTATTATCGGCTGGCAAGGGGGAGTGGGTGGTAGGTAGGGGCTGGGACCAAGACAAGATGTCCGAGAAGCGCTTCCCTACGCGCCACGACATCGACGACGTCTCGAGAGACAACCCAGTACTCCTGGTGAGGGTGTGCGGGCACGCGGCCCTTCTCAACACAAAGGCCATGAAGATCCTCGGGCTTCTCGAGCCAAGCGTGGAGGGCGGGAAATTTATCCACGTTGAGGACGGTAAACCCACGGGGATAATCTTCGAGGACCTTGTCGGGTACGCTTTATCCAAGATTCCGCCACCCCCGGCGGAGAGAGTAAAGAGCCTGGTGAAAACTTTGCTCTCTGAGTACCTTTCCTATGGGGTCACTTCGCTTCACTCGATGTCCAGCTCGCGATCCGAGCTCGAGCTGGTAAAAAGCTTGAAGGAGAGTGGAGAATTTATCCAGGAGTACAGGGCGTACATAGACTACCAGTCGTTCCTCGAAGGCGTCCACAGGCATTACCCTGACCTTGTTCAGGGAGTGAAAATCTTTGCCGACGGAAGCTTAGGCGCCAGGACGGCCGCCCTTCGGGAGCGCTACAGCGACGGCGAGACCTCCGGGAGCCTACTGCTGACCGCTGAGAAAATAGCCGAAATAGCCGCCGAGGCGGCGGGAGAGGGGCTGGAGACCGCCGTACACGCTATAGGCGACCGAGCTGTTGAAGAAGCCCTGAAGGCCTCCCGGCGTGCCGCGGGCAAGCTCCGAGTAGAGCACGCCTCGGTGACGCCCCCCGACCTCCTTGAAGTCGTGGCAGAGTTGAGACCAAGGCTTTCAGTTCAGCCGCACTTCGTGCTTAGCGACACGTGGATCGCTGAGAGGCTGGGGGAGCGGACAAAGTGGGTTTACGCGTACAAATCCCTGCTCAGCACTGGGGCCACCGTAATGGGGTCCTCCGACTCCCCCGTGGAGCCAATAAACCCGTGGCTCGGGATCTACGCCGCGGTGCACCGGGGCGCGATCGAAGGATTAGCGATACATGACTACACGTGGTTCGAGAGCCTGAGCTTCGAGGAGGCATTAACCCTCTACGTCTCGGATCCGTCGGCGCGTAGATCGCTGGTCGTCCTTAACGTCAGGAGCACGCCGCGGTCTCTTCAGGAGTTTCAGGAGGTGAGAGCTGAAGTGGCTTTACTCCCAACCGGTCTAACTCGCGTCAGCAAAGACCAATAATATCATCTTTCAAACTGACGTGCTGTCATCATCGAGGATATCTCTCAGGTAAAGAATAAATAACGTTAACTCTTTTGAGCAGCTCGAGGGCCGGTCGTCTAGCGGGAGGATGTCGCCCTTGCAAGGGCTCCGCACCCCGAGAGCGGCGGAGGTCCCGGGTTCGAATCCCGGCCGGTCCACTTCACCGAAAATTTTTGTAATGGCTTACGCTGGCTCCACCTCTTATGCTCGCGCACTCACATACGGGTTTCTGTCCCCATAGTTTTGTAATGATGAATACGCGGGAATGTTATTCAGTGGCTGTCTTAATTGTGTTTGTTGATCAACGATGGGTGTGCTTCCGGTAGAGCAGAGGAAGGTCCTTACGACTAGGCTCGAAGAGCTCAGGGCTAAGGCGCTTGAAAACCCGGAAGAGTTCTGGGACGAGCACGCCCGCGCGCTGGAGTGGTTCAGGATTTGGGACAAGGTGCTGGACGACTCCCAGAAGCCCTTCTACAGGTGGTTCGTCGGGGGGAAGATCAACGCCAGCTACAACGCACTGGATAGGCACGTCAGGACCTGGAGGAAGAACAAGGTTGCGCTAGTGTGGGAGGGTGAGGATGGCGAGGTGAGGAAGTACACGTACAGGGACTTGTATGTGGAAGTTAACAGGGTGGCCGCTCTCCTCAAGAACTTCGGAGTTAAGCCTGGTGACAGGATAGCCCTCTACTTGCCGATGATCCCAGAGCTTCCGATCTTCATGCTCGCTGCCGCCAGGATCGGCGCTGTGCACACTGTGGTGTTCTCGGGGTTCAGCAGCGACTCCTTGGCCCGAAGGATCAACGACTCGAGGGCCAAGCTCCTCGTGACAGCCGACGGGGGGTTCAGACGGGGGAAAGTGGTGCCGCTTAAGGAGATAGCCGACAAGGCGTTGGAGCAGACGTTCTCGGTCGAGAACGTGATCGTTGTTAAGCGCGCAGGGGTGAACGTGAACATGGTTGAGGGGAGGGACTTCTGGTTCCACACCCTGATGGAGGGCATAAGCAGGAGCGCGTACGTTGAGCCCGAGAAGCTGGACGCAAACCATCCGCTGTTCATCCTCTACACGTCCGGCACTACTGGCGCTCCTAAGGGAATCTACCACAGCACTGGGGGCTACCTAGTCTGGGTCTACTGGACGCTAAAGTGGGCCTTCAACCCCAACGATGAAGACGTGTGGTGGTGCACAGCCGACATCGGGTGGATCACAGGTCACAGCTACGTGGTTTACGGTCCTTTAATGCACGGCCTAACAACCGTGATGTACGAGGGGGCTCCGGACTACCCGGCCCCCGATCGGACGTGGAGCATCATCGAGAAGCACGGGGTCACTGCGTTTTACACTTCGCCAACCGCGATCAGGATGTTCATGCGCTACGGCAACCACTGGGTTGAGATGCATGATTTATCGTCGCTCAGGATACTCGGCAGCGTCGGGGAGCCAATAAACCCCGAGGCCTGGGAATGGTACTTCAAGGTGGTTGGTAGGGGCAAGTGCCCCATCATCGACACGTGGTGGCAGACGGAGACCGGAGGCTTCATGATAGCTCCTACAGCGGGCATCGACCTAGTACCCTTAAAGCCGGGCTCCTGCACTCTACCACTCCCGGGCGTTGATGCGGAGGTTCTAACGGAAGATGGCGCGGTGGCCCCCCCAAACATTCAGGGCTACCTGGTGGTGAGGAAGCCCTGGCCCGGCATGCTGCTAGGCGTTTGGGGCGACCCTAAGCGCTACGTCGAAACGTACTGGAGCAGGTTCCCGGGCTTCTACTACCCGGGCGATTACGCCATGAGAGACGAAGACGGGTACTTCTGGATTCTCGGCAGGGCAGACGAGGTTCTGAAGGTTGCAGCGCACAGGATAGGGACGATGGAGCTGGAGAGCGCTCTAGTCTTGCACCCGGCCGTGGCTGAGGCCGCTGTAGTCGGGAAGCCTGACCCTATTAAGGGAGAAGTCCCGGTAGCGTTCGTGGTACTGCGGGAGGGGTTTACGCCGAGCGTTAAGCTCGAAGAGGAGCTAATGAACCTCGTCTCAGAGACCATAGGGCCTATAGCAAAACCCGCTAACATCTTCTTCGTGCGAAAGCTCCCTAAAACCAGGAGCGGTAAAATAATGAGGAGGGTCATAAAGGCGATCGTGAAGGGGGAGCAGAATCTGGGTGATGTCACCACCATCGAAGACCCCTCCGCTATCGAGGAGCTGAAGATGATTGTTGGGAACTCGAGAAGTCAATGAAAATATTTATCTTCTCTTGCTTCTCCTCTCTTTTAGTTGATAATGCGAGTCGATCTCATAGTGATCGCCCGTATACTCGACGCGCTCTACAGTGAGGGTAGGATGAAGAAGACCCACCTCCAGATGGCGAGCAGGCTCAACTACCCGGCTTTTACCAGATACCTCGGCTGGCTGGAGGAAAAGGGGCTTCTGCGCGTTGTTGAAGGGGATGACGGGGAATACGTAGAGCTGACGCAGAAGGGTAGGGAAAGCTACGAGAGGGTTGTTGTCTGGCTCAAAGAGTACGTGGGTAAGTTATGACTCGAGCTTTAGCAACAGGTGGACGAGCTTCTCGATGTCCCACGGTGGGGTGACCACCGGTACTTCGGCCAACTGCGAGACTTCCTTAAAATAATCGTTGAGGGCCTCGGCGAGCCTCTCGTAGAGAGAGTAGTAGCGGTTGTAAATCTCCACAGCGCCCGCCTCGGGCTTTATCCTCACTCTCTCCTTGAAGAACAACTTCGCCGCCTCTCCGTAGCTACCGACGGCCCCGCTAGCAACCGCCACCAGCATGGCGTCGCCGCCGAGAGCGGCGTCCAGTAGCTCCGGCAAAACCACCTCCAGGCCTGTGACGTTCGACTTAATCCGAGCCCACGTGGGCGACTTCGCACCCCCGCCCATCAGCACGAGCTCCGACGGCTTTATCTCGAGCTCTCTCAGAACCTCTAGGATCTTCCTCAACTCGTAGGCGACCCCCTCCATCATGGCTCTGAAGATGTGGGCCCTCGTGTGGAACACCGTTAACCCGAAGATGACGCCCCTAGCGTAGGGGTTCCAACGCGGACTCCGAGCACCGGAGAAAAACGGTAGGACTATTAAGCCGTTGGATCCGGGTGGAACGTACTCGGCCTCCATATCTAGGTACTCGTAGGCTCTGCGCTTGGTTGAGCTAGCCAGCAGGTTAACGCCCTCAGCGAGGTTGTCCCGGAACCACCTCAGTATAGCCCCAGCAGTCGACATACCCGCTTCTAGGGCCCACGTGCCAGGTATAGGCCCAACCCCCACAGAGAACCTCATCTTTGGATCTAGGCGCGGCTCCCTGAGCAGGGTTGCCGTAGTCGAACCAGTGCCCGTAGACTCCTCCACTCTGCTTGGGTCAAGGATACCCGCCCCGAGGATCTCAGCGGTCCTGTCCCCCGTCCCGGCCAGCACCGGCGTGCCTGCTCTCAAGCCGGTCAAGGAGGCAGCTTCGGGTGTGACTTCGCCGGCGACTTCCCAGCTGGGTAGCGACTCCGGGAGGAGGTCAGCGTACTCGCCGAGCCCGAGGTCTCTTATCAGCTCGTCATCCCAGCGCTGGGAGTGTATGTTGAAAAGCATAGTTCGCGACGCTACAGTGTGATCTGTGACGGTTACCCCGGTAAATCTGTAAATGATGTAGTCTTTAGGCTGCAGGCCCACCTTAGCCCTTTTAAGAAGCTCGGGCTGATTTTCCTTGAACCACAAGAGCTTCGTTGCGGTGAACGTTGCGTCGACGACTAGACCCGTTTTCCTGTATATTTCCTCTGGGCTGATTCTCTCCTTTATTTTCTCGGCTTGCGGCGCGCTCCTCCTGTCCATCCAAATTGGAACGCGCCCTAGGCTACGCCCACTCTCATCTAGGAAAGCCATGGTCTCCCGCTGGCTGCTTGCGCACACACCTAGAATACTCCCAGGATCCACCCTCGACTTCTTGAGGACGCCTCGAACTACCTGCACTGCAGTGTTCCACCAGTCATCCGGATCTTGCTCCGCCCACCCGGGACGCGGGAAGTATGTCGGGTACTCCTGCCCCTCTAGTGCGAGAAGCTTGCCGGTTACGTGGAACAGGGCTGATTTAACGGTGGTGGTGCCGACGTCTACGGTTAGAATGTACTCTTTCTGCATCGTGCGTATATCGCGTCCGCTATGAGATAAAGAGTAGTTACTATGCGCTTTTATTCAATGGTACCTTTATCGGTAATAAGCTTTAACCGATGGATTTTTCAGCGGTTTTGAGGTGCTCCTTCTTTATAGCGACTTCTCGACCGCAGTGGGAGCACCTGAAGGTAATGCTCTCACTAGTCTCACCAACCTTCTCTTTAAGCGGCCTCCCACAGTAGCACACGAAGCCTATGAGGCGGGCTGGGTTCCCCGCGACGAGGCCGTGGGGTGGGACGTCTTTCGTTACAACGCTCCCGGCGGCGACCATAGCGTACTCACCTATAGTGACTCCGCACACGATCGTAGCGTTGGCCCCTATGCTTGCCCCCCTCTTCACGACCGTGGGAACGACTTCCCAGTCGGTGGAGAATGCTCGAGGGTACTTGTCGTTTGTGAACACCGCATACGGTCCCACGAAGACGTCATCCTCGATGACCACGCCGCGGTAGACGGACACGCCGTTCTGTATTTTCACCCGGTCCCCCACCACGGCACCAGCATCAATATAAACGTCCTTTCCTATGTTGCAGTTTCTCCCAATGCGCGCACCGGATCTAACGTGCGCGAAGTGCCATATGCGCGTCCCCTCCCCCACCTCCGCGCCTTCCTCTACTACCGCTGTGGGGTGCGCGTAAAAGCCTCTTTGGCTCATAGGTAACCCCCTTCTTGTTCCCCAAGGGATACTACTTAAGGTTTTTCAGAGTGCTCCAGGACCTGCGGACTATTGGAGGTAGTGCCCCCTTTCTCTCAATCCACATGGCGACGAACCTGCGGGTCTTTGGATCCGATGGGTACCCTGAACCGAAGTCGCCGTAGATCTTCTTGAGCTCGCTCACTATTCTCTCGCGCTCAGTCTTCGCGATGATCGAAGCCGCTGAAACTATAATGTGCTTCCTGTCTGCGTGGTTCTCGGCTACAACCTCCACTCCCCCGCCTATCAGCTCAGACAGCCTCCTGCCAAACCTCTCCGGTACCGGGTCAGGGGAGTCCACGTACACTTTCTCGACGGGAACCCTTTTCCTTGCCTCGAGCACTAGCTCAGCCATAACCCTAAGCTCCAGCTCGTTTAAGCTCGCGAACCCTACCCTCTGCACAGCCCTGTCTATCTCGTCCGGAGGGACAACGCGCAAAGCGGAGTATTCTAGGATGCTGTCTAAAGCTCTCCGTATCTTCTCCCGGCGTCCCGGGGAAACGAGCTTCGAGTCTTTAACGCCCAAAGCCTCCAGCCACTTAAGCTTAACAGAGTCGGCACACGCGATTGCAACAACCATCGGCCCTATAAGAGGCCCTCTACCTGCTTCGTCGATACCTGCAACCACGCTCAAAGCTCAACTCCTAGATACGTAATCGATGGTACTTTTTAGTCTTTCACTCGTTTTCTTCTGTGCTCGACTTATGCTTTCTCTAACTCCTGAGGGTTGGAGAAGATGTTGTGGAGGGTGTTCGAGCAGCATCCATGCGCCCTCTCTACGCTTAGCGGTCACAGCATATATGAAGAATTATAACGCTCCCCCGGAACCCTCGAGAGGGGGCAAGACCGCACCCTTATTTAGCCCCGCAGGCCCATCTACTCCGTGTTTGTTAGGACATTGTTCCCAGGACGTAACAATGGCGTTTTTAGTTTTTCCCTTGTTTTCTCCCGTGTTCGACCCGCGTCTTCCCTCGCTTCCATCGCGCTGGAGAGGGGTTGCGGGAGGGTGTTCGAGCAACGTCTCCGCGGTCTGGGCTAGTAATATCACAGTATGCGTGATGGTCAGGTAAGGTGGGAAAAACAGAAAAATAGGGAAAAAAGACTTTAAGTTTTCAGCCTAGGAGCTTGAGCCGCAGGTAGTCTGAGAGGCTCAGGCCCCTCTCCGAGGCCTCCTTCCTCAGCCTCTTCTTCTCGGCTGGCGTCAAGCGGATGCAGATAGTCTCTGAGCGCTCGAGCACTATGCATTGACATAGCCTCGACGAGCACAGCTTATGTGAACGCTTATAACCCCCCTAGCGCTTAGCCATGATGGTCGAGGTTAGCGGGGAGGTGTGGGAGAGCGTTGCGAGGTGGCTGGAGCTGACCGGCCTCACGAAAGCGCTGTGGCGCCTGCGCGAGCCTAGGCCGCTCAGCAGGGCCTTCGCCGCGAGGAACTCGAGGCACACCGCCGCTGCGCTGGAGAGCTCCGCTCAGCCGGCCTCGTGAGGGAGGCAGTAGTGGGCAACACGCGCTACGTCTACCTGACGGAGCGGGCCTGCGGCCTGCTGGCTTCGACTGAGAACGTCGTGTTCAAGCTCTAGCTTAGGCAGAGCCACTACGCGAGGACCCGCACAACCACCTTCACTGCGCCGTTTTTCGACAGCCTATACAAGGCGGACAGCGCCTCACTTGTGCCGACCTCTCCTCTCCTGGCTACGAGCTCGACGAAGTCCGAGAACTCGAAGACTTTACTGTCGCTCGAGGAGGCCAGCCACAGCACAGACTCGAGAACCTTAGCTTCGCTAGGTGCGAGGTTCTTGTTCAGGACTTCCTCCGCAGCGCTCTTAATCCTTCTAAGCTCCGCGTAGAACTTCTGCGTGTCAAGCGGCTGTGGGTTCACCTTGAGCTCCACGAGCTCTTGCTCCAGCCTGTTAAGCTTTTCGACCTCCCTTTCTAGGACGCTCTTCTCCTGGAGAACCGCGGCGGCAACAGCCCTCCTGGCCACCTCTCGTGTCGCCTGCAGATCTCTGAGTATGAAACCGAGAGCCTTCTCGTACTCGGCTCTCAGAGCTCTCTCGACTCTATCGAGCTCTTCCAGCCCCCTCTCGAGGTCTGCCAGAGTAGACATTTTAGGCTCTTTCAGTAGCAGCTCTTGAACCCTCCTCACCCTCGCTGCCGCTTTGGCGGCTTCGGAGGCCATCGTTGGGTTGAGCGGGCTTACGAGCTTCACGTAGTTCTCAACTCTTTCGACAGCCTTGTCTGCCTCCGGTAGCACTTTCTCAACTCTCTCAAGGAAGCTTAGTGTCTGTTTAAGCGCCTCCTCAAGAGACCTGAGACCCCTCTCGTACTCCTCGAGCCTCTGAGGCAGAGCCTCGGACTCGGGCGGGAGGGGAGGGTCGGGGATCGTGAGCTCGGATGCTATTTTCTCTACGAGGGCCTTCAAGAAGGCGTTCGACTCGCCTTTCCTCAGCAATTCCTCGTAGAGCCGCTCCACTCTGGAGATCTCTTCACTCACTTTCTGGCTGGACTGAGCCAAGTAGTCGAGCAGGTACTTCTTCGGCCTCTTTTTAAGCAGGACTTCCATGAACCTCTAGGAAGAAGAGAAAGCTTGCAGCAAAATGTATGTATTGCTTAAAATGCTGTTGAACGGCTATATGAGGCCTTTCTCCTTAGCCTTCTTGATCACTTCTTCAACGAGCTCTTCCTTGGATTTGCCCTCGGATTCCACGCCAAGCTTCTCGGCGAGCTTTCTAAGCTCCTCATCTGAGAGGGAGGTTGTTTGGGGTTTAGGGGATGTCGCCTCTTCGACCGAAGAGGTTATCTTCTGGCTCTCCTCTCGGAATATCCTGACAGCCTCACCGGCGGCCTTTGCGAGCTCGGGGAGCTTCTTCGGCCCAAAGAGGATTAGCGCGATTACGATGAGGAGGAGTATCTCGGTGGGACCTATGTTGAACTGAAGTGGGATCACTGGGTAGCCTCCAACCGGGTACATTTGCGCACCAAAGCTTAGCTCAGCAAGGGTGGTAAAAAATATTTCCATGAAAGCCGTGCCTAAGCTCCTCCTTTTCTGCCCCTGCTGGCCCCCCTTGAAGTCGTCGTCATCCTTGCTCAGCCTCGGGGTCGCCCCACGGGGGTGTCGCATCGCCCTCTTCGGGCCTGCCTCTCTCGGGGGCTTCCGGGGAGGAGCAGCCGGTGGCCACCGCGCACCGCAGCGGCCAACCGCGGGCCGGGGCCTCGGCCTGCCTGATTCGAGCTGTTTTGCCCCCTCTCGCCCCACTTTCTTTTCCCCGAGAGTGCAGGCGCCCCCGTGCGGCGCCAGTTTTCTCAGGGAAGCACCCTGTAGCCCGCGCCTCCACTAGCCGGCTCACCCCTTCACCGGCCAATTCTTATTGCTACGAGCCTTAGCTACATTCTAGCACAGGGGGTTAATATTTGCTCCGATGATTACCCTGAAAGTATAACATCGTTACACCGGTTGTTGAAGGCTGACTGCTTCTCCAGGGCTTACGGCTATATGAGGAAGGCGAGGACATGCTCGCACATAGCGACGGTTATGTTGCACGGGAAGCAGCTGAGGCTCCGCGCCTGATGCGCCTCAAGGCAGCATCGCCGCACATCAATTCCTCGCCGTTTAGCCGAGCAGCACGAGGATGTTGCCAACCACAGCCTCCTTCACGAGGCCTGCTGAGCATAGCCTCTCCAAATCCGAAGGATGTGCCTGGTGTTCCTCGTGGCGAAGGCCTTGCTGAGGGGCTTCGGCTACCTGAGGCGCCACAAAGTCTTTGCGAGGCCGGTCAGCTCGAGCCACCCCGCCACGCTTCCCAGACCTCAGCGCTGACCTCGACAATCAAGGCTGAGCGCATGAGGGGGTTTATAGGCGTTCACGCGTGCTGTGGCTGATAAGAGCCGTAGAGGTGTGCAGGTGTTGCTCAAGCACCCTCCCACAACCCCTTCTCCAAACCATTGGAAGCGAGGGAAGACGCATGTCGAACACGGGAGTAAACATGGGAAAAACTAAAAAGTACCAGTACTACACCTAAGCTGTGCTACGAGAAGTGCTCGTAATTCACGGTGGTGCGGGGAGGTTCAGACCCTCTATTTTGGAGGAGCGGGTAGCGATCGAGGAGGCACTGCGCTCGGCCCTCTATGATGGCATGAGTGCGCTGTCCTCGGGAAACGCTTTGGATGCGGTTGAAGCGGCGGTGAAGAGCATGGAAGGCTCCGGCGTCTTCAACGCGGGAAAAGGAGCATCACTTAACCTTCTGGGAGAGCAGGCGCTGGATGCAAGCGTGATGTTCGGGAGAGACCTAAGCTTCGGAGCCGTAGCCTCGCTAAAGTACACCTGGAATGCCGTGTCGCTGGCGCGCAAAGTCATGGAGAGAACAGACCACGTCTTTCTCGTGGGCTATGGGGCCGATAAGCTGGCGGAGGCCTTGGGCTTCGAGCGTACCCCGCCCCCTCCGCCAAGGCTCCTCGAGAGGTATCGGGAGCTTCTCGAAAAGGCGAGGAGTCTCGGCTATGATTTGTGGAAGAGGAACTTTGAGATCGCCAGGCTCTTTCTACCAGACACTGTCGGAGCAGTTGCCTTAGACAGGGATGGAAACCTGGCGGCTGCCACCAGCACTGGCGGGCTGTGGTTGAAGCTTCCGGGACGTGTGGGCGACACACCCCTCCCCGGAGCAGGCGTCTACGCCGAGAACGGTGTGGTGGCGGTCTCTGCTACCGGTATCGGGGAGCTCATCGCCAGGTACCTTGCAGCGGCGAGAGTGGCCTTTAAGGTGAAGTCCGGCGTAAGCGTTGAGCAGGCTGTTCGTGACGTGGTGCACGAGGTCACGAGGCTGTTTTCCGAGGAAAACACCATCGGGTTGATAGCCCTCGACGCGGCTGGGAACATCGGGATTCACTCCAACTGCGAGGTTTTCCTGAGAGGTTACACGTTTAAGGGTGGAGAGCCCCGGGTAGCGTTGCTAGGAAGCGAGGAGCCTCACTAGCGCTTTTTCTGCTCTCTTGCCCTTTATGTACAAGTGCGCTGATACCGCGGCCAGCACTGACGAGAAGACGAGCAGCGGAGGATTGACGCTAACTGCGGCGAGCGCAGCGGAAAGCAGCGCGAAAAACAGGCTTGCTGACGAGGTCGCTTTTGAGAGCTTGACCTTCGATGCTTCTCTCTCAAGGAAGCCGTGCGCAAATCTAACCCTCAGTGCTGATGCGACAACGTAGAGTGTGCCGAGAGCCAGAACTAACGATGCGAGGAGCATCGAGACCGTGCCCGCAGTCGCTTGCGTGTGTCTTGTGATGTTGCCTGACGGCTGGGAAGGTACCGTTGTTGCGTTAGAGGAAAGAGTTCTGATCGAAGTCGCTCCACTCGCCCCCTCGCTTTGACCTCCCTGCCTCCCCAGCGAGGTCACCATCGCTGCCGATAGGAGCAGGATTGAGACGATCAATGCTACGATCGACCTGATCATACTCCGATTGCGCGAAGCCGAGGATACAAATAAACTAAACGTATCGAGGCTACAGCGGAACGAAGACGAGTAGCGGAGGTAGAACAGCAACGGTGCTTACAAGCGTAGACGTCACAACTATGCGCGCTACCCGTCTAGCGTCCAAGCCAAGTTCCCGTGAAATAGGTACGCAGGACGCGGCGCTTGGCATAACGCTCTCTAGGACAGCCACGCCCCTATCCACGCCCTCGAGGATACCCGTCTTGACGAACAGAAGTGTGAGGGGAACTACTACGGCGAGCCTGTACGCGTAGGACTTTAACCCCTCTGGGTCAAGCGCAGGCTTAACGCCGAACTCAACCCCTAACTGGACCAGGGCTATTGTCGCAGCGGCATCGGAGAACGGCTTCAGAAGCTGTATAACGAGGCTGGGCAAAGTTACCCTTACTGCCCCTAGCACCAGTCCCAGCATCACGGCGGCGATTGGCGGGAAGGACAGGATTCTTCTCGCCAGAGAGTACGGGGAGCTGATCCGGCTCGAGAGCGTGGGGGCTAAGGCGTTAGAGACGGAGTTGTTACCGAAAATGTAGAAGCCCACACTCGCAACGCCCTCTGTGCCCCACAAGGACTGGGCGATTCCTACAGGTAAGTATCCCGCGTTTGCGTACATTGACGTTAAGACGACTTCGGCCCTCTCTTTCAGAGCCCTCGTTAGCAAGAACGTTAAAACGACGCTCAGAGCGCTTAGAGCGGTGAGGGCGAACGGTCGCAGATCTGTCGCCTGGAAGACACGGCTGTACGTGGATGTGAACAGGAGCGCTGGCAGGAAGGCGTAAAGGACCACCTTCGAAAAGAAGTAGAGCTCCCTTTCCCCAGGGTTCAGGCCGGCTCCGAGTAAAACCCCGATCACTATGGGCGTGTAAATACTTAGAACGATTTCTAGCACAAGAGCTGTTACTTAGCAAAGCTTTTAACTCTATTCACAGCTTTCAGCTTGATGCTTGCCGTTTCGGTTAAGAAGGGGAAGAACGCCCACTTGGTCCCCTTCCCGTGGAAGGTCAGCATCGTCGCATTCATGGCGAACCCCCCTCTAGTGAAAAGCGACGTTCAGGCGGCTATCGAAACAATAACGGTTCTAGCCAAAGACCCCTTCTTCGATGTTATAGAGGTTAACCTCATGAGCGACGAGGCTTGGAAAACCATAGCGCCAATTCTCCAAAGCAGTGGAGTGGACATCGCTGTGGGGCTTCAGCCGATGACTACAGCTCAAGGCCTGAACCCCTCATCTGTTAATGAGGACGAGAGAAGGAAGGCTGTCGAGGCTCTCTCGCAAGCAATAGAGATCGCGGCCGCAAGGGGGGTAAAGAAGGTAGGCTTCTCGAGCGGGGCTGACCCCGGCCCCGAAAACCGAGAAGCGGCAAAGGACTCGCTCGTCAAAAGCCTTAAGGAACTTGCTAGCCTCGGCTCGAGGCTCGGCGTAAGCCTAATCCTGGAGACGTTCGACAGAGAGTGGGATAAGAGGCAGCTGATAGGACCTATAGATGAAGCGGTTGAAGTTGTCCGAGAAGTCAGGCAGGAGTACAGCAACATCGGGCTACTGTGGGACCTCAGCCACGCGCCCATGCTGAACGAGAAGCCGGCCGCCCTCGTCCGCGCGAAAGACTACCTCTCTCACATCCACATCGGGTGTGCTAAGAAGCTACCCGACGGTAGGATGGTCGACTGGCATCCAGGCTTCTACAGGCCGGGGGCTGTCAACGGGGTCGAAGACGTTGAAGAGCTGTTGAGGATTCTCGCTGAAATCGGGTACAGCGGAGCCGTCGGCTTCGAGGTTAAACCCGAGGAGGGTCAGCACTGGAGGGAGGTGGTCGAGGCCGCGAAAGGTGTGCTCTACACGGCTTTTGCTCGGGTGGTGGAGCGTGAGTAAGCTAAAGATAATCTTCCCCGAAAGCATAGGGGTAGTTGAGGTGGAGCTGACCGGGCGGAACCCCAAGACCGCAGAGGCTATCATCAAGGCTGCGCCCTTCGAGAGCAGGGTTAACCTTTGGGGGCAGGAAATCTACTTCTCCACGCCCGTTAGGGTGGGCCAGGAGGTAGGCTCGGAGGTCGTCGAGAGAGGCGACGTTGCCTACTGGCCTCCTGGAAACGCTATTTGCCTCTTCTTCGGGCCAACTCCCGTGAGTAAGCCGGGTGAGATCAGGCCTGCAAGTCCAGTCAACGTATTTGGGAGGGTTGTGGGCGATCCGGACCGCCTGAAGGCTGTGAAGAGCGGCGAGAAAGTGAGAGTCGAGTGGGAGCCTTGAGCTCCGGGAAAAGGCTGAGGCTAGCGAGGCTCTTCAGAGACGGCAAAGCCCTTATTGTTGCACTGGACCACGGGAGGAGGCACGGGCCCATAAAAGGAATTGAGGACATGCGGGCAACGCTTAGGATGGTTCCTGAGGGCTCGCCGGACGCGGTTATGATGACCCCCGCGCTGATAGAGAAGTACTGGGAGATGCTTCCTGGCACCTTCATCGTGGCCAGGATCGATGGCACAGGAACAGTCAGGAGCCTCGACGAGACCGACGACAGGCTCATCTCAAGCGTGGAACGCGCGGTAAGGCTTGGGGCTGACGCCGTGAGCGTCATGGTGTATCCAGGCTCCCGTAACGAGTCGGCCCTATGGGAGAAGCTGGCAAGCGTAGTCGAGCAGGCCGAGTTGCTCGGAGTACCTGTTATGGCTGAGGTCGTGCCTAAGCAGCCGGGCTTCCCTAGCGTGGACAGCGACGTCGTAGCCTACGGCGCGAGGATCGCGGCCGAGCTGGGAGCCGACATAGTCAAAACAATCTACACTGAAAACTTCTCCGAGGTCGTCCGCAAAACCCCAGTCCCCGTCGTTGTTCTGGGCGCGTCGAAGGCGCCCCTCCTTGAGGTTTTGAGGAGAGTGGAGGACGCGGTTAGGGCCGGCGCCGCCGGAGCCGCCATTGGGAGGAATATATTCCAGCATAGCTCTCCTGGGCTTGTCGTGAAAGCGCTTATGAACGTAATCCACAGAGGTGCATCGGCCAGCAAGGTTATGGAGGAACTAGGGTTAAGGGAGGATCCGGTTATGTAAAGTAAAGCTTATATGTAAGATGCAGGTTATGGAGAATTGATGGCATGGAAGGTAAAAAGCGAATTGAAGAGCTTACAGAGGTGTTGCATGTGCTAGCGAACCCTATCCGCCTCAAGATGCTAGCGCTAATAGCTGTGAAGCCTAGACACGCGTACGAGCTCTCGAAGGTTCTTGGTCTCTCCTACCCCCTGACTCACCTGCACGTCACTGCGCTCGAGAGAGCGGGCTTGATCAAAGGGGAGGTCGTCCCCGGCCCTCGCCCGAAGAAAGTGTACAAGCTCACCGACTTCAGGATTGAGGTCTCGCCTGATTCTCTGAAGAAGATAGGTGAGGAGCTTGAAGGCTAGCAGTGCCTTAGCAATGATATTATCCCTGCTACTCGCCGCCCTGCTTGGCTTCTACGTGCCGCTCAAGATAGTGGAGGGGGTGTCGGCTAAATCTCTGGACCCGATCTTTGGAGGCGTCATTGCTGTTGTGAGCGTTATTGCGGGCGCGGCGCTGGGATTTTTCGCCTTAGTTTTCACAGTAGTTCTACCCTTCGCGGAGAGCGAGGAGCGCAGTGAAACGTCTTACGCTATTAGGCTCAGAGAGATGGAGGAGAAGCTGACCGTCTACCGTGCTAGACAGAGGGCTATGCTAGAAGAGCTGGACGCGATTAAAAAAGAGTTGGAGGAGATAAGAGACATTCTGAAGGAGGGGATGGGGGTTTGAGTGCAGAGAAGCTCAAGTATGCGGAGGTTAGCGACGAGGAAGTGGAAGAAATGCTCCTGAAGAGGCTCAAGGAGATCAGGTCCCTCTTGGAGGAGATAAAGACGATTTTCAAGCAGGCGGGTGTTACTTAGATGAGCGACTTGCTAGATCTCTACGAGGCTGAGCTTAGATCCAAGAGAGGTGGAAAGCGGCTGAGAGTGAGAGGCGCTGGTGTGGCTAGCGGAGGCTATTATAGGGAAGTCGCTATAAGCGGTGCAGGCAGAGTAGAGGGAGACATCGAAGCAGACACCGTGAAAGCATCGGGGTCTGCCGCCTTCAACGGGGGTATAGCAGCTCGGGAGGTGAAGTTCGCTGGTGCCGTAATAGTCCGAGGCAACGTGAAATCGGTTTTATTCCACGTAGCTGGTGCTGTTAGGGTTGAAGGGAGGATTGACGCGGAAGAAGTGAAAGTCGCAGGTGCGCTCAAAGCGCTAGGAGTAGCGGGTAAACGTGTGCGAATCAACGGGTCTTTCAACGTCCAGGACGACATTACGGGGGATGAAGTGAGCCTAAGACTCTCCGATGAGTCGAGGGCTAGGGTGATCAAGGCTGGCTTAGTCGAGGTTAAAGGTGGAACCAGGCGTGAGCTGTCTTTACTCAACCTGCTCAGGTTACGTAAAACTACACGCGTACTAGAGGTTAGTGAGATCAACGCTCAGGAAGTAATCCTCGAGGACGTGGTTGTTCGGGGCGTTATCAACGCGAAAATGGTGAGGATGCGCGGTAAAGCTAGTGTAGAAGGTAGCGTTCTGGGTGAAGTAGTAAAAGAAGAATAAGATATTTTCTACTCTTTCTTTTGCAAGTACTCATCTACAAACTCTTTAAGTGGGCTTAGAAGCCTGAAGAGCTCCATGGGTAGAACTATTTTGGTGGACGGCGATGAGGCTATAGACTGCAGAGCCGTCAGGTACTGGAGCAACATGGTCTTCGGATCCAGCTTCCTAGCCTCCTCGTCCACATACCTGAGGGCGAGAGCTTGGCCCTCGGCTCTCAGTATTGCGGCCTGCTTTTCACCCTCGGCCTTGAGTATCAGCGCCTCCTTCTCGCCCTGGGCCACCCTCACCGCGGCCTCCCGCTTGCCCTCCGCCTCCGTCACCATCGCCCGCCTGTTCCTCTCTGCGCTCATCTGCTTGATCATAGCCTCCTGGACTTCTCGGGGTGGAATGATCTCCCTAATCTCCACCGCAGTGACCTTAACACCCCACCTTGCCGTTACCTCGTCGAGCTTCTCCCTGAGGACCTCGTTGATGTACTCGCGCTTAGCGAGCACCTGGTCAAGGTCTATATCTCCCACCACAGCTCTGAGGGTTGTCGTCGCAATTCCAATGGCCGCGCCCCTGAAATCCGAGACTTCCACTACACTCTTCTTAGGGTCGATAACCCGGAAGTATATCAGGAAGTCTATGTCGACCGGAGCGTTATCCTTTGTTATACACGTCTGCTTAGTGACCTCAATGTACTGCTCTCTGAGGTCTACAACTACTCCCTTGTCGATGAAGGGTATCAAGATCACTATCCCAGGCCCCGCCACCTTCACCACGCGCCCGAGCCTCAACACGACGATCCGCTGGTACTCCGGGACGACTCTTACGCTGCTAGCTATCACGCTGGCGAAGACGAGAAGCGCTATGAATATTAGGAACAGGGTTACGGGATCCATCTCTAAATCGTTGATTTACACCGCGGGGTTTCCTATTAATTTTTCACGCGCCGAACTTTTACTACCAGCCCCTCGAGACCTACAACGGTAACTTTCTCACCGGCGTGTATCTCTTCCTCGCTCTCAGCGGTCCATTCCTCGCTCTCCACGAGCACGACCCCCCTTTTACCGGGTTTAATCTCCGTTTTAGCGACTCCAACTTTACCGAGAAGCCTCTCCTCCACACTTAGGGTTTTCATCCTTAATGCCTCAGAGGCCTTGAGTATTATGAATCCGACGAAAGCAATGGAGGCACCGAGGATTGCAACAATTGCTATCGTCGAGGCAGTGGGTGCTACGTAGGGCTGTGCGTAGTACTCAATGAGCAAGGCGAGCATTACAAGAGCGGCGCCGCTAATACCGAAAAGCTGTACTCCCGGTTTAAGGAGCTCTACCAGTATGAGGGCCGTACCCGTGACCGCTAAGACGAATACCAGTAGGTTCACTCCAACGACGCCGAAAGTGTAAAGGGCTAGGAGCACCAGTACGGCCCCCAGCACACCCCACCCCTGGAATCCCGTGACGTGGAACTCGAGAGCTATAAGAAGCGCACCGAGTATCATGAAGAGGATAGCGACCCCGGGATCCATTACGAGCGAGAGGGCGTCGCTAACGACGTCTCCACCAACGTACTCGAGAGCAGCGTGCTCTAGCCCCTCGAGCCTCAGAACCTCTGTTAACAGGTTGGCTACACCATTAGCTATACCTGCCGCTACAGCCTCGTTGGTCGTGAGAGCCTTGCTTTCCAGTACGAGTTTCTCAGCAATATCTGCCGATCCGGCTACGCCCTTCTCCTCTAGCAGGCTCTTAATCCTAGAAACCATGTAGGACTCTACCTTCTCGTCGGCCGGGACGGGTTTACACGCCCCTATTACAGCTCCCTCACCCAGGTACAGCTTGCCTGCGGCCAACGCGACTCCGGTCGCCGCGGAGACTGCTTTAGCGCCCGGAGGCACCCATGCTATAACCCTGCAGTTGCAGCCTTTAACAATGGAGATCATTTCGTCCATTGACTTGAGGTAGCCGCCATAGCTGTTGATCACGACCAGCAGCGCTCCGCCCTCGGCTCGGTAGGCCGCCTTTCTCAGGAGATACACTTTACCCTCATCGATGTTCCCGTAAACCTCGACTACCACCACGCTTGCAGGCTGGGCGCTGAGGCACGGAAGCGTGAGGAGAATAACCGCCAGGACTGAAAGTGCTAGGCGAGCGCGCGTCATCGCCGTATGATCTCCTCAAAAGGCTATAATAAAGTTTGTAGGACTAATCCAAGCAACGCGACGATCCCGGTTGCCAGCAGATTCGTGATCTCGTTCGTTACCCACGACAGCCCACCGACTCTTACTGTTTTCTCGCCGCAAAGGTGCACAGGCTTATCCGTCAGAGTCCGGCACCGGGGACAGTAGTACTTAACTTGTAAAGTAGCACCTATTACGCTGTCGAAGACCTCCCCGAGCCAGCCCAGCAAAACAATCTGCGGTATAAGCGCGGCGCTCAAGGGCAGAATCCCCAATGCGCTCTCTAACAGCGCCACAAGCCCCACCACTGCTGAGCCGGAAACCGCCCCAAGAGCGCCGAGAGGCGTCACGCCACCCGAGGTCCCCGGCTCCACCTCGATGCCGGGTCTCGTGATCAGCCTCGGCTTCCCGCGGTAGAGTGCACCCACCTCCGCCGCCCACGTGTCGGCGTTGGAGGATGCAAGCACAGCCAGGGTGGGCACCAGCAGCTTATCTCGGTGGTCTGCGAGGATGCCGTACATAGCTGTCAGAACCGCCGCAACGAGGCCAGCGCCGATTACCTGGCTCGCCGACCTACCTTCCTCTCTCTCCGCCGCTCCTTTACTCTTTTTCGAAGCATAGGCGAGGCGCGTGGCTAGCGAGGAAGAGAAGAAGAACGCTAGAGACGGCAGGTAGAGGCCAACCCCGCCCGTGAAGTATAGCCCTGATAACAGTATGCTGACTGCAGTTGCCCTTTTATCGAGGTACTTCAGCTTATACGCGACCAAGCCCAGTGGGATGCCGAGTGCTATCCCCGCCGCAAAGTTCACTGCAGCCTCCTCGAAAGCGTACACGTTGCGGAAATAGCGGCTCGTGGTAATTATACGTGTTGCCTTAAACACTCAGAAGCGCGGAGCCATGCTTTAAAGCTAGGTAGAGAAGATAGCCTACCGCAAGTAGGGTTACGTAGGGGAGCCCTACAACCGCCCAGAATTCCTCGCTCAGGGGCGGAGCCTCCCCCTCGGGTACACGGATGAGCGAGGATGCCTCCAGGCCCTGAACCGGTGCGTACATGTAACTTCTCCGGCGGTACTCCTCAAGGTTTACGTAGCGCATAGTCGCCAGCATCACCAGCCTCCTCAAAAGCGAGGTTTCTCCATCAAAACGGGGCTTTTTCGCAATGTTCAGAGCAACATTGTAGAGAGCATAGAGTAGTGAAGCTAACCCCGCTAGCGTAACTATCGTTGCCAGCGGGATGAGCGTTAAAATGCTCGTGGCGGAAGGGGGCTCTGCCAATCCCACGAAGGCCAGGGCGATGGCATCAGCCTCTCCCATGAGCTTAAACTTCCACACGAAGAGCGCCAGGGAAGCGGCTAGCGTGAGAGAAACCAAGTATAAGTCCAGCCTTAGGGATGCCAGGGTGGCTGCGAGGAGGGGAGCTGTGGCTAAGGAACCGACGACCCAGACCTTGTCGTCAACCTCCCTTTTCCTGTAGTCAGTGTAACCTGCAACGGCGAGAGTTAAAACCACAAAAAGCTCTCGAAGTAGGTCAGCGAAGGGTAAGATACCCGGCAAAAATGCTCCCTTCACTAAAAGCCGAAGAGACCTGATAGGCCTTCTTCAATGCTCTCCTCTGGGGCCTCCTCCTTCTTCTCCTCCTTCTTCTCTTCCTCCTTCTTTCCCTCTGCGCTTGGAGCTGGGGCTGTAGCGGCGGCGGTCGTGGCTGGAGCAGCCACTACAGGCATAGCAGCTGTCTTAATGGCCTCTTCTATGTTGACCTCCTTGAGGGAGGCTACGAGCGCCTTCAACCTCACTTCGTCAACCTGCACGCCTGCAGCCTCTAGGATCCTTCTGACACTCTCTTCCGTGATCTCCCGGCCTGCGTGGTAGAGGATCAGACTCGCGTATACATACTCCATTCGTTCCACCGCGAATCTTGCTTTTACAAACACAGTACTTAAAGCTTTCGTCTGAGGCCAGGGATGAGCTGGCGAGCACTAGCGCACAGTTTCTAGTATCTCACGAGCGTAGACTTTCACGGGGTCTTCCATGGTTGATCGAGCTTTCTCCAGATAAGCTCTCCTCTCGGCCTCAGACCCTCCTCTTGAGAGTATAAAGTTTAGGATCCTAGAGTTGAGAGGGGTTCTGAATATTGGGAACCCTCTGCTTTTTATGTACTCGTGTACTTCAAGCTCACCGGGGTATGTTGAAAGCGCAGGTGTCCCCATTAGCGCCGCCTCAGTAGCCATCGTGCCCCCACCGCTGACGACCAGCCTTGCATAAAACTCGAGGCTTACGAAATGAGCAGGCCTCTCGAGGATCTTTACTCTGTTTTCCCACCGGCGTAACGCCCTTCTGAATAAGCTCGCCTGGTCAGGGTAGCGAGGGTACACCACGACATCAAGGTCCGTATGCTCGAGTACATACTTGCATACTGCCAGCGGGGTAGTTAAAGCCCTACCGGGGTCGGGGTAGTAGTAGGCTTTGTGCTCGCCGGGGCGCACGACAACGTAGTTGAAGGGTTCAAGGCCGAGCTCTAAAGGCACCTTTGGATCCGGTTGCTCTCGGAGTAGCCACGCGAGCTCGAAAAGCCCTTTGAACGTGACTACCTCTACGAGGGCTTTGTATCCTTCGAAGCTCTTGGCGAGGAATTCCGGGACGACCAACTTATTTGAGAGAGGGATCGCGAGCCTGGAGACGGCGTCCGAGTGAGGGGAGTCGCTGGACGTTATGGCTTTTATTCCGAGGGCGAACGCCACCCTAGTTGAGTCTGGCGAAACGAACGTTACGTGCACGTCCGGCCTCTCGTGCGACACTATCCTGGCGAGAGCCCTCTGTCGGCTTGCGCTTTCATATAGCTTAGCAAGAGGTGTGCTGCCACCATAGCGCCCCACAATGTAGTACTTACTCCACAGCCTCGATGCTAGTGCGGCGTTTAAGTCGTAGTCCCGCGTTGTTAGGAAAACCTCTGCACCGCTCAGCTCTCTCTGAAGGTATGAAAACAGGAGAACCTGCTTAGGGGTTAAGGCCTCGACCCAGATCTTCATGATAACTACCACTCAGACCCGGGGGAGGAGCCCCCTCCCACGTCCGCATACTCCTCGTCCTGCATCTCCTCAAGCTTTTTCGTTACAAACCACATGAAAGCCGTGAGGCCTAGGAAGATCGCTGCGAGGAGAGCGCCTAGGAGCATCATTGCCGGCCTCGACTCCTCGGGCGCGAGCCACGGGTAACCGCCAATAATATACTCGCCAACGTTTATAGGCAACGGGGACCAGTAAAGAACTATCGCTATGGCGGAGATAGCCGCTACAACCATGAACTTTCCATTCATACTTTCACCAAGACACCCAGCTGGTAAATATGGGTTTTTCATCCTCTAGGGCCGTGTCCAGCACACCCCTCTTTACCTGTCTGAGAACCCTCTAGCAGGTGATCACGGCTTACTCATAGCGGGCGGTTGCCTTGTCTGGATATGCACTTTTCTGTCAATCCGCGAGAATGGGATCCTAAGGCTATGGAAGGGAGAGGAGTTAATCTACCACGAGAGAAAAGTGATGGGCGAGGGCGGCTTCCGCCCAGCAAAGTTCCTCGCGCTAGCTGAGATCTCGAAGAGAATATGCTTTTCGGGAAGACTTGAGTCTAGCACATTTTATGGTCACATAAAAGCTAAGGAGCTAATTCACAAAGATAGTTGATAGAAGGCACCTGTTAGGGCTTGGCTAGCTCAATATTCTGCAATGCTGAAAGATCTATAATATGGTTTTGCAGCACTCAGTGTTAAGCCCGCAGTGAATGTAACTATAATGGCTGCTAGTATGAAGGGTAAGTGGGTGTTTATCTCGGCTATAAATCCCGCTATAGCTGGCATTGCTATCCCTATAAGCCCCCTTACAGCCGCGAGAGAGCCTAGCAGTGACCCCCTATACTCCTTTGGTATCGTGGAGAATAATACGTCCATGAAGAAGGGGTCCACGAGCGCGTAGCCGGCGGAGGCCGCCATAGCCGCTAGAAGGGCTATTTCAACCTTGTAGGAGAAGCCGAGTAGGAGATCTGCTAGGGCTATAAGGCCCATACCCGATACAAGCAACAGCACCCCGTACCTTCTATTAATACGTAGTATTAACGGTGAGACTATTACGGCTGGTAGCGCCGCAAAGGTCTCGTAGTAGGCGAGACCTAGAAGGGGGTTTCCGGCTATTTCTATGAAGAGGTTGGCCACCACTAGGGGCTGACAGAGTTCGAAAGCTACACCGAAGACCATTATCGCTAGACTCATTTTTATAAATGCTTCCGGCATCCTCCTAAGTAGCAGTTGAGAGACTTCTATCCTTCTCACACCGATTCTCGGAAGCCATGCGAGAGCGAGAAACCCTAACGCCGTAGACGCGAGGGCAAACATACCCAGAGAGGTTATCTGAGCATACAGGCTGTCCGACAAGACTGCAAGCACATACCCTATCAAGGGGTACGTCGCGAGCTGTGCCAGATATGGGATCAGGTTGTGGAGGGCGAAAGCCTTCTCCCTAAACTCCTCCGGGTAGACATCGTACTCGTAGACCTTAAATACGGGATAGAAGCCTTTCGCCAGCCTCTCAACAACAGCTGCCACAACAATTAATAGTAGTATGTTTGCCAAGAACCCGTACATGTAGATAAAGTACGCTACACCCTCAACAAGGGATATAACTGCTATGAATACTACTGGCTCGGCTCTATCAAGAACCCTGCCAACGATGGCGTTCACTACAGTTGCTATAGCTGAGGCAGCCGTCAACACGATACCCGCTTCGGCTACACTTAAACCAGTTGCTAGCATGAGGTAAGGCACTAATATCCACGCGAAGAGCACTGGTACAGTAAGAGCCTGGAACACTATATACCTCTTTGCTGCAACTGGTAGCCTACTCCACCACTTAGCAATATCCCTGAGCAACACCGATCACCTTAAATACTGGTAGTGCCGCAGTTGGGCGGCTGCTTGCCGTCCTTCTCCTGTAGCTGTCATGCCATGTTTTCTATTTTGCGCAGGATCAGCTCTCGGCTCTAGCTCTCTCGCGAGGGTCGATAACTTTTTCTGAACCCATGTGCGCTTGGGCGCTAAACTTTACCTCCTCTTTCACATCTACTATGCTTGTGACTGGCACATTTTAGGGTCCCTCGCACCCCGCACTTCGAGCACTGTGCTAGAGTTTATATAACCGGTTAACATTTCTCCTCGCGATGATGACGCCGTCCCAGTTGCATGGAGGGGTAGATGACAGCCTCGCGACGATCTGATCTCCTTTCCTTTTACCCTGGCGCCTGCGTCGAAAGAAAGGAAATCACACTGAGTTTGAGACCACTTTCAAAGTTTTCATATTCACTGCAACCTTATTAATGCTAAACGAAGGTTTATAGTGAAGGTAAAATGCCCATCTTCGTCAACCCCAGGGCTCTCTCTAGACAGCACATACCTGCGAGGATGCCGCACCGGGAGGCCCAGCTCTCCATGCTCCACTCGTTTTTCCGGGATATTCAGTCCGAGTCACCGTACTTCAAGGTGGTGCAGCTCGTCGGCCCTAAGGGGACTGGGAAGACAACGTCGACCCACCTCCTTCTACGCTTACTAGGCTCCATGTCGCCTAGGCTGACCCACGTGTACTTGAACCTCAGAGCTCTCTCCGACCCGTCTCCGTGGCTCGTCTATTCCCAGCTACTATCAAGGGTGGGGGGTAAGGTTTCGCGGAGCCTTAGTGCTGGCGAGGTTTTCGAGAAATTCATCTTACACCTACAAAGGTACTCGGACCGCATATACGTGATAACAATAGACGAGGCAGACCAGCTTACCGGATACCGCTCTCTGCACGGGGGTCGTATAGTCTACAACCTTGCACGTCTACCAGAGTTTGGCGTCGAGAACGTGAGCGGTATAATCTTCATCTCGCGAGAGGAAGGGTGGGCCTACCACCTGGCCCCTGAAGAACAATCCTCCCTGGGGGCCCTTGCGGTCAAATACCCTGCGTACACGCGCGACCAACTCGTGGATATCATACTTTTTCGCGCCGGTGAAGCGTGCGCTCCTGGCGTCCTACCCGAGGCTGTTGCAGAGTACCTGGCAGAAGTCACTGAGGCGATGTTTGAGTCGGACGTCAGGCGGGCGCTGGACCTCCTACTGCTGGCCGGGCAGATCGCCGAGTCCGAGGGCGCTGAGGCAATCTCCCTAGAGCACGTTAACAAAGCCGTTGCCCAGAGCATGCGCGAAAAGTTTTTGTTCTCTCAGAGCATCGAGCAGCTTGGGACGGCCGAGAAAATAGTGCTCTTGGCTTTGCTCTTCGCGTCGCGCCAGCTGAACCAGAACTTCGTAACCCTGAGGGATGTACAGAAGCACGTCGCGCTGATATGCGAAAGCCTCGGCATAAAGCCTCTCTCACAGCGCGAGCAGGATGAGGCCCTGCAGCGCTTAAGCGACGAGGGCTACGTCCAGTTCCGCGGCCCCCTGAAGATATACCCAACGGTCTTCCCAGCCTACTCGGATCCTTCGTTGCTCGCGGGCCGGCTGCTCGGAAGAAGAATCGGCTAAGCAAAGAACTTAAAGCTCGTAGGAAGGTTGTTTGCGTGGTGGCCAGTCAAAGGACTGTGAGAAAGTTGGGGAAAGTGCTGAGCTTCAGGCTGAGCTACCTACAGAGGCTTCTCTCCGGGGAGAAGACAACGACGATCAGAAAGGGCATAGTCCAGCCACTTCATCAAGAAGTCTTCCTCGAGAGCAACGGCCGGATATACGGCGAGGCCCAAGTCAAATCCTTGAGGTTCACACGCGTATCCGAGCTTACCGACGAGGACGCAAAGAAAGACGGTTTCGGTAGCAAGAGGGATCTACTGGATGCTTTACGGGAGATATATCCCGACTTGACCGACGACGACTGGGTGACCATAATCTCGCTCGACAACATCACGAGGTACTCGTCTCCCATAAAAGCGGAGGAGCTCGAGACCCTAAGCGCTACCGATTATTCTCTAGTGGCGCGCCTCGCACTGGCACACGGGCTGGCTGAAACACGAGAACAGCGCGCGGTGCTGGCTAAGCTAGCGTTAGGCCGCACTTTGCAGGAGGTCTCGAGCGAGCTTAAGATCCCGGAAGCTAAAATCAAGGTCTTTATCAGAGAGTGCGCGCTCAAACTGCGTGAACGAGGCGCCCTGAAGTAATCTCCCACCTACTTGCCAACGGCGTCTCCAGTTTATCTGTATATTCATGAAGCCAAGCAACCGTCCCAAGCGGGTGAGTGGGCCAGTAGGTAATGCTTAAAACAACGCGGATGCCAAGAGTCGATGGTGTAATGCTTAGCTCCAAGGCTTTCACGGCTATAATTACGCATGGGGATCTCGATGGCCTGGCGTCAGCCGCTATTGTGGTAGCCCACCTCATGCACATTAACCCACATCTTAAGTACAGGGTCTACTTCTCTCAGCCCTTCTCCCTGCACCTTACGCTGAGCCGAGTTGACCTTCAGGCCCTGCAGAAACTGTACATCCTTGACATAGCCGTAGACGTTGAACACTGGATCACGGTATCGCAGGTGCTGTCAGAGCTCTCAAAGCGGCTTGAAGTCGTGTGGGTTGACCACCATCCCTCGACGATATCCAAGAGAGCCGATCTTGAAGCAATAGGGGTAAAGGTTACGGCCGAGCAGGCACCCGCTACGGCCACGCTCCTCAGGGAAATGGTCAACGAGACAGAGGACCCTGTTTTCTACGAGAAGCTGGTGCGACTGGCGGAGATCTCTGATGCTCCGGCAGCTCCTGATGACGCGGAACTCGCCTCCGCAGTAGAAGTGCTGTCAGGCTCTTTAGCCCTCGAGCCTCAAGACGAGGATTTCAAGCGCCTCTTAATAGGGTACTGGGTAAAAAAGCGCGTTCTTGTACCAGAGGAGGCCGTGGAGAGGTTTGAGGCCGCGGAAGAAAAAGCCCGGAGGCTCTACGAGGAGGCAACGAATCGAGTAGTGTACGACTCGCCCCTACTGCGCGTGATAGACCTGCGCGAGACACGCGTATACGGTTTCGCGGGCAGAATAGCCTCGCACCAGGCAAAGGTGGAGGGCAAGATCGTGCTGCTGATGTTCAGGATCGGCTCAGACTCCGTCGTGATAACCGGGAGGGCTCCTGAAGAGGCGAGCGTAGACCTCCTCGAGGTGTTCGCGAAAGTTGCTAGAGAGTGGGGTGGGTCTGGCGGGGGCCACCCGCATGCCGCGTCTATCCGCTTGCCAGCAGGGTTAGCCGACAAAGTCCTAGACAGGATCATCAGTGAGCTTGAGGCTAGCTTATCGAAACGCGCTTTATAGCCGAGTGTTGGAGTATCTTATCGATTACTTCGCCGGGTACACCTGAGGATACAATCACGTAGAGTTTCGGCTCCTCGTAGAGGGTAGGATCCTCAGCCACCACCTGCAAAATGTTAATCCCCTTCTCCGCTAAGGCCGAGGCAACCCAAGCGAGTATGCCGGGCCTGTCCTCGTGCGTTTCAACGATCAGACACCTGTAGCCAAGCAGCTTGGCGACGTTAACCAGCGATGGACCAGCTGGTCTGAGCCCGGAGAAAAACTCCCTGAGGAACTCGTCGCTGAGTATAAGCCGCACAGCCTCGAGGACAGTCCTCCTATCTACCCCAGCCTCCTGAGCTACGGATTTGTACGGGACTTTTATCCTTTCCCCTATGTAGATCATGCCGTCGCGCACGCTTAACCCGTACTTGAGCAGGACCTTAAGCACCTCCAGCTTCTTCTCGTGGCCCTTCACGGCTTCCTCGAATCTACCGAGCAGACTGCTACCCACATCTAGAACCCCGCTAACCTACCTTTATTAGTTACCTCTCTCCTGAAGCGAAACATTTTTATACCAAGAAGTATAAACATGTGAACCTGTGAACAAAAAATGACAAAAAAGTACACTATTGATGAAAACCTGTTGCCGCGCGCGTGGTACAACATCCTGCCCGATCTTCCTGAGCCTCTTCCTCCGCCCCGCAGCCCGGCAACGGGTGAACCCGTTAAGCCGGAGGAGCTTGAAGCTATTTTCCCGAAAGAGATCGTGAGGCAAGAGGTTTCAACGGAGAGGTTCGTGCCGATACCGGAGGAAGTTCGCGAAGTTTACCTGATCTGGAGGCCCACTCCCTTAGTGAGGGCTACTCGCCTTGAGAAGGCTCTCAAAACGCCCGCAAGGATCTACTTCAAATACGAAGGAGTAAGTCCTCCGGGAAGCCACAAGCCCAACACGGCAGTGGCGCAGGCATTCTACAATGCGAGGGAAGGTGTCGAGAGGCTCACCACGGAAACAGGTGCTGGGCAGTGGGGGAGCGCGCTCGCCTTCGCTACAAACCTCTTCGGCCTCAAGCTAACGGTGTACATGGTCAGGGCGAGCTACGAGCAGAAGCCTTACCGCGCGGTTCTGATGCGGACCTGGGGGGCTGAGGTTGTGCCGAGCCCCAGCAACAGGACTAGGTTTGGCAGAGAGATACTTGAAAGAGAGCCTTCCCATCCTGGCTCGCTGGGGATAGCGATAAGCGAGGCCATAGAGGATGCCTTGACGCACGAAAACACCAAGTACAGTCTCGGAAGCGTATTGAACCATGTCCTCATGCACCAGACTGTGATCGGGCTCGAAGCCATCGAGCAGATGAAGCAGGCCGACGACTTTCCCGACTTCGTCGTAGGGTGCGTGGGAGGGGGGAGCAACTTCGCGGGCTTAGCTTACCCCTTCTACATGCTTGTGCGCGACAAGAAAGCCCCGAAGGACGTCAGGTTCATAGCAGTCGAGCCTACAGCGGCGCCGTCTCTCACAAAGGGAGAGTACATGTACGACTTCGGGGACACCGCGGGGCTAACCCCCCTCCTGAAAATGTACACGCTGGGCCACGACTACGTGCCTCCTCCAATCCACGCCGGAGGACTAAGGTACCACGGCGCTGCCCCTACCCTCAGCCTCCTCAAGAAACACGGGCTTTTCGAAAGCACGGCCTACGACCAAGTATCCGTGTTCGACGCTGCTGTGATGTTTGCGCGGACCGAAGGCATAGTCCCCGCACCTGAGAGCGCTCACGCCATAAGAGCTGCCATAGACCTAGCGCTAGAAGCTCGCAGGAAGAACGAGGAGAGAGTCATACTGTTTAACCTGAGCGGCCATGGCCTGCTGGACTTAGCGGCCTACTCAGAGTATTTCGAGGGAAAGCTACCCGCATACGAGTATCCCAAGGAGAAGGTCAACGAGTCCATTGAGAGGCTGAAAAGGCGCCTCGAACAGCTCCACCTCGCCTAACGGGCCTCAACGTAGTGTAGATAAGAGTGAAGGAGTAAACTAGGCCTCGTTGCTAGGGGGAGGAGAGCCGTGGCGATGTTTTTATTAGCCGTCTTCGCTAATAGCTTCCCGTGAGAGCTCTGGCTTCTGCGCCCGGGAAGGTCATCCTTTTCGGCGAGCATTTCGTGGTGGAGGACCAGCCCGCAGTGGCTGTAGCTATCTCGCTAAGGGCCCGCGTGAGAGCCGAGCTTACCGGAGACAGCGTGATAAGGGTGTCAAGCAGGAACCTGAAAGCCACAGGGGAATACTCTATCCCTCCTGCTGAAGAAAAAGACCCGCTGTACCCCGTTGCCTACGCTGCCTACCTAGCCATGAATAAGGCCGGGGTGACTCGAGGCGTGAACATTGAAGTCGACTCAGAGATACCTCCAGGCGCGGGGATGGGGTCGTCGGCGGCCGTTGCGGTAGCCACTGTTGCCGCCACTGCAGGCGCTCTGGGCCTCGAGCTATCCCTCGATGAGATCTCCAAGCTGGCTCTCGAATCCGAGAAAATTGTTCACGGGAAGCCCAGCGGTATAGACAACACGGTCGCCACCTTCGGCGGTGCGATAGCCTACAGGAAGAGCGAGGGCTTCGTAAAGCTGGACGTGGATTTCAGCGACCTTGTTCTTGTGCTAGCCGATACCGGCAAGCCCAGGAACACGGGAGAGCTTGTGAAACGAGTGCTGACCCTCAAGGCAGCTTTCCCGAGCGTGTTCGAACCGCTTTACTACGCTGCCGGGAGACTCGCGGTTGAGGCGGCCAAGCTCATGGAGCGGGGAGACTGGGAGGCGGTAGGCTCCCTAATGAACGTAAACCACGGGTTGCTCTCAGCAATAGGGGTATCGACTCTTGAGTTAGAGAACCTCGTATACAGCGCTCGAAGGGCTGGAGCTCTCGGAGCGAAGCTGACCGGGGCGGGTGGGGGAGGCTTTATCGTGGCACTTTGCAAGAGAGGTGAGGAAGCAGCGGTTGTTCAGGAGCTGGAGAGAGCCAGTCCGAGAGTGTTCGTGAGTGGAGTCTCTGAAAGAGGAGTCGTGGTTGAAGCGAAAAGTTGATAAACCACCATCAGACAAGTAGAGCCGGGAGGCGCAGTTCCCGCCTCCGCGGGGCCTCAAACGGCTTCCGCACAGCGCGTAAAGGAGATAAGTAGGTACGCCCACAAAAAAGAGAGATCTGAGCCCCGGTAGCTCAGCTAGGTAGAGCACCGCTCTGGTAAACCTAGCCCTCGGGTGCAGAGAGGCGGGGGTCCCGGGTTCAAACCCCGGCCGGGGCTCTAAGCGCGAAAAGTATTTTTCCCTTTAATACCGTGATGAGCTGGCATGTCAACACTAGGTATCACAGTGAAGAAAAGCGAAGACTTCTCTGAGTGGTACTCGCAGGTGCTGGTGAAAGCGGGCTTAGTGGATCTCAGGTACAACGTACAGGGCTTCATTGTTCACAGGCCCTGGCTCATGCGAATAATCAAGGCTATCTACAGGTTCTTCGAGGAAGAGCTGGAGAAGACGGGCCACGAGCCGGTCCTTTTCCCGCTAGTCATACCCGAGGAGAACTTTGAGAAGGAGAAGGAGCATGTGGAGGGCTTCAAGCCAGAGGTGTTCTGGGTAACAGAGGCGGGCGATGAGAAACTTGAAAGAAGGCTGGCTCTGAGGCCCACCTCCGAGACAGCGTTCTACTACATGTACTCCTACTGGATCGAAAGCTACAGGGACCTTCCGCTCAAGCTTTACCAAAGCGTCAGCGTTTACAGGAACGAGAGCAACACGCGTCCACTTATCCGCGGCAGGGAGTTCCTTTGGATAGAGGCACACGACGCCTTCGCAACTCACGAGGAAGCCCTGAGGCAGGTTCGCGAAGATATGGAGAACTCGCGGAAGGTCATCTGGGAGAAGCTGGGAATACCCTTCCTTTTCCTGAGGCGACCACCATGGGACAAGTTCGCGGGGGCAGAAGACACGTACGCCGCAGACACGCTGCTTCCCGACGGGAGAGTGCTCCAGATCTCTTCCACGCATGACCTCGGGCAGAGATTCGCGAAAGCCTTCAACGTCACTTTCCTCGACAAGGACGGTCAGAGAAAGTACGTCTGGCAGACCTGCTACGGCCCCGGGGTGTGGCGAATCGCGGCGGCTTTAATAGCCGTGCACGGCGACGACAAGGGGCTTATGCTTCCCTTCTCCGTAGCTCCGATCCAGGTAGTCATCATACCCATCTACTACCGGGAGAACGATAGAGAGCTCGTTCTTGCCAAGGCTCGGGAGGTCGCGGAAAGGCTATCGGGGAAAGGCTACCGCGTCCGCGTTGACGACCGCGAAGAGTACACCCCTGGGTGGAAGTTCAATGACTGGGAGCTTAAGGGCGTGCCTGTGAGGATAGAGATCGGGCGGAGAGAGGTCGAGAGCAGGACGCTCACGCTGTTCAGGAGGGACACTGGGGAGCGCCTCCGCGTTCCCGAGGACGACCTTATACCGACAGTACAGAGACTTGAAGTCGAGATACTTGAAAACCTAAAGAGAAGGGCCGATGAGTTCTTCCGCTCACGAATCAAAGAGGCTAAAACACGCGAAGAGGTTACAACCGCGCTGCGGTCCGGCTACATCGTCAAAATGCCTTTCTGCGGGAGAGAGGAGTGCGCTATGGACTTGAAGGAGAGCACGGACGGCGGAAAAGTTAGAGGTACGGAGATCGATTTCCAGGAAGGCGACTACGGAAAGTGCGCGTGGTGCGGGAGGCCAGCCAGGCAGGTGGTCTATGTGGCTAAGAGCTACTGAAGATTTAATACATAGACGTAAGCGTCACTTCCATCCGCGTAGTAGCTTTTCAAGTACGCTTTTCGCTCGAAGCCCAGCTTCTCGTAAAGGGATATAGCTACTGTGTTCTCGGTCTTCACCTCCAGCCTCACCCTTTTCAAGCCACGTAGCCTTGCAAGCCTCAGTGTCTCCTCCATAAGCCTTCTTCCAACGCCCTTACCTCTAAACCACTCGGCGACAGCTATGCTGTGAACGTGGAGCTCCTCCGACTCCCTGCACGAGACGACGTACCCCACAAGCACGCCTTTGTAGTCGGCTATGAGGAAGAACTCCCTGCAATTTTCGTAGAGGTAGAAAAGGTAGTTAAAGCTGAAAGCGTCCGCGCCGAAGATCCTCTCCTCCATCTCAATGATGTAGAAGAGGTCTTCAGGCCTCACAGCGCGTATCTCAACTTCCACTTTGCATCACCTTAACTCAAGCACTTCGCCGGGCTCAGGGGCTATCACGTTTGGGAATATCTCCTTCGCGGCCTTAAGGTAGATTTCTCTCACACCTCTCCCGAAGCGAGCGTAAGGAAGGTGAATCAGCACGAGAACCCTCGCGCCAACGCGCTCAGCGACCTCAGCGGCCTGAAGCGGTGTGGAGTGGCCGTCCAGGACAGCCTGCTCCTCCCTGCCGGGAGGGTAAGTGGAGTCGTGTATGAGGACGTCGCAGCCTTTAAAGGCCTCAGCGATCTCTTCTGATGGAGCAGTGTCTCCAGTATAACAGACAGACACCCTGCCGAGGGTCAGCCTGTAGCCCACAGCGGGCACGGAGTGCCGGGCTCTAACAACCCTGAGGTTGCTACTTACTTGACCCTGATTGACCTCTTCAACCTCGAAGAACTCCAGCAGCTTCTCAGCTAGATTACCACCTAGTATCTCGAAAGCTTTCACGATATTCCCTTTCCCCCCTGCTGGGAGGTAGAGCCTCAGCCTCTTCTGCGAAAGTACCGTGCCTAAGTGCCACGCCAAGTCGTATAAGCCGAGCGAGTGGTCCATGTGCAGGTGCGTCAGCAGAACTGTGTGAAGGGGGTCTAAAAGGTTGTATTTTACAAGCGCTTGAGGGCACTGAGCGGGGCAGTCAAGGAGATAACCTTCAATGAAGATGCAAGGGGGGAAGTTATCTCCCGTGAAAGTGCTACCAGCTGTCCCGAGAAAATAAAGCTTCACTCCTTCCTTGGACATATCTCCGCAAGCATTCCCTACACTCACAAATACTTAAATATCGTTATCCTTCGCGAGTTAACCCTGACATTGCTATTTTGAGTGTGCTCAGGGTCAGCTTAGCCACGGTCTCAAAATCGGGCTTGACAATGACCTCAGCCGAGATAAATCCCCTGTAACCCGTATCGTGCAGCGCGCTGAGTATTGAGGAGAAATCCAGGTGGCCCATTCCTGGAGCGTACCTGTTACTGTCTGCTATGTGAAAATGGCCTATCCTCCCTCCAGCCATCCGTATCGAGTCTTCGATCACAGGCTCCTCAATGTTCATGTGGAAGGTATCGAGGAGGAGGTAGGCTTTCTCGCAATCAAGACGCGAGATGAATTCTAGAGCTTCCGCGACAGTGTTGAGTAGCATGCTCTCATACCTGTTAAGTGGCTCCAAGAGAATCTTCACCCCGTAGTCCAAGGCGCCTCTACAAATCACTCTCAGCTGCTCCTCCAGCACCTTGAGGGCTTCGCTGGTCTTGCTGTAGCCGTCACCCCGCCCCCTAATTAGGCCAACTATAACCCCCGCGACCTCGGATCTGCCGGCGTTTTCTACGAACTCGAGGAGTCTCTCGCGGGCCCTCTTCCTTACATTCTCATCCGGGCTTGTGAGGTCTAAACCCAAGTGAAGGTAGTTAAGCCCCGTACCAACTGCAGGCACTTCGAGGCCATGGTCACGGGCCAAGGCGACTAGGCCGGGGAGGTCGGATGGGTCCAGTAAAGATAGCTCGACACCATCGTAGCCCAGCTCGGCCAAAAGGGGGATAACAGCCTCAGGTGTTCCTGTGGCAACTGCCTCGAACTTCGCCCTCTGGGGGGTATAAGCGATCGAGATCTTGAACACAAGTACCGCAGAACTTCTAACGATGACGCGTTATTAAACTTCTTGTCGAATTAACGCTCTTTTTTGATGGGCAAGGCCTCGATTTATATGCATTTCTCAGATTGCTTATAAGAAGTGATAGTGGCAGAGGGATCACGGTGAAAAAGGGTATGACAACGATGAGAGCTGCGCTCGTTTACGCCGATTTTTCCCCAAGGCCTGGGTACAAGATCACCCCTGACGAGCTTCGCACGCACAAGGTTCGGGAAGGCAACAAAGTGTGGAAGAATCCGAAGCTCGTCCTTAGAACAGACTACCCGGTTCCTGAGCCTAAGCCGGATGAGATACTTATCAGGGTGAAAGCCGTCGGAATATGCGGTAGCGACATACACTTCCTCGAGACAGATGAAGAAGGGTACATAATCTACCCCGGCCTCACGAAGTTTCCCGTCGTGATAGGCCACGAGTTCAGCGGAATCGTCGAGAAGGTCGGCGCCAATGTGAGGGGCTTGAAGCCGGGTGACATGGTCACGAGCGAGGAGATGTTCTGGTGCGGGGAGTGCGACGCCTGCAGGGGTATAGACTTCAACCATTGTGTTAGGCTGAACGATCCTGCCGACCTCGAGTTCGGAGAACTGGGCTTTACCCATGATGGCGCAATGGCCGACTACGTGGTCGTGAAAGCCAAGTATGCGTGGAAAATAAACTCGCTTCTGGAGAGATACGGCAGCGAAGACAAGGCCTTCGAGGCCGGGAGCCTGGTCGAGCCCACCTCGGTCGCCTACCACGCTATGTTTACTAGAGCTGGAGGCTTTAAGCCTGGGAGCTACGTCGTCGTCTGGGGGGCTGGACCAATAGGCCTCGCAGCCATTGCCCTCGCGAAGGCTGCTGGTGCCGGCAAGATAATCTCCTTCGAGGTCAGTCCTGTCAGGCGGGAACTAGCCAAAAAAGTGGGAGCCGACTACGTGTTTAACCCAGTTGACTTGGAAAAGAACGGTGTGCAGCCTTGGGAGAAAATACTCGAAGTTACAGACGGCCAGGGAGCCGACTTCCACGTGGAGGCGGCAGGCTCTCCTCAGCACACCCTTCCGCAGATTCAGAGGAGCATAGCCATAGATGGGAAGATAACGTGGATCGGGAGGGCTCCTAAGGAGGTTCCAATATACATCGAGGTTTTCCAGGTCAGGAGAGGCCAGCTATTCGGAAGCCAGGGCCACTCAGGTTTCAGAAACTTTGGAAACGTGATCCGACTGATGGCCGCGGGCAGAATTGATATGACGCAGATCATAACTTCGAGGTTCAAGCTCGACGAGGTTCACAAGGCTTTCGAGCGGGCGCACCAGAGGATAGACGGAAAAATCACGTTGAAGCCATAAAGGTTTAATATGACGCAGTCATATAATGGTGGTTGAAATGGTCGAGTACGAGTCTCGTTTCGCGCGCCCCGTGTACAACAAGTTTGGTGAGAAAATTTACCTCGATCAGATGACGATGGCTGAACTACTGGAGAGGGTGAAGAAGAACGACATAGTGTTCGTGCCCTGCGGATCGGTCGAGTCGCACGGACTAGCACAAGCAACGGGTGAAGACACCCTGATAGGGACGTACATCGCGGAGAGGGTGGCGTTTGAGACGGGTGTAACTGTCGCTCCACCGATCTTCTATGGTAGCCACCCAAGCCACCACTACGGGATGCCCGGGACGATCCCGGTTAAAAAGGAAGCATACATCGATTACGTTACAAGCGTGGTCAAGTGGCTGAGCAATGCAGGCTTCAAGAAGATCATCCTGTTCAACAGCCACGGCCAGGAGTACGTGCTCCCCATAGTCAAGGACAAGGCCATTATCGAGGAGGGAGTTAAGGCACTCATTCTCGTAACAAGCTGGTGGGCCTGGGTTAGGGATATCCTAAAGCAGGGGACAGAGTTAAAACCAGGCGTAATCCTGGAAACACCGTTCATCCACGCAGACGAGCTCGAGGCCAGCGTGCTCTGGTACGTTGCCCCCAAGCTGATAGATCCGAGTAAGCTCAAAGAGTCGGATGCCGAGAAGATGGTCGGTGTTATCCCAGATAAGTGGGCTGACAAAGCCGGCAATGTGTACGGCAGGCCCTTCGGGTGGTACGACATCAGTGCGTACATGGAGATACACCACTACCCGAAGGGTAGCGTGGGGTACCCGAGCAAGGCGAGCCGCGAGAAGGGGGAGGTCGTTGTCGAAACGGCGATCCAGCGCATAGTGGAGTTCGTCGAGTGGCTACACAAGACCTACCCGCCGGGCGTGGTCCCCCAGGTTTGGCCGAACCCAGGCGACTTCAAGTACTAGCTGTATTTTTGGGGTAAAATTTATATATTTACGTTTTTTTGATTTAACTGATGGCAAAGCCTAAAGTTTACGTGACTCGAATAATACCCGAGCCCGGGCTCTCGATGCTCAAAGAATGCTGCGACGTCGAAGTTCACAACTCGAAAGAGTGGCCTCCCTCAAGGCAGGAGCTCATCGAGAAGGTTCGCGACAAGGATGCCCTGCTATGTCTTCTGACAGACAAGATCGACGCCGAGGTAATGGACGCTGCGCCGAACCTCAAAGTGATAAGTACTTACAGCGTCGGCTTCGACCACATAGACATAGCCGAGGCGACTAAAAGGGGGATATACGTCACTCACACCCCCGGAGTCCTAACAGATGCTGTAGCGGAGTTCACCGTGGGGCTTATCCTGGCAGTTACGAGGCGCATAGTAGAGGCTGACAAGGTGATCCGCTCAGGCCAGTGGGACAAGCCATGGAACCCATACTTCCTCACAGGGCCTGAGCTCAAAGGGAAGACCGTGGGTCTCGTTGGGCTAGGCAGGATAGGTGTTGCTACAGCGAAGAGGCTATCGAGCTTCGACGTGAAGCTCGTCTACTACGACGTGGAGAGAAGGTGGGACGTGGAGAGCGTTTTGAACATGGAGTACGTGGACTTGGACACGCTGCTCAGCGTCTCGGATATCGTCTCTATACACGTGCCTCTGACCAAGGATACATATCACTTGATCAATGAGGAAAGGTTGCGCAGGATGAAGAAGACCGCCTACTTAATCAACACCGCTAGAGGGCCGGTGGTCGACACAAACGCGTTGGTCAAAGCCCTTAGAGAAGGCTGGATAGCAGGTGCCGCGCTCGATGTATTTGAGCAAGAGCCACTGCCTCCTGACCATCCGCTGACGAAGTTTGACAACGTTGTCTTAGCCCCGCACATAGCTAGTGCAACAATCGAGGCTCGCCAGAGAATGGCGGAGCTTGCCGCTAGAAACCTGATCTCCGTGCTTAAGGGTGAGATGCCGCCTGCACTCGTAAACAAAGACGTCATCCACGTGAGACCTCTCGAGAAAGTGAAAATGATTTAAATTTCTTACACTCTTTTTCTTAACTTTTATGAGTGAGTGGCAGAAAGTCAGAGGAGTCATCAGGCGAGCCGACGTCGTCGTCGAGGTTGTGGATGCTAGGGATCCTTGGAGTACGAGGAGCTCAGAGGTGGAAAGGCTCACCGATAGGCTTGGGAAACCACTCATAATAGTAGTGAACAAGGCCGACCTTGTCCCGAAGGCTGTTCTCGAGAAGTGGGCTAGGATCCTTCGCCGCGAGAGGAAGACCATATTCATAAGTGCGGCAAAGAGGCTCGGGACACGCTACCTTTGGAGAGCCCTAAAGGAATCCACAAACAAGAGACCTGTTATCGTAGCCGTAGTCGGAATACCGAACGTTGGCAAGTCGACAATCATCAACTACTTGAAGGGCTCTCACAGCGTTGGCACATCCCCTATACCTGGTTTCACCAGGCACGTGACTAGAGTTAGAGCTGCAAAGTGGCTTAGGGTTCTTGACACTCCAGGGGTTATACCCAGGCAACCCGGCGAGCTAGCCCTGATCAGTGCTCTCCGACCGGAAGCACTTGACGACCCCGTTCCGATCGCTACACGCTTTCTCGAGCTCGTGGCGAAGAAGAATCCCGGCCTACTCAAGGAACTGTACGAGGTAGAGTGGGAGGGTGACCCGCTGACTTTTTTAGAGAAGCTAGCTAGGCGTAGGGGTTTTCTAGGGAAGGGTGGCGCGCCTCTTGTCGAGGAGGCCGCGAAGGTGGTCATACGGGACTGGCAAACGGGACGCAACACCTTTTACCTTGAGCCGGAAGACTACGGGCTTGCATGACTGCATCTAATCAAGTTGCTCCAGAGAACCTCGAGCTTTCCCACGAGCGGCGGGTCAAGCCTGAAACTGCTGGTTATGCATTCGCCTATTCCGGAGGGTTTTTCGACATTCTCATCAATGCATAGCCCGCAGACCCACGCAACGCTGTCTAGTAAGATAGGCGGTGTTCCTGCAGCACGCGAAGCAGCCTCCCAAAGCTTGACTACAGTGCTTCTCCACCTAGCACGGACATCGTGCGCAAGTTTCCTGATGTCATCGCCGCACACCCATCCCTCCAGCATTCCCGAAGTTAAAGTGACCAGCGACACACGGTAGTCCACTGGTATGGGAACTCCCTCGCCTCCAGAGAATTTCTTCCCCTCAGCTATCAGTGCGTACATGAGCATCTTAGTGGCGAAGGCTACAGTCTTGCTTCCAGGGGAAGTGCTTAGCTGGCTTTCAAGCACCTTTAAAACCTTCGTGAGATCTACGACGTCCTCGTCGAGCTCCCTCCTCAGAATTGGAGCAACGCGCGAAAGGTAGATCTCAAGACGCCTCAGCCTCTGTTCCCTAAGCCTCGCCAGGGAGGGGCTCTCCTGAACAAATCTCTTCAAGGATTGGTGGTATGGCTTGGAGGATAGCTCGGCGGCGAGAGACCAGTGCACCTCTCCCCTCAAGCTGAGCATGTAGCTGACTAGGGAGACACCAACCACGTAGAGGGCGCCCTCGTGGAACCCCATCTTCCCCAGAATAGACTTAACGCTGTTAAACTGTGGGTCAACTTTTACAAAGGTTTCAACCAAATGGCGGTCGCTGAGAGAGACTCCAACCTCACGGGCCCGCTGCTCGTTGGGGTACAGCATTCCGAGACGTCTACCCCAAGCTCTCGGCGAGCTCCCGAATCCTATCGAACTCCCTCTTCACGATCTCCGTTGACGACCTGCTAACGGTCTCCGCGCCCACGTAGATCTTCGACTTGTCCGCGTCTAGGGAGACTTTAACCCAGATGTCACCCACCCTGTACTTTATCGCCCCCGGGGCCACCGCGACCTCAGTTTGCTCAAGGAAAAGAGCATCAAGCACCTTTAAGCCGACCGATGCCTCAGCGTCCAGCTCCAGCGTGTAGTATGGGGGCTCGGGGATCGCGTCTACCGCCGTCGACAGCCGGATCTCCTCGGTGGACAGCATCTCGAGTAGCTTCGCGGTGAGAAGGACCCCGTCGGGTGCTAGGGAGAACTGGGGGAATATCACTTCACCGGAGTCTGTTGCGCCGAGGTTCACGCGGAGGCGCCTAACTCCTCTCGCTATGTCTCCCGCAATACCCTTAACCCTGATGAGCGTGAGCTTGTTCTTCTCGGAAATCGAGTCGACTATGTGTGAGGCTGAGTCCGTAATAGCTAACCTCGAGCCTTGCGGTAGCATTAGAGCTAGTAGCGCCAAAAACCGGTCTGGGTCGATAAACCTGCCTTTATCGTCGACGAAGTACGCGTGGGATGCATCGCTTGATAGCGCGACGGCGAATGTGGCACCGGTAGCGCGGCAGAGCTCGCCGAGAGTCCTCAGAGACCTCAAGGATGGGAGTTGCCGCGGGATAACGTTGTGTGGAGGCCTGCTAGAGTTGACAGCTATGAACTTCGCTCCTATCGCGCTTAGCAGGTTTGGGAGCACCTCGTTGGCTGGGCCGAAGTTCATGTCGACGAGCACTAGGGGTTCCTTCGCAGAGATCGGTGAGCTGTCCACAAAGCCGCTTGCCGAGGAGACGTAAACGTCGTGTATGTACTCCGCATAGGTCACCCAACCTATCCTCGTGGGAATTGCTCTGATAGCGTGGTGTGACTCGAGCATTGAGAGGATGTCCTCGAGCCTCTCGGAAGAGATCTCTACGCCTGCCGCGTCGAGGACCCTGAGCTGGATACCATTATCGCCGAACGGCGTCACGGAGAAATGTACTCCAGCCTTGGCCCCAAACCTCTTAACAGCGAATGAAACCTCTGGTAGGGTTGCTGAGTGAAAGTCTATGACTGAGGCGCCGGTGGACATGAGGCCAGCGGTGAACGCTCTTTTAAGCATCCTTGAGGGAGGGTAGTAGTCTCGAGCAGCGGTGACTAACGCTCCCTCGCCAACTAGGGTGCCTAAAACTGCGCCGAGCTCAGCTGCATTCTCAGGTGTGAACTGCGAGTTCGCAACGCCGTAGATCTTGTTATTGTAGTAGGGGAGAGGGCTCCTCCTCATTTCGCACCCACCTTACCCGCAAATAGCGATTTTGGAGCCAACACGCTACCAGGTCCCACGGCAAGCCCCTCCTCAATCACACTGCTTTCACCGACAACTGAGTCCTTGACGCTAGCCCCCTTTCTGACTAAAATGTTTTTCGCCAAAACGCTATTCATAATTATCGTTTGATCCTCCAACGTGCACGTGTCCATTACTACGCTCTTATACACCCGTGAATATTTACCAACATCGACAAAGTTACCTATAACTGCATATGGACCTATAACCGCATTCTCCCGCACTCTAACCCCGTCTCCGATTGCCACAGGAGGGTTGACTACACTGCTCTCGCTTATAACTGTGTTCTCTCCCAGCCAGATACCGCCCTCGTTTCGGCCATATGGAGCGAGAGGGTATGCTAAGCCCTCGAGCAGATCCGCGTTTGCCGTTAGATACGTATCCGGTCGACCCACGTCGATCCAGTAGGCCCCCTCGGCGCTCCAACCCAGAACCTCTAAACCGTTTTCGAGCAACCACGGGAACACGTGGCGACCGAAGTCCATCAAGTGGGGGTTATCCCGAAGGATATCCAGTATTTCGAGCTTGAAGGCGTAAAAACCGCTATTCGCTAAGTTCGCGTACGGTTGCATGAACCTGCGCCGGCTGGTTGCATAAGCTACTGTAGCGGTATACCATTCGTAGGGGAGGGGCTTCTCGACGAAGTGTATAGCTCTTCCGTTGCTGTCCAATAACACAGCGCCGAAGTCCCTGACCGAGGAAACCTCGATCAGAGCGATGCTTGCCAGAGCGTTCTTTCTCTCGTGGAAGTCGGCGAAGCCGCGGAGATCCATGTTGGTGATGACGTCCCCCATTGTGACGATGAAGTCTTCGTCTATAAACGGAGAAAGCTTTCTCACAGCGTCAGCTGTGTCCTCGGGGGATATTCTTGGGGCGAGGATCTCGATCCCCGAGTCCAGGTACTTTTCAAATAGGTGTGAGAGAATCTTATGGCCCAGGTAGTTAACCGCAACGATGATCTTCTCGAAACCCTTGGAGACAAGTAGCCCCAGAATATGGTCCAAGATTGGCTTGTTGCCCACTGGAAGCAGGGGTTTTGGGGTCGTAAGGGTCAGAGGCCTAAGGCGAACCCCCTTGCCGCCAGCAAGAACCACGGCGGTTTTAATCATCAATCAACGATTCTGTTTTCCGAAAGTAGAGTTATTTGCTTTTCGCGCCCCGAAAAGGTTAAAGGTCAAGAGAAGAGGAGTCACCTGAATGTCGAGGGTTGAGACTCTCAGCGCCTTAGGCTTCTTCGTGGTGACGAGAAACCTTGAGGTCTACCAGACAGTGGTTTTCGAGTACTTTGACAGTGAAGGAGAGTATGCGAGGATCGCGGACAACGAGGAGGAGCTTGAAAGAGAGCTAGAAAGGCTTGCCTCCGCTATGCAGATGTACCTTGATGCCGAAGAGGTCATACTAAACGGGAGGAGGGTTAAGCCGGCGGTCAAGGCCGTGGATATAGGGTTCAAGGACAGCCCTGAGGAGGTTTTCGTCACGTATTTCATATTCTTTAGGGGGTCTCCGCGGGACGGCGTGAACTACTACGAGAACCTTTACGAGGACGAGGTGGCAGAGTACCCGATCACTGCTTACTGGTACTTCCCTCCTGGGTCACGGGTGCTCAGTGCCCAGATGTCTGGGGACGTTGCGATCATTGCCCCCAACGTTCTAGTAGCTCGCCTAGATGAAGGCGAAAAAGTCTTTGGCTACGAGCGAATAGAGTTCAGGCTGCCTGGGCGACCGCGCCTGGCCTCATCTGCCCCCTTCACTGATCCGAGGGCCCCCTAGGGTCATGGGTCGCCCCTTGCGGGGTGGCCGCCGTGCTAGGCGGCCTTCTGCCCGCGTCGCCGCGGGCACATCCCCTCCTCGCGCCGCGCGCGGCACCCCCGGACCGCCCCTGCTCGGGGAGCCGGGGGAACTGGGGCCGGGGCCTGCAGGCGTTAGGGCTGTCTTGTGGCTCTGAAGCCAGCTCTGTAGCGCTTCGAGGTGCTTCTCTGCTCTGCACGCCTTCAGGTAGAGCTTGGAGGCGTTGAACGTCGCGGTCCAGTCCCTGCCGTAGGCTACGTTGCACTTCGGGCATCGGTAGTACCTTCTCTGAACCTCCACCCCCTCTCTCCCGCAGATGGGGCACCGCCTGCCCGAGACGTTGTTCTCCGGCTCGAACCACTTGGCGCCCTCGTACCAGGCCATGTTCTCAAGCCTCTCCGCCACTCTGAGCAGCGTCCTCTGCAGCTGTGAGCCCCTGAGGGACTCGGCCCGGGGCACGTCCGCTACAAATACGACGGTGTAGCCTTGGTCCCGCAGCTTCCTGACCAGCGTCCTCAGCTCCTTTAGGGTTGCCCTAACCCAGTCCTCGTTCACCTTCTTTACTTTTCTGAGGGCCTGCCTCGCGATGCGCTCTGCTCTCTCAGGGGTCAGGTTGAGCTTCGCTCTCAGCCTCTCCGCGATTCTCAGCGCCTCCTTCACAGCGTAGCCCGCTCTCCGCAGCTCTTCGAAGCCTCTCTCTTCCTTGAACCTCTTGACGGCTTCATCCCAGCACTTAACTTTGGAGTAGCTGGTCATCAGGGCAGCGAGGAGCCTCAGCAGTGCCGTGTTCGGTGGCTTGAAGACTCTCTGCGACACCAGCTTGGCTTCGCTGTCGAAGGCGAAGGCCATCAGGTAGAGCCCGTGGCTCGAGTTCATGTCCACCGCTACGATGGCTAATTTGACGTCGCCGCCCCACCGCACCTGCTTCACCTTGCGGTGAGCCACCAGCCTCAGCCTCCCCTTTGCGGTGAGCTGCAGCGTCAGCTTAATGTCGCTGAACCTATCGACGTCCTCGAGCACGGCTCTAGTCAATGAAGGCTTCAGCCTTATCGCAATGCTAGCGCTGGGAACGCGCAGCTCGTTTCTCGAGGTGTCGAGCACCGCAAGGGCGTTGGTTGCGCCGTGAAGTGTCTCGCCGTTGCCTACCACCTTGACCAGTAGCGGCACCGGAGGCGGAGTGAACCCGCTACGCCTCTTCGACTTCCTTCTCGCCTCCGCGACCATGCCCCGCCACTCTATAGCGTACCAGAAGAGGCCCTTCGGCAGCCCCGCTATCTTCGAAGCCTCCCCAGCCAGCTCCTCGCTGAACCTCTCCGGCTCCCTCCTGAACGCGTCGCCGTGCCCCTTCCTGAGCTCCTTGCAGGCCTGCTTAACTGCGCTGGACAGCCTCACGTACAGCCGTTGCAGTCTTTGCCTCTTTTCCCTGTTGGTCTTGACCTCCCAGACTCTGTAGGCGTCGACGAGCTTCTCGCTTTTTCCCCTGCCCTCCCAGCTCACGCTCCCACCTCCAGGGAGCTGTTGCGGCCCCGGGCCCTTCCTGCGCTTCAGCCCCACATTACACTGCGCTACGCGGCCTTATATCCCTGCGCCGAAAATAAACGCCGAAACTGAAAACGCAACAAACAGGGAAGTATCTATGCCGGCTCAGACCAGCTAAGCTGGAGGACCGCCTGAGGCTACTGGACTACGGCTCACTGAAAAAGCGTCGCACCCAGCCGGTGTGACGGTCTCGCTGAGGCTTGCCTGCGCCCTCCGTGGAGACAGCACCCGAGCAGGCCCTGAAGGAGGCACACTTATAAACCCGGCGGTGAGGCCCGCTCAGCTCGTAATTGCTTTAAAGGAGCTGCTACAGCCAGGCTCTGTGGTTGTGAACATCGTGACTCCGGCCGCTTTCGCGCTGACACCGAAGCTCGCGACTTACACCGCCTCCAAGGCGGCGTTGCACGTACTCTCTGCCGCCCTCGATAGGGAGCTTAAGAGCAGGGGGGTTCGAGTTGTGAGAGTGTACCCTGGTGCAACAGCAACTGAGTTCTTCGAGAGGGCGGGGGCCCGGACGCCACGCTTCGCCGTTAGGCCGGAGACCGTGGCCAAGAAAGTCGTCGCGTGCGTGGAGAAAGGTTGCAGGGAAGTGTTCGTACCCAGCCTGCTGGGCTTCCTGCAGGTATTCTCGCCCCTTAACCTCTACCGCGCTTAGCGCTCTTCGCCGCTTCCTCTCCCGCCACAGCTTCGTACAGCTGGCACAGGTTCTCGATAACCACGACTCTACTGTCTATGCTTTGCTCGGGGTTCAGCATCCCCGTTTTGACCAGTATGGACTGGAACCCGGCCTGGGCCACGCTGTTGGCGTGCTCGACGCGGTCGTCGACGTGGGCCACCTCCTCGAAGGAGGCGCCGTACTTTGAGGCTAGGCTAGCTAGGGCATCAACTCTCGAGGGAGCGTCCTCGGGCACTACGATTATCTCGTCGAAAAACTTCGAGAGCTCGCCTAGATCCATCCTCCTCCTCTTCATGCCGGGCACGCCGTCCCCGCCCGACACAGACACCACAACCTTTCCCCTGCTTTTGAGCTCGCGCAGCAGCCTAATCGCGCAAGGCAGGGTCTGCGACGCCTTCACCCGGGCCTCGAGCAGTAGCTCGGTGAACTCCCTCGGGTCCGGGCTCAGCTTCAGGCCTCTCTTCGCCGCGGCTTCCAAGAGGATGTCGAGCATTTTCGAGTAGTCCATGGTGCCGCTCTTTTCGCGGCCGAGCCACTCCTCCACGGCTTCGTCGGCCACGGGTTGAAGCATGCTTGCCGGCACCCCTATGTAAAGCAGCAGAATCTCGATGACGTCGCGCATGTAGCTGTAGCTGTCTACGATAGTGCCGTCGATATCGAATGAGAAGACCCTCACCCGCTCCACTAGCTGCTTCAAGTCCTGCATGTGGGTTCAGCTACCAAAGGGGCGCGCGTTTAAATTACTTTAGCTTTAGAGGGGGCGTAATTGTGCTTTTTAGCTTTTCCCTGGTTTCCTCCCGTGCTCGACCTACGGTTTCCCCCGCTTCCAGCGGATTAGAGGGAGGTTGTGTGAGGGTGTTCGAGCAACGTCCCCGTGCTCCAGGTTCGCCACGACACAGCAGACATGAGGTCAGATAGGGTGGGGAAAACAAAGAAAGGAGAGAAAAGGCTTAACTGTTTTCAGCCCCAGGATCTTGAAGCACAGGTACACTGAGAGGCTCAGGCCCCTCTCCGAGGTCCCTCTCCCTCAGCCCCTCCTTCTCAACCGGCGTGGCGCGGGCGCAGGCAATCTTCGAGCGCTAAGCCTTCCCGAGTACGACGCGGTAGTCCGTCACGTCCACGGCCCCTAACCTCGCAGACCTAGCAAGCTTATGTGAGCGTTTATAACCCCCATCCCCGCCCGTAGCTGTGAGGGTCAAGGTCGGCGGAGAGGCCTGGGAGGGGGCGTCGCGAGGTGGCTCGAGCTGACAGGCCTCACAAGGATGTTGTGGCGCCTGAGGCAGCCTAAGCCGCTCAGCAAGACCTTCGGCACAAGCTGCATATCCTCGCTCTGCGCACGTAGCCGTAAGCCCTGAAAAAAGCAACCAAACTTCAACAGAATGTAACGATGTTATACTTTCAGCGTCAACATCGGAGCACATATTAACCCCTCCGCTCAGGGAAGAATGAGGCCCGCGGCCGCAAAGGGTGGCCGGTGAAGGGTGAGCCGGCCAGGGGGGCGCGGGCTAGGGTGCTTCCCCCGAGAAAACTGGCGCCGCATGGTGGCGCCTGCACTCTCGGGGAAAAGAGAGCGGAGCGGGCGGGGGAGTGGTGTGGCTGACCCCCGTGATAGCAGGGTAGTTGAGGGCTTCAGGGTGCTGAGGTTCAGGGCTGAGCTGCCCAAAGAGCTCAGGGAGTTCATTGAGCGGGTGTACCAGCCGGAAGCTTCGCTGAGGTTCTGGCAGAGGCTGCTTGGCCTGGACAGCAAGGAGCTCGAAGGCGCGTGGAAGGCTGTGCCGTGGGCTTACAGGGACGCGTTCGACAAAATGGTGCAACCGAGCACTGCGTCGAAGAGGAGGAGTTACCTGCGTTTCCCGCTACTTTCGTGGATGCTGAGGCGCACAGGGGCGAACGTGCAGGGTGCCGAGCTGATAATCAGGCTCTACAGGAGAACCTACAGGATCCCTCTGCCCGAGCGCGGAGCGGAGTGGCTGGGGAGGCAGGAGGATGCTTGCAGGGAATCCGGAGGGGAGATGACGAGGTACGTTGTCGTGAAGAGCGATGGGCAGGTGAGCGTCGTGCTCCACTGCTCCCACAGCTTGAGCGTGGAGGAGCTACTCGAGAGCCTTGACGCAATCGCGGTCGTGGGCGTGAACAGCAGCCATGGATTCTACCTCTTCGCCTACGACTTGCGGAGCGGCGGCTTCAGGGTCCGCAGGTTCAAGGTGCCTGAGGTGAACTGAAGTAAAATCAAGGAGCTGCAGCGAGCCGCGGCTAAGTCCAAGAGCCCCGGCGCATGGGCTACTTCTCGCTGCGCGATAAAGAAGGCCTACAGGCGCCGCAGGGCCGCATTGCTGAGCGCTGTCGCAGAGGTGGCCAAGGAGCTCCGAGGAAAGAATGCTATAGTGTTCATCGATGTGCCATTCGACGAGTCTCTGAGGAACAGCGGCCTTCAGAGGACTCTGCGCAGCTTCGCGAGGAGGCTGGAGAACGCCCTCGGATTCCACGGCATTCCAGTAATCGAGAGGACTCTGCCCTCGAAGAGGTGCCCGCTCTGCGGAGGCAAGCTGGAGGAGGTCAGAAAGAGGGGGAGGACGAGGGTGATGAAGTGCAGGGAGTGCGGCGTGGAGTTCGAGCGCGACAGCGTGCCGGCGCTTCATGTATTAAAGCTGTTCATAGAGGAAGCCGAGGTCGAGGAGCTCGCCGAAAGGCTGGCGAAGCGCTCGGCCTCCATGCTGCTTCTCTTCGGACAAACGCGCGCCCGGTATATGAGCGTGAAGTAAAAGCTTTTACATATAAGGACTCTGGATGAGATTAAAAATAAATAGTTTCCGAAGAGTTTTAAAGACAATGCTGCAAAGGAAGATAGTTCTCGTCGTGGACCAGGGCACCACGGGGACGCGCGTGGCTTTATACGATGAGAACGGAAACCCTGTCCCGGGAGGCTGGGCCTACCGCGAGCACACACAGATATACCCCCGGCCGGGTTGGGTTGAGCACAACCCCTTGGAGATATGGGAGAAGGTTCTAGTCTGCATGAAGGAGGCCCTCGACCGCTCTAAAGTTGATCCACGAGATATCGCTGCTATAGGTGTAACAAACCAGCGCGAGACTATAGTGGTGTGGGACCCGAGGACCGGCCAGCCCCTCTACAACGCTATAGTTTGGCAAGACCGTCGAACAGCCCCCATAACCGACAAGCTCAGGGAAAACTACTTCGACGTGATCTACGGGAAGACGGGCCTTGTCCCTGACCCCTACTTCTCGGGAAGCAAGATCCAGTGGCTTCTCGAGAACGTGGGCACGCTCAGGGATAAAGCCCTGAAGGGTGAGGCGGTCTTCGGAACGATAGACAGCTGGATCATCTGGAACCTTACCAAGGGCTCTCCAAACACGCTTACGCCTGGGAGAGGCGGAGCTCACGTGGCAGACTACTCGAACGCCTCTAGAACGATGCTCTTCAACATACGGCGCCTCGAGTGGGACGCGGAGCTTCTCGAGCTCATGGGGAACATACCTGAGGAGAGCTTACCGCTTCCGCGCCCCTCCAGCGAGAAAGAGGCGTATGGCTACACGGGTCCCGAGCTGGACGGCATCTTCAACGGCCAAAAGGTGCCTGTTACCGGCGACGCCGGGGACCAGCAGGCAGCCCTGTTTGGGCAGGCGGGCTTTGAGCCGGGGGAGGTGAAGTGCACCTACGGGACCGGTAACTTCATACTCATGAACACAGGGGAGAGAGTGGTCAAATCCGAGAACAACCTCCTCAGCACGGTATTCTACAGCCTCGAGCAGGGCAGAGCTGTCTACGCGCTGGAGGGAAGCGTTTTCATAACAGGCGCCGCTATTCAATGGCTCCGCGACGGCCTGAAGATCATAGAGGTTTCCCCCGAGGTGGATCCGCTAGCCGAGTCGGCTGACGATACAGGCGGTTTGTACTTCGTCCCCGCTTTCACGGGTCTCGGGGCCCCCTACTGGGACCCTTACGCGAGGGGGCTGATCATAGGGATCACCAGGGGGACTACCAGGCGCCACATTGCACGCGCGGTGATAGAGAGCATAGCATACCTGACCCGCAACGTCGTGGAGGCTATGGAGAAGGACACCGCCTCCCGGATCAGGTCGCTTAAAGCTGACGGTGGGGCTTCGAGGAGCGACGTTCTCCTTCAGTTCCAGGCGGACATACTGGGCGTGGATGTCATCAGGCCGCTGGTGCGCGAGACCACCTCCCTTGGGGCAGCATTCCTAGCCGGTCTCGCCGTCGGCGTTTGGGGGAGCTTAGAGGAAATCAGGAAAACGTGGAAAGCGGAAAGGGTCTTCAAGCCAGCGATGGATCCTGAGAAGCGTGAGAGACTCTACAGAGGCTGGAAGGCGGCCGTCGCGAGGGCTCTCAACTGGGCTAGGGAAGTGCCCTGGGCGTACGGTTACGGTACGTAAATAATCTTGTTACAAAAAATTGAAATATATATTTTAGCTATAGGTGTTGAGGCCCTTGACCAAAAGCGTCCTGGTTATTGGCGGCGGAGTGACTGGGGTAGCTATAGCCTACGACCTCGCGTCACGAGGCCTAAGCGTCACCTTGGTTGAGAGAGGCTCGCTTGGCGCAGGCACTAGCGGTAGAACCCACGGCCTCCTGCACAGCGGGTGCAGGTACATAGCCGATGCTGAGGTTGCCCGGGAGTGCTACAGCGAGAACGTGACTTTAAGGAGGATAGCTCCTTTCCTGTTCGAGAAGAACGGCGGCCTCTTCGTCGCGGTCACCGAGGATGACCTAAGGTACAAGGACTTCTTCCTGAAGCAGTGCGAGAGAGCCGGGATACCCGTCGAGGAAGTCCCGAGGGAGGAGGCTCTCAGGCTTGAGCCAAACCTTAACCCGGACCTCAAAGCCGCGGTGAAGGTCCCCGACGGGACCTTCGACCCCCTCAAAGTGATCCTCAGCTTTGCAGCCTCGGCCAAGCTCAGCGGTGCGGTCATAAAGCCTTTCAACGAGGTGGTCGGCTTCAAGGTTGAGGGGGGCAGAGTTACCAGCGTGAAAGTGCTCGACAAGACGGTCCCTCGGGAGTACGAGGTTAAGCCTGACTTCGTAGTCAACGCAACGGGGGCTTGGGCTGACAAGGTGGCTCGGCTCGCAGGCCTTCGCGTCCCCGTCAAGCCCAGCCCCGGAGTGATGGTCGCCCTCGACGGCAGGATTGGTAACATGGTCTTCAACAGGCTGAACAAGCCGGGCGACGGCGACATCATAGTCCACCACCGGGGGACGAGCGTGGTGGGGACCACTTCTTGGGTTGTGGAGGACCCGGACTCTGTTAAACCTCCTAGGGAGCACGTAGAGCTCATGGTGAAGAGGGGGTCGGAGCTGGCACCCATTGTTTCGAGGCTGAAGATCAAGGCCGTTTACGTCTCTTCGAGGCCTCTCATCGGGGAAGGGGCTGCTAGCACTGGGAGGGAAGTCAGCAGGAGCTTTGCTGTGATCGACCACTCCCGGGACGGTGCGGAGAACTTCGTGAGCATAATCGGCGGGAAGTTCACGACGGCGAGGCTTATGGCAGAGAAGCTGGGCGACTTTGTAGCCGAGAGGCTGGGCGCAGCGAAGGAGTCGCAGACAGCTAGCAGGCCCCTTGCCCCCTACTGGCTGTTTTTCGAGGGGTGAGGTTCCATGAGGTTCCGAGTTGTGATCAAGAGGGTTAAGGCTGGGGGTGAGCCGAGGTTCGACGCCTTCGACGTTGAAGCCGACCCGTCTGAGAGCGTACTGGATGTTGTTGAGAGGATAAGCCTTGAGAAGGATAGGACTCTGGCGTTTGAGCACGCCTGCCACCACGGGGTCTGTGGCGCGTGCGGTATGGTGATTAACGGGGTCGAGAGGCTTGCGTGCATCACGCGCATAGGGGAAGTCGCTAAGGGAGGTGTAGTGGTCCTTGAGCCTCTCAGGGGTTTCAAGGTGATCAGCGACCTGGCAGTAGACAAGTCCAGGATGTTTGGAAAGTACAAGCTCGTTACTCCCTCGACGCTTGAGATAGTCGACGGTGGGCTTCAAGAGGTTCAGCTTGAGAAGCTCTACGACTGCATCGAGTGCGGGATATGCTACTCTGCCTGCCCGATCGCCAACACCTTCCCCGAGTACCTTGGCCCCTCGCTGCTCGCCCTGATCTCTAAAAGCGACGACGGCAAAGTTCCAGCGGTTGTGGACTCTCGGGCTGGGGTGTGGGCTTGCCACGCGGCTTTTGAGTGTAGCGTCAGGTGTCCGGTTGGCTTTAAACCCGGTGAATCTATTATGCGCCTCCGCCGCAGGCTCCTGAAGGGGGAATTACGGGTTGAGGGGTGAGGCTATGGGATTGAGGGAGGTGTTGGAGAGCTGGTTCAGGTTGAAGGGGCGAAGCCTTGAGCACTTGTCCTTCGCGGCGAGAAGACTAGCCGGTATCATTATGGCGCTGTACCTTCTGCTACACCTGGTCGACATATCTACCCTCGCTCTGGGTGAGGAGGCTTACTCCGCTCTGCTAAACCTGTTCTCGGGGAGGCTCGGTCTCCTCGCTGACTCTCTGCTGTGGAGCATCCTGGTGATTCACGGGACCCTGGGGGTCTACTCGGCCTTTGTCGAGGCTGGGTACTTTCTGCAACACAGGCGCACTCTGCTCGTGATGGCCTGGATTTCGGCTATCATGTTGATAGCTATAGGTGTGTGGGTGATTGCCGGTGTCCTCGCGTAAGGGTGGCCTCGGCTGGGTGCTCCAGGCTTTGACCGGTGCAGTCCTCACAGCTGTTGTCGTAGCTCACCTGGTGAGAGTCCACCTGCAGGGATCCTACAAGGGTCTTCCCACGTACGGGGAGGTTCTGATGGCCTTCAAAAACCCGCTCGTGGTTGCGTCTGAACTTGCGCTGCTGGTCGCTGCGCTGTACCATGCTCTATATGGGCTCCACATGGTTCTGGTTGAGGCAAAGCTGGTCTCAGAGGGGAAGTCGAGGAAAATGCTGTCCACGCTAGGCATTCTCCTCTTCGCTTACGCACTCCTCCTGACGCTCTATCTAGCGGCGAAGCCTTATCCTTAGAGCTGCGCTACGGGGGATCACTTCCCGTAAACCTGGCTCTATCTGCGCGCCGTCCACGGCGAGGCTCTCTTCCAGGTAAAGCAGAACAGGCTTTCTCTCCTTTAGGTAGACAGTGAGCTCTCCCTCACCTCTATCAACGCGGGCTATCACTGCGGGAGACACGTAGAGCTGCCTAGTGCCTATGACGCTTAAACCGTCCCTTACAGGCGAGATCACGTAGAGACGCACGCCGCCTGGCTCGAGCTTCCCAGCGACATCTTCCTCGACGCCCACCTTCACCGCTTGGTTGCTGAAGTACTCGTAGACAACAACCTTTCCTTCCCGAGCCCCCAGCTCCTTGGGCTTAAATGTGTATGAAACCTCCTCGTCGCCCTTGTATATGTTGAAAGCTGCCAGCAGGTGGTAGACGCCCAGGCCCGGCACCGTGATGCTGTTTGCAAGCTTAAGAGCCACCTTCTCGTTGTAGGGATCCAGCATGACAGTATCGCGCGTCGGCAGAGCGGGGCCGTCCAGGCTGGGTATCTCCCCGCTGTCAAACACGAGGGGTTTCAGCACCTCGGCTCGGGTTTTACCGGGCTCGTCTGTAACGTAGATAGGCCCGCCGCTGATCGCCCTCGCCACCGCGTGGGGGAGGGCCAGAGGGTCATAGGACTGGAACATGTCCCAGTCGGGCCACGCGAGCTGGGAGAGCCAGATCGAGTTGTAGGCGTTGAAGTAGAGGTGCAGCTTAGACCTGGACGAGCTGTGGGGCACGCTGTAGTCGATAGACGCTCTCGTCACATTCGACCTGAACCAGTTGAAGAAGTGCTCTGGGTTGAGCGACATGCAGTTCAGCACGTCCAACCCGTGCAGGGCGGCTGCGGCTTCGATGGCCTCGTGTAGCATACGAGACGCGTCGCCGACGGGGTACTTCTCGGAGTAAACTGTGGAGACAGCGTACTGGTTGTCGACCTTGATGAAGTCGAACCCATTCGATTTGATGAGCCTAAACCACTCCGAGTAAAAGCGGAACGAGGACTCCGGCTTAGGCACGAGTAAACACCCAACTTCCTCCAGCTCCTCTCTGAAGGAGTGGGCAAGGTGGCTTTCGGGGTGTATACCGTTCCAGTAGCCGTTTAGCGTCAACCAGACGCCCACGCTTCTGGCGCCGCTTTGCCTTAAACGGGATACAGCATAAGCGAGACCGTCTGGGAACTTCTCCCTGTCTTCATCGAAGCTCCTGAGCATCCCGTCCTTCTCCTCCATCCAGCCGTCGTCTAGTAGAACCATCCGCACAGGCGCCTTCGCCATGATCTCACGAGCACCCTCCACGAGCTTCTCCTGGTTCACGTCGCGCCAGAACGCGTTCCAGGTGCACCATCCCAAGAAGCGCAGGGGTTCCGGGAAGGGCTTACTGCTCCTGAGGGAGCACGTCCTGCCCAGGTGTGAAGCCACGGCCTTGTACACCGCCTCTACAGCGCTGTAGGGGTCTTCTGAGAGCGCATACGCTAGGAGAGGGGCTTCCATCCACTCGCGCCTAGCTCTCGAAGTCACGACGAGCCTCAGCACTCCCTCCGCCGGCTCAGTGAAGTACGGTGCAAACCCGTCTGCGGGGACACATAGGACGAAGACGAAGCCTTCTTCGACCTCGAGCATGAGCTGGTTTATCTTCAGCGACCTGGGCATCCCGCTCAGCTTCTCGGTGTGCCATGGAAACGTCCACGGGCTAGCCATGAACTCTCCAACCTCTTGGGCTTGCGGGTAGTCGTAAGGCTCGTTGGTTCCGCCCATGTACCCAGGCGAGTCGTACGTGTGGTGGAAGACCAGGGCGCGGCGGAAACGTGGGAGCTTCACGTCGGCTACGGCCGCCACGCCTTCAGGCGTCGTAACGCCGCTACCTTTGAGAAGGAGGAGACGGGCGGCGAGAACACCCCCCTCTCTAACCCTTACTTCTCGCTCACGCTCCGTAAGGTAGGCCTCCGCGGGGGTGGCTTCCTTCAGAACGCCTCCCGTAGAGACCTCGAGCCTGGCGACCGAGAGTTTAAACTGTGGGCTCAAAATGCATCGTAAAAAAGAAGGGTTTATTCAAGTTAAAAAAAGTGTTTTACTTGCCTTTACCTCGCGGGCCCTTGCCTGGCCCGGTTTGCTGCTCACCGCTCTCTTCACTTCCGGCGTTCTCCCCGAGCTTCTTCTCGAGGCCCGGCGGAAGCGGCTTCTCCTTTGGCGGCTTGAAAGTCGGCGGGGCGCTTATCTCCTTCTCGGCTCCATGCTTCTCCTTGATCTTCTCCTTCAGTTGCTTGACCGCGTCGTTCAAGCCCTTAGCCATGTTCCTGACCTCGTTTTCAACCTCTTTCAGCACTGCGGCAGTCTCGTTGAGACCCGTCCTGGTTCTGCTGCGTATTTCCTTGAGCTTGGGACCTGTGTGGTTGAGGAGGGATGCGTTGAGGAACGACGTCTCATTCTTCTTTAGGAGCCCGAGCTTCATCGCTCTGATGACTGTAACGTGAAGCGATACCCTGTTCAGTTCCGCGTTGATCAGCCCGAGTATCTTCTTGACCACAGCCAGGTTGGCCGCTAGCTGTGCAACTGTGATGTTCCCGCTGCTCAGCTGCGCCTCGGTTTGGGAGAGGATATCCTTCGCGTAAGCTATAAGCGCATACACGTACGTGAGATTGTACTGCGACTGGTTGAGCTTGGATAGCGTGGACTCGAGCCCGCTGAGCCTGGCTTTCAGGACTTGTAGCTGCAGTGTAAGGGCTGTTTTGTTTAGGGCCACGCTCCTGTTGTAGTGGAGGGACATGTTCACCTCCGTCCGGTTCTGCGGGGCCTCGACCTCGAGCTCCAGGCCTGCCTTCTCGGCAAGCTTCTCGATGAGTTCTATAGCGGTGTCGTATGTGTTAAGCGAGTAGATGGCGTAGAGCTTGGCCCCGGTGATGTTCCCGGAGGTGTAGAGCTGAACGCTCGTGTTCAGGTAGCTGTCTGCTTCCAAGAGGAGTGACTCGATCTCTGAGATGTTCGGCGCGTACAGCGTTGTGTTTATGGCGGAGGCGACATAGGAGAACTTTTCATAAGCAATCCCCCGCAGCCTCTTAGCGTTGGCTATCAGTGCCTCAACCGAAGAGTCCTCTGAGGCCTGCACCTGGGATACTGCCATCAGCGACACGAGCAGCGCTATCAGCCCAAGGGCTACCAGCTTCTGCTTCATGCTTGCTCAATAGCAATGAGCCCTGGGGGGTAATTAGGAAAACTGCGGTAACCCACGAGAAAAGGACTTTCCGCCTCGGGAAAAACGAAAACATCAATTTTATTTCACCGTTTAGCCGTGAAGCCGGTGGCGCATGAAGGTCAGCAGAGTTGACAGCGCTGTCGGAAGCATCCTTGAAGTCGAGCTGCAAGACGGCGAGGAGGCAGTGGTGGTTTCCGACACGCACCTCGGGCTGAGGTTTCGCGGTCGAAGCCTGTCGAGGTACGAGGACTTCGCGGAGTTCCTGGCTAAGTACTGCCGCGACGAGAAGGTTAGCCTAGTAGTGCTACTGGGAGACATCTTCGAGTTCTGGAACGCCAGCGTGGGAGACATAGTTAGGAGCGCCTACGACCCGGTCAAGGAGCTCGCTAAAGCCGACAAGACGATAGTTTACGTCGCGGGAAACCACGACAGGATCATCGCGAACCTCCGCCTCGAAAGCAGGAGGGGGAGAGGAGACCTCTACGTGGTGCCCGACTTCTTTATCCTGAAGGTCGGCGGCAGGAGGTTCCTCCTCCTGCACGGGCACCAGCTGGACACCCTGTTCTTAAGGGTTAAGAGCCTCTGGAAGCTGCAAAGCTACATATACGTACTCTCCGAGTCCCTGTTCTACCTTCCAGGCCCGCTCGAGTGGGTTTTCGCCGGCCTGTCCACGCTCATCCTCCTACTTATACTCGCAACCTTCGGGGTCTCGAGCCTCAGCGGCGAGCTACTCCTCGGCTTGGCGGCTTTCTTCCTCCTCTCCCCGATGATAATCCTCTCGTGGCGCAAGCTACAGGATAAAGTGTGGTACGGCCTCATCCAAGGCCTCGCAGCCAGGGTTTTCAGGAGCAGGCTCCGGGGAAAAAGCCTCAGCAACATCGCGGTCAGCAAGCCGCTACACGCGCTCCTAGACATGCTCGAGAGCGTTCCCGAGATCGGGAGGGTTGACGGGGTCATTCTCGGCCACACTCACGTCCCGGAGCTTCTAGTCGAGAACAGCCGCATCTTCGCGAACTCGGGCTCCTGGGTTGAGAACGGCGTGAACGACTGCTGCACCTTCGTAAGGTTGTCCAGCAGGCTTATCGAGCTTGGAAAGTGGGAAGGGGGCGTCGCGAAGACCCTCAGTTCTGCTGAGCTTCGAGCGGAGCAACCTTAATTAATTTCACTAATTTATGTCTACGGCTGAGGACTTTGGGCTATTACACCTGCATGGCGGACAGGCTCAGGAGCGGGGACTTCAGCCTGTGCGACGTCGCTTCCTGCGCCCAGAGCCACTGGAGTGAGATCGAGGAAGTTATCTCAAGCGTGGCAGGCGAGGAGGAGTCTGAGAGGATTAGGGAGAGGATCCGCGTTCTCGCGGAGGTTAAGGGTCGTTGCAGTCCCGACAGCGAGGACCTAAGCATACTCTCCCTAATGGTGGAAACTTTCCTAGGGGGGCTTGGCTTATCGTCCATAGACCGGGATGTTGCGGCGAGGCTGGAGGAGCTCTCCAGCTACTTCGCGGAGAACAACGTCCTGACTGAGGGCAGAGCAAGGCTCTGGAGGAGGGTGGTTACCGAGGTAAAGGAAAGGCTCTCCAAGGGGCTCGCGGTCTTCGACGGCGGTGGCGCTGCCCCTCTCCTAGCAGTGGAAGCCGACGACCTGCCCTGGGCGCTGGGCTACGTTTGGCCCCTGTTCGTGGAGCAGGTCAGGGGGAAGGGGGTGGACTCTGTCGTCAACGAGGCCCTCTCAGCCATCCACGCTGGGAGGGGGGTCGAGCTTGCAGGGCCCCCCGGCACCGGGAAGCTGGCGCTGATGTATCAAATCCTCGTGGATCTGTCGAAAGACGGCTTCGCCCTCTACGCCGGCCAGCTGGATGCCGCGGGCGTGCTGCATGGTAAGAAGGTGGTTTTCACGCCTGGAGGGTACACGGTCGTACCGGCCGGGTGGAGCGGCGGTGTAACGCGGGTAGACGTCGAGGGCAGGCTCACGCTTGGTGAGCTGGAGGAGGTCGCGAGGAGGCTCGCCTCCTGGGATGGCGTCTCGCTTTCAGACCGGGACCTGAGCGAGCTCGCCAGGCTGTCGATGGGTAGGCCTGCTTTCGTGGAGCTAGCGCTGGCCTACGTGTCTCTGTGCAGGCTCAAGGGCTTGAGCTGCGAGCTACCCCGTTCTATCGAGGAGGCTAAGGCAAAGCTGAGGGAAATCACTCCAAGGGAGGTTCTCGACAAGCTAGCGATCCCCGCCTCCCTCGGCTTCCGGTGCTTCCCATCCCCTCTTATCGAGCCCGACGAGAGCGAGGAAGCCTTCGTGGACAGGTTGCTACTAAGGTACGACGCCTTATCCCTTTACTCCTGGAGAAGCGGTGTTTCCAGGGAGGTTTTCCGCAGGATCGCGCTTAGCCCGCCAAACGTACATGAAAGCGTCTTCGCCTCCGAGTCCCCCTTCCACGCGGCCTGGTCCACCGTGATGGGCGCTAAGGGGGCTGCGAGGTACATCGCCCTGACTGCTCTGGACATGGTCCCTGATGAGGCGAGCTTCCAAGCGCTAGAGGCTGTCGCCGTGCTGAGCCCCGGAACGTTGTCCAAGCTACTGAAGGACGCCACAGCCTTTAGGCTCGAGGTCCTCGCGAGGTTCGCGGAGAGCGCCGGCAGCCTAGCGGTCGCTGAGGAGCTCGTCTCGAAGGCTGTGGGCATTCTCTCTTCGCTAGAGGCAGAGGAGCTCCGGGGTGAGAGAGAGGCTCTCAGCTTAAAGCTCGCGGAGCTCCAGGTGAGCCGCCTCCTGCCCGAGCTCGCTCTCAAAACCTTGAGCGGCATTAAGCCGCTAGACGAGGAAGCTGAGTACAGTATCGCCAGGCTTCAGGGCATAGCTTACCTCAACCTGGGGCAGTACGATGAGGCGGAGAAAAGCATACTTGAAGCTATGAAGTATGCATCCAGTAAGGGCTTAAAGCAGGATCACTACTACCTCCGCATCCTACTGGCTGACGCGATGGTAGGCAAAGGCCGCATCGATGCGGCTAGGGAGAAGTTGGATGAAGTCGTCAAGGAGCTGACTCGGGAGGATTGCGGGCTTGCCGGGCTGCTGTACGAGGCAGCTATAAGGCAGAAGCAGCTCAAGGGGAAGCTGAACTACGCGGTTTGCGCCGCCCTCACGCGCTGCGGGTACCCCGACCTCGCTGGAGCTTACGGCTGCTTCAGTTAGCCTTCTCAACCCTGGCGCCCTCGTCTGGCTTCAGCGACCAACCCTTCCTGGCGCCGGCCCTCACCGCGCCCTCGATGACCTTGGCTTTCTCGCGCTCCTCCCCCCTTGTCAGCGCGAAGAGGCTTCCCCCGAGACCGGCCCCGCTCAGCTTGACGGCAAGGGCCCCTGAGCTCAGCATGGCTTCGCGCATCTTCTCGAGCTCCGGGAGGCTCACGTCGTAGTAGTCTCTCAGTAGCTCGTGCTGGAGGTTGACCTCCCTGGCTAGCATGTCGAGGCTAGCAGAGCCCCGCTTGAGGCTACTTATGACGCGCATCGTCGACTCGTGCATGAGCAGCGTGAACGCTACCCGCCGCGCGAGGTGGTCTGGGAGGCGTTTGAGGAAAGGCTCCACCTCGCTGAAGCTCACCTCCTCCCACAGAGTCTGCGAGAAGTCCGGTCTCAGCTTCGATCTGAGTGAGCTGGGCAAGTCGCGCTGCGAGAGTAGAATCGACAGGGCCTGGTTGAGCTCAGCCTGCCTCCTGGGGTGGATGTCCGCGACGCTGTGCCTTATCCCGGAGTCCACGACGACGAAGTCCAGTGAACCGATGCTCAGCCTCTCAACCCTGACTGGGGGCCTGGGGTAGAGCAGTATCGCTCCGCCGTAGGCTGAGGCGTACTGATCCAACCTGCCGCAGGGTATCCCGGCGACCGTGTTCTCTGCGTAGAAAGCGGTTTCAGCCAGCTCCTCTGTGGGCAGTCCCAGGTTGAAGAAGGAGTCAACGGCCTTTAGGAACGCGACCTCCAACGCCGCGCTACTCGACAGCCCCGACCCCACGGGGACCTCGCTGTAGATCACGGCCCTGAAGCCCCGGCTTAACCTGACGCCAAGCCTCTGCTCTAGCGCCGCGACGCACGCTCTGAGGTAGTTGCCCCACCACTTCCCGGGTAGCAGGGGTGGGGCCCGCGGCGGGAAACTGTCCCTGTGCTCTCGACCCTCCTCCAGAAGGTTCAGGCTTTCAACCTCGAAGTTCTCCGACTCTTCGAGCACTGCAACGTAGGTCCTGAGGTTCACAGCTATGGGGACAACGGGTAAGCCCTTGTAGTCCTGGTGCGTGTTGAGGAAATCCACGCGTCCTGGAGCCGAGGACACGAGGAGGGGGCTTCCGGGGATGCGGCTGAGCAGCATCTCCTGTGGTTTCACAACAAATATACGCATTAGCGCTGCTTAAACCTTCGTGTCCGAGGGGTTCAACGAGCTCAGGTGGAACCCCCTGCTGGGGTGCTGGGTCATAGTGTCCAGCAGGAGGGCTGTGAGGCCCTGGCGCGCAGTGGAGAAGTGCCCGTTTTGCCCCGGGGCTGAGGAGACGGGTTACGGGTGGGACGTCATCGTCCTCGACAACAAGTACCCGGCCTTGAAGAGAGACGCCCGCAAGTCGCGCGAGGGTGTGGGCTTCTACCGCGTGGAGGAGGCCTACGGCGCCGCCAAGGTCGTCGTCGAGACGCCCGAGCACACGGGGGACCTTGACACTGTGCCCTTCAGCAACCTCGTTAAGTACGTCGAGCTCCTGGCGAGCTTGACGGAGGAGGAGTGCAGGGATAGCAGGATCGAGTACGTCCTCCCCTTCAGGAACAAGGGGGAGGTCATCGGCGTCTCGCTTACCCACCCGCACTCCCAGGTGTACGTTCTGCCCTTCGTCCCCCCTAGGGTTAAGCGCGAGTACGAGATGATGAGGCAGCACAGAGCCGAACGCGGTGGATGCCTGATCTGCGACATCCTGGAGCTGGAGCGTAAGGAGGGGGCGCGCCTTGTCTACGAGAACCGCGCCTTCACCGCGTTCCTCCCGTTCTTCGCGATGTGGCCGTACGAGGTCCACGTCTACCCGCGGAGGCACGTCGAAAGCCTCACGGGGCTCGAACCAGAGGAGAAGGCCCTGCTGGCCGACGCGCTGAAGGTTGTAACAGCAACGTACAACGCCCTGTTCGGCTTCAGCCTGCCCTACATGATGGTTTTCCACCAGAAGCCCTGCAGAGGCTACGAGGGTTTCCACATGCACGTGGAGTTCTACCCCGTCCACAGGAGCGCGGACAAGCTAAAGTACCCCGCGGGGATAGAGTGGGGCGGCTGGGTTTTCACCTACGACGCCCTGCCCGAGGAGAAGGCGGAGGAGCTTAGGCGCGCGGCGGTCAAAGCCGTGGAGAACCTCAAGAGGAGCGGCTACAAGCCCAGGGGGGAGGTGAGCTCCGGGCAAGCGGGCGAATAAACCTATTATATGTGGCGCGACGTGAAGAGATGCGTGAGGCGTGCCTCGCTGTTCGCGTTCGCCCTCGTTGTGGCGCTCATAGCCTCTAGCGCCTTATGCCAGCCCTCCGGTCTCGTCAGAGTGGAGGTTCTCGCAGACGGCACCGCGCACGTTGTCTACACCTTCCCGACGAACGGCTCAGCCTCGGTGGACCTGGGCCTGGTCGGCTTACCCGACCCCAGTTTGCTGATACTGGTGCGTAACGAGAAGGGAGACACTCTGCCCTACGCCGTAAACGAGACGGCAGGCTTGATGACCATCGTGGCGCTGGACTCCAGCCAAGTTACCGTGGACTACTACACCTCCACCATCGTCTCGAAGATCTCCGGCAGGTGGATCATCAACTTCACAACCCCTCTCCCGGCAACGGTGAAGCTGCCCCCCAACGCCACGCTGTCGGCGCTGTACGTGGTGCCGACGAGCATCACAGCAGAGGGGCAGAGCGTGGTCCTCACATACCCCCCTGGACCCGTCGTCGTGGCCTACGTTCTCCCTCCGGCCATAAAGCCGCCCACACCTAGCCCTCAAGCCCCATCCGGAGCCCAGACCACGCCTCCAGCCACGGGCGCACCCGAGGTAAAGCCGTCCACTCAGGGCCAAGCCGGGGGAGCGCAGCAGGCTCCAAGCGTGCTCCTCTACGCCGCCGCGGCGATCGTGGCGCTGGCGGTGCTGGCCGTGCTCCTCGTCGTGAGGAGGAGGGGATCCGAGGAGGGGCTATCGGAGGTGGACGCGCAGATACTCAACCTCCTCAAGCAGAGCGGCGGGGGTCTCTTCCAGTCTGAGCTTACAAGCCTGGTGGGACTCCCTACAACAACCGTCTGGAGGCACGTCAGGAAGCTGGAGTCCATGGGCCTTGTGGCGGTGGAGAAAAGAATGGGCAGAAACTTCGTGAGGCTTACAAGGCGACCTTAACGCCTTCAACGGCGCTGAGCGCCTTTCTAACGTACTCGTCGGGCACCGTTCCCTCCCTTATTATCGTAGCCAACACGTCGGCGCTGGGGCGCTTCAACCTCCTCTTGGTCTCGAGGTCCACGGCGTAGAGGCCGAACCTCATCCTGAACCCGTCCGCCCACTCGTAGTTGTCCGTTAAAGCCCAGTGCAGGTAGCCTCTCAGGTCCGGCTTCCTCTGCTCGATGTAGGCTTCGAGCACCTTCAGGTGTAGCGCCACGTAGTGAGGCCTCAGCCTGTCCTCCCGGTCCGCTATCCCGTTCTCGGTGATCAAAACAGGCCGGCCGTACTCGAAGGCTATGTCCAGAACCTCCGGGAGCCCCTCAGGGTATACCTCCCACCCGAAGTCGCTCGTCGGCCTCCCCGCGAGGCTCTTGGAGCGGGGTTCGCACTCGTTGCCGTAGCCTTTAACCATCTCCGGGTAAGCCGGGAGCCCCGCCAGCAACCCGATGGGGCTGAGCCTCCCCCTTACGACCTGCCTCGTGTAGTAGTTGACGCCTATCCAGTCGGCTTTGTTCTTGTATGACTCGAAAACCTCGCTCGGCTCCTGCTTCATGTCAATGTCCGAGTCCACCCACCCGCGTATAATCGCGTTGAGCACCCAGCGGTTGTGGAGGTGGTCTGAGAAGCTAGCCGCTAAGGCGTCCCGCCTGTTGTTGGTGCGCAGCGGGTGGAAGGGTATCATGTTGTGTATTATCCCCACGAAGGCTTCGGCGGGGCTACTTGGGTATGCTCTCTTCCGGTCGAACTTCCTGATGAGGCTGTAGGCGGCCACGTGGGCCTGCGCTATGTTAATCAGGGCCCTCTTGTACCCGTCTAGGCTGAAGAGCCCGGGCGGGAACTTTCCGTTCTTGAAGAGGAAGCCGGCCTCCGCCACAACGCTGGGCTCGTTGAACGTTGACCACATGTCGATAAGGTCCCCGAACTTCCAAGCCGCGTAGGCGGCGAACTTCGCGAACTCGACCGGGAACCTCGGGTCGGCGTACCCTGTTGGACCCTTCTTGAGCTTGGTTGCCCTGGCCGTGAGGGGGTCGTGGATCCACAGGGGGAGCGTGAAGTGTACGAGGTTCATGATCACGTAGAACCCTTTCTCGCGCAGGTCCGTTACAACCTCCCGGTAGTGTTCTACAGTGCTCTTGTTAGCGAGCTCGTCGAGCCTGGCTAGGTCGTCTTCGTCTATCTCCACCTCCCTGATGAGCCTGTCGTCGCGCGTTACCCCGACCTCCACGCTGAAGGTGGGCTTCGGGAACACGCGGCTCCACTCGACGTTGAGCCTGTAGGCATTCATCGCAAGTGATTTAGCGATGTCGTGGTCTTCCCGGAACCTGTGCCAGTAGTCTATGCCGTTCTCCGGTAGGTCCCCGCTGACTATGCCCCTCTCGATGTTTGACCTGTCGTGCACCCATGCGAACCAGTCTGTGTTTGGGTCCAGCGCCTCGCCGGCTGGATTCCCCATCTCGAACTGGAAGCCCGCGAGCGAGACACCCCACATGAAGCCCTTCGGGAACACCCGCCTCACCTCTTCAGCTGGTCGGCCCTCTCCCTTATGATTCTCCGAAGCCTGTCTATGTCCTTGGGTATCACGATGGCTAGCAGGGTGAAGAAGACGAAGCACAGGAGCCACGTCGACGCGCTCACGATCGTTATAGCTGCCCCCAGCGAGAGCCCTTCCGCCATGAAGCCCGTTAGAGCCGGGGAAACCGCGCTCCCTATGTTCTCGAAGAACCTGAGGTAGCCCGTAGCGCTGGCCCTCAGCTCGGGCTCGGTTACGTCGGTTATCATGGCAACAACGTTTGGCCCAGCCATAGGTATCTCGAAAGCCGTCAGCAAGCCGAATATGAGGAACTCCTCGGTCGCCGTGGCGTTCATGGTCAGGTATATCAGGATAGCCGAAAACAGGACAACGACCGCGCCGAGGAGCGCTCTTCCCCGCTTCGTAACCCTGAAGAGCCGGTCTCCCAGGTAGCCGGCGACTATGTTCCCAGCGGTCATAGCCACAAGCCACAGGACCATCACCACCATGACGAAGTCCGGTGTGAAGCCCCTCTCAACTTCCATGTAAGTGATTATCCAGAATGTTATCGCGTTCCACGGAAAAACTCCCCAGAACCCCTGCAGGTATAGGAGGAGCAGCGACCTGATACGCAGCAGCTTCGAAAGGTCGGAGAGCCTAGCCTTGTAGATATCCTCCACGAGCAACCCCTCCAGCTCAGGCTCCGAGCTTCCGCGAGGGACGTCCTTCACCAGAAGTATCGTGAGGATCCCGATGACCACTCCTATGGGCCCCGTTATGAAGAAAGCGCTTCTCCAAGACATCCCCGCCCCAACCAGGCTCAACGCCAGTATCGAGCCTATTATCGCTCCAAGGGGCCCTGTCGCGTTCAAGAGCCCCATGGCCTTGCCCCTGTCGTAGGGCTCGAAGTAGTCCGCAACTAGGCTGTATATGCCCGGCGGCGCCGCGTCGTCTATGCCGGTTGCAAGCCTCGTGGCGAAGAACTGGCTGAACGTCCTGCTGAGCGCGTTAAAGATTGTTGTGAAACCCCAGATTAGCGCGGCGAGGCCGGCGAGAATCTTCCTCGAGTACCTGTCGTAGAGGTAACCCCAGACCGGGTACAGCACAGCCGCTACGAGAACAGTGAGCGAGAACGCCAGGCCTAGCTGCCCGTAGGTCACGTTGAACTCTTCCTTGACCTGAGGGGCGACCGCCGATATTATGAAGCGGTCTGCCTCGTGTACTGTGAGAAAGGCGAAGAAGAACAGCACCACGAACCACTTGTAACGCCTCTGCATACAGTTAAAAATATTCCAGGAAAAGCTAATATAATTTACTTCGATGCTGTGTTCTGTTTACTGGGAGGCTTTGGGTGCGGTTTAACAGCGGTGAGTAAGTAATTAAGGATAAAAAGAGGGGGCTGAGCTTAATCTTGTGAAAAACGTACACACGTTCCCGCCCCGCTACGGACCCGAATGGGGCAGTGGAGGGGTCTTCGGCCTCAAGTACTACAAGGGAGTCCTGTACTTCACGGTGGCTTTCGAGGCTGAAGCCCACTTCATTAGAGACAATTGCGAGAAGGTCTACAGGTTCGAGCAGGTGGGTAGCCTGCCTACGAGCGGCGGTGACACGTACAACGCCGTTGACGTGGCTGACGACTCGATCTACTTCGGCGGTTGGGTTCACGCGCCAGCTAGGTATGCCGGGAGAGTCGGCAGGGGTGGGCTCATATACTTCTACGACAAGTTCAGCCACGTCCACGAGTACAGCGTGAGCGAGGGCCGCGTAAGGCTCCTGTGGAAGGAGGGCATTGGGCACGAGTCGGAGTGGGCTGGCGAGGTATCCAACATCATATTCGACCCCGTGAACGACAGGCTTCTCCTCTCCCGCGCCGACGGGCACAGGAACCTCGGCGTCTACGCTCTGCCTAGAAGGGGCGGTAGGGCGGAGAAGATAAGCGAGAACCCCTCCCTCAAGGGGGCTCTCCTATCCGACTACGCGTGCTTCGACGTCATGCGGGACTGGAGAAGAGGGGTCGAGGCTGTCCAGTGCCTGGACCTGATCAGCGGGAAGTGGGAGTACTTCGGCGTAGACTACTCCGCCGCGAGCGTCGACTCGCGGCCCGCCTTTTTCACGATGAGTGGGCCAGCTATATCGGCCTACGGGAAATACTTCCACTTCGTGAGAGGGGGTGTACTCGTAGGCAACCCGCTCAGCGGTGAGGGCATGTCGTTTCTGCGCCTGTTCGACTTCGGCCTCTCGGGCTACGGGCCTCTACGCACTTCAGCTGTGCCGTTCGGGGGCGGCGTACTAGTGGCTTTCAACGCGTTCACGCACGGCGTCCTTTACCCGAGAAATGAGGAGGAGAGGGAGATGGCGCGCGCCATGAACACTATAGTCGGCCCAAGCGTCCTCGTCTACATCACCCCTCCATCTGCGCGAATTGTCGGGGCTTTCGGTGCGCGAGTCACCTCCATTGAAAACGCGGGGGGTGTAATATACCTTGGATCCTCCACGACCGCCAACTACGGTGCGCTCGACGCGGGGCCCCTGGACGCGGGCTGGAAGGAGGTGCTGGCGCTCAGGGCTGAGGCGCTTCTCGGCAACCATCCTCCCGTTTACTTCACCGTCTCCGGCTCCCAGGTTCTCGACATGGCTTGGGGAGGGATCCCGCTGTACGGCTACAGGGCCCCGAAGCTGCTGCTTAGCAGCGGCAAGGACAACACCCTCAGGGTGTTCACCTACGACTTCAGCCTCCCGCCGAGTGGGGCCGAGGAGGACACAATCAGCATCAGCAAGGGGAGGAGTACGATCGACTTGAGCGCGTACAAGGGAATCGTCGCCTTCCAGCTGTCGGAGGAGGACCAGGCCTTCAAGGCGAAGATTGTTTTGGAGTAGCCTTTTTCTCGGGAAGAAAGCTAAGCTTAAAAAGCTAGCTCCTCCAAAGGCTTTGAGCGTGGCTCATGTCGAGGCTAAACGTAGCGGGTTTCGCCGAGAAGGTTGGCCTTCGCCTGCTCGAGGGAGAAACCGTTTACGGTAGCAGGGAGGCTGGGGTTATAAGAGTGCGGCTGGAGGTACCTGGTGAGGCCTTCATCGTCCACTCCCGTGAAGGGGCCCTCATTGCAAGCAGTCCGGAGATCGTCGGCAGGGAGCTGGACTCTCTCAGCATGAGCCCTGCACGCCTCGTGGCCGGCTACTTAAAGCAGCTGGAGCAGGGGTCTCTTCCCGTCGTCTTCGTCCACGTTCTAAGAGGCTCGCAGGGCTACAGGCTGGACGTCGCTCTCCAGGAGTTCGGCTTCGACTTGAAGAAGCAGTTCCTCCGGGTTGCCTACGCCGGAGGTGCGGGGGAGAAGCACGCAGATGCGCAGCCGCACGTGGTAAACGCTCAGGTTAGCGAGCTGTCAGGCGGCGAGAAGACCCTAGTAGTCGCCGACACTATTGCAACCGGGAGAACGCTCATCCAGGCTCTCAGCCTCACCCTCGATGTGGCAGGGTTCCAGGGCGCTCAGCTCGAGAGAGCCGTTATATACGGCTTTATCTCCGAGCAGGGGGCGCGTGCTGTGGGTGAGTTTCTCGAGAAGAGGGGGGTCGCGCCCTTCTTCTTCGCCATCCAGGATTACGCCGCGCTGGCTTCGAACAACTACGACATGCCCCTCTACGGCCCCGACATAGGTCCCGCCGGGGTCGACGCCGGCAAGACCATTGCAGGTGTCACGACACCGGAGGCCTTCAAGGCTATGGCGCTAGAGTACTTCCCGGGGATGGACCAGCCGGGGGACTGGAGCGAGAGGCAGTGCCTTCTGTTCAACGGGTTTGGCTACGAGCGGGGGAGGATAGGAGAGCACCTCGGGCGGAGCTTGAAGAGCTTGGAGGAGCTGCGGGGGGCTGTGCTGAAAGCCTCCTGGTACGAGAGATGGCTTGAAGAGGTTTACGAGAGGAGAAAGAAGGGGCTAGAGAGAGCTATGGAGGTCGATGCGTGTAGCCCGGAAGAGGGCTGAGGCCGGCCTCCTTGCACACCCTTATTTCTGCGGGCTGCCTCAGCCTCGCCTCCCTGACCACGGAGTCGTCGCTCAGCACCACCTTTGGGTGCCCGTCAGCAACAACCCTGCCAGAGACCATAACTACGAGCCTGTCAGCGTACTTCAGCACTAGGTTCACGTTGTGGGTCACTACGAGAACAGATTTACCGCGCTCCGCGAAGGACTTGAAGGTGGCCATCAGCTGCTCGCTGAGCCTCCTGTCCTGCCCCGTTGTCGGCTCGTCGACTATTAGGAGCTTGGGCTCCAGTGTGTATACGCTGGCTATCGCGAGCCTCCTTTTCTCACCCTTGCTGAGGAAGAAGGGGTGCTCGCCTTCAAGCCCACTAAGCCCGAAGAGCTCCAACGCCTCCCGAACTCTCTCCGAGTAGACCTCTTCGGGCACGCCCCGGATCCTCCACCCGAACGAGACCTCGTCCCACACGGTTGGGTTGAAAATCTGGTGCTGCGGGTTCTGGTAGATGTAGGCGACCTTCGCCGCAAGCTCTAGGCGCGTGTATTTGTCGATGCTAACCCCGTCGACGATGACTGTTCCTCTCCTGGGCTTCAGGAGGCCTGCGATGATCTTCGAGAGCGTAGTTTTGCCGCTCCCGTTCGGGCCCATGAGGGCGACTAGCTCGCCCGCGCGTAGCTCGAGGCTGACCCCCCTGAGGACGTCAATACCCTTCGTGTAGGAGAACCAGACGTCCTTGACTGAGGCCACGACCTCTCTCTGATAGCTCAAGGGGGGTACGGAGTCGCAGATAGGTTGGATGCTCACCGCTCCTTCTCGCGCCGCCTTTATGAGCTGGTCGAGCCGCGGGGGGCTGACCTTCAGCCTCTCCGCCAGCTCGACGTGCTCAGGGGGGTAGGCAGCGTGCCGCTTCGCGGCTTCACCCAGCTCGTAGACCTCGCTCGGGCTACCCTCCAGCACCACCCTTCCGCCATCGATCACCACCAGCCTGTCAGCGAACTCCTCGATCAGCTCGGGCTCGTGCTCCACCATGACGATGGTGGCTCTGTACTCGTCCCTCAGCCTCCTGATGGCCGAGACCACCTCCTCCTTGCCTGCTGGGTCTAGGTCGGAGGTCGGCTCGTCGAGGAGCAGTAGCCTCGGCATCCTGGCGACAGCAGAAGCTATAGCTACGCGCTGCTTCTCACCCCCCGACAGCTGGTTCGGAGTGCGCTGCAGAAAAGACTCGTCCAGTCCTACGAGGCCCAGGGCCCAGCGCAGCCTTTCCTTCACCTCACCCTCGTCCAGACCGAGGGGCTCTAACCCTAGGACTATCTCGTCCTCAACTGTGCTCATCACGAACTGAATCTCGGGGTCCTCGAACACTACGCCGACGTCCCTCGCCAGCTCGGAAACATCAGTCGTCGCATTGTCGCGTCCGAGAACCAGTACTTTGCCGCTGAACTCCCCCGGCACCCTCTGAGGGACTATGCCCGTGAGGGCTAGGATCAGAGTGGTTTTCCCAGAGCCGCTCGGCCCGGTGATAGCCAGGAACTCTCCATCCCTAACCTCTAGGGTAATGCCTCTCAGAGCTGGCTCCTTCGAGCCTCGGTACCTCCAGTAGAGATCCTTAACCTCCGCTACGAGCATAGGGACCACCACGCGAATAACACCGTAGCGGTTACAGCTACGGCGAGGATTGCTAAGTCCAACCGCGTTAACCCGCGGCGATGGTACCTTGTGGTGAACCTCGTGGAGGGGGCGATGCCCCTGGACTCTAGGGCCAGCGATATCTCCAGGCTCCTGGTCACCATCAGTGAAAGCAGGGGGATCAGCGCGTTGGCGTAAAGCAGGAATCGCCTCGCCAGGCTAGTCCTCTCGAAGTCAACGCCCCTAGCCATCATTGCCTCCCGAACGGTGTAGAAGTCGGAGACAAAGAAGCTCAGACCCCTGAAGAAGAGAGACGCGGAGACCGCTAGCCCCGCCGGCAGGCCGAGGCGGCGGAGACCCCACACAACATCCCTGTCCGAGACCGTTGCCACGAATATTGTCGCTACGAGGATCATCGCGAGAATGCGGGCGATGAAGAAGGCGGCTTTAGATAGAGCAGCGTCGGTGACCACGAGCCTCCACTCCCAGACCCCTCTTTCCGCCCTCAGGCTCAGCAGGGTAGCCGAGAACAGCGGTTTTCCGGGGACCTGAGTGAAGAGGACGAATGAGAGGACGATGAAGACTGAAAGGCTGGAGACTAGGAGCATGTAGGACTTCAGGAACCTTAACGGAACACCGGCTAGAATAGCGAACCCCAGCGATACCAGAACTAGGAGAGAAGCTGAGAGTAGGTCCCGCACAAAGATGACGTCAAGGGATATAAAAAGCGGTACCAGTATCTTCACAGAGCCGTCTAGCCTGCTGTAGACCGTGGGGTTCGCTCTCACTCCTACTAGCTCCTCAAGTATGGTTGGCATCCTCTAGCTCCACCAACCCTCAACGTACAGCCCTGTTCGCTTGAAGATAGGCGTTAGTGCTGTTAGTATTGGTGTTGAGAGCACCGAGAGTACTATAAGGTCCCCGATAACCCACCCCGTGAAGACGGGCCAGAACAGCTCAGCGGGCAGCGGCGGCGGAAAGTTGAAGACCGTGAGCGTACCTGCCCCCCAGATGCCAGAGAGCAAAGCCGTCAGTATGATCCCCGCCGTATACGCTCCCCAGGTTTTAGCGTCGCCTACAAGGAGCCCCAGAACGATGCCCACTACAGCTAGCGCCAAGCCAGTGTAGACGCTCCCGACGTAGAAGGTCGTGAAAGGTTCCCCTAAGGCCCCCCAGAGCACCTGCACCACGATGCCCAGTATAAGTATAATCGAACCCAGCGATACAAAGACTGGGAACAGTTTAGCCGCCTTCCCGCGCTTAACGGCAAAGTTAGGGTCTACTCTGAGAAGCCTGAAAATCAGAGCAGGGATAAACGCCTCGATGAAGTCAGCGAAAGACCATATAGCGGACTGAATGACGGTGTACCCGCTGGGGTACAGACCCAGGAAGAAGCAGCTGAAATAGCCGGCCAGCGCCCCCCACATCCCCATCCAGACACCTAGAGGAACGTAGACGGCTGTCGCAACGTACAGCGCGGAAACTCCCGGAGCGCCGAGTACGGGGAATATGAGCGAGGACAGGACTGCGAGGACGTACGCGATAGCAGTCGCCAGGACGAACGACACTATGTGGGCCCAGGTAACTCGTCTCTTAACCTGTGCTTTCCCCGTCACGTGCGAAGCATGTTTGCATGACTTTATAAATTTATCTTTATTTTAAAAAGAAAATTTTATAAGACATTAGCTTTACTCTGATAATATGCAGACTCGCCGCATCGATGAGGCCGTTGCGCAGGTTGCGTGCCAGAAGGCGCTCCGCGCCCTGCGCTCTTACGTTCAGCCGCGCCAAATACTCGACACTCTCTACGCCTCGGGGATTGAGATCTCGCCCGTCGACCTTAGCCGCTACCTCAGCGGCGTAGTCCTCCCCTCGCCCGAGAAAGCTTACACCATACTCGAGGTAATCTACCGCAGTGGACTCGTCGCGCAGGCTTTCAGAAAGGCGGTGGAGGTCGACTCCCAGGGCGTCGTGAACGTCCCGCTAATAGCTTACAACACCCAGCTCTTGGAGCTCGCGGCCTCGGTTGCCTTCACGCTTTTCAGGAGCAGGGTGGACGCCGTGGTAACAGCGGCAACTAACGGTATACCCCTAGCTACTCTGACGGCCTCCTTCCTAGGCGCTAAGCTGGCAGCCGCGAGGAGGGAGCGCGAGAGCCCGACGCTCAGGTACCTCGAGGCGGGCCTGTTCCTGAGGGATCCGCCCTCCTACGTCCACCTCTACCTCCCCGCCGACCTGCTGAGAAGCGGGGACAGGGTTCTAATAGCCGATGACCTGTTCCGGAGTGGTAGAACACTGAAGGCGCTAGTCAGCATCGTCGAGAAGGCTAATGCGCACGTAGTGGGTGGTTTGGCGATGGTCGCGCTCGGAACCGCGTGGAGGGAGGCTGCGCCAAGTGACTCCCACTTCACAGCCATCCTGCAAATTTAAACCACTTCCGCGTGCTGACATTATCTTCTCATTAGAAATAGACAATAAATAGTTCCCGCGAAGCGTATTCATGGCGAGGATTGTGGGTGAGCTGTTATTTGTTGTGGATTATGATGGGACTCTCGCCAGGGAAAACGAGAAAGCTGATCCGAGCATTGTTGAGTCGCTGAGCTCGCTTAAGCAGAGGAGCGGCTTTAAGCTTGCTTTAGCTACCGCGCGCCCGCTATCGGACATCGAGGCGTTCGTGACTCTAGGCATCTTCGACGCGATGGTTCTTGAGCTGGGGTCAGTGGTTTACCTTTCACCCGGGGAGGTGGTGGTCTTCAAGCCGAGGGTTTGGGGTAGGATCCTCGAAAGGATTTCCCGAGAAGTACCCTCGGTGAACAGGGGGGAGGTGCTCTACTACTTCGACCAGGACTCGTTGAAGATTGCTGAAAAGGTGGCCTCGGGGCTTGGGGAAGCCTCCCTTGAGCTGAAGAAGGTTGGCTCCAGGACCTACGTCTTTGCGCCTAAGGGGCTCGACAAGGGTGTGGGGCTTGCTAGGCTGCTCAGACTGACGGGCTGGAGCGGTATCCGTGTTGTCGCAATAGGCGACAGCGCTTCAGACCTGCCGCTGTTCCAGCAGGCTTGGACGCGCGTGGCTGTGGCTAACGCGGACGAGAAGGTCAAGGAAGCGGCAGACCTCGTGACTAACGGAGAGTACGGAAGCGGCGTAATTGAGGCTGTGAGAAAGATAATTGGGGAAAAAATAGTTTAAATTTAGTTCGCTACCCGAGGATGCCCAGCAACGCAAGTATGAAGGCTACTAGGAACAGCACTATCACGGCTTTGCCGTAGCTGTAGCCTTTGTTCTTGATGAGCCAGTACGTGAACAGTGTGAAGAGGAGCGGTAGCAGGGACGGCATCAGCTGGTCTAGGACAGGCTGGAGCTTTATGGCCTGCCCGTGGTATGACGCTAGGACTATTGGTGTTGTAGCCCTCACGTAGGTTGCTGTAATGCCCCCGATTATGGCCATAGCGAAGCCCATGATAGCTTCTCTGAAGACCTTCAGCACGTCGCCCTTCAGAACCTCAGCCAAGGATAAACCGTACTTGTAGCCGTACACGAGGGTGTAGTACTTCACAGCCCAGGATACAGGTATCCAGATCAGCAGCGCGACGATCGGCCCCAGGATGTTGCCGTTCACGCCCAGCGACGCCCCGAGAAGGAAGGCTATGGGCAGCAGAATGAACCAAATCATCGAGTCGCCTAGTCCGGCGAACGGCCCCATGAGAGCTGTCTTGATGCCGCGTATCGTGTCCTGGTCTGCGCCCTGCTCCTCCAGCGAGATCACCATTCCGTAGATCGCGTTGTGGAGGTGCGGCTCGGTGTTGTAGAACTCGTTGTGTAGGCGCATCCAAGATTTCAGCTCCTCGGGATCCTTGCGAAGCCTCTTCTCCACCTCCAGCATTCCGTGAGCAAAGCCCGTGCCCATCATTCTCGCGTAGTTCCAGGGGGACTGGATAAACCACGAGACTCCGAACCAGCGGAGGAAGTCCTTAGCCGTTGCCTTGCCTGTGGGTGGCGCGGTGGATGTCGAGGTCATCCCCTCGAGCACTTCTCTGTGCGTGAACAGGTAGAGGGCGAATATTATGGAGCCGGCGATGAGCGCTATCGCCAGGAGGCTCAGCTTCAAATAGGCGGCGAGGGCGAATCCAAGGATGTAGAATGCAACAGTCTTCCTTGAAAGCATCATCTTCATCATGATCGCGGCGCCGAGAGCTAGTAGCACTGCTCCAGCAACCCCCATCGCGTCCCAGACCCTCACAGTCAAGGGGCCTATCTGGACGACCTGCAACGAGTCGATGAAAGCCTTTACGCCCTGAGGGCCACCGCTACCTCGTCACCGCTTTAGTCAGGTAGCGGGGCGCGTCGATGGGTCTCCCGAGCTCTACCCCAAGCCTGTACGCAAGCAGCTGGAGCGGAACCGCGTAGATTATTGGCGCGAGGTGCCTCTCGGCTGGGGGAGCGTGGATGACGGCCAGCTTCTCACCGCTGAGTTGCGCCAGCCTCCCATCGCCCTCGAACCCGACGACCACGGTGGACGCCCCCGCTTCGATGGCTGACTGTATCAGCGGGTAGGTGGCCTCGGCGGAGAGCCTCTCGACAGGCATTATGAAGCCCGTGAAGAAGCCGTCCTCGACGAGCACGAAGGGGCCGTGCTTGAACTCTCCGGCTTCAACACCCTCGGCGTGGAAGTAGGAGGCTTCCTTGAGCTTCAGGGCAGCCTCGAGTGCCAGTGGGTACGTGATCCCCCTGGAAACCACGTAGCCTCCCCTGCAGCCCTTCAAGAGCCTGACGGCCTGCTTCGTCTCCTCGTCTATCCTGGGGAGGTACTCCGCGAGGGCGGTTGCAGCCGCCTTGACGGAGGAGACTTTCTGCGCGTGCGTGCCGGCGTCCGTCCTCCCGGACTCCCTGGACGCCCTGAGCGAGATCAGGTAGAGCAGGAGGAGGGTCGAGGTGAAGGTCTTGGTGGCGGGGACGGCGAGCTCGGGGCCCGCGGCTATAGGCAGGTAGACATTCGACAGCCTTGCGAGCCTCGAGCCTATGTAGTTGGTGACGCCGAGGATGGTGGAGCCCCTGAGCTTCGCCTCGTAAAGGGAGGAGAGCACGTCGCCCGTCTCGCCTGACTGCGATATCGCTACGACCAGGCTGCCCGGCCCAATATTCTCGACGTAGTAGAGCGGGAACTCGGCGGCACTGGTCACAACGGGGCTCACGCCGACCAGCTCCGAGAGGTAGTATGACGCCACCATCCCTGCGTGCAGGCTGGTCCCGTTTGCTATGATGTAGACGCTTTCAGCGCCGAGGACAAGGCGGGCGGCGAGCTGGAGGTACTTCTCCTGGACCGTGCTCAGCGTCCTGAGAAGCGCGTATGGGACCTCGTAGATCTCGCGGAGCATATGGTGCCTGAAGCCCCCCTTGTCCACCAGTGCTGGGTCGACCTCCAACCTGCTCGGGGGCTTCAGCTGGGCTTCAGCCCCTTGCCGGTACACCTTAACCCCACCCCTACAGACGAGCACGAGCTCGCTGGGCTCAACCTGGATGTAGCTGTCCGCAAGGCCGTGCAGGGCTGTCAGGGTGTTGGTGACGTAGAAGGCTTCGCCCGATATGCCTACGTAGAGGGGCAGCGAGCTTGCGAAGGCTCCGATGCACTCAGAGTCCCTGTCTAGGACCGCGATCGCGTAGAAGCCCTCAAGGATGCCCTGGAGCGCTTGGAGCGCCTCCACGAAGCCCCTGTCCCTCTCAAGCTCCTCCTCCAGCACGTGGGCAGGCACCTCGAAGTCGCTCCTCGACTGCAGCTTGTGGCCGCTCATGACAACCATGTCCTTGAGCTTCTCGTAGTTGCTGATCGCCCCGTCGCCGGCCACCGCGACTCTCTGCCTGCAGTCCGCGAAGGGGTGCGCGTTCTCCGTTGTCGGCCTGCCGTGCGTGGCGTAGCGCGTCTGACCGAGCGCGACGCTGCTGGACAGCTTGAGCAGGCCCAGCTTCTCGGCCACGTAGTCCACCCAGCCCACGTCCTTGTAAACGCTCAGCACGCCCTCCTCGACCACCGCGACTCCAGCGCTGTCATACCCCTTGAAGCGCATCCTCTTCAGGCCCTCCACTACGCTGGGCACTACGTTGGCTCTGCCCCTCGCTACAGCCCCGAGGATGCCGCCCATTCGTCAGCCACCGTATACCTCCACTCCCCCAACGATGGTCTTGACTACGCGGAGCTCATCGTCGAGAAGCACGAGGTCCCCGGGGTAGCCGGGCGCCACGACGCCGAGCTTCCCACCTAGCCCTATGCTCGCCGCTGGCGTTGTTGAGGCCATTCTCACGGCGTCGGCGAGGCTGAAGCCGAGCCTGACCATGTTTTTGACAGCCCTGTCCATCGTGAGCGTGCTCCCCGCGAGCGCCCCCGTGTCGGCGAGCCTCGAGACGCCGCCCTTGACCACTATCTTCAGCCCCCCTAAGGTGTACTCGCCGTCCGGCAGGCCTGTAGCGGCAACAGCGTCGGTGATGAGGACCGTTCTGGAGGGGCCTGCGAGCCTAGCGACGAGCCTGACGGTCGAGGGGTGGAGGTGTATAAGGTCGGAGATCATCTCGATGAACACGTTCGGCTGCTCGAGCAGGGCGAAGGCTACTCCCGGCTCGCGGTGATGGAAGTGCCGCATCTGGTTGAAGATGTGGTTAGCCTTCGACGCGCCGGCCAGCACCGCTTTCACAGCCTGATCGTAGGTGGCGTCCGTGTGGCCGAGGCTCACGGTGACGCCCATCCCGGCGGCGCGCCTTACGAGCTCTGTGGCTCCGGGCAGCTCGGGCGCCACCGTGATCTGCTTGAGGTGCCCCCTGGAGGCGCTGTAGTACTCCGTGAACTCCTCGATGGATGGCTGCCGGAAGAAGCGCGGGTCCATGGCGCCCCTCATATTGGGGTTGAGGTAGGGTCCCTCGAGGTGTAGCCCGAGCACCCTGGAGCCTGAGCCGGGCTTCTGGCTCTCAATGGCCTTCGCCACCTCGGACGAGGCTTTGAGGAGCACGTCGTGGGGGGCCGCAACGAGGGATGCTAGGAAGCACGTGACCCCGTGCCTCGCCACGTGCTTGGCGACCCGGAGAACGTCCTCGGAGCTGGCGAGGGTGAAGTCCACGCCGCCGTAGCCGTGGAAGTGCGTGTCTATGAAGCCCGGCGCGACGGTTAGGCCGGAGGCGTCTATGGTCTTGTCCCCCGACAGGTTCTCGCCGACCTCAACAATGACTCCGGACTCGATAGCCACGTCCATCTCCCCGAGGTCCAGAAATGGGGTTAGGACTCTGCCTCCCTTAACTATAACCCTCATACGTCTTAACCTCAGCCGGCGCGCGGAAAAACTTTCTGTAACAACACATTGTAGCTCCGACGTGCCGCGAGCAATAACCCTTAACTATCACTGAAGTCAAAGGTTTCATGTGCACGACGAGGTAGCCGAGTTGTTCTACGAGAAAGTCAACTCGAACGCTACCGGAGGTTCCTCGGACAAGGTCGTGGGTAGGGGTGGCTTTTGCATTCTATTGCAGAGGTAGCGATACCACTTTTTTAGTTCCCCTTGCTTCCTCAGGTGTTCCACTCATACCTTCCCAGGCTCTCAGCGGGCTGGTGGGGAGTTGAGGAAGGGATATTCGAGCAAAGCCCCCTCAGCAAGGCCTTCGGCTTCCGAAACACAGGCTACCCCGCCAGGCTCAGCCTCGTAGCGCTTACCTCAGGAATATTCGGCAATTAAAAAATTTAAATTTAGTAGTGAGTAGTAACCTTTTTTCTGTGCGTGTTTGAATTCTCTCGATGCGCCTAAAAGGGTTAGTGGCCTCGCCTGGGATAGCCATAGGCAAGGTGAGCGTGCTGAGGAAGACTGACTTTCTGAGCGTTCCCATTGAGGCCAAGGCATCTGACGCGGGGGCTGAGGCAGAGAAGCTGAGGAGGGCTGGGGAGGTCCTGGCTGGGAAGCTTAGCACGCTGAAGGGGCTACTGCCTAGGCAGGAGCAGGAGGTCGTGGAGGCGCAGCTACTGATCCTCGAGTCCCTGGTGTCCGAGGCGCTGGAGCTGGTCTCGCAGGGGTACTCGGCGGTCTACGCCGTGAGAAGGGTTTACGAGAAGTACAGCGAGATGCTCAAACAGGGTAGCGAGCTCTTCGCGCTTAGGGCCCAGGACCTCCGGGACCTTGCCTCAAGGCTCGTGACCCTGCTCCAGGGCCTTGAAGGTGGGCGGGCTGCAGGGGGCTGGGAGGTGGCTGTGGGTGAGGAGGTGGACCCGATAGAGTTCCTCGAGATGACTAGCCAAGGGCTTAAAGGGCTTGTGACCAGGAGCGGGGGTGTTACGTCGCACGTGGCTATCCTGGCCCGGCTCAAGGGCATACCGTACCTCATAGCCAGCGCTCTGAACCTGGAGGCCGTCAGCGAGGGCTCCCAGGCAGTGGTGGACGCGCTTGAAGGCTACCTGATCCTGAACCCTTCGAGCGGGGAGCTGGAGAGGTACGAGAGGCTGGCAAGGCAGTACAGCCAGCTCCTCGAGGTTTTCGCCAGCGAGGCGGGGCTCGAGGCTCTGACCCTTGACGGCCGCAGGGTTAAAGTCTACTGCAACGTCGGAAACTTCGAGGAACTGCGGATACTCGACCAGTACGGCTGCGGAGGCGTGGGGCTGTTCAGGGTGGAGTTCGCGTACATGGCCCGCACGTCCCCGCCCAGCGAGGACGAGCTCTACCAGCTGTTCTCCAGGTCGGTCCAGCTCGTGGGCGGGAAGCCGCTCACCGTGAGGGCGCCGGACATCGGGGGAGACAAGCCCGTCCCGTTCCTGGAGCTCCCGCGGGAGCAGAACCCCCAGCTCGGCTTGAGGGGTACGAGGCTGCTGTTCAAGTACAGGGATGAGCTCCTCGTGCCCCTGGTTAGGGCCTTGCTCAGAGCCTCCGCCCACGGCAGGCTCAGGCTCATGCTGCCAATGGTCAGCGCAGTGGAGGAGGTTGAGGAGTTCAGAAAGATCGTCGAGGAGGAGAGGGAGAGGCTCGAGGCTTCCGGCGCGAAGACAGGGGTGCTCGAGCTGGGAGTGATGGTTGAGACCCCGTCGAGCGCGCTCCTCGCTGGGAGCCTGGTTGCGAGAGGGGGTTTGAGCTTCATAAGCTTCGGCACAAACGACCTAACTCAGTACGTGATGGCCGCGGACAGGGGCAACAGCCTCGTAGCGTACCTCTACGACGAGCTCAACCCGGCTGCACTGCGGCTGATAGCACAGGCTGTCAAGCAGGTGAAGGGCAAGGCAGAGGTGGAGGTCTGCGGGGAGATGGCTTCTAGGCCGCTGGCCGTGCCCGTGCTCCTAGGCTTGGGCGTGGAGAGCCTCAGCGTCGCCCCACAGTTCGTGGGGAAGGTGAAGTACGTTGTGAGGAGGCTTAGGCTGGAAAAGCTCGAGGAAAGCCTGGCAGAGCTCCTGGAGGCAGCGGAGAGGGCCAGCGAGGTCAGAGAGTGGTCCAGGAAGATCCTCGAGAAAAGCGGGGTAACGTTCTACGAGTAGCCTACTTGTCCTGCTCGGGCAGGACCTCCAGCAGTAGCTTGGTAAGTTGCTCGATCGCTTTATCCTCGTCGGGGCCGTCAGCGACGATCTCGATCTCGTCCCCCATGTCCACCCCGAGGGAGAGGAGCTGGAGGATGTTCTTCGAGTCGGCAGACCTGCCCCCCTTCCTCACAACGATTTTCGAGGAGAAGCTCTTGGCGGTCTGGACAAACACGGCCGCCGGCCTAGCGTGAAGACCGCTCTTGTTGACGACCTTTAGCTTTGCCTCGCGAACCATCAGGATACCCAGGAAAGGTTTTCGCCATAAATACCTTTCTACAAAAAGCACAAATAATTCTCCTTGCACAGCTGCAGATTCCGCTAGGGGAAATGGTTATTAGTTAGGGGAGTAACTTTGGGCTACTTCGACCCCGAGCCCAAAACCAGCAAAACCAACTTCTTCGACTACGAGGAGCAGCTTGAGGAGTTCAGGCGCGGGCTCAAGTCTTCGAAGCTTGTTGCCGTGGCGGGCTTAAAGAGGTACCTTAAAACGACAAGATAATTTGATGGCTTTTTAAGGCGTAAGGAGGGGCTACCACGCCGGTGAGGCTTGCCTTAAGGAATAAGCTTACAGGTTAGGTGGCAAGCTTATAGAGTTCATCGTTGTGAGTGCTTTCGGCGGCTATGGGAGGGGGAGGTACAGGGTTGTTGTGACGGCGCCTATCCGCGAGGAGGGTATCAGGTTGCTCGAGAGGGAGGCTGAAGTCTTCGTCTTCAGTGAACCCCCTAGAACCGAGGAGGAGCTGATCGAGGCGGTTAGGGAGGCTGACGGCCTTCTCGTCTCCTTGAACGTGGAGCCCGTCACTAGTAGAGTTATCGAGAGTGCGGGAAAGCTGAGGGTGATAGCTAGGCACGGCATAGGCTATGATAACGTTGACGTGCAAGCGGCGACCCAGCGTGGAATCTGGGTTACAATAGCCCCGGTTAGCTCTGAGACTGTGGCTGACATGGCTTTTGCTCACCTGCTGTGCCTTGCGAGGAAAGTCCACCTAGCTACGCAGTACATTAAGTCGGGGAAGTGGGTATCCAGGAACCCTTTCCTCTTCATGGGCTTCGACGTTTGGGGAAAGACCCTTGGGATCATCGGGCTTGGGAGAATCGGCCAGGCTGTGGCGAGGAGAGCTAAAGGCTTTGGAATGAGGGTGATTTACTACGACAAGGTGAGGAGAGAGGACGCTGAGAGAGAGCTGGGCATCGAATTCCGCATCTTAGAGGACCTGCTCAGGGAGTCTGACTTCGTGACACTTCACGTGCCACTAACCCCGGAGACATACCACATGATCGGCGAGAGAGAGCTGCGGATGATGAAGCCCACAGCAATACTCGTCAACACCTCCCGCGGCGCCATCATCGACACGCAAGCCCTTGCCAAAGCCCTAAGGGAGGGCTGGATCGCCGGCGCAGGACTCGATGTTTTCGAGCGCGAACCCCTCCCGCCCGACGACCCCCTCTTGACGCTAGGCGACGATGTAAACTTAACAATGACCCCTCACATAGCTTCAAACACCGTTGAGTGCAGAGTGAGACTTGCGGTCACAGCGGCAGAGGAGATACTCAGAGTCCTACATGGCGAGGCTCCTAGATTCCCGGTGAACCCTGAGGTCGCGGATGTTCTCAAAGCGCGTAAGATGCAGTGAAGTGCCGATCCCCGGCCTGAGAGCCCTGTAGGGTTGCAATGTGGTGCAGGTTCTGAGAAAGAGCAGTTAACGTAGCGGTTAGCGGTAGCGGAGCATGAGGCGCGTCGCGCATTTTTCTCCGTAATCACTGAGGCTCAAGGCTTTCGGAGCCGGGCCGCGTGCTACACAACTACCGGTATCTTCGCCTTCCTGAGGAGCTCCCGGAAGTCCTCTAAGTCGAGCCCCGCGAACAGCGCGGCCCTCCTGATGTCTCCCGTCTCGACGTAGTACCTCAGGGCCGCCCTAACCCTGGGCGGCTGCCTCTCGATAAAAACCCAGTCAGCACACTCCCTCCTAACCCTCCTAGCCTCCTCCTCGAGCTCAGCCCACTTCCTTTTCTTCTCCTCTATACTACTTTCACCCACAGACCTCACCCCTCACCAGCTCCAGTGCCCTGGCTAAATCTCTCCTTGGGAAGAAGTGCCCCGTATCAGCCTCGTAGGCTTCGAAGAGCGCGCCTACCTCTGCGCAGTCCACTTTGAGCGCGCTCTCCCTCACCGCCGCGACGAGAAGCTCGAGGGCCCTCCAGACGATGACGCTCGCGTAGGGCTCCAGGAAGTCCACGGCCATTATTGCACCCTTGTTCTCTGTCAGTACAGTGTAGCCCCTCCTTCTCCCAACCACCAAGCAGAGGGCCTCGGGCAGGTCCACGGGCACAGCTAACCTAAGCCTCCTCGACTCTTCCACGAGCCTCCTAGCCTCCTCGAGCTCGTCTGGTGTTTCCGTGTACACAGACATCCCTCCTGCGGCGAGGGAGGAGGCAACCCACTCGACGGTGTTCTCGGATTTTATCTCCCTTAGAACTGACTCGGGTACAAAAACGGTGCTGAAAACCCTGAAGATTAGATCCCTGTGCCGAAAGCGGGCCCAGTCGATTACAAAGCATGTATCAGCTATCGCGAACCTAGCCGACATTCGGTATCCTAGCCCTCACTCTGAGCTCGTTAAACTCCTCGACAGTTAAACCCGCTATCCTTGAAGCCACGTACATGTCTCCCGTCTCGACGTAGTACCTCAGGGCCGCCCTAACCCTGGGCGGCTGCCTCTCGATAAAAACCCAGTCAGCACACTCCCTCCTAACCCTCCTAGCCTCCTCCACGTCCTCCAGCGACACACGCGCCCTTAGTTCGAGCATCTCCATTACTTACTGCTTGGGCCTCGCTATTAAACCTTCCTGCGAGCAGGATATCGATGAGTGAAGCTGTTCGCCGATTTGAAAGCAGTCAAACCAACACTGGTTTCGCTAACTGAAATGCACTTTCACCTGCTGCGACGCGGTCACGCCGTGCTGGGGGGAGAGCTATGGGTCTCCGGGCGTTTTTGCGAAGTCCGGCTTGTAGTAGTCCTGCGTCGCCTTCAAAACCCACACGTTCTTCGCCTTTGCCTCCTCGACGAGCTCCGGTAGCGCGAGGGAAGTGTAGATGACCAGTATCGTTTTAGGCCTCAGTTTCTCCGGGTACCTGCTCTTCAGGAGCTCGAGCTTCTTCAGGAGCCTGCGCAGCTCACCCAGCCCGCTCCTAACCGCTACCTCGCCAACGACGCACACATCGCCGGACACGCCGTAGACGTCGACCTCCAGCTCTGGGAGGACGAGGGGGGCGAGCTCTACGTCTAAGCCCAGCTCAGCCTTAAGCCTGTGCCTGATGATTGACCTCGCCTCCTCCTCTATGTCTACCGTGAGCTTCTCAAGGGTGCGCTCCACTCTCACAAGCCTCCTGTCCAAAGCCCGAATAGCCCTGTTAAAGTCTTCCCTAAGCATTTTCTGCTCCTCCCTGATAGCCTTAATCTCCTCCCTGATGCCTTTGATTTCCTTCCAGATTTTTTCCTGCTCCTCAGCCAATGCGTCCAGCCTCTTGAGGAGCTCGAGCACCCCAAGGTAGCCTGCCACAGCGTACCGGAACTCTCGATCCTCCTCCAGTAGCTTCAGGAACTCCTCTCTGAGCGAAGCCATAGCCCTGCTAGCTAGTAGTTGCTACGGCTTAAAAAATTAATAAGCCTAGCGGGGGTAGGTCCCAGTTGCCAAGCCGACGAGTAAGGGAAAAACAGCGCCAAGCTCAAAAACCTGATATTTTGTGTAGAGAGCCGCATAGGGGGCTGTAGGGGGTGGAGAGAAAGGGTGCCGGTAGCGCTTTAACGCTGAGGGCGCTCCGTTCCCGCCCTAGCGGGGTATAGGGGTCTCTGTATGTACTCAACGCCCGGCCTTTGCTGGTGTGTCTGCGGGTAAAGCTCCATCAGCGCGTACACCTCCGGCGGCACGTCCGTCCTTACGGGAAGCCCCATGCTCCTGGCCTCCTCCACGGTTATGGGGTAGTCGTGGGTGTATCCGCCCTCGGTCAGCTTCTTCGCGACCTCGAGGGCCTTCTCCCTGGGCATTTTCCCGTCGAGCAGAGAGACTATTATGCCCTGAACCTCCCTGAGCGCCTTCTCGGCTATGTCGGCGTACACCAGCATCTCGTCCGACGCCTTGTCCCCCCGCTCCCTCGCAACTCTCACGATGCTCGGCGCCGGCAGAACCCCCATCTGCGTCTGGATCTGCGGGTCGAGGGGCCCGAGGACGGCGTCCGGGTCCATGTATATCTCATCAGCCGCGAGGGCGATCAGGGTGCCGCCGCTCATCGCGTAGTGCGGGACGATGACGATCTTACGGGCAGGGTGCCTCTTCAAGGCCATCGCGATCTGCGCCGCGGCCAGGACGAGTCCACCGGGGGTGTGCAGGATCAGCGCTATCGGCATGTCGGGCGGAGTGGACCTTATAGCCCTTATAACGGCCTCGGAGTCGTCCACGTCTATGTACCTGTACACCGGTATCCCGAAGAAGCTCACCGTCTCCTGCCTGTGGATAAGCGTCACAACCCTCCAGCCGTACCTCTCCTCGATACGCCTTATGACCCTCATCCTCGCGTTAGTTAGCGCCCTCATCGCCAACTGCGGGTTGACGAAAACGTACAGCATCAAGAGCCAGAACAGCAGGGACACCACATCCGAGAAGCCGTCCAAACCAAGACACCCACGTACCCCCATCAACGTGGAAAAATAAAAACCTTCGCAGCCCAGGGGCCCTGCGGTGAGCTGAATTGAAAACGCAACACCCGCACCTGAACAGCCGCGCCTCGTCGGCGAGAACCTCTTCGCGGTTCTCAGGCAAGTCCCAGCAGGCTACCACCGGGACTCAAGCCCTAAGCGGGCAGAGAAAAGTGCCCGGAGCTCAGGGGCGGAGCCCTCCAAGTATATTTGTCTCGATGAGCTTTTCCAGCCTGTACACCTCGAAGCTGTACTTCTCCCCCGCCACCTCTACCGTAGAGTAAGCCTCCACTACGAGCCTCGTCCGCTCCCCGTTCCTGATATGCGTCACCCACCACCTGATGAGGGCGCGTGGGTTCAGGCTCGTTGTGAAGAGTAGCACGGTGTCCTTCCCTGGGCTCAGCACGACGATTCTTCGCGTCGAGCCCTCTCCCACCTCCACGCCATTCACGTACACCTTGTACTCGATCACAGGCAGAGGGATGGGGAGCGGCTGAGGGTTAAACAGCACAAGCTTGTGGTTCACCTCGACCCCTTCGGGTCCCACGCTACCCCATCTGGTCTCGAGCTCCTTCAGAAACAGCACCAGCGGCCCCAGCGATACCTCCTGGGGCTCCGTCACGTTCAGCCCCGAGAGGAGGTCCGTCTTGAAGGTGAACTCCTTGTCGAACGGGTAGGAGGCCTCCGCTAGCTTCAAGTCTATGACAGCCACTCCACTTACCCTGATCTCCGTCCTCTCCCCCCGCGACACGTGAGATACAAACCACTCCGGAATCTTCTCGTTGTCCAGGAAGCCCCTCAGAGTTATCGTAGTGTTCCCTCTGCCAGCCAAAGCGTAACCTCCACACTCACCTGACCCCACCCTTAAGCCGTTCATGTACAAGTCGAATGTCACCCTCTTGACCTCTATCTGGAAAGGGTTTGGGTTGTAGACCACAACCCTAGCCAGCACCTCGGTCACGCTGTCGTTCACCCCACCCCACGAAAGCTCAACACCCACCACCTCAGGCTTCACAGCCTCACCTGGAGCCCTGAAGCCGTACCAGTAGAGGTAGCCCAGCGCAAAAGCTACAACAGCCCCCACCAAAGCGGCGAGCAGCACCCCCCTTCTCTTCCCACCCACCTGCAAGCACACCTTTTAGAGGAAAAAGCGCGGCCAACGCGCTTAAAGCTTACGACGCGTACTGATAGTCTTTTAACCCTTCTCCCTTTTCTTCCCGTTTTCGACCCATTAATTCCCTCGCTTCGAGCGGACTAGAGAGGGGGTTGCTGGTGGGTGGCCGAGCAACACCTACATGCCTCCTCGGCTCCCATCAGCCACAGCCTCTGTGAACGCTTATAACCCTCCTCGCGCGCTTAGCCATGATAGTCGAGGTAAGCGGAGGTCTGGGAGAGCGTCGCCAGGCGGCTCGAGCTGACGGGACTCGTTAAGGTGTTGTGGCGCCTGAGGCAGCCCTGCCGCACAGCCCCTAGTGGGCGCAGGTTGGCGGGGCGGACCGAAGGCGCGGAGCCCATGAGTACCCCGAAGAGGGGGCCCCGGATCAGTGAAGGAATCGATGTGCCAGGCGCGGCCAGGTACCCGAACGCACACCCGGCTGGAACTACTCATGAGGCATACGACGAAGAGAGCTCGCGGAGAGCTTTAGAGGCCGCTAGGAAAGTACTAGAGTACGCGGAGAAGGTGATACGCTGCGGGGGTTGAGAGAGAGCTGGAAGAGGTCGTGGAAAGGCTCCGGAGGGAGTTCGGCGCCAAAGCCGTCTTACTGTTTGGGTCAAGAGCGAGGGCGACTGGAAGCCCTGGAGCGACTTTGACCTGCTAATCATATCAGACTTCAAGGAAAAGTACCTGGACAGGGTCGGCAGGGTACTTGAAGCGCTGGGAGATATACCGATAGAGGTTGAGCCGCACCCCTACACGCTGGAGAAGGCACTCGCCATGCTCAAGAAGTGCAACCCGCTGATCGTGGACGCGCTAGAGGAGGGGAAGGTGCTGTACGCATCAGAAGAGTACGGAAGACTCCTGGATGCCTACGAGGAGCTGAAGAAAAGGGGGTTAAGGCGAACAGAGACAACGATAGTAATACCCAGCGACGCAACTTAGCCGTAAAAACGCTCAGGCAAAGAAGTCCCGTTTCCACTTTCAGCCTTTAAAGCGAAAAGGAGATAAGCCCCCTTAACCAGGTGGAGTATTGAGAGTCGCCAGTTCCCACCCCGGTCAAGGGGGCTGTGGGTGGGTGCCACGCGCGGCGCGAGGAGGGGATGTGCCCGCGGCGACGCGGGCTGAAGGCCGCTAGGATGCGGCCCGCCCCGAAAAGGGGGCGACCCATGACCCCGCTAGGGGGCCCTCAGAAAAGTGAAGGGGGTAGATGAGCCAGGCGCGGCCTCCCAAGGCTCACCGGGTATAATCCATTTTACAGCAACACTTGCATCTACCACTAACCTTACCTTCGTTCTCTCTCCTCCCTCAGCCACCTCACAACAACCTCTGTCGGCACCCTCACAGCTCTAGCTTGGATCTCATCAAGCTTTTTTGATGCCTCCTTTGCAAGCTCCTCCCTTATTCTTGCCTTTATCACCTCCCTAAGGTACTCACTCCAGTTAACATTCACTTGCCGCATCAACTCCCTCAGCTCTTCCGGAACCTTCACAGATACGTTCACAAGCCTACCCAAATAGCTCACCATTCCAGACTACCATCCGGTATATATTAATGTTGCCTTGTATAAGATACCCCTATAGTAGACTTAAGGAGGAATCCCTACGTCCTTTAACCACCCTACCGTTTTTATTCCCCTTTACAGAATTGTAGACTGGAAAACCCGAAGCGGCTAAAAGCCAGCTGCGGGAAAAGGTCTGAGTAGCTTAAGAACACCAAGAAGCATGCAGAGACCTTAAAAGACCTTTAACGGGAAAACCGCTGTCCTCAGTTAAGGCTTCCAAGCTTTTACTGAAGCGTGAGAGCAGCCCCCTTAGCCAAGATCTCCCCAGCTTCGCGCATGTACTTTTCACAGAGTTTCAGGTAAAGTCCAGCTTTTTGCGATCCTCCGCGTTGAGAACCCCTAGTACAGCTTCACTGGCAAGCTCCTCTAGGGATCTGCCCTTGGACCATCGCCCCCAAAGACCCTTCAAAGTCTTATCAGAGAGATCGTGTCTCGGCAGCACCCCGATGACTGCCTGACCGGGGGGCGTGGCAGGGCTAGCCGAAGGCGCTGAGCCTATGACAAACCGAGAAGGGGCATCGAAGCGGCGAAGGAGCAGATACGCCGGGGCGCAGACTGGTTCGAACCAACGCCGCTGCGGAGAGCCTGCCAGCTTACTCGACTAACCGCGGCAACAGGACTAACTTAGGGAAGAAGCTGGCGAGAAGCTAGGCCGGCGGCTAGTACTCCCTACCCACTATGAGGTACACGTTCAGCTCCGCAGCCCTTCTCCTGAGGTGCTCAACGACGTCGGCCGGCGCTGTCTCCACAGCTAAGACCTTCACGTAGGCCTTCCCCCCCGTGAACCTCTCCGCGGCCTCCACGTTCGACATCAGCTTCGCTAGCTCCCGCTCCGCCTCCTCTATGGTTCTGAGAGACGTCGTGGCCTCGCCCACCACTAGGGGTTCTGGGCAGAAGACATCCACCTCCCTGAACCCGTCCACAGGCAGAGTGACGTTCACCCTAACACCGCATATGAAGCCTCTCTCGGAGAGCAAAGCCTTCACCACGTTGGCTGTGTAGTACTCAAAGGCGCCGCCAAGCGAGTCCCTGATCTCCGCTAAGGCCGTCATAAGCCACCTGAACTTCCTGTCGGCCTCCTCCCATCTCCTAGCGTTCTCCTCCCACCGCTTAGCGTTCTCCTCCCATCTCCTCATGTTTTCCTCCCACAGTCTCGCGTTTTCCTCCCATCTCTTGTTGAGCTCCTCCCACCTCTTCTCATTCTCCTCCCACCGCTTAGCATTCTCCTCCCATCTTCTAGCGTTCTCCTCCCACCTCTTCTCGCTCTCCCGCACGAAGGCGTTGAAGTCCTCCCTGAGCTTCCTGAGCTCCTCGAGGATCTCGCCGAGGCCCAGCAGGCCAGCCACCGCTAGCCTGAACTCCTCATCCTCTCGCAGCAGCCTTAGCAGCTCAAGCTTCAGGTCAGAGCCCATACCCTTAACCCTTACCTCACGTTACCAATAAGAAGGGTTCTATAAAAACCTGCTATAATGCTTCAGCCGCAACCGCGCCCAGCTACCTCGCCTCTCACCCCCTCGGCCCCTCAATACCATGGAAAGCTACCCGGGCGCGCGACAATGCCCCGCAGCAGGCTTACACCCCGGCCTCCTCAGCCCAAGCTCCACACCAAAGCCTTCGGCATGAGGAACACCAGCTACCATGGCCAGCGCCCTCGATAGGCTCCGCTCGGCTAGCTTCGTCGGGGAGACGGTGGTCGGCAACACACGCTACGTCTACCTGACGGAGAGGGCCTGCGACCGCAGTGCTACTCGCCAAGCGCCAGCCCCCACAGCGCCTTCTCGGTAACGGAAACGGTGACGCCTGCGTGGTGGGGGCTCCTCCTCAGGAAGCCGTAGTCCAGCAACTTCAGGTAGTACCCAGCTTTGTTTCCACTTTCAGCCTTCAAAGCGAAAAGGAGATAAGGCTCCTTAACCAGGTGGAGTAGTGAGTGTCACCAGTTCCCACCCCGGTCAAGGGGGCTGTGGGTGGGTGCCCCGCGCGGCGCGAGGAGGGGATGTGCCCGCGGCGACGCGGGCTGAAGGCCGCTAGGACGCGGCCCGCCCCGAAAGGGGGCGACCCATGACACCCCTAAAGGGGGCCCTCAGAAAAGTGAAGCGGGCAGATGTGCCAGGCGCGGCCAGTGAAGAGCTCTATCCATGCATAGGAGTCAACCACGATCTTCACCGCGATCCTCCTCGGTGAACGGTTTCACCCTTCCCCTGTCGATGCCGAAGACCTCCTCCAAAACCCCCTTCCTTTTCCTCACCACGAGCTCCCGTATGACCATGTCGAGGGATTTTACACCCATCTTTTGGCGTTCACGCTCCAGCATTCTGAGCGTTGACCTGGAGATCCTGTCGGTTGTACTATCTCTGTTACGCATACAGATCACTTCGAATATAGTATACAAGTCTACATTATAAACAATAAACATAATCATCTTGAAGCTTACAAGTAACAGATCCAATCCACAGGCCGCGCCTTACTCACAGCTCTCTTCACCCTCCTGAGGAGCCCATCTCAGGAGGTCGCCGGGCAACGCTATCCAGATTCCAATGGCGCAGGAGTCAACGGTGAGACTCCATCCGGGCGAAGATTATGAGGACCTGAAGGGTACTGGTGGGGCTGGAAGAGAGGAACTTATATGAGCTACTTTATCCTTTCCATGAATCTCTCGGTGTCCTCGACAACCCCCTCGGCGTGCTTCCGGATCGCCCAGCCCTCGCAGAAACTCACATGCATGGGACTAACCGACATCCAAAGCCTACCGAGCTCCTCATCACCAGTCTCCTCTACAAGCCCCTCACGTACTCCCGGAGCTAACCGTGACCTAAAAGCCTTACACCCTTCCGCTCGTAGGCTAAGCTCTTCAGCGCGAGGGCTACGGCGCTTCGAGCCTTTCACCAGCTTGCCTGAATTCGCCCTTGGCGAGCTTATCCCTAGCCTGCTTCATTAATACCGCCGCGGCTTCCCAGTAGAACTCAGCCAGGTTGCCCGGGTTGACCGACTCAGCTACTAGGCCCCTCGCGTAGCCCTCCGCTGACCGCCCCGCGCCTCAGCCATGCTTTTAAGCTTCCCATAATTTCTCCCAGGAGTACTTACGACGGTCACTCACCCTCCTCGTGTTATTAGTCAGCATTCACATTGAGAGATTTCATGAGTTTTCCGACAAAGTTAGCTGCATGAAGCAACGTCTCTTAAGCGGACTTCATCCTTCTCCTGGCGACTCCATGTGCTTACTTATCCCGGATATAGTTTCAACCCTTCTACCTCAGCCAGCCGGGCAAGCCTTTTATCGTAAGTCAAGAAGGCGTCGAACCCTCTAGCCGATGCGAACTGAACCGCGTCAGCTATGTAGATCCCGTGCTTGAACACGTAGCCTATAGTACTGGCGAGCACGTCGTATTTCAGCGACACCAGACTCAGCTGGCTAAGCCTTGCGAGAAGCCTCGTCTCGCCGATGAAACTCGCGAAGACCTCTCTAGCATCCCCTATGACACCCCTCTTCTCGTACTTGTCTAAAACGACGGCAACTTCACCGATGTTCCACACCGAGAAGCCGATCATGAGGTTCCCGGCATGAGCCTCTCTGTAGAGCGCGTCGACCCGCGAACTTCCCTCCTCGGTCACGTACCTCTCGACGGCGGCGCTAGTGTACAGGTAGGCTCTCTGAGCGCCCATCCCGGACCTCGCGCACCACCTCCTCAGCCCTAAGCCCCGAGGGTCTGTTGGCTACAACCTCCAAGTCCGTGTAAAACCTGCTCTCAAGGCCCAGTCTCCCGCAGAGCTCATCGAGGAAGCTCAACTCGTCGTACATCCGCAAGAGCTCCTCTACAACACCACTGAAACTCCTACCCTCCATCGCAAGCCTACTCTTAGCCCTCCTGACGACATCCTCCCTGAGTGAGAGGGTGACCTTGATCTTCCTAGCCAGGGCAATACACCGTCAGTAGATACGTAGGTTTAGATATTTATAGGGTTTCAAGCCTCAGAGCGAAGCCAGCAGGCACCCGGTGAGAGAACAGCGGAAGTTACTTACGCCTCAATCGTAGCCACACCTCCTGGCTCGAAATCGCCGGCCTGAGCAGGCTACTGTAGCGCCTAAAGTAGCTAAGGCCGGTGAAAAGAGCCTTCGCCACACCGGAGGTAGCGCCCTACCTGACAGTGCTCATTAAGCTACTTCCACGAGCTTCGCCCTCCGCCGGTACAGCTCGAGCATCTCCTCGGTTACCACGTGGACTTCGAAGGGGTCTCCGATGCCCTTCTCCCAGAGCTTCGCGAGCACCTCACCCGGCGACCTCCTCGTGACCACCAGCACGTCGATGTCGCTCGACAGAAGGTGCCTGCCCTCGGCTACGCTCCCGAAGAGGTAAACCCTGGCGTCCCGGTCCATCTCCCTGACTACCTCAGCGATAACCCTGAGGCGCTCCTCGAGGTTCCTGAAGACCTCCGCGCGTCGCTTAGCCTCTTCAACAAGAAGCCTCTCCGACAACCCTCTCAACCTCCTCAACAACCCTCCTGAGCCGCTCAACCTCCTCCCTAGTGTACTCCCTGCCCACGTATCTGGACGATATGTAGGCGTCCTCGAGGGCGCCTAGCTCGACGGCGAATCCTTGGAGGAGCTCCCTAACCTCATCCCTACCGCTCACCTCGGCTATGAGCTCCAGCAGCCTCCTGACGCTACAAGTCCTAGGGGGGTCGACCCCCAGCTTCAGGAGGCAGGCCTTCAGGAACAGCTGGAGGGACTGCTCGAGGCTGAAAGCCGCTAGGTCGTAGAAGCCCCTCTCAATCTGCATCAACGCCGTCTCAAAGAACCTCCTGGACCTCTCGACAAGGTACCGGTGCTCCTCAAACCTAGCCAAAGCAGTCCACCTCCACTACACGCGGATCAGAGCCATGAGCTAACAGCCCGTTGAATAAAGGCGAATGCACAAAAATGTCTTTCCTGCGTGCATTCCCCCGGATCTCCCGCCCGAGCAGCTTCTCCAGGATCTCTTGAATGCCTCATAAGGTTCGTTAGTGTTCATAATTTCACTCATGGGTTTCGAAATAGATAACTCGTCCGCATCATTGGTGAGGCTTCTGCAAGGTCATTGTCTTAAATTTCTTCAACAGCAAGAATCATCATTAATTGTAACGAATCGAGCGCGAAAGGCATTACTTTATACATTCAACTCCTTCAAGATCCTTGAACTCTTTATCACCTGTTAGAAATAGCGCTTCATGCTTTCTGGCTAGAGCATAGCCTAAAGCATCTATGATAGATAGGTTTCTCCCCTCCTGCCCCGAGTTTTATGCGTAATGCGGCAGCTTCAACATAGTCTTCATTTGTAGGTGTAACTATATCTACAGTAGCTCTAACTATGCTCAATACCACCAACGCTCTATCCACTCCGTAATCTCGCACTAATGCATAGGCTAGTTCAAGTAAATTAAACTCACTTGTGATGAGCTCTTCCTCAGCATACTTCTCGTATGCTGGATTACCGCGAAGTATTTCTATAAGTGCGTAGGTATCAGCGTAGTAGCGAGGCAACGCCCTCAGCCATGGATACTCCTAAGCTCGTCTTTAAGTTTCTGCGCATCTATCTTCCAATCCCTCAGCAGTCCGTACATACATTCGATGCGTATACGCACACGTACACCGTTAGGGATGTTAAGCTTCTCCAAGGGCTTTAAGACACCCCCTTCGTATATAGCTTCAATGACCTTAGCCATCCATGATGTCAAGGTATAGAATACCTTATAAACCTTAGGTACATTAGGCTGTACGGCTACTCTCGAGCGGAGTTGCAAGTCACGCAGATAGGGAAAGAGCCTCAAGGCTTTTAGAAGAGGTTAAGAAGCCCCTCAGAGTAGTGGAGAGTACCGTCTCATCAAACTTAAGCGAATTCATCGGTAATGTGAGAAATAGGTATACGCTGCGCCTCGGCGTGGTGGAGATAGTTGAAGCAGCAACATCGATAGGGCTACACATACTCCGTGAGCGGCTCATTGAGGAAGCTGAAGGATACGTACAGGTATCCGGGAAGCTCGCAGAGCGTGGTGTACTGTCAAGGGATGCGGGCGGGGGATGATTAAGCTGGTCAGGCTGAGGAACTTGATCGTGCATAGGTACTGGGAGGTCGACGATGCCAGGGATGTGCAAGTAGGTTAAGGAGAAGGGTATTAGGCTGGTGAGGAGGTTCGTCGAGGAGGTTGAGCGGTATGCCTCTGGAGCTTGAGGAGAAGGAGCGTTTCAGGTTCTTCAGGCTGAAGCCTCGGGAGAGGGAAGAGCTTCTCGGGAAGCTTAGAAGGGAGCTTGAAAGCACGAAGAGGTTCGGCTAGCTATCTTATATGGATCCTTCCTGAAGGGCTACCCCTTCAGAGACGTAGACGTGGCCGTGTACGTGGCGGCGGAGGGAGACCTCCTAGACTACAAGCTGAGGCTCGAGGGGGAGTTAGAGGAGAAGCTAGGTTACCCAATCGACGTAGCAGTACTCACGAGGCCCCACCGTGGTTCGCGGAGAAGGTTCTGAAGGAGGGGCAACCGCTACTGCTAGAGAAGCTCCTACTGAAGGCCGTGAACGAGGAGCACCATCTGTTCGGCAGGAAAGCCCCTCAGGAGAGCTGATCCGGGCCAAGCTCTACCCCGCGCCTAGGTGGCCGTTTCTCGGTGCTGCCCCTCGACTCGCTCGCTGATGGCTGACACCAGCTTCTCAACCTCTCTCAACGAGTCCTCGACGTCCTCCTTCGTGGCCAAACCCTCGTAGAAGTTCCTGTGCATGGAGTCCGCCTTCAGGAAGGCCGTCCTAACCCACTCCCCCAGCTCCCTGGCAACCTCGTCCTTGTACAGCCAGAGATCCCTGTGAGACTCAAGCCTCCGCCCCCCTCTCGCGAGCGCGTGCGCCTTAATAGCCAGAGCACAGGCACCTCAGACCTTCTCGCCGGCCTGCCTCAAGTCACCCTTCTCGAGCTCCCTCCAAGCCTGCCTAACCAGGCTACGCGCAGCTTCCAAATACTCGACAGCCCCCTCCCCTGGATCCATCTCTCTGACCAAGAGATCCAAAATATACTCCTCAGGGCTCGCGCCACGCTTCTCGGCCTCCACCCTAATCCTCCTTGCAATGCTCTCGGCAAGCACCATAGACACGGGGCTCACCCGCCTACCAGCACTCTCTAACCTTTAAACCTAAACACCTCGATTTAAGCCTTAAAAATGAGCCCCTGTAGCCTATGCAAACACTGAGAGAAGGCGACTAAATCGTCCTCTTCGCCAAGAAGGGCGACACGGAAGTGCCCGGGGTCGACGCTCTGGAGGGCCTCAGGCTGGAGGTAGACCCTGCGACGAGGCAGCTAAAGAAGGTTAAAGCGCTACCAGCACTATGAGCATCTGCGCCCTTCCTCGCGGATTTTCTAAGCGTTTCTCCGGGCGGCTTCCCTCGCACCTAGGCAACAGTAAGAGTCCTTGGGGAGGCCCGGACCTTACCTTAAGCACTGCTCTGCATGCTAGCTGACGCCCTACTTTTCAAGTCGAAGCGCATTTCCGCGCACCGCCGCCAGCTCTTCAGCGTTCAGTATCGCAAACACCTCCCTATGACCTGCGCTCCAAGTCTTCTACAAGTCCCTCAGAGCCTCAGCGATAACCCTCTCAGGTAGCCGAACCGCATAGACGCCGCTTTCAGAAACTCAATCACCAGCCTCGGGTAGATGGCTCCTCTTCTAGCGAACCACTTAGTAATAGCCCCTGCACTAGGAACAAGGCTCACCCCCGCCTACAGTCCCTGAATTCCCTGATGATCTCGGCCAGAGGCTTCCCAGGCTTCGCTTTGCGGGAGATCTCATCCATGACCTTCAGAGCCCAGTTAACTTCTTTCCCCCTTCCCTCAACCATCAATGCTCCTAACCACCTCGAGCTCCACTAGACCCCTCACATCTGGCGGTAGATTCACCACCCCATCGACATGAATCACGGGCCTAACAGCTCTAGTCTCGCTGTCGCCCCACCACACCCTGCACCTGACACCACTCCCCTCGAGCATCCTCACAACTTTATGTACTACCGCCTTCTTCAAAACCTTGAGAAGCTCGGCTCCAAGCCCCGTCAAATGGTAGTACTTGACACCGTTGTACTCCACGAGGTTTACAAACCCGTACTCCACCAGCCGTCTCAAGGTGTGGTGAAGCGTCGCAGGGTTGTAACCCCTCTCCACCAAGTCATCGGCAATCCTAGCCACGACCAGGTCATCCAGCAGCTTCGCAAGCCTGACAATGTTGATATAATCGCAAAAGAGGTTTTTCTCTTGCTTGACATACTGCTGAAGCCTAATACCTATATGGTAAGCAGCATCAGCATCTCCACCAGTAGTGTGAAGAACCACGTAAAGATCCCTATCAAGTTGCTCTCCGTACCTCTAATTCATGAAGAACCCTAGGTCGTCTACGACATCACGCGTAATGGATGCGTCTTCATGGAATATTATACTGTAGTAATGTAGCCCCAAGCTACTTCCTCAGCTATCACAAAAGGCTCAAGACTAAGCAAACCTCTTCACTCTTTTAGGGATAGGGTTGTCAGATCTCTGGTTTGTAGTAGTCCCCTGTGGCCTTCAGCAACCACACGCCCCTTTTCCTAGCCTCATCCACGAGCTCCGGAAGCGCGAGCGACACGTAAATAACCATTATCGTCTTCGGCCTCAGCTTATCCGGGTATCTGCTTCTCAACACCTCTGCCTTTTCCAGCAATTTGACCAGCGCGCTCACACCACCCCTCACAGTGGCTTCGCCTATAACGCACAAGTCATCAGCTACACCGTAGATGTCGATCTCAAGATCCGGAAGAACCAGGGACCCAAGCTCGATATCCAAGCCGAGCTCTTCCCTAAGCCTGTACCTTATGATGGATCTCGCCTCATCTTCCACATCAACAGTGAGCTTCTCCAGTGTCTGCTCCACCCTCGTAAGCCTCCTATCCATGACCTCGAACCTCTTGTCAATAGCCTGAAGAGCCCTGTTGAAGTCCTCTCTCAGCCTAGCCATCTCCTCCTCGTGCCTCTTAAACCCCTCAATCATGTCCTCCCTGAGCCTGTTGAAGTCCTCTCTCAGCTTCACAAGCCCCTCCTCATGGCGATCAAGCCTCTTCAGCACCTCATCAAGGCCTATCAAACCCGCTACCGCGTACCTAAACTCCTCATCCTCCCTCAACAGCCTAAGAACCCTCGACTTAAGCTCCACTAGCTCCATCTATAATCTCCAGCTGTGAGGGGAATAAAAACATACTAAACTGAAGCAACTCCGAGAGCCAGCCTTGGAGGATGACGACCGTTGCCGTTATACGCATAGACCTTGGAATTTTCACCATGCTTCCCGGATTGCACAGTTTACTAGACTTTTGTGTATACTTCTATCCCCAGCTTCTTAGAAGCTTCTACCGCTCTTTCCTCTGCATATGGAGTAATCATCACGAGCCTTTCAGGCTTCTCCCCCGTCTTCTTCGCATAAAACTCAGCCTTCCTCTTGAAACAGTACACATCTGATGCTCTTACATGAGACGACACCTCGATTAGTATGATCTTTCCGTCCTTCACCGCAATATCCACCTCAACCTCACTCGGGTACCCAAAAACTTCACCCGCCTCATCGTACGCACTCCACCTCTCAACCCTCAAGCCCAACTCCTTTTCAAGAACCCCCCTCAAACCCTCCCTAAACGCATCCTCAGCCATTATCCCCCACCTCGCACCTAAAGCAGAGAGATGGCGGTTAACGAGCTCAAAGCCCCTGTTCATATCTTCTCTAAGCCTGGCGATTTCCCTGTCGTACCTCTCAAAGCCCTTATTCATATCCTCCCTGAGCTTAGCGAGTTCCCTATCATATCTTTCAAAACCTCTCTTCATATCTTCTCTAAGCTCAGCTATCTCTTTATCATGCCTCTCAAAGCCCCTAATCATATCCTCCCTAAGCTTGTTCATATCCTCCCTAAGCTTCACGAGCTCCTCCTCAACCTTAAGCATCCTCTCCTCCAGCTTAACCATCCTCTCCTCATGGCGATCAAGCCTCTTCAGCACCTCATCAAGGCCTATCAAACCCGCTACCGCGTACCTAAACTCCTCATCCTCCCTCAACAGCCTAAGAACCCTCGACTTAAGCTCCACTAACTCCATCGCTCAACTCTACATAGGTATAAAAGGAAATAATAAACTTTCGTACGCACGACCGTCATGACTTCCTATCACAAAAGCCCTCGATCTTGATGATGACTACTAAAACCCATACGAATTCCCTAATTGCGAAGCCAACGAGTATATAAAGGGGTCGAGGGATCGGATGCGCGGTGCTCACGGTTAGTCACAGTAAGAGCAGCGGTGAAGCTCATTGGGTCAGAGAATAGCTACATAGCGAGCAATGCTCTCGTCGAGACAGGGGCCAGGATGGCCTCAGTGGACAGGAGCCTGGCGGAACGCATCGGGGTTGAGTACACGGGGGCTAAGCCTTATACCGGTATCCGGCCACGGAGTCGAAGCAGCGGAGGCTCTGATCCCCTGAGCTCGTCTTAGAAGGTGAGGCCTTGAAGTCCGAGGCTGTATCGGTTGCCGAAACACCTAGAGAAGTAAGGGAGGATCTCCGGAGAGACAAATCGGATGAGCACCTGATCCCAGGCCTTCAAACCCTGGAGAGAGCGGGGATAGGGCCGAAACCGGCAACGGGAAGATTGGAGAGAAGAGCAGGGCTGAGGCGAGCTTCAAGCACTCTCCTTCCCGTAGGTAAGTGGGGGTAGAAATACCTGTTTGTATCGAAAACCTTAAGCCCGCTAAGTCTAGATACAATACCGCAGATAAACTTAGAAGGTTCTGGGGGTGTCGCTGCTCCCTCATCCCATAGATCTCATTAACCCATGGGCTATCCTCAGCAGGCTCAGAGCACAGGGCTCCGTCACCGGGAAGCATTCCCACCTTAAAGGGGATCCAGAAGTATTTAGGCCTTTTACCTATTCACCCCCTAAGTGAAGTTAGGGGTTTCCTGGCGGTCTCTTCTGCGAGGCTTCTCTTAATATTTTAATCATCCTCTCAATGTATGGTAGCCTCTCTTTAACGGCTTCCTTATCAAGTTTACCCTCATGGAATCCCCATACGTGTAGGTAGTTGGCTCTATCCCAACCGATGTAGATTTCCTCGTCGATCCTCCTGGCGGCTTCGCGGGCAACAACCTCAAGGTCGGTCACAGTCCATCTACCCCTCTCTCTATCTCTTCCAAGCACTTCGGTTAAGCCCAGGTTATAGGCTAACGCCTTCACGACCTCCTCAGCTGCCTTATACAGTTTCTCGCTCGCCTGGGCAGAGTCCTTGTCCACAAGCTCGGAGCCCTCCCTGAAATATTTTTCAGCGAGTTCGAAGTGAACCCTAGCCTCATCGTTGGGATCCAGCTTAAGCTCGTGGAGAAGCTTCTCCACAACATACGATTCCAGGTCAGCACTTAAGCTCCTAACCTTGTCAGCAATAACCTTAGGTATTGCAACAGCCTCACTTAACGACATAGCCTTCCAGCATACGATGATCGCCGCATCTTAAATTTACTGCTTCACCCAGCTAAGGTTAAGATGCCGCGAGCCTGGTACAGATAAACGTGTAAAACATTAATTTAGCAACAGGCTAGCGCTCGAAAAACTATGTAGCACATACCTCTAGTGGACGTGCCCATCATTCACCCCAGAAAAGAGCCTAGACTCTACTCAGCTACTGATATGCTTCAAAAAATTAGGGGCATAGCCAACCAGAGAACAGGCTTAAACAAGCAATAAACTGTATAGTAAGTACCATGTTACGAGCGAGACACGCTATGTGAAAACCCTCGCATCTTTACATGTCGGCCTCGCCTCAAACTTCCTAGTCACTGGCCTCGATAGCGTAGGTCTGGCACTTCCCAATAGAAGACCGTGGTTATAGCTCGAAGCTTGAAACTCGCTAAGCTCGCAGCCAGCGCCACGAAGCTAGCATCTACATCCTTCGACAGGATAGTACTGCAACCACGCTTCCTAAGCCCCTTAGCCACAGCCTCGAGAAGCCTCTCCACAGCACTCAACATCTCCACGCCACTATGCATACACCGACCCATAAGAACCTCGGCTCCATTTTATCTTCGGCAGTTACTACCGAATATCCCACCTGTTAACTTTAACCCTGGCTCATTAACTAGCTTACGCGAAAACCACAGTTGAGGCCGCTCCCGTTATCGACATCAGTCTATCTAAGGTTCTTGCTTAACACGTTAACCCCATAGCCGTGCGTGATTGCACTAGCACGCATCACCGAGTCATCCCCACCAATTCATTGATCTTGGCTATCAGTTCCTCGGTACTTGTCTTCCTTACAAGGATCGTATTCACTCCTACGCGTTCTGCTTGCATGGACATAGGCTCATCATCCGTCACCGGTGCCGCGTTGTAAAGCTTGGCTGTAGCTATGAATAGATATCGAAGCCACTTGAGCCAGTGCTAAGGGCCGTTTCGATGACGTAATCCCCAATCTCATCCTCGTACACTATGCGGTATCTCCTCGAGGTTCTCAGCGACCCATCCACCCTCACAGCCAGGTCTCTCGATGCTAACCTAGTCAACACACCCGCTACCTCTACAAGAGCAGCGAAAGGTACGAGGAGCTCAACCCCTTTCTCATTCAACAACCTGACCAGTAGCCTTGACTTCCTATGGGTTTCAAGCTCACGCTCGTAAACGCTCCTCGGCAACCACTTGCCCGGTTTCAGAACGGCTTTCACGATGACATTCGCGCCGAGCACCACTCTACCCAACGCTCCCTACCTTCTCTAATAACCTTATCAACACCCTCTCTAGCCTCAACCTCCACCTCCTCAACGAGCTCGGGAAACTCCCTGGGTAGAATCGAAACCCTCACCTCCACCCCCTCCTCAAGATCGAGCCTCTCCAGAGGCCTCAAAACACCATTCTCATACCTAGCGCGAACAACCCTAGCCATCACATCTACCCCCAGGTCATGCCAGATCCCTCAAGGCTTAAATAAATACCCATCTTCCATCCACCGACAGGTCTCTTTTAGCTCCCTACTTACATATCCGGATTAGATTGTTTACGATCCCCCTTTTCAGCTATGAAGGTGTAGGCTGGGGCTAAGGGTAGAGGCTTCATTATGCTCAAGCGATAAACTTTTACCGTTTCTTTCAGTTTAAGGTCAGCATTTTAAAAAGCTCTTTTAATCGTGGCTTCCATATTGACGTAAGAGTAGCCGACCATTTTGAAGATTCTCGATTGAATTCCCCTCGGTAAAAGGCACAGTAGCGGCCATCCATGTGCGGCTCAAAGGGGTATTGTAAGTTCGGCGGCTGAACAACGGCTAGTTCCACCTTGCCACAACCAACATCCGCGACAATCTTTGCACATCGATGTTTATTTGAAATACCCCAAAACCTTGGCGCACCTCCAACATTCTCCGGGCCGGGCACGATATCATGGAACACCACGATACCACAACTCCTCACAAGTGGCGAGTACATCTCGAAGTCCATTCTAACCCCCTCATACGTGTGATCCCCGCCGATGAATAGGAAGTCCAGCTTCGCCTCCGAGAATCCTCCTAACCTCTTCAAGTGCTCTCGGGTCGCGCGAATCCCCTCCGATGAGGCAGAGCCTTTGACTGGGCTTCTTGAAGTACTTGTAGAGAGCTGCCCTCCACGTGGGGTACCCGCCTCCGAAGGGGGCCTCCGGGAAGGTCTACGCTGATGGTCTTAGCATCGTCTGAGGCGAGCCTACACCACATAAACAGCGTTCCGCCGCCAGCTGTACCGATCTCCAAGACAGCTTCAAGCTCGAGCCCACCGACAAGCTTGGCGAGCCCAAGGATCTCCTCATATACCTGAGCAGGCCCTGTATCAATATGTATCACGACCTAGCATAGCGCTCGCTATCGATCCCCGCACCTGAATTCAAAAGCCAAGTCAATGACATCATCAGGGAGCTGACACCTTCGGCCAGACTCCTCAAGTGCCTTCCAGCGAGCCTTGCAATTAAAATGCGCCTCACAGCGCTGTAAAGCCTTCCCACACCCCCATATTATGTGCTACACCTCCAGCAACTAGATTACATCCAGCTAGGAGTTATTATTCTTCAGACCTTTGTGTATACTTCTATTCCTAGCTTTTTAGAAGCCTCTATTGCTTTTTCTTCTATATACGGAGTTACTACCATGAGTTTTTCAGGCTTATTTCCGGTTTTCTCTGCATAAAGCTCTGCTTTTCTCTTGAACTCATATATATCTGATGCCCTTACGTGAGATGCTACTTCTATTAATATAATCTTTCCATCTTTAATTGCAACATCTAATTCAACTTCACTTGGATACCCAAATACTCTACCTTTCTCATCGTACGCACTCCACCTCTCAACTTTAAATCCAAATTCTTTTTCAAGAACCCCCCTCAAACCCTCCCTAAACGCATCCTCAGCCATTATCCCCCACCTCGCACCTAAAGCAGAGAGATGGCGGTTAACAAGCTCAAAGCCCCTGTTCATATCCTCTCTAAGTTTGTTCATTTCCTGTCTAAATTCGGCTATCTCTTTATCGTGTCTCTCAAACCCTCTGATCATATCCTCTCTTAGCTTGTTCATATCTTCTCTGAGTTCAGCTATCTCTTTATCATGCCTCTCAAAGCCCCTGTTCATATCCTCCCTAAGCTTCACAAGCTCCTCCTCAACCTTAAGCATTCTCTCCTCCAGCTTAACCATCCTCTCCTCGTGCCTGTCAAGCCTCCTCAGCACATCATCCAAGCCTATCAAACCCGCTACCGCGTACCTAAACTCCTCATCCTCCCTCAAAAGCCTAAGAACCCTCGACTTAAGCTCCACCAGCTCCATCGCTCAACTCCGATTATGGTTATGAGGGAATATAAATGTTCTGTACGCGTGTTGTTACGACCTCCTGCTACATATTTGGTGCAAGGGTTCTTGAAATGGCCAGGAACTACAAGATGCTCGAGTTTGACGCTAGTACGTCTCCCTCGCGGGTTTCGACATCAACAGCTTGCCTGCACGCTTGCTGGTTAAGGTTTTCAGCACGCACGCCGAGGTCGCTCTTGTAAGATCGTCGCCCCGGAATTTTTGCAGCAACATAGCTAGCCACAATGGGACTGAACTTCATATGGCGCTTCAACCAAACCTAAGCGGATTCTCCTATTCAGGCTTAAGGCGAATCTAAGGCATTCTCGCACCTAAGCTCTTAGGCAAGTCTTACGGTTTTCTCAGATAACCATCTCTCAACCGTGAAGAACTCGTTCAACGTGAAGGTCCGCTCCTTGTGTGCGGCGTGGGATGTGGCCGAACCCGACAACAGGAAGGTTAGAGAGCGAGAGCTACATAGCCTGAAAACCCTCGGTAAATCCCACTGCGCCCAAGCTCCTGTCTAGGCTCTCACGCCGCCAGGCCTCCCTTCTTCAAAGAACTTCCCAATGATCCCGAAGCAGCCCCAGACTCAAGCAAGGCCCCGGTCATACTCCTGTAAACCCTTCTAAAATCCCTCATGCGCTCCCTTATAGCAGGTAACCTCCCTCTGGTGATATCTCCTCTATCTCTCCTGTTCTTGGATTAACTTTAAAGCCCAGAGCCTCAAGCGCGTAAACCCCCAGCAAGGGTGTCGGTGTATTCAGCTCGGCTACGAAGGTAGGCCCCCTTCTGCCCTTAACCTCGACTTCGGCTAGATACAGCTTGGTCCTAATTCTTCTCCCATCAGCTAGGGTTACCTCAGCTGTATAAGGCGTTTCGTAGAGGCCGAGCTCCTCAATAACATCGGATCCAAGGACTATGTAGGTAGAGCCAGCATCAGAAAGCATCCTAACGCTCCTCGACGACCTATACCCATGGACAATAACGTCAATATAAACAAAACCCATATTAACCACTCCACAGTTGAAGCCCACCTCTGCATGCGGAGGAAAGCAGTTCTATAAACTTTCCACAACTCAGTAACTGCCAGTACGACGACTAGCCTGCACTTTTAAGCCGAGCGCAGAAAGCTAGTTCTGCGAGAAGCAGGTTATGAAGCTCGAACCAGCACTCTGAAGAACCTGTACTCATGCTCCCAGAGCATCCCTGATCCTCTCCAGGGAGAGCCTCCAGTAGAACCCTGAGCGCCTAGCCTTAGCGAGGGCGGCGCGGACAGGCCCCAGCGTAACCTCGACGCCGCTGACGCCGCCGGAACGCTACACGCGGAACAAGCTGCGCGCTCGCACCCGCCACAAGCGAATCAAGCATTCACTCGATGGTTTGATTTATAATTTTTCCTTTGCTTTCCCCGAGGCTTCCCGGGATTGCCGGCAGAGCTGGGAAAGCGTCTCAGAAGAGCCTGCATCAGGGCCCCGCACTGCCACGCGCGCTAGCCTCGCCCGCGGAGCCCCCTGGTATGCCAGGTAGAGAAGGAGCCTCCCCGTCGCCGCGAGTATCCTCGCGTTCGCCCTAACCCTACCCCCGATCCTCGGCCTAGCCCTCCTGGGAGGCGGCTCGTACACAAGCTCCCCAAGCCTGAACCCCCTCGCCCACGCGTACGCGAGCAGCTCCCCGCCGAAGCTCTCGCCCAGCACAGGCCTGAAGCCCGCGAACAGCCCCCGCCTGTAAACCCTGAAGTTCGAGAACACGTCCCCCACCCCCCACAACCCTACCCACAGCCGCCGACGCTAACCTCTCCGAGAAGCGCGGCAGCCACGTCCTCGACGCCACCAGCAGGTCAAGCCCCCTCCCCGCGAACCCCCTCAAAAGCACCGGGATCAGCTCCGGCGGGTTCTCAAGGTCAACGTCCAGCGTAACCACCACCGGGAACCTCGCAACCCCCAACCCCACCGCAAGCCCACCCGCCTGCCCAGCACCCCGCACCAAGACAGCCCTATCAGCCCACCGAGCAGCCTCCAAATACGTCCCATCAGGCGACGAGTCATCCACCACAACCACCCTGTGCCGAACACCCCGCAAAGCACCCCGAACCCGCTCCACAAACACTCCGACGTAATCCCTCTCGTTAAACGTCGTCGTAACAACGGAAACACCATTAACACCCAAAGCCACAACAACCACCGGCAACCCACTGGGGCTCAGTAGCTTCTCCTAGTCAGCCTCGACAGAAGTACACGACCCGCCCCCTCCCTCCCCGCAAGGTACCTGAGAGCGTTCGGCAGAGTCCCCCTGAACCACGCGTCACTCAGAGTCTTATCCGCGTAGGCCCCAGCCAGGAGCGGGAGCGGCAGCCTGTAGGGAGCCTCGGCAGACCCAGCCCGAATCGACCTGCACGCAGAGAGCGCAGCCCAGAGCGCCCTCTCAACCCCCAGCTCCCTCGAAGCCTCCACAGCCCTCCTCGACAGCCACCGCTCCAAGGTCAGGCAGTCGATGAGCAGAACCATGTGCTCCTTGTACACCGCGTGAGCCGCCGCGACGGCCACCTCAGCCTCCCTCGCCAGCCCCCTCACCGCCACCCCCTCGACCTCGAAATCCTCCGCGTAGTCCCTCAGGAGCCGCCAGCCATCCATGTAGACCACCCACGCGAAAGCCGGGTGCGTGTAGAGGTCCACGATGAAGCCTCCACGCCCAAGCGTAACCGTGTAGGGCTCTGGAACCGCGATCCTGAAACCCCTAGCAGTAAGCCTCCTAACAGCCTCCCCCACGTCGTCAACGTGTATCAATAAATCGAGGTCAACGGAGACGTGATCCACCGGCCTCCGGAACTTGTAGAAGCCGTATCTAAGGCCCCTCAATGCGCCTGCAACCTCCAGCGAGTTCCTAACGTAGCTCTTAAACCTCTCCTCCTCAGAAGCCCATTCACCCGGGAGGCTATCCCTTACAGCCCTGAGGAAGGCTAAGTGAAGCTTGTTAAGCCTAGCAACCTCGGATAACAGGGGAAGCTCGTCGGCACGCGGCTTATAAGACCCCTCTAGTAGCTGTAGAAGCTTCAGGCTAGCCCCATACACTTTAAAACACCTACAGCAGCCTCTACAGGGCTGTTTAAACCAGTATCGATACTGCACCTGGCAAGATACCTCATTAAAACACCATAGACAGCATACTCCCTATAAATAAAACCCGGCGACACATCAGCCCTCTCAACAAGCACACCCCTGCCAGCATGAAGATAGACAGTATCCTCCCTCAAAGCCAGCCTAGCCAGGAACCTACCGTAGAGGCTCGACAGAAACCCCGGGTAGCCGAGGGTAGCAATAACCCAGGCAACGAAGTCTACAACACCCCTATCGAAAACATTGAACCTATACAGCCTCCCCAACACCATCCTCAGAAGAATATACGGTACAGCAGACCAGAACTCAATATGAATCCATAACCACTTCAGCTTACCAGGAATGCAAACCCCATAGTACGGGTTACAGCCACCTCTAAAAGCCCTGAATCGGCTGAGGATGCGGAGGAGCAGGGAGGCTAGGAGGTGACTGCCACGAAACCAGAAAACCCTGACCGACCTATACCTAGAGAGGTAGGAGGCTAAAACCCTCGAGAGCGTAGTCTTACCCGAGCCATCGCAACCCGATAGAACTATGGAAGGCATCAGAGTAGCCCGGCTCCTCAACGCTACGGGTATGTGAAGTTCGCCTCCGCCTCCCTCAGCGGCGGGCACCTCCTGTCCTTCTCGCTCAGAACCACGCTGTCCCTGATAGGCCAGGGAATACCTACCTCAGGGTCATCCCACCTTATGCACCTCTCATGCTGGAGGCTGTACTCCTTCGTGACTAGGTACAGGATGTAGGCGTCCTCCAGGGCCTGGAAGCCGTGCGCGAAGCCGGGCGGAATCCAAAGCACGTAGCCGGGCTCCAGCGTCACCCCAACGTACCTGCCGAACCAAGGCGACCCCCTCCTGATGTCCACAGCCACGTCGAACACCCTCCCCCTCACCGCAAAGACTAGCTTCCCCTGCTCGAGCGGCCGCAGCTGGTAGTGGAGACCCCTGACGACGCCCCTCCTAGAGTAGCTCAAGTTCGCCTGGACGAAGTCGTAGGGAATCCCCTCTGAGAGAAAATCCGTACGCTTGTAGAGCTCCGCGAAGAAGCCCCTCACGTCCTCGAACACCTTGTACTTAACGTAAACAACGTCCGGTATCTCCAAGCGCTTAAACTGCTCGAAAGGCATAGCTAACCCCCGGTCATGCATCTGTAAACCCTTATAAAATCCCTCACGCACTCCCTCACAGGTCGCAGAGCCAAACCCTCCCCTGCGGCCCTAGAGGTGTCGAGGCTCGAGTCCCTAGGCCTCCTGGCAACGAGCTTCGCGGAGCTTAGAGAGGTGGGCTTCACGAGGCTCCTGTCAGCCCCCAGCTCCTCCGCCAGGATCAGCGCGAACTCGTACCTCGAAAGCCTCTCGCCCGCCACGTGCAGAGTGCCCGTGATACCTCTCTCGACGATCCTAGTGACCGCCTGGGCGAGCTGGGGCACGTAGGTCGGGGACAGGTACTGGTCCTCGAACGCGTAGACCACCCTCCCCTGAGACAGGTCCTCGAGCGCTCTAACCCCGAAGTTCCTCTTACCCGTCGGGCTGTAGCCGTACAAGCCGCTAACCCTCACCACGGCGCTCGAGCCCTCCAGGAGGCTTTCGACAGCAACCTCCCCCAGGAGCTTCGAGAGGCCGTAGAAGTTCACCGGGTTCGGGACATCGTCTTCCCTGTACATGCCCCTCTCACCGTCGAAAACATAGTCCGTCGACACGTACACCAGGAAGCCACCCCTCCTGGCGACACCACCCGCAAGAAGCCTCGTGGCGACGTAGTTCACCGTGTACGCGTGCCGCTTGTTCACCTCACAGCCATCCACGTCAGTGTAGGCAGCGCAGTGCACGACGACCTCGGGCCTCACATCGCCTAAAACGCCTTCAACCTGCCGCACGTCGGCGAGGTCCACCCGAACCCACTTCACGCCTCCCAGGTCGGCGGGGCCCTGAGAGTGGTACGTGGCATATACCTCGTAGCCGGCCTCAGCGAGGCTCCTCGCCACCCACCAGCCTAGGAGGCCTGTCCCGCCCGTCACCAGCACCCTCACTTTGAAGGCACCCTCCAGGGCTCGTCGGATAAGACGTACGTCTCATCCACTATCGGCTTCCACCACCACTCGTTCCCAAGGTACCAATCGACGGTCCTCCTGAGGCCCTCGTCGAGGCTCACGAGAGGCCTCCACCCCAACTCTCCCAGCTTGCCGCACCTCATAGCGTACCTCCTGTCCTCCCCAGGCCTCCCGCGAACGCGCACGATGTCCCATGAGGGGTTCCTGCCCATCATCCTGACGACCTTCTCGACAACCTCCCTCACCGTGGCGAACTGGTTCGCGCAGATGTTGTAGACCTCGAAGTCCCTACCCTTATCCACGACCGTCGCGAGGGCCCTGCAGAAGTCCTCCACGTAGATCCAGTCCCTCACCTGGTCCCCGTCCCCGTACACGGTCGCCGGCTTGCCGCGGAGGAGCCTCACAATGGTCCTCGGGATGAGCTTCTCAGGGTGCTGGTAGGGCCCGTAGTTGTTGCAGGGCCTCACGATCCTGTAGCGCAGCCCGTAGGTCCTCCCGTACGCCTTGACCAGCATGTCCCCCGCGGCCTTGGACGCTGAGTAGGGGCTCGAGGGGTTGAGGGGCCACGACTCGTCGGCGTAGTCCGAGGTGCCGGCGAGGTCACCGTACACCTCATCGGTTGAGATGTGCACGTAGAGCGACGAGCCGAGCTTTGTAATGGTCTCGAGCACTGTGAACACGCCGAGAACGTTTGTGCGGACGAAGGGGGCCGGCTCGTTTATGGACCTGTCGACGTGCGTCTCAGCGGCGAAGTTCACCACGACATCCGGCTCGAACTCTCTGAGGACGTGAGCAAGGAGCTCCTCGTTCCCAACGTCCCCTCGCACGAAAGTGACCCTGTCTAGAACCTCCTTGAGGTTCTCAAGCCTGCCGGCGTACGTGAGCTTATCGTAAACGAGCACCTCGGCGTCGCCGTAGCCGCCAACCAAGTGCCTCACGAAGTTGCTCCCCATGAAACCCGCTCCGCCGAGGACCGCAACCCTCACTCCCACCACCCCCTAGATTTCAACCCTGCTGTAGTCCGACACCGCCAGCCTCAGCTCCCCGTGCAGCTCCCTCGAGCACCTAACAACGCTGAACCTCCCCAAAACGCTGTCCACAAGCCTCAGCCTCCCGACATCCACAAAAGCGTTGTCCATGACAAGCGTCCTCGACGCGCCCCCGGACGCCATCCTCACACCACTCTCAAGGGACGTGTACTGCTCGACCACAGCCCCCCTACCTATATACGCGTTTCTCCCCACGTAGGCGGGGCCGTACACCCTGCCCTCCACCACAGCCCCCCTCTCAACGATCACGCGCCCCACAGCCTCCCCCGCGAGCTCGCCCTCCAGCCTGGGCTCAATCGAGTCCAGCAGTAGGTAGAGGGCCTCCAGCAGGCCCTCAGGGGTGCCTACATCCTTCCACCACCCATCCACAACGTCGTAGAGAACCCTATAGCCGTTGTCAATAAACCACTGTATCAGATCCGTCACCTCGTACTCCCCGCGCCACGACGGCTTCAGGGAGGCGTAAGCCCTCTCGACGAGATCCGGGTCCCTGAACATGTAAACCCCCACCACGGCCAAGTCGGCTACACGCTCCCTAGGCTTCTCGACGAGCCTCACAACCCTCCCATCTCTGACAACCGCCACCCCAAACCTGCTCGGATCCCTAACCCTCGAAAGCAGGATGTACACGTCGGGCTCCTCCTCAAGGAACCTCCCGACGTACTTCCCGATCCCCCCGGCCAGCACGTTATCCCCGAGGTACACCACAAAGGAGCCGTCAAAGAAGCCGGCCTCCACGGCCAGGTGAATCGCATGCGCGATCCCGAGCCTCTCCGGCTGCTCAACGTACACGAACCGAGCCCCGTACCGAGACCCATCCCCCAGATAACCCCTGATCAGGTGCCCCAAGTACCCCACAACAACGCCAATGTCCCCCACCCCAGCCTCCACGAGGTGCTGAACAGGGTACTCTATCATCGCCCTACCGAGCAGCGGGATAAGGTGCTTCGGCACCGCGAGAGTTATAGGCCTGAGCCTCGACCCCTCACCACCAGCAAGGATAAGCCCCCTCAACAGCCACCACCATAAACGCTGACACACGCCTCAACTGGTTCAGAGCGCCGGCGACCCGACACATTCAATCATTATACTCTTTATGTTATAAATACTTCCATGAGTTCGGGGCGTGCGCCGGTTCAGTGTAAATGACTTCCGAGGCGCGCATCTAGGGGGACTTAAATCCATCATATTTCGTCAAACCGAAGCGGGCCTTCAACAAGCTTAAGCAAAGCTTCCCCGCAGTAAGAGTCGATGCCCCTGCGGAGAACTAAGCCCAGCGCCGCTACCCGGGCCGGTAGCCTGATCACTGGGGCCCTGTAAACGTCTAAGCGTTCGCCGAGCCCTGTGAGTAGCCTCCCCAGTCTCACCCCAGCGGAGTAAGCCGAGTATATTAAGCGCCTGGTGCTCGGGTCCCTAGCCGTGAGGATCGACCTCAGCGTCAGCGTTTTCGTAGCGCTCTTCCACCTGCTATTCGAGACCTCGTTCAGAGCGATCCTGTTCCTGATAATGAGGTAGAGCTGGCTAGGCCTAAGCCTTCCAAGCGTCGCGCTCCCCCCGTGCTCCGCCACCACCCATGGCACTGTAGCGATGCAAAACCCCCGTTCCACAGCTTTAAGCCGAGGTACGAGTCATCGTAGTACGCGAACATGAAATCGTAGAAAAGCCTCTCGCCGGTCTTCAAAGCTCTCCTGAGGTAGTCAACCCTGTAGACAGAGTACGACCCCTCAGCGTACGTAGCGTCGAAACCCCTCCTCGCCGAAGAAGTCCCCAAACCCTTGAAGGCCTGGTGGGAGAAGAGGAACCCGTCTAGAAAGCCCCCAGCGCTGTCCACAACGCCGGGATTGCCGTATCTAACGATCACCCTTTGAGCGGCAGCCAGCCCCTCGTTGCTCTCAAGAACCTCAACCATCCTACCCAGGCTGTCCGGGTACGGGACTGCGTCGTTGTTGAGGAGAACCAGGTACCTCGAGTCAGGGTCCCTAGCGGCGTAACCCCTGTTAACGCCTCCAGCAAACCCGTAGTTCCTCTCGAGCCTGACGAGCTTCACCCTGATACCGCTGGGCCTCCTCCCCTCAATGAGCCTCTTAATCGCCTCGAAGCTCCCATCCGCCGAGCCGTTATCCGTAACCACGGGCTCTCGAGCACCACATTTTAGAAAACTAGAGCTGTTGTAGTTAAGCCAAACAACTGTTGCAAGATCTCACAAACCCCACACCTCACAGGAATAGCACCCCAATGCCGTAGCCTCCCTGGCTCCAATCCTTCACTATCTCCAGGTGTTTAAACCTATTCCTAACCTCGCTCCAGAACTTCGGCACGCCTCCAACGTTCTCCGGAGGCCCCGGAACGATGTCGTGGAACGCCACTGCGCCTCCGCCCCTCACGAGGGGTGAGTACATCTCGAAGTCCCTCCTGACCCCCTCATAGGTGTGGTCGCCGTCTATGAACAAGAAGTCCAGCTCCTCACCTCCCAAAATCTCCTTAACCTTCTCAAGGGTTCTAGGGTCGTGCGAGCCGCCCCTTACCAGGTGTAGCTTCTGCTGGGATTTCCTGAAGTACCTGTAGAGGACTGCCCTCCATGTAGGGTAACCGCCCCCGAAGAGGCCTCCTGGGAGGTCTATGCTTATAACTGTAGCATCATCCGAGACGAGCCTGGATCAAATGAAGAGGGTTCCTCCTCCGGTTGTCCCAATCTCTAGAACCCTCCTAGGCCTTAAGTTTGCAATGATCTCTGCCAACCTAAGGATCTCCTTATACACCTGAGCAGGCCTAAATGTCGATGTAGACATCGCGCCTCAGCACTAGGCTTGCAATCGGATCCCTAAACCTGAAGCCGAAGGCCTTGTCGACGACATCCCTAGGAGTGGGAAAAACCTCGGCGAGCCTCCTCAGCCTCCTTCCGGCAAGCCTTGCTATGAAGATGAACCTTACAGCATCGTAAAGCTTCCCTGCAAGCCTTAAGTGCGATCCTACCTCAACCTCCACGCCTCATCCAGCCCCGACCAGAAATCCGTCGACCTCCAATCTAAGGCTTACTCTGCAGGCAAAGCGCTTCAGACTTCAACACATGGCAGTTCTATATAGTATCTAAGGGGAACGTTGAAATATTCGCCAAATGTTCCATCCCAACTCATAATATTCACTCGCATGAAGAAGTACTGCATGAATAATCCCCTACTTTTCAATAGCCTCAACGCGATACACCGAGAAAGCACCATTAAGATAAGTAATGTAGTTTAGGCTATGCTTTACTACTTCTCCAATGCCGGTTGCCTCCTATAGAGCCCTGTTAGGTACAGTTTAAGTCCCACTAGCTTGAAGGTAATCAAACGGCGTGCCAAAATCTCTGAAAGATGCCTTCTTCTGACTAAGCTCAACTTTTTCCTAGTTAAATACTTGAGATCTCTGAAGAACTTGTATACGATCCTCAGTGTGAGTCTTGCCTCAATTTTATCCCCTCTTATAACAGATAAAAAGCTAAGATCTATGTAGAACGCAAGAAGGAGGAGAGAAGCGACGATACCCACTAAGAGAGGGTAGTTAGTAAACACTGTGTACAATCTATTTCTCCTGCCAAAGTAGATGGCTTGATACGGTAGCTTCTTGGTGATATGCTGACCAACATGATAGGCTATCGCATTAGGCGCATAGATTATACGGTAGCCGGCAAGCCAGCACCTCCAGCAGAAGTCCAAATCCTCGTTGTAGAGGAAGAACCTAGGATCCATGCCACCGAGCCTTAAGTAGATGTCGCGTCGTAGCATAGCGCAGGCAAAGGTAGCATAGAAGATGTCTCGAGATCTGTCGTATTGACCTTGGTCCCTTTGAAGCTTGCCTATGTGAAAGCCGTGGCCAAGGAGATCCATTAATCCGCCCGCGCTGTCGATGTAGCCTCCTGGGTGGACGATCTTAGGTTGTGCAACCGCCACTTGCCCGTCGCTGGATATTATCGCCAGCAGGTTAGCGAAGCAGTAGGGATCAGCTATTGCGTCTGGATTCATCAGCACGACATACTTGCTATGTGCATGTGCTATGCCCAGATTGCATGCATAGGGGAAGCCCATGTTCTTGTGCAATCGAATGATCTTTACTCGACTGTCTTTCCCAAAGACCCTTTGTATGGTATCCACAGTACTGTCTTGGCTAGCATTATCCACCACAATGACATCCTCCAAGTGTATATTGCGTGAACTGAGAACAGACACTAAACAAGGCAGGATATACTTTCCAGCATTGTGTGTAACAATGACGACTGAAACCGTGTTATCGCAGGACATGTCGTATGTCGTATGTTGAACGTATTATATCTGCTTCTAATCTGGCCAGTCTCTCAACATCGAATAGCGAGGCTAGCCTTACAGCATTTTCACTAACCTCTCTCCAGACTAAGTCGTCTGTTATCAGCTCGGCGATGCCCGATGCAAGGCCCTCAATGTCTTCTACATCATGCACAATGCCCGCACCGTACTTCTCGATGAGAGTGGCAAGTACGCCCACCCTAGTTAAAACCACGGGGGTTCCAGCAGCGCAATACTCAAGCACTTTGTACGGGAAAGCCCTCTCGGTAACCGTTGACCGAGGGAAAGTGAGAAGACCGATTCTGCAACGCGGTAGGAAATGCTCAACGAAATTATAGGGTCTCCGCCCTAAGAATACGACTTTATCCTTTAAGCCTAAACGCTTAATCAGACTGGCTAGATGGATGCCAAAAGGCGTACCATACTCACCCACTATGTACAGCCTAACGTCTGGGATTTCCTTCGCGACCAAAGAGACCGCATTAACTGCCACATCAAGACCGGACCACCATTCAATAGCACCGACGTACACTAGAGCGTACCTATTGCGCCCTTTCGCCCTTAAGGCCGACTCACGGAACCTAGCATACTCTATGCCATTTGGTACAAAGTATGTGGGCTTACCCCGCCTGACGTGAACATCCTCTATGTACAAGTGGGGGGATGCTGAAATGACTGCATCACTATTCCTGATAGCCCATAACTCGATGGCTTTTGCTACGAGTTTGTATAAGGGGTTCCTGAAGAAGTCGTAGAACCTGTCAACGTCCTCGTAAATTATTGGCACCTCTTTTAGGTAATGCTTAAGCCTCAGAGCTAGGAATCCTGCTAGGAACGGAGTTGCTAGCACTGTAGCGTAACTCCTACGCCCGAGTCTGCTCATCAGTACCTCCAATTCGGGTAAAGTTGCTAAGGCCCCAAAGTCTCCTGGGAAAAGTGATCTCAAAGTGTAGATACGCCCTCCTCCCAGCGGCTCTTCTTTGACACCTCCCTCCGACAACTCCCGAGCTACTCTAGCGATGAGCTTCGAGAACGGTTCCCCCTCGGCTTTGTCGTAGCTCAGCAGCGGCACATCTACAACATCTACGTCGAAATAATTCATCAGGTAAGGTAGGAAGCTATGAAGTCTGTATCTGTGTTTATGGTGAAAAGCAGTCGTGATTACGAGGATCCTAGGCTTTCCCACGGCTTCATAACCCTGACATAAGACCTTACATAGACTGCAAAAGCCTTCGCTTGATCTAAGGTTAAACCGCCGTCTTTAGCCACATAGGATAACACATCATCCAGCTGTGGGACAAGGTCACTCAGCTGCTTGAATGTGTAAATGATGTAAGGGGTCTCACGCAGATCCGGCTCCTCGATGGAGAGCCCGCTACCAGCATAATTACTAATGATGCTTGCTATTCTCTGAGCCGCTTTCCCATCGCCATAGGGGTTTGGTGTATTGCTCAATTTGCTCCTCAACTGCTCACGAATCTCGATCATACGCCTTGTGTACTCGACTATAGCCTCCTCATCAGCCCCTGCTAGCACATTGCACCCAAGTAGCACGGTCTCCGGCCGTTCCGTATTATAGCGTAACGTTATGGTGGGAATCTTCAATGTGAAAGCCTCCTCCTGAACACCGCCGCTATCGGTCAGTACCGCAAGGGCGTTCTTGAGCAGATAAAGGAACTCAAAGTACCCAAGTGGTCCTGTAAGCCTTACATTGCTACGGGATTCTAGCTCGTAAAGTAGCCCGAGATCTTGCAATTTCTTCCTAGTCCGTGGATGCAGTGGCACCACGAGCAGGTACTCTGAGGCAAGCTTAACCAATGCTCTGACTATGGAGGATAGTCTACTTAAGCTTTCTACGTTCTCCTGCCTATGCACAGTGACTAGAATGAAGGGCCTGTCTAGCTTGAGCGTGCTCGCTAGCTCGCCATGCTTTTCAGCTATGTGCAGAGCCTCCAGTAGCACATCGACAATGGTGTTGCCTGTGAGGAACGTCCGCGAGAGGGGGATCCCCTCGGCCAGCACGTTCAGGGTAGCGATCAGTGAGGGTGTAAAAAGGAGCTGTGCAACATGATCAGCAACTCTCCTATTAACCTCCTCAGGCATGCTCTCATTCCAGCTACGGAGACCGGCCTCGATATGGGCAAATGGTACAAGAGACTTTACAGCGGAAAGGGCAGCAGCTACAACAGTGTTCGTATCTCCTAAAGCGGCTACAACATTCGGGTTATACCGCTTGATTGCTTCCTCAATGCCGATCATAGTCTTAGCGGTCTGAACGGCATGGCTACCACTACCGACGCTGAGATCAAAATCTGGCTCGGGCAACTTCAGCTCCTCGATAAAAACCCTGCTCATCTCATAGTCGTAGTGCTGACCGCTCCACACGAACACGTAGTCGATGCCCCCGTGCTCGAGCTCCCGGAACACAGGAGCTAACTTTACGAGCTCGGGCCTAGTACCAGCAACGATCATGACCCTGACTGCCATAGAATCTCACTCATACCCTGGCACATGTAAGCAATATTTAACACACGTGCTAACCTCAGAAGAGGTATTGCATCATTTCGCTTAAGGACAGTTCTTTTTTCGAAAATACGAAGGCTTGAGCTGCAAACATCATCGACCACGTATGCGTCCTTCGCGCACTGTATAACGGATACCAAACATGTGCGGGTAAGGCGCCGTGTGCACGCGCTCTCCTGAACATAATGCTCTTCAAGAAGCCCAGCCCCTTCTCGGCGTGCATCAACCAGAACTCGTTGCCCGTAATCTTGTGCAATATGAGCCAGATACGAATAGCCTGCGCTGTAGCATCGGTCACAAGTCTCCTAACAAATATGGGATAAGGATATAAATCGGGTAAACCACCACTCCTATGCTGAATGCGTGCAAGCCACTTAGCACCCCTCACAGCAACATCTAGATACCTATCATCTCCAAGTTCATGCCATGCATAGAGAAAACCTTCGAGAGCATAGCAATGAGTATGGTGAAAGACATAGTTAGTATCCTCCCTGGCCCTAAAAGCACCATTATCCATCTGGAGCTTTAAGAGCCATGCAAGAAGCTTCTCGGCAGAATCTCTAAATCTATCATCGCCACTAAGTTTCCATGCTGTTAGGAGAGGTATAGCTAGCTTACCATGAAGGCACCCACCGTTACCATACCACGTGTTAAAGTCTATAAATCCCTTCTCACCATAGTCGTAAGCCGCTGCAAAACCACCATCACTACGTTGCATAGCACTGACTAGCCACTCAGAAATTCTCAGCCCATGGTCGAGGTACTTTTTACTATTTAAAGCTCTGTAGGCATCGAAAAAAGCCTTAGCAACAACGCCGTTATCAAAGGAATACGCAAGACTGGACCATGCATCCTTACTAGGGTAAAAGCCATAGAGTATGGCAGAACCGGACACCTTACTGCGAGCAACCATGAGAAACTCAGCGAGAAGCTTAACAAGATCGAGGTGCTCAACATCGCCGGTCAAAGCGCTTAAGAAACTATGGAATGAGAGACCGTAACCTGTGACCTCGCAGTAGACAGGCTCAATAGGCTTGTTCCTGGCTAAGTCATAGCCATAGAAGTAACCATAGCCACTCTCAGCTCTAAAAAGGAGATTTTGCAAAAACGAGACTATATACGAAGCAAGATTTTCTCTCATACTATCCGTAAAGTATTCATTCTTCATTTCCCCAGTTCTCTCAAATGTTATCTATTTATAATTTTCGCATATCCTGAGATAGCTTTAATCTATGTGTACCATTGAGGAGTCCAAAAGCAATGCCAAGCGCGGTGGGCAAATCGAGCCTATAGAGCTCGGCTATTAACCACCATATATTAGAGAGGATGCATCGAATTGATGACTTTAACCCATAATGCTTGTATATAAAGCATAGCGAGCTCTCAACTGTATACATAGCTTTCTTATCATAGGCGTGGAACCATTATCTACAAATACTACGATAAAGTCCCTGTAATCAGTGTTGAGGACGCCGTTAAGGCATCTCTTCAGAAGCTTAGACCCTAGAGCGCGTAAACCATTGTGATTCAATACTATAATGGCCACATTTTTACCCATGCAATCACTGCCCCCAAATCTTCGTGAAAATCTCTTCTGCTAGCCTAGCAACAGCTTCAACTGAGTACATTGTTTCAATGACCCTCCTAGCTTTTTTGCTCAGAAACTCCTTATTATTAATGACTTCCATGATGGATTTAGCCAGAATATCAGGACCTGGTTTACTTAATGCTATTCCAGCACTGTATTTACTAACAATATAACCGATGTCTCCAATAGAAGTCGTTACAGGTGGAAGACCGCAGGACATGGCCTCTAGGACGGTAATAGGTGGGTCAGCCATTAACTTGCCTGTAAGGGGCATATACAGTAGTACATCAAAGCTGTTGTATGCTGAAACCTTTTCATCATCGTCTACCAGGACCCTTAGTTTAAGTATTAGATTGTTATTAAGACCATGTTTACGTATAAGATTATTAATATATCTATAGTATCCAAGGCTTTCCCTATTACGGACAGTGCTGAGAGCGACTAAAACCGGCTTATAACCTGCATTCTTAAGCCTCAATAACATGGGTATAATTATCTCAATGGGAAATCTATCTCGAATTAGCGGTCCCATGTAGAGTAAACGAACATCAGCCTCTTCAATTCCATTCTTAAGCCATTCAGTTATAGTGCCACTTTGAGGAGAAAATACTCCTGCATCAATAGCCGGAGGAAGATAAACAGCCGGTTTCCGGCGCTTTCTTATCGCATGATATATTGATGTCGAAGTTGCAACACGAATGTAAGCATGGTTGAGTACAGCATCTCTCCAATCTAATGTAAAATTTTCCACGAACACTTTACCGCGTTCCCGTCGCAGGTAAGGTAGAGAAGGCGCATAGCCTATATACCATAGAATGCGATAAGCGTTGGGCAGTACAACACTGTGCAAAGCGTAGTTTAGCATGAATTGAGCAAGCCTAGGACGCACATCAGGGTCACAACCTTCGACGAAATACGCTTTGGCATCAAGTTGGCGCAACCAGACAAAATATTTGCGGTATACCTCATTGCCGAACGCATTCTCATGGAAATGCGTGACCCTCCTGTAGTCACGGAACGCTGTAAGCAAGCTCACGTCATCAAGAAACCTAACTACCCTTGGGTGAGTAAACAGCATCAGCCTAGATTTAGCGAGGCTTGCAGTAGCACTATCCCAAGGAGGAGTAATCCTAGGACCTATAACAACTGCATGCATGGTGTCTACTCTAAACTAAGGCTTTCTCGTATAGCATATAAAAACCCTGTGTTAAGTTTAGGGTTTCTGCTTATGATTTCTACTTTAAACCCGCTTCCTTTCAACTTATCTATGAGCGGCTTAGGGTCTCCGTGAAATTCTAGGATTATTTCTCTAAATGCTCTTAACGTCTCCTTATCCGAGCCTAATATTGCGTCATATTCGCATCCTTCGCAATCCATTTTCAATACTAAATCTTCTGCTAATTCAAAATTACGTTTTAATCTCTCTATAAGCGTTGATAACTTACAGCATACAACTTCAACTCCTGCGCTACCATATGCTGGCTTGGCGATAGTATCTTCTTCGGTGTACAAGAGATGTATCACTCCATCCTTGCTTGCAATAGCAATATTGATCGGTTTTATTATTGAATCTAAAGAATTGATTTTAATATTTTTGACTAGAAGGCTGTATGTATATGGGTACGGTTCGAGGGCGAACACTTTCCTTGTACCTCTCAAGGCGAAATATATTGCGGTATCGCCGATATATGCCCCTACATCAATAACACATCTGCTAGCGATGTTAAGATGCACATAGTCTTCGTAGAAAAATGTACTAAGCAAAGTATCAAGGTTCACCTCCTTAGGAAAGTGAAGCGCTATCCTTTTGCCAAGGTATTCAAAGGATGCTGTATTCTCAGATAGACTAAGGTTCCTAAGCTTAGCTTTTAGAAATTCTACTGTGATGTGTTTCCAGTACTCGGGCCACGCCTCCTTGCTAACTAGAACTGTGTGTCCAGACCTTAATTGAGCCACACAAGATCTTTTCAAACCTATATGTACTAGTAAAACCTCGTACCAATTTCCAGTTGTTTTGTAAACCCTCCAGACCCTCCCTAATTTGCCTCTAACCAGAGACTCTTTTATTCCATAACCTACGAAGGGAGGCATACCTAGACACTATTTATCATCTTTTGAGCTCGCAATAACGTATGCCACTTAAGTAACCGATAATGTAGCCGATAGGATATGCTAATCGGGTAATCTGCCCTTTCAGGAGCGATGCTATGCAACGGGCTACTAAGTGTAATGCAAGCATATCTTTTGGAATTTCTACAAAATGAGTGTTTGATCCGTCCCACATACCTTTTTTTAGCTCCGCAATTATTCCTTCATAATTTGACTTCGGCATGACCCAGCCTACATGTAATGTGATGGCATTCTGAGCGACAGCCCATAAGTATCCCCTTCCAATTATATGCTGTGTAATTGAGTAGTCTTCTAACGAACCCTGATTAGGATGGGGCTTCCAATCAGCTACAATATCCTTCCGCAGAAGGGTAGAAATAAGCATACCTCTGGTGAGGGCAAATAGTCCTCGATGAACTACCATAGATGCATTTACATGGTTTATGGGATACTTTAATTTTAAGACACTTTTTCTCTGTAGAGGTCTGGAATTTTGTAAAATGTATACGTGAGACCCCTCGATCGCACCTACGTTAGGTAGCACAAGTAACCGCTTAATCGCGTGAAACCATCCAGGTAGCAGAATGGCATCATCGTTTAGAAACATAAACCATGAGGTCTCTACCTGTTTAATACCTAAGTAACGTGCATATGCCAGATTACAGCTACATCTAATCATGGTTGCATCTGGGAAAATTTCACGAACAACACTTAACGTGCCATCATGGCTATGCTTGTCTATAACGATAAAATTATTTATCGGTGCTTCATGTTTAACACTTTTAAGAACTAGCCTAAAGTAAGGCTTATTGCTATTATAAGTACACATTACAACATCTATTCTCTGTTTATCTATATCACTTATATCCTCAGTATGCAAGATGCTTTCCGATCTTAAAGGAATCATCCACGAGCACCCTTAGGATTATTAAAAATCTCTGCTCAGCACTATAAACTCTGCTGTACCGCTCATAAGGAAGAGTAGTCTCAGAGCTCCCAACAATTACACGCGTCCAAATCCTGTTTTGGGTAGCTTCTGGAATGGATAAAAATTTATTTTGAACACATTCAGTGGAAATTCTTCAGTAAATTCCTTGTTAGTGAAGCTTCGTTTTTAGGGATTTTGCCAGTCCTAATTCAATTCCAAGAAAAATATCTAGCGCTTGTTGAACTTTTCCCCTAAACAAACTTGTTATAAACCAGGACAAGAATTTGAAAGTTTCTAATACTGCTGAACACAGGCCAAAATATTTAGAAACGAAATACAAATGACTTGTTGTAATATATTTGGCTTCATGCCTGTATTTCTTTATAATTGTTCCTCCTAAGTGTGTTACATTGGTATTTAAAACAACGCCTATTTTTGCGCCCCTTCCACGAGCTCTTAATGCAAAATCTACATCATCGTAAAAGAACGGGCATTCTTCATCAAAGCCTCGAGATGCCTTAAAAAGCTCTCTTTTCATCAGACAGAACGAGCCATGGAATGACAAGACAGGAATAACTATCAACTTTTGCTGTAGTAAATTATTTGCCTGCTTAATTGTGTTAGAATCTACTACAAAAAATTTTCACTGAATCTATTTCTTGTCCTTTGTACCGCACCAGGACGGGCTCCCCCGGAGAGCTTCGCTAACGTCGCTTTCATTGAATACGATGAGCTTCTCACCCGTAGAAGCGACAGTGAAGTTCTCTCCGACGGCTAAACTCATGAAGTTGTTGAAAACTTGGTTCAATCCCTCTAGGTGTAGTAGCCTCCACTCTCCGAGTCTGTCCGAGACCGCCAATGCACTGGAGGCTCCGAGAGCCCCAATCCAGACGCCCTTAAACGCCTTCAGCTCATTCATCTGCGCATGCCTAACGCCTCCACCCCTCCACTTCAGGAAGATGAAGCTCCACTTCTCCTCCTCAGGGCTGAAGACTCCTAAGCCGCCCCTAGCTATGCCGCTGTCGAAGCCGAAGACAACGATGTCTTCAAGCACGGCGACCGGTAGGAACTGCCAGGGACCCCTGTATGCCGGCTCCAAGAACCCCCCCTTGATTGCTACAGCCCTCACGAGGTTCGCATCTCCGAGGGTTGCGTGAACCGCATCCCTATACGGGTCGTAGGCAATGTAGTGGAAGTGCCTTGAGGTTGGATCCGCTTCAATGTTTGTTAGAACCCGGCTCCACCTGTAGCCATCAGCTGAGGCGTAAAGCCCCGTAGGGCTCTCCCCGTACTCTTGAACCACTATTCCCTCAGGGAATTCACAGGCATGCCAAATACTGTTACCGCGCGCAACCGTTAAGGCAGACCGCCACTCAACAAGGTCTCTGGACGCATACAGCGTGCTATCCACTGAAGCTAGGTAGATGTCGCCGAGCCTAGCAATAAGCACGCCCCGAACCCCGTTGAACCGGTACAGGTACTTAACATCGAATCGAGGCGGCCTAACCCTAGCGAGCAATACATTACTCCCTTCTCTAATCAGTGTAAGCACGTCTCCGCGATCTACGGAAACGGCCTGAGCCTTAACGTTCAAGACCTTCAAAGTGTTTATCACCTAGACGTACCCCATTTTTGCAAAGATGGAGCTGGAACATCGAGATGTACTTTCACCCCAAGCTCAACAAGTTTATTGACCTATATCCGTTGGATGGAAGTTTAACTGAGATGAGCTCGTAGAGTACTTTCAACTCCACCACGCCTCTGCTATATCGCTGCTAAGGATCAGAGATCCCGCTTGTGAAGACCCCTCAAGAACTGTTATGACACGTGTAAAGGCCGAGTACCAGATGGGAATAGAGTAAACTGATTTAACAGATAGAAGCCCTGAAGTGTAGCGGGAGGCTATAGCTTCAGCTATCAAGTAGCTCTCATATGTCGTGGGCGTATAGCTTGGAATGGGGTTTGAGGGTAGGTAGAGCCATATGTTTACAGTAGGAGTAAACAGTGACAGTGCATAGGCTATGGCAACTATTAGCGCAAAAGCGACTTGAAGAACCCCCCTCTCCTCAACGTGCTTAAGTGTGTAGGCAGCGGATATCGCCACAAATATGAAACCTGGGTATCCAAGCTCTCTGCTCAAACTGTTCGAAAAGGTGCTTGCGAGCAGGCCCATCAAGAGCATCGTACCCCCTGTTAGGAGATGAGCCAAATAGTGCGAGTCGATAGAATGGCATCTTAGTCTTTTGGAGATCTTTGACAGTATATAGAGTAGGAGCGGGGTCGAGGCCATTGCTGGTAGAACGGTGAATGAGTATAAAGTGATACGCGGTATTTGTGGCACAAACCAGTGCGGTTCTCTTGTAGTTGCCTGCAAACCGAGGTTTAAAAACCTTAAAAGTTCGTGCCAGTAGGTTTCAGCACCCAAATATGCCGTGGTGTAGAGGAACCTCAGCACATTCATAATTAAGGAGAGTGATGTAGCAAAGGCCAGAGTCTTCACATCGCTGCTTTTATCAGCATTCCCAAGGAATATACGCACAAATACATAGGACAGCGGTAGAAGGGTTGCGAGCATTGCTGAGCCGTGAAATAGGAGGGCTCCCGAGTAGAGTAGCGCAAATATAATCCACTTAGTCTTATCGCTTCTAGGTATTGCGAAATTCATTGCGAGAAGAGCGAGCGCCATAGGTGCGGCTAAATACCAGCTAAAGAGATTAACTACGGGCACAGCAACTAAAGCTAAGAATAGGATGAAGAATGAGGTACATCCAATATTTGTATGCTTCTTTATGAGAGCCCTTAAAGCTACGGCTAGGAAGAGCCCTATCGCCATGGATAGAGGGAGATCGGAGAAGATGCTCTCGACCGGTAGCTCTCCTAGGAGTGCGAATAGAGCCATATAGAATGCGTGTACATCTATCAAATCATAGTAGGGGTTCTTCAGCGATCTAGCCCAGTGACCAGATTTGAAAATCAGGAATGCATCGGGAGTTTCTTCCCCAATAACTGCTCCAGGAATTCCTAAAAGCAACCACCATTCAAACGCAATAAGTACCGCTAAGGTAATGAATACGAAGAGATTTCCATGATGAGACGTTTGATTCATAGAAATCCCACCTCCGCATCTAGAAGAGACCGAAATCGCAACTGCAAACAGAAGAATATTTGCAGCTGTAAGGAGTATTAGAAGCTGAATACTCGGAATAGATTGAATAGGCCTGCTCAAATTCATTAATAACTCAAATATTAAGCTGATGATAAAGTCAATGTTCATGAGATTAGCCCCTTCTTCCTCAATTTAACTATGAGATCCCTTGCCACGTTATCCCACGAAAACTCCTTAGCTGTTTCAATAGCTCTTTCCCTGATTGTTGAAAGCCTTCCCAAGCTTGAAGCTATGCCATCTAACATCGATGCAATTTCACCTTCATGTAAGGGGTCGATGACGAAACCGTTTACGCCATTCTTAACGATTTCCGCCGTGCCAGCGTATCTCGAAACTATGGGAATAGAGCCGCAGGCCATAGCCTCTAGTGTCGCGAGCGAAAATGGGTCGAAAATCGAAGGTAGAGTGAAGAAGTCTGAGATTTGATACAGCATTCTAAGATCTTGGGTCTCAAGCCAACCTTTGAGTATGGCAACATCCTCTAAGCCATACTTTCTTATTACGCTTTTTGCATGTTCGAAATTGTGTAATCCAAGTCCTGCAACTATAACCTTCATCTCCTTCTTGTACTTCGCTTCACTTAACTCCCTTAATAAAATGTCGAACCCCTTCCTCCTAGATATCCCTCCGTTGTATAAAATCAGTATACTTCCATCGTAGCCCATCTTCCTTCTAAGCCCATCCCTTACATCTGATGGAAGAGGGTAATAGTAGTCTGTGTCAACACCGTTATAATTCTCTATTATGCGCTCCTCGTCAATATCATAATATTTCAACAATATATTTTTGACAAGGTTCGATACTGCAAGTAAATATCTAGATGTTGAAAAGAGAATCTTCTCTGCTAAGGCTTCCACTCTTAAGGATCTTGGAATCGATTCGCCTAGATTCATCAAGGCTTCTATCCAGCCATATCGAGGGAAGTGTATCCATGTAATATCGTCGCATATGGTGTACCCGTTGCCAATAACTACATCAATTCCATATTTTCTTTTAATGTACTTTACATATAAGCTCAAGAGGATCGGCGCGGACATCCTTGAGGAAAGCCTCGGATTGACATGATGAATGATACCCCCGAGCACACGCAAGGAATCAACAAGCGAAGGTTCCGCGAATGAAGTCAATACATGCACTTTGAGGCCTAACCTTAGTAAAGATTTGGCAAGACCAAAGCTACACTTAGGAGCCGATTGATCTAGATTCAACCTTCTGGATACTATAAGAATGGAATAAAAGCTTCCCATAGCACTACACCGGCTATTCATGTACACATTCTGTAGCGTACAGGATATATGTTCCTTGTCCTGATTTGAATACTTCAACTCTTCTGTATCCGTACTTCTTAAGCATTTTTAGCACATATGCTAGGTTATATTTGCTGTGGATTTCCCTACAATTGATTTGATTCGACGATGTGAAAAAGCTTCTTTATCTGATAGAACCTCTAATTCAGCTCCTTCGAATATCCATCTTTAATATATCTATTTGTGATATTTTAAGATGCTTCAGTAATGTTGAGAGCTTCATACATGGAACAATTATGGGTTTTCCACCTCCATGAACAAGTTCTTCGTATACCGTCGTTTTATCAGTGGAGTCACGTGCAGATATGAAGAGCGGAGTTGAACCATCATAGCTTCTCACGGCAAGCGGCAGCAATGTTACATTCATCACGATATGAGCTTTTCGGATTTACGCGATAGTATTGCGATCGTTTTATGATGCCGAGGGTAGTATGAATTGCCATAACTTTACACTTATACGCAATTTTGTATCTGCTTTTCGGATTCTCATAGCAAGATCGTAATCTTCTCCGAGTACTGGTTCTGGTAGTTGATGATCCCATGGAACAACGATCAAAGCTTCACGCAGAGCTACAAAGCAGGTGCCAAACGTTACCGGCTCCCTTTGCTTCAGCAGCAGCATTTCATCCAGCATTCTAGCCATACGTACAACAAACGCCAATCTCTTTGCATAATATATCAAGCTCTTCTTATAGAACAGGTCAACGCTTCAACATGCTAAGACACCTAGCTTTGGATCCAAAAATCTCTTCTCTTCGAATTCATTGATTAACTCTATCAAGAAGTTGGAACCGAAGATGAGGTCATCTTCAAGAACGGCTATGTACTTTCCATTAGTTAATCGAACAGCGATGTTAGCAGTTAGTGCTCTGTTAAAGTAGCCTCCCTCAAACATTATGCCCTTAACGCCCGGCCTAAAGCTTCTCAGAAGATCTGCAATAGTATCCCCATTGATTTCGCATGCGACAATGAGCTCAAAATTGCTATAAGTCTGATTTCAAAGCATTTCGATGATTTTACGAACTCTATATAAATCCCTACCATGTGTAAGAACTACAACTGAAAGCATGGCAACGCCAGATTTTTCGTAGGCTTTTATTACCCTAGGCATCTTCGGATCAAAAGCTAAGGTTTTGATATCAATCTATATAATTTCATGTATCTAAAAGCCATACTCTCGGCACTATGTCTCTGAAGTGCATACGCCCGGCAATATTCAGGGTCTAACTTGTCGACCTCCTTTATAAACTTAGCGAATTCCTGTAACGAATGTGCTAGGAACCCTACCTTACCGTGAAGAATTAGCTCTGACATAGCGCCTTTACTCAATGCTATAACTGGTGTTCCGCAGGCTAGTGCCTCTATAACGTTTAATCCGAAGAATTCCTCTCTTAATACGGGGAAAAGCATCGCTCTGGCTCTAGCTAGAAGCTCCCTCTTCTTCCTTTCTTCTACTTCACCGAGATATTCGACGTATTTTCCGAGCTGTGGTTTAATGAACCTCTCAAAATATTCTTTATCTCTGAGCGGTCCTGCAATAAGTAATCGGAACTGCAATTCGTTGGCTAGCCACGCCGCTATATGGGCACCCTTGCTCGGTATTATATATTTATAGATATAAAGTAGTCGTCCTTAGATCTAGAGAAGGGGTATTCGCGAAGTTCAAGTCCGTTATGCACGTAGGCTATTAGATTGGGGCCTAGAATTGATTTTAGGCGGAGATATTGGTTTTGAGATATGGCCCCAAATAATGTATTCTTAGGCAGTATTATTCGCAACCTAAAGTGAGCGAGCAGAGGGGGGTCGTAATGTAGCGTTGATAAAGACTTATATTTTGTATATGCCAAGTGAATCCAGCTATCCCTTTGAATAACATGATTATGTATTAATATCCGATCCATGCAAAACTCTCTTTTTATAGCCTCAACTTTACCGAGAATGTGAAACATAAACACATGTATATTGAGTTTATCTGCATCCGGTATTAGGTCATCGATGTTAATAATATACTCACTTAAATGTTTGTCAATGGAGGTAGAAATTTTACCGATTAGTATGGGTAGAATGGGATAGTCTTCACTATGCCTAATTTCGTGAAGCTTCTTGAATAACGCATAGGCTACACGTTCTGTTCCACCGTAATAATGAGGTGGAACAGGAATATAAGGCGGCAAAAGATGGACGATGCCGATCGTTTTCATGAAATCGCCCTAATCATATTGCTTTTTGACTATTTTTAAGCATTAACATAAACCAGCAGAAAGCCGGCATCCCCCATCAGATCCCGCTTATGAATGTTTAAAATGGGCTTCAATCCGCGGAAAGGATCTAAACTGTTCTTAATTACAGCTTCTCTACCAGCTCATAGCAGACATGAAGTCCGAGTTCTTCAGCCTAATCTATTCTGAGCACATCACTTGTCGTCCCGTGGTCGCCCGACACCGTGCAATATGGGTCTGTAAATCACCTCGATGTCTAGATCTCTCATCAAGGCTATGGAGATTCCACATAGTATGGTCAAGATGTTTATTGAATCTCGACCTATGTTGTCTAATCGCGCTTCAGAAAGTGTAAAGGTGCTTAAGGTATTTATCTGCCGTTTCGCTCCAGGTGGGCACCTTTGGCTTTGGCCGCTTTGGCGCTTCCTCAAGCAATTTGAGCATCTTCTTTGCTATCTCCTCGTCTCTCTCCGCTAGGTTAGCAACAAGGGTTCTAGGTCTTTTGGCGAAGTGCTTCCCCCAGGGCTTCGCTACGACAGTGGGGACTCCTATCGCGTTGGCCTCGTTGGCTGTCTGCCCGAACGCCTCTTTCTCGGATAGGAGCGCGAAGAACCTCGCCCTGGAGAGCTTCTGGAGGTATACTTGCCTCGGTTGGAAGCCCTCTAAGCGGTATTCGACTCCGATTCTCCTGAGTTCTTCCTCTAGCTTCCCCCTGTATGGGCCTTCGCCATAAACTTCGAGCCTCACCTTAAGCCCCATATCGTTGAGTGCTCTGACGATCCTGGCAAGCCTCTCGACGTTCTTGTACCTCTCAAGCCTCCCGCTGTACATGGCGTAGTCCTCCGGGCTCCAGTGGTACTCGAAGACGTCTTCATCGACCCCGTGCTCCACCACCACTGGTTTAACCCCGAAGCTTTTCCCGATGAGCTCGGCCTCGTACTCTGACACGGCGTGCACGACGTCGACGGATCCGAGGAGCTTCTTCAGGTAGGCTCTCCAGGGGATCCAGAGGAGCCTCCTGAGGGACGTGTGGCCGGAGCCGTGGAAGTGCGGGGTGACCACGGCTCTTCCCGCGAAGCCCAGCTGCCTAAGCTTTAAGCCCACCCACACGGGGAGGACTGCGTGGACACTGTGTAGGTGCACCACGTCTACTCCTCTCGAGAGCTCCCTCAGCTGGGCCTCCAGCTCGCTGCGCTGCCTGGGGACGTGGTACGCGCCTCCCGGAGCTCGGGTGGGCCACCTGACCACCTTGACTCCGTTCACCTCCTCCTCCCGCGGTCCCTCGGCGCCGGGCTCCCCTGCCAGCACGGTGACGTCGTGGCCCATCTTAGCGAGCCTCTCGGCTACGGACTCGACCACGTACTCGACTCCGCCCACGTGAGGGTGGTATGTGGGTGAGACTGCTAGGATCTTCACTCAGAACCTCGCGGGGTTGTGGCCGGCTATTGTCATGCTCAGGGCTTTTACGATGCCTTTGGCCCACGCTCTGCCGTCCTCGCCGGCTAAGGCTAGGAGGGGTGTTGCGAGGGGTAGGAGTGCGTAGAAGGCCCTGGTCCAGGGGGGTGGCCTTGTGTGCCTCAGGGCTTGGTAGATGCCGAGGGTGGTTCTGGCCTTGTAGGCTTCCTCCTCCTTGGCGCTGGCTGTTCGCCTGGTGGTTGTGTAGGTCTTGGTGCAGAAGTGGGCTTTGTAGCCGAGCTCGAGTGCCTTGAAGAGGATGTAGGTGTCCTCGGCGATTGTGGGCGGCACGGGCAGGACGCGCTCGAAGACTTCTCGCTTCATCAGCATGAGCTCGCCGCTGGCGAAGACGTGGAGCCTCCTCCTGATGGGATCCGCGATCCTGTAGAACTTCACCTGGGGTCCCCCGCTCACCTCGACCCTGCAGTAGACGAGGTCGGCGCTGTGGAGGTGGCTGAGCGCGTGCCAGAAGTTGTGGATCCTGGTATCCACATCGTTAAGCACGACGACGTCCGCGTCTTTCGGGACGAGCCGCCTGGCGAAGTTGATGGCATCCCACTTCCCCCTGGGCTCCCTGTAGACTACGCGCGGGTGGTTTAGCCTCTCCCCGCACACGGCGGTGAACGGTAGGCCGAGGCGCTCCAGCTCCGCCGCCTTCTCTTCTACGTGACTGCGGTCCCTCGCGAGGACGACGACGAAGAGGTTCATGCTTAACCCGTTGCCTTGGGGGACCTCGGGGGCACTCACGGGGGATCCGGCTTTGCGCCCGATTTCCTCGCGGGTTCTAGGCGCCAGGCAAGGCTTTTCGGCGGTCATTCTGCTTGAGGGCCTCGAGTGGCTTAGCGGACTTTGGGGGCCTTCCCTTTCTCGAGGGCTTCAAGCTCTTCCCGCGTCATGAGGTGTATTTCGAAGGGGTACCACTACGGCACGCCCCTCCTCTCCATCTTCCTCCAAATATCGTCAAGCATTTGGGCTCTCCTCAGACCTGATCCCGGTAGTTTTTTGACTATTCCATCTCATCAAAGCTCTTGAAGAACTTAGCCAGGTCTGCGATTATCGATTCCCTTCTGATAAGCCTCAAGCAATTCATATTCGTTAAGCCTTTACCATGCGAGTAAAAGCCTGATGGGGGGTTGCACGCGCGTAGTGATCGCGGCTGTGCGCTGCGTAAGGTGATATGGTTGCTTGGCTGTTTCTAGGCTATCTCCAGCAGTTCTCTCTCGTCGATGAACCTCTTGTACCATCTCGCGTACTCCTCTGTTGACACTACGTGTAGTTCGATGGGCGCGTTGACCTCTAGCAGCACCTCGGCCTTTAGCCTGGCCGCTGAGTCGCTGTCAATCTTCCCGGGTAGTACGACTAGCACGTCGATGTCGCTGGCCGCCGTGTAGGTTCCCCTCGCCGTGGAGCCGAAGATGTAGACCTTCGCGTCCTTGTGGTGCCTCGAGACAACCTCCTTGATTCTTCTCCCGAGCTCGGCTGGGTTCTCGAAGTGCTCCCTGTTCCTCTTAGCCTCCTCGACGAAGACATCAAACCCCTCTGACGGCGTTTTCGAACACCTTTTCAACGAAGCTTAGCATCGCCTCGACCTCCTCTCTCAGGTACCTTCGGGGCAGGTACCTGGCACCTATGTAGGCGTCCTCTATCTTCGTCAGCATCACCACGTTCTCGGGTTCGAGCAGCACCTTCACCCTCTCGTCGAGCTTGGCCAGCTCCCTGATCAGCCTCACCAGGGAGTGCGTGCGCGGGTACGTGCCAGCCCTGATTAGCAGCTTGTACTTTAGCATTAGCTGGCAGTGCTGCTCTAGGCTGAAGGCCGCTAGGTCGTACTGCCCCTCGCCGAGCAGCCTCCTAGCGTTAGCTAGGAAGGCTTCAGCCCTCTCCCTCAAGACCTCTGCTTCCTCAAAGCTCACCGGGGGGCCGCCTCTCCGAGTTCGCTACGGGTCGCGCGCAGCTGTAGCAACGTGTTGCGAGCTGCCGCGGTTCCGCGTTGAGCGTTCGAAGGGTATATCGCTACCCGGGGATTCAGCGCGAACACCCGTGAGCTTCACCGTGCCGATGTTAAGCCCTAAGCAGTTTTGGTAGACTGCTGGCTTGCGGCTCGATTCGCCGCTTCCAGCGATTCCCTCACGTCTAGGGGTTCCATCAGTGCTCTCACTTCGAGCTCGAGCCTCTTCTCCGGGTTGTCTACTATGGGTATACCGCTGAGAGCCTCCAGCACGAGCTCGGGTGGCGCGCTGTTTAGGCTCACCACGTCCACATCCTCCTCGTCGACGCCTAGGGCCTCCGCGGCCTCCACCTGGAGGAGCCCGAGGTCATAGAGCGTGTAGTTCTCAGGCATCATCACCGCTATGTCGTAGTCCCCCTTCAGCCTGTAGCCCTTCACGCGCCCACCGAACAGGTAGGCAAGCAGAGCCCTGCCCTCGAGCACCTTCCTGAGCCTTGCGGCGGCTTCCGCCAGCTCCAAGTCCTTTAGCCCCATTTGGGTCGGCGAGCCTCTTCAGGCCCCTGAGGGTCAGCTGCAGGGTTCTCCTCGCTTTCTGTCCAGCTGGAGCACTCGATACCACCGGGCACGAGAGACTGCTGCGAACTCTAGGGGCCCAGTATTCTCTGAGCTCGCCGCAGCTAGGAGGGGTGTGTCATGCTTTAACGCATCAGGATGGCTACGGGCCGGGTTTTCTAGCCACATACTCTGAGCGCCATGTGCGTTACTAGAATAACCGTGCGCCTAGTTTATAGGAGGCCTGTTCAGCGGTTCTCTCCTCTCCGGCGGTTTTTGGAGGCTGTTACCTGAGCCTCTCCTTCCTCCCGTGTAGCCTCTCGAGCTCGCTCCTGCTCAGGACGAGGATATGCAACGGGTAGCTCGGGGGGATGCCGCGCTCCTCCAGCTCCTCCCAGAGCTCCGCGAGGATGTCTGCCCTCTCGTTGCCGCTCAGCTCGCGGTTGAAGACTACTGCCACGTCGATGTCGCTGAGGGCTGTAAGCCTGCCCTCGGCGGCTCCTCCGATGAGGTATACCTCTGCCTGGGGGTAGAGGCTCCCGACGGTCTCCGCGACCTTCGCTGCCACGTCCCTCCACCTCCTCAGCAACTGCAGGCGGGTGTCAGCCAAAGAGCCTCTCCTCCAGGCGCCTTAGCTCTTCGAGCGCTTGCTCCGCGACCCTGAGGAGCAGCTTAGCCTCCTTCTCGCCGTAGCCCGTGAGCCCGTACGCGGCTCTGGTGTGGGCGTCGCTGAGCTCCGCCAGCTCCCTCTTGTGGGCCCTCATGTAATCGGATACCTCTCTGGCGAAGTCCTCCGCGCCTTGCTCGACGAGCGCGGCCGCGAGGACCCATAGGAGCTCCCTGACACCTTGCACCCTAACCTCCTCTCCGGTGACGCGGTAGATCAGGCTCTTCAGGTAGAGCTGGGCCGCGTGCCCCGCCAGCAGCGCGCAGGTGTCGTAGTCGCCCTCCTGGCAGGCTCTCTGCGCCCACTTGAGCGCGCTCAGCGCCCTCCTGCGCAGGGTCTCAGCGTACTCGCCGCTCGAGCTCCTGGAGCCTGGGGCGCGTGGCCAGTGCTGCGTGAGGAGTGGCTCACTGGGCTGTGCCCCTAGTGTTGAGGGGTTGGGCTTTGAGGGTTGCTGGGCGGAGTGCGGTGATGAGCGTTGAGACCTCGGCCCTGGTGAGCGTGCCTGTTGCGAGGGCGGCTAGGATGTAGCTGGCGGTGTAGACGGCCATCCCGGCGGTTGCCTTGAGGAGGGGGTGGGTTCCGGCTAGGATCAGGGGGAGAGAGGGCAGGGCCGCTATGAGGGCTGGGAGGAGGG
>NDWX01000001.1 GCA_002855745.1 Thermofilum sp. NZ13 | reverse complement strand
CCCCCTGGTGCCTCGGGGTGTCTGGGGAGGGGTTGGGCCGGGTCACAGGCTGTGTGAGAGTGTATACGTGCCTGCGTGCCGCGTGCTCTGCGACGGCACAGCATGCTGTCCTCGAGCCGCTACGGGGCTGCCCGTGCGCTCCTCCCCCGCACCTCACCTCTCCGGGGGTGGGGGCGGATGGGGGGAGCGTATGGGTAGCCCCCATAGTAACAGCAAATTAGCGGTCGAAGGGTACAGGGTGCTGAAATTCGAGGCGGAGCTGCCTGAGGAGCTCAGGGAGTTCATCGAGCGGGTGTACCAGCCGAGAGCATCGATGCGCTACTGGCAGAGGCTGCTCGGCCTCGACAGCGAGGAGCTCGAAAGCATGTGGAAGCAGGTTCCCTGGAGCTACAGGGACGCCTTCGACAAGGTGGTGGCGCCGAGCACGCCGAAGAGGAGGAGCTACCTGCGGTTCCCGCTGTTCTCTTGGACGCTGAGACGGCAGGGAGCAGACCTTCAGGAAGGCGAGCTGGTCGTCAGGGTCTACGGGAAGGCATACAGGATCCCTCTGCCCGAGCGCGGCTTGGGGTGGCTTCAGAGTCAGGAGGATGTGTGCAGGGAGTCTGGAGGGAGGCTGACTAGGTACGTCGCTATCAAGGGGGATGGAGAGATAAACATCATACTCCACTGCTTCCACAGCTTAGGCGTGGAGGAACTACTTGAGAACCTGGAAGTGATCGCGGTGGTCGACATCAACAGCTCGCATGGCTTCTACCTCCTCGCGTACGACCTGCGGAGCGGCGGCTTCAGGATCCGGCGCTTCAAGGTGCCTGAGGTGAACTGGAGGAGGATCAAGGAGCTGCAGCGAGCCGCGGCTAAGTCCAGGAAGCCGGGCGCCTGGGCCACCGCGAGGTGCGCGCTGAAAAAAGCCTACAGGCGACGCAGGGCCGCGCTGCTGAAGGCTGTCGCGGAGGCGGCCAAGGAGCTCCGGGGGAAGAGGGCTATAGTCTTCGTGGATGTACCGTTCGACGACTCTCTGAGGAACAATGGCCTGCAGCGAACACTGAGGAGCTTCGCGAGGAGGCTGGAGAACCTCCTCGGGTTCCACGGCGTCCTGGCGATCGAGAGGACTCTGCCCTCGAAGCGCTGCCCCCTCTGCGGGGCCAAGCTCGAGGAGGTCAGAAAGAGGAGTGAGACGAGGGTGATGCGTTGCACGTGTTGCGGCAGGGAGTTCGAGCGCGACACCGTGCCGGCGCTTCACGCATTAAAGCTGTTCCTCGACGAAGCCGAGGTCGAGGAGCTGGCAGGGAAGCTGGCGAAGCGCTACGGCCTCCAGCGACCACAGAGCAGCTAGAGGCCCCGGCCCGCGGTTGGCCGCTGCGGTGCGCGGCGGCCGCCGGACGCTCCTCCCCGGAAGCCCCGCTAGGGGCAGGCCCGAAGAGGGCGATGCCTCGCCCCCGTGGGGCAACCCCGAGGCTGAAGAAAGATGACGAAGAGTTAAGGGGGGCCAGCAGGGGGCAGAAAAGGAGGAGCGGCGACGGAGACCCCTCCACCGACAACGTTTCATACCCCGCTAGGTACCCGGAGGTCATCGCAGTCGCTGCGGTAGACAGCTCCTACAATGTCGCCAGCTGGAGCAGCGACGGGCCGGAGGTCGACGTAGCCGCGCCTGGCGTGAACATCCTGTCAACCTACCTCAGGAACGGCTACGCTACCCTCAGCGGCACCTCGATGGCCACCCCCCACGTCACGGGCGTTGTGGCGCTGATCCAGGCTCTGCGGCTGACCAGCGGGAAGTCCTTGCTGACGCCTAGCCAGGTCTACGACGTTCTGACGAGCACGGCGGTTGACATAAACGCCAAGGGCTTCGACGTTTTCACGGGTTACGGTCTCGTAGACGCGATTGCGGCTGTGAACAAGGCCTTAAGCCTGCCCTAAAAAAAAGCACATATTTCTCTACTCTGAAATTCTCGCTTGTGGATTTTGACTCCGGGTACAACCCCCTGCTTCTCGGGGAAGGGGTCAGGCGCATGGTCTCCCGCGGTGAAGAGAGGAAGTACTACAGGTTCAGGGGCGGAAAGTGGTACGGGGGAATCGCCACCGCGGACTGCGTCGGCTGCAACTTGAGGTGCGTTTTCTGCTGGAGCGGGGAGCCGAGGGACAGGCCGTGGCTGAGCGTGTGGAGGTTCTATACTCCAGAGGAGGTGTACGGAAGGCTCCGCTCGATCGCCCTGAGAAGGCGGTACAGCCAGATCAGGATCTCGGGGAACGAGCCCACCCTAGCGTGGCAACACCTTTTGCGTGTGCTCGAGCTCGTGGAGGAGGACGGCCTCTTCACGTTTATACTCGAGACGAATGGCATCGAGCTGGGCGCCGACAAGGGAAAGGCGAGGGACCTATCCAGGTTCACCAGGGTTCACGTGCGCGTGTCGCTCAAGGGCGCCTCTCGCGAGGAGTTCCACAAGCTCACGGGGGCGAGGCCGGAGTTCTTCGACCTGCAGCTCAGCGCGCTAAGGCACCTGGCGGACTACGGCGTGCCCGCGCACCCAGCGGTCATGCTCTCCTTCTCCTCACAGGAGTCCGTTAAGCGCCTCGTGGAGGAGTTGGGGGAGATACACCAGAGCTACGCGCGCGAGTTAGAGGAGGAGTACGTGTTTCTGTACCCCCATGTCGTCGAGAGGCTTAAGAAGGCCGGCCTCACACCCAGGGTTGCTTACCATCCGGACGCGATCCCCGAGGAGCTTATATAAAAAGGTGAACATGAGGAAAGTTTATATAATGATTTCTGGCAACCCTTATAAGTGATGGAGGAGTACGACGTAGCCGTCGTGGGTAGTGGCGTCGTCGGCCTCATGGTCGCCTACAACCTCGCCCACTTCAAGCTAAGGACGCTGGTTTTAGAGGCAAACCCTGAGCCGGGGTGGGGGGTTTCGAAGGCGCACGCGGCGATCGTTCACGTGGTCCAGCTCCCCTTCAAGTCTGTGAAGAGCAGGATGGCCCGCGAGGGAAACAGGAAAATGTTCCTGATAGCAGAGAGGCTGGGAGTCAGGTACGTGAAAACCAGCACCCTCGTGGTGGCTACCAAGTTGCACCACTTCCTGGCGATGCCGTTCGTCGCCCTGTACCTGAGGCTCAACCTCGGGAGAGATTTCCCAGTCAAGCTGAGAGGAAGGCGGTACCTTAGGCAGGCGGAACCTAACCTTACGAGGAAGGCTCTCGGCGCTATCGAGGTGTACGGGTACGGCTGCGTGGACAACTTTGACTTGCTTTATGGGCTGTACGAGTTCGCGAAGGCCAACGGCGTCGAGTTCAGGTTCGGGGAGCGGGTTGTCAGCGTTGAAGACAGGGTGGACGGGCTGGAGCTGCGCACGGATAAGGGCAACGCCTTCAAAGCGAAGTTCCTCGTGAACGCTGCCGGTCTATGGGCAGACGAGCTGTACAACAAGCTGGGCGACAGCGTGGAGCTCGAGCTCGGGAAGGGCGCGATGCTGGTTTTCGACAGGAAGGTTACGAGCCGCTTCGTCTCCCCCCTTTACCTAAAACCCGACCCGAAGACGAAGGGGGGTGCTATAATGTTCACAGTCGACGGGAAGGGGCTCTGGGGGCCGAACCTAAGGCCTGCTAGAGACAAGAGCGACGTCTCGGTTGACGAGGAGGATGTGGAGGCTCTGCTGAAGAAGTTCTCTCCGCTTCTCGAAGCACCTCCGGGTACTCCGATCAAAGCTTACGCTGGCATAAGGCCGATCCCTCCCGAGAACGACTTCAGGATTACCTACTCCTCTAGGACGAAGAGGATTGTGCACGCTGTCGGTACGGAGTCTCCAGCCTTCACGGCGTCTCCTGTGATAGCCGAGAAGATCCTCGAAATGCTCAGGGAGGCGGGCCTCAGGCTCGAGAAAAAGGAGCACGTCGTCGAGAGAGCCCCCTTCAGGAGGCTCAGGGACAACCCCAAGGCAGGTAAGGGGAGGGTTGTCTGCCCCTGCAACCTCGTGACCGAGGAGGAGGTCAGGGAGGCCGTCAGGAGAGGCTCAAGGACGCTTCAAGGAGTGATGTTCAGGACCGGGGCCGGGATGGGGCTGTGCCAGGGCTCAAAGTGCATGGCCGAGGTTCTAAGGATAATAGCGGACGAGCTGGGCGTTGACCCGGAGGAGGTGACCTTAAGGGGTGAGGGGTCTTGGCTGGTAAGAAAGAGATGAGGAGGGCCCTCGTAGTTGGAGGCGGCCTCGCTGGCATGGCCTTCGCGGCGACTTACGGCGACGCCGTGGTCTTCGAGGCCAGGAAGCAGCTAGGGGGCTTCTTCGCGAGCGACGAGTTGAAGGTGGGTGAACACAGCGGCAGGGAGCTCGTCGAGGGGCTAGCAGGTCGCGTGCGGGCACTACTAGGGGAAACGGTCTTCGAGTCTGAGGGCAACGGTGTGTGGAGCGTGGGCGTCAACGGCGCAGAGTTCCACGAAGGCCTACCCGTGCTGGCTACAGGCTTCAGAGAGAAAACCCCTGTGGAGCTGGGGGTATACGGCTTTCGGCCCGCAGGTGTTTTCCCCCTAACAGCCGCATGGGACCTCGTGAACATGGGGTACTCTATCGGCGAGAGAGTTGTCGTGTACGGCTTCAACCACTACTCGCTCTCGCTCATAGCCAAGATCCACAAGGTCTGCGAGAAGCTGGTCGTCGTCTACGACGAGGAGAGCTACGTTCACAAGCCGGAGGAAGCCGGGGACTACGGCGCTGAGTTGGTAAAAGGAAGGGTCCTGTACGTCGAGGGAAGGCAGCGCGTCGAGAGGCTGAGAACATCTGCTGGCTACGTTGAAGCAGATACGCTGGTGCTAGCCAAGCTTGCCCCTCTAAGGTTGCTTAACGCAGAGCTCGCCGTAGGCAACGCTGGGATGGTGATCGAAGATCCCGCGAAGGTTGCTGAGAGCGCGAGGCTCCTCGCGCTCACGCTCACCGAGGGGGGTGAACTAGGGAGAGTCCACGGAGAGGTCCCCGCGGTCCCGAGCGTGTTCTCCGTGAAGCACCCGTACGTGATGGTCGGCGTACCCTCCGGCGTCAAGCTTGAGGTGGCTGGCAGAGTGTTCTCAGCGGAAGAGCCATATCCTGTCGTGGAGTTGCCGCCCGAGAGGAAAGTGGTCATCAGGGTGGTGTAGTGTACGGTGTGATAGACGTCGGAACGACGGGCGTGAAGCTCTCGGTGTACGACTCTCAGGGTAACCGCGTTCACTATGAAAAAGTTGTCTTGGGGTTCGAGAGGCTCCAGGGCGGTCTGGTCGAGCAGAGCTCCCAAGAGCTCGTCAGGACCGTTAAAGGCTTAGCGAGGAAGGCGCGAGAGCTGGGCGCCAAGAGCCTCGGGGTCTCCGTGTACAGGGCTTCCGTTGTCGCGTGGGACAGGAGCGGTAGACCGCTGACAAACGTCATCACGTGGATTGACGGCAGGGGGAGGAGCGTGGTGGAAAAACTGCCCATCACAGCTAAGATGCTTTCACGGCTGAGCAGACCCCTCGCCTACATACTCAGCCCAGACTCACCAGCGGTGCTCATGAAGTGGGTCTACGAGAACATACCAGGCTTGTACGAGAGGGTGAAGAGCGGAGACGCGTTCGTGTGGACCCTCGACTCGTACCTGCTTTACACCTCCTCGGGAAAGTTCATCGCGGATCCGTCGAACATAACCCTCACCGGCCTCGTCCACCCGAAGAACTTCGATGAAATAGGCCTGGTTTACGACATCCTGAGGCTTCCACGCATCCGCCCCGAGCTCGTCGACAACGTGGGGGACTTCGGTAGCATCGAGGGCTTGGAGCTAAAAGCATTCATAGCGGACCAGCAGTCCGCCGCCCTGGGCCTCGGCGCGGTCGAGAGGGGGAGGGTGGAGAGCGTCCACGGGACAGGCAGCTTCATGGAGCTCTGCACGGGGAATTTTGTCATGCCTCCGGCGGGCCTCATACCAGTCGTGCAAGTGAAAGTAGGCAAGACTCTGAGGTACGGTGTAGAAGGCTTCCTCAGGACCTCCGGCTCAGTGGTGGACTGGCTTCGAGACATCGGCTTCTACAGCAGCTACGAGGAGATGGAGAAGCTGGCAGGCGAGGGCTCGCGCCGCGCGCTGATCCTCCCATCCTTCGGGGGCTTGAGGGTCCCTAAAGCCCAGAACGCTGCGGGCATGATGTTGGGCCTCACGCTGGGGACAAGGAGGAGCGACGTGGTAGCCGGGCTAGCTTGGGGGGTTGCGCTATACATGGGGTACATTCTCCGCATGATGGAGCAGGTAGCGGGACGCCCCGAAGAGCCCTTGTGGGCGGCTGGAGGCTTTTCGAAGTCGGACGTCTTCCTCCAGTTCCTCGCGGACGCTACAGGCCTAACCGTCGCGAGGCCAGCCGATGTCGAAGCCAGCTCCCGAGGAGTGCTGAAGCTCCTCATGCTCGCCGATGGGTCTTCGGGCGAGGAAGCTTTCGGGCACCCCATGCCAGCTTCCGCTGTGTTCGCCCCCAAGCTCGACGAGGACGCTCGGAAGGAATATATGTCGAATTTTAAAGATATTGTGGAGGCGCTTCCGGAATGGGAGGAGAACATCTTTCTAAGGAGAAGTTCGTAGAGGCGGTTGAGAGGGAGTTCCCAGGCAGAGTCTCTAGGGACGAGACCACCCTCAAGCTTTACTCTAGGGACTACTGGCCTCTTGCCCTGCTACGAGAGACGAGAGGCGAGGCCCTCCCAAGGCCGCTTCTGGTTGTGTGGCCCGAGTCCGCGGAGGAGGTTTCGAAGCTTGTGAAGCTCTGCAACGAGTACAGGGTGCCGTTCGTCCCGTACGCCGGGGGCTCAGGCGTCATAGGGGGTACGATGTGCGAGGGGTGTGTGGTCATCGACGTCAAGAGGATGAACAGGATCCTCCGCTTCTCAGAGGAGGATGCGCTCGTAGTAGTCGAGTCGGGCGTGATGCTCAAAAAGCTGGAGGAGTTCTTGAACAGCAAGGGCTTCACGCTTAGGCACATTCCGCAATCCTTCCCTGAGGCGGCTGTAGGCGGGCTCATAGCTACAATGAGCACCGGCCAGTTCAGCACGAAGTACGGGGGGATAGAGGAGCTCGTGATGGACCTCGAGGTTGTGGCCCCCGACGGAGGCATCATCCCCTTGAGGAGAAGCATCGTCCCGAGGGCGGCGACGGGCCCGGAGCTTAAACGACTTTTCATCGGGAGCGAGGGACAGCTTGGAATCATAACGAAGGCCGTGCTGAAGGTCTTCCCCCTGCCAGAGCACCAGTGGAAGAACGCGTACGCTTTCCCAGACTTCGAGTCCGGTCTTCGCGCGGTTCGAGAGATGATGCTCACTGGTGCCGTCCCGGCGGTCGCGAGGCTCTACGACAAGGACGACTCCGCAGCCAGGTTCCACGACGCCCGGGACACGCTGATCCTGATATTCGAGGAGAACTCCGAGGAGATACTCAATGCTAAGGTTTCTGAGGCGCGGAGAATCGTCGCGAAGCACGGGGGCAAGGAGGTCGGGGCAGCCCCCGTGGACAAGTGGCTGGAAACGCGCTTCGACGTGATATCCGAGCTGAAGAAGCTCGTCGTGCCCCTCAACCTATGGTTCGACACGATCGAGACCGCTGCCACGTGGAGCGCGCTGCCCAAGGTCTACCGAGCGTTCAAGGAGAGGGTGAAGAGGGTTAAGGGCGTCTACGCCGTGCTGGCGCACGCGTCGCACTTCTACACGACAGGCGCTTGCATATACTTCACGCTGACCTACGAGGCGGACGAGCAGACGTACTGGCGTATGTGGGAGGAAGCCGTGAGAACCCTCCTCGAGACCGGTGCGACGATAAGCCACCACCACGGCGTCGGCCTCCTGAGGGCCAAGTGGGTCGCTGAGGAGCTGGGGGCAGGCTTACAGTACCTCAAAAAAGTAAAGCGGTGCCTAGACCCCCAAGGCCTCGCGAACCCAGGGAAGTGGATGGGTGATTAGCCTTGGTGAGCCTCACAACGTTGCGAGCCATCAAGCTTACCCCCACCCTTGTTGCACGGTTCGCCACCCTCCCGTTAAGAAAGGTCAAAAACCCCTGCCTATACTGCCCCGGAATATGCCTCACCGCATGCCCGACGTTCACTTACTCGGGTAGCCTTGCCCTGAGCCCCCTCGGATACGCCCGCGACAGGAAGCTCGGCGTGGAGAGGTGCGTGAAGTGCTGGAGGTGCGTAGACGAGTGTCCCCTGCACTTCCCCCTCCTAGAAACCTACTGCGACACCCCGGTAAAGCTAAGTGCCCAAATCCTCAAGGAGGGAAAACCTCTGCTGGTCGCCTCAGGGAGGCTGGAGAGCGAGCTTGGCGCTAAGCTGGCTGAAAGGTACGGGCTGGGGCTCGCGGTGGTAAGCGGCGTCGAGGAACGCTACGATCTAGGGAAACCGCTCGAGCCCAAGTCGTTGTCGGAAACATTAAAGAAGCTCCGCCCGCATGAACCGCTCGCTCTGTCACCTGAAGTCGCGCACGCTCTAGGAATACCTTTTGTACTTGAGAGGCCTGAGCTCTTCGGTCAGGTAAGCTTCACAGGTAAGGTCCACCTCCCCTGCCTTCTTCGAAGCAGGAGAGAGGGACTACTGAAATCCCTTGAAAGGCTAGGGGTTAACGCCACGTTGCTGGACGCGGAAACGTGCGTGAAGGTTTCAGTGGACAGCGAGACCCTATACCTATGCCCTAGGGCGTCCCCCCAAAAGGCTAAAACGATATTCGAGTTGCTGCTCTAAGCGCATACTTAAACTCTTAAACTAAAAAGTTTTTAATACACTTTTGGCGCTTAGAACACGTGGTAGAAACTCGTTCTAAGCTGATCCCTCCTTTGGAAGACCTGAACCCCTCAACATTCAGGGAGTCCTTCAGGCGCATACTAGCGTTCAAGGAGAGCTCTGGGCTGGAAGCGGTTCTGGACAACCCGCCCGACCTCCTCGAGAGAGCCAAGCTCTACGCGACGAAGTTCAGAAACGGTGCTCTGGGCTGGGCCAGCAACATCTGGAGCAGGTCCGCGGCGAACACGGTAGTGGTGAACAGCGACGCGGAGCTTAGGCAGGAGCACAAGCTACTCATGCAGAGAGTGCTCGAGCACGTCCTAGCTCAGGGCCCGCTCATCAAGGTGGACGGCTACTACGGGAGGCCCGGCAGCAAGGTGCAGATGCACACGACGGTGTACGTCGACCCCCAGTTCCCCGACCTCGCCTACAGGTGGAAGCAGCTCGTGTTCCCAGCCCCGCCTGACGAGAAGCCCGAGGCAGAGCTCATCGTCGTGCCGCACTACCTCGGCAACCCCCTCATACCCGGCACCAACAGGCTGATGGCCATCCTCGTCTTCCCCCACCACAACCTTACGATAATCACCCTGTCTAGCTACCAGGGGGAGATAAAGAAGGGAGCCCTGCGCCACTGGATCTATCACGTATACAAGAAGGGTTGCACCGGCGAGCACGCGGCCCTCAGGGAGTTCACGGTGAACACGGTCGACGGCTCTTGGAGGAGGATCACGCTCGTCATCTGGGGCCTGACGGGCTCAGGCAAGTCCACGCACGGCTTCTACACGTGGACCCCCAGGAACGCCCGCGTGTACGTGGAGAAGTTCGGCGTGAACCCATTGGACTACGTGAGAGACCAGAAGATACGCAACGACGACATAGTCGCGATATGCGAGGACAGGGTCTACGGCTCGGAGCGCGGCGCCTGGGTGAAGACCGAGGACCTGACACCCGAGCAGGAGGCGATGTGGAACGCCTGCATGAGCCCACGGGCCCTGCACGAGAACACGGAGTTCTCCAGCGACGGAAACCCCAGCTTCGAGGGGAAGCTCTTCCAGTACTTCGGAATGCCGAACAGGAACGCGAGGTCCGTGGTGTACCTCGAGGATACAGGCTACTTCGACGGCCAGGTCGACTCCGACGGGCCCATGAACACAGCCGTTTTCCTGTCCCCAGGCTACTTCACAGACTACGCCTGGGTCAAGCTGAACACCCCGGAGTTCATAGCCAAGGCGCTCGCCGACGGCAGGACCGTCGGGCACCCGGCGCAGGCGCGAGAGCTCGTAGGCAAGGTGAGGTTCGTCCCCCGGTACTCGGAGTTCACAATCGGGGTGGGCGACGACGCCCACGTTCTAAGGTTTTACGGCTTCCTCAAGAAGTGGCAGGAGAGCGGTCACAGGGTGGACGTCTACATGTGGAACACAACCGGGAGGATAGTGGCGCAGTACAGGTGGGGGGAGGTCAGGGTCGGAGACAGAACAGTGAGGGTGCCAGAACCGGTGCTCGAGGTGCGGGATGGCATCCCTAAGCCCGTCGGGGGCACGCGCCCCACGATAGAGGAGACGGAGCTCTTCCTCCTGCAGGCGAGCCGCGGAGCAGTTAAGTGGAAGCCCCACCCCGTATGGGGTGAGCGGGTCCTCGTCCCAGCTGAGGTCCCGGGCATACCAGCCGACAGGCTCAAAGAGCTGGACCCCACTTCCTACCTCTCGATGGACGAGTTCAGGGAGCTGCTCAAAGCCCAGGTGGAGTACAGCAAGCTTGTCCTGCAGCAACTCGGCATGAGGCTCCCGGAGGAGATTCTGACGGCTATGGATTTCTGACCACGAAGTTTTTAAGCCTAGGGCTCCCATGGGAACCTGTGCGCTCGAGAGACATGGCCTTAGCCGGGATAGTGGCGGCGCTTTACGCGGTTCTAGTCTACGTGCTACCCTTCGCCTCGTTCCTTTTGTGGCAGGTAAGGGTTGCGGACGCCCTTATCGCCTTGTCCACCGTGCTGGGATACCCAGCGGTGCTGGGCGTTGCTGTGGGGTGCTTTATAGGCAACATCCTCGCCGCGCCTTGGGGAAACCCCGCCCTAAGCGCCTTCGACGCCGTCTTGGGAAGCCTCGTGAACCTCGCAGCCGGGTACGCGGGCTACAGGATCTCCGGTAAAGGCGGTAGGAGAAGAAGGTTAGCGGCGTTGATCACTCAATCTCTGATGGTGTCGGTGGGTGTCGGATCCTACCTCAAGTACCTGCTTCTGTGGGCTTTCGGAACCGATATCCCGCTCCTCTTGTCCATAGCGGGTGTACTACCGGGGTCGTTGATCTCGATAGTAGTCCTAGGTTTCCCGCTTTCCTTAGCCGTCGAGAGATCAATCAGGGGAAGCCCATTTAGAGCAGACCAAGCTTCATAGCGCTAGCTGAGAGTTTAGGGCGACTTTTCAGCCCTCGTCTTTTTGTGCCCTGACACGCCTATCTCCGCTCAGCGTACGCTACTGAGCTCCTCACGCGTCCCCGCGCTCTTGAGCAGCTTCAGCGCGGCGTCACCGCACGCAAGCCCCTCAGGCTTGCAGCCCAGCAGCGCTAGAAGTTTGCAAGCTCTCTCGGTGAGGTAAACGTAGCGCACGTTGCCGAGAGTAGCCTCCTCCACGAGTCCCAGGGAGCGGAGCCTACCAAGTGTTCTTGCGATGTGAGCCATGTTCCTCGTGCCGAAAGCCCGGCTCACGGGCTTAGGCTGCTTCAGCCGCAGCAGCTGCTTCACGAGGCCGGTGAGCTCCAGCCACTTAGCAACGCTGCCCCAAACCTCTCCGTCGACCTCCACCATCACTCCGAAGAGAAGGCGCCGGGATAAAAATCTTGTCACATGGGCTGTGATTACAGGCTGCTGCGCCGTGATGACGTTGACTGAGGGAAGGGAAAGAATAAAAGTGCAACAGGCCAGTTTATTGGCTGAACGCTCATGGCGTTTTCCGACACGATCAGGCCTTCGAGGCTGTCAATGCTTTCAAGGTACTCTTTCCCGCCTCTGCTACTCCTTCTGATCCAGCTTAGGCCTCTAGAGGCGCACGACTGGCTCAACCCTCTGCTAGCCTACGGCGCTTACAGCCTCCTCGGCCTCCAGCTCGGGTGGAGCGAGAGGTTCTTCACCCTAGTAACGTACGCGTACGCGCTAGCCCTCTACATCACCGGCCTAGCAACGCTTGAAGAATCCCTGAGGCTCTCACTGCTCCTAGTAGCGCCAGTCACCCTGGTGACCATCGAGGTTGAGAGAGCGTTCACGGAGTACCGGGTGTCAGAGGTGGGGGTTGAGGTTCGGGGTGTAAGGCCCGATTCGTTGCTCCCGCGCCTCGACACGAGAAGGGTACTAGCGCACACCGTCACGAGCGTTAAAACCCACTACCCTCTCCTCTCGAGGATTCTAGGGAGGAGGTACGTGGACTTAATTGTAGGAACGCAGCACGGGAAGGTCGTCCTAAAGGGTATTCCCTCAGCCTCCGACTTCCCCGCACGGGCTGTCAAGGCGCTTGACGAGCAGCCTCCCACTGTCGCTTCGAGCAGCTTAAGCATAACCTCCGTCGGCGAAGGGTTCGAGGTAAAAAGCACGTTCAACCCGAGCTTGGCCGGCTCCGCTCTAGCCGACTTCTACCGCTTCATCAAGTTCTTCTCGTGGGAGCACAGGGCCAGCCTCAGACTCGAGCACTCCGCTACCGGTCAACCCGCTGGAATCGAGGGGAGCGAAGCCAAGCCCAAAGAAGAGGAGGCCTCCAGGGGCCGCAGGAGGAACCGCATCGAGAGGCTTCTCTAGAGGTGAGAGCCCATGGACGAGCTGGACGTGAAAGTAAAGAAGCTCTTCGGCGAGTACGCTGTCGACAAGCGAGTCGCCAGGCTAGGGATCATCCCGCGAATCCCGGCCTTCATCAGGGAATACCTCGTGGCTCGCCACTGCCCTGAGCCCTCACCCGAGTGCCTCAAAGAGGTTGCCAGCACGGTGAGCGAGCTTTACCCCGACCCCAGGTCGCGGGAAAGGTTCCTGGGTAAGCTGAAGGGGGAGGGCCGGCTCAAGCTGCTGGACGAGTACCGTGTTCTCGTTAACCTCAAGAAGAACGTCTTCCTGCTCCAAGTCCCGTCCCTGAGCATCAACGACGCCTTGGTGCGCGAGGAGATCATCCGTGCCAACGAGAGGCTCTACTCAGGCCTTTGGGGCGTGGGGGTGCTCGCTTACGAGCCTTCCCTCCAAACCCGGTACCCGGGCGTCACCCCGGTTATTATGGAGGACTTCGAGCCCTTCCAGGCTTACGAGATTGACCTTAAGCTCCCCAGCGAGGCCAGGGAGGCGCTGAGCCTAGACGAGTGGGTTGACCTGATCGTTAGAAGCGCTGGGCTTAACCCTAAAGCGTACACGTTCCAGCAGAAGCTCCTCCTGCTAGCCAGGCTCATCCCGCTGGCCGAGTCGAACGTGAACATCCTGGAGCTAGGCCCGAGAGCCACGGGTAAGACCCACACGTACCGCGAGCTCACGTACTACTCGAGGATTTACTCGGGCGGCATAGTGACCCCGGCTAAGCTCTTCTACGACGTGAGGAGCAACATACCCGGAGACCTTGTGATCAACGACGTGGTGGTGTTCGACGAGATAAGCAAGATCAAGTTCTCGAACGGAGACGAGGTAGTTGCGAAGCTCAAAGACTACATGGTGGACGGGTACTTCGAGAGGGGAGCTTACCACCCGAAGAAGCCAGCCGCATGCTCGCTCGTCTTTATAGGGAACATTGACCTCGAGAGGATCGCCTCGCACTACAGCCTCGCAGGCTACCTTCCCAGGTTCATGCAGGACACAGCCTTCCTCGACAGGATCCACGGCTTCATACACGGGTGGGAGCTACCCAAGATCATGAAGAGCGAGGAGCACCTAGCCCAGGGCTACGGCGTCGCAGCGGACTACCTAGCGGAGGTGCTTCACATTTACAGGCAGGTGAGCCTGGAGCAGGAGGTTGAAGGGCTCTTCGAGATGGAGGGGAGGCTCACAATACGCGACGAGAAAGCCGTCAGAAGGCTCCTCTCAGGCGCGCTGAAGCTCCTGTTCCCCCACAGGCAGTACAGCAGGGGAGAGCTCGAGCGCGTAGCCCAAGTATACGTCGACTTAAGGAACAACGTCTCGCAGATACTGACAGCCCTCTCCCCGAAGGAGTTCCCGAGTAAGAAAATAAGCGTAAAAATTAGGGGTTAAGCTACTTCCTGCCCTGCCTGCCAAGAGCCTTGAGGAGCTCGAGAACAACACCCAACCCGCGCTGCACCTCGGGGTCGCTAAGCGCTTTGAGAAGCCCCAAGAGGCCGATGGGCTGCGGCTCCTTTGGCAGGGACTTCAGGGCCTCCACCAGCACCGGTGCCTTCTCCTTTAACGCCTCGTAGTCGACACTCCCCAGGAGCTCCAGGATGTCGTCGATGTGGTCGAGCAGCTTGAGCGTGCCTGGCGTCAGTAGCAGCGACGACAGTCTGCCGATGAACTCGGGGTCGAGCAAGTCCTTAACAGTATCGAGCAGGCCCAGCTCGTTGGCCCTTACGAGCACCTCCAAGGCTTTGTTCAGCGCCTCAGCCTGCTCAGGTGTTAGCTCGGCTTTCACGCTCACCACCCCTCACCCCTCTTGATGAACTCGTCAGAAGCCTCGAAGTACGCCTTGAACACAGGGCTCCAGAACTCAGGGTACTTGATTGCGCTCCAGTAGGTCGCCACGAACAGGTCTTCCATCAGCCTCTTGAACTTACTCAGCCTCACCGGGATAGGCGGGTGGTCGTAGTCGCTTATCACGAAGCCACCCTTCCCGTCGAGGATTATCGGGCAGTTCGTTCTCCCGCTGTACTTCGCGTCGTACCCGAGCAGCCTCGCGGCGACGACCTCGGCTTGAAGGTGCGCTGTCACACCGCTCTTAGAGGTTGGAGCGTTCGTGCAGTCTCCGATCGCGTACGCGTCGTCGAAGCCCTGAATATTGCTCGTGTACTTGTCGATCTTTATGTAGCCAGACCCGTCCTTCACCTCCGCGGGGCTGACCGCGTAGCTCGGGCCCTTGTGGGGCGGGATGACTGTAGCCACCGTGAAGGGAATCTCCTCCCCCTCGAGGCTCACCAGCTTCCCATTCTGCAAGTCGATCTCGTTCACCGTGAAGAACGTGTGGAGCTCAATGCCCCTCTGCTCGAGCTCCGGCTCAATTATGTCCGCGATGACCTTTGAGGGATACGCGTGCGGAACAGGAACCGCCAGCACTACCTTCACTTTACCCGCTAACCCCCTGCTCTTGAACAACTCGCTTGCGAGGAAGGCTCCCTTGTGGGGACCGGGAGGACACTTGTAGATAGGGTCAGCTATTCCGATGACGAAGCTACCCTCCCTTAAGCCCTTGAGTGCGTCCCACAGCTTTACCGCATCCTGGGGGCCCGCGTAGAAGTCGCCAAACCGCTCGAGGAGCTCCCGGTGCCCGGGGATAGCGTCGTAGTCGAGCTCCGCCCCGCTGGCCAGAACAACCACGTCGTAGCTGAGCTTCCTCCCGCTCTTAGTCGCGACTATACGCTCGTTGAGGTCAACGCTGACAACTTCATCGTTAACGAAGTTAACCCCGCTCTTGAGCAGGGACGGGATGGGTCTCAGGAACTTTTCTGGAGAGACGCCTTTAAAAGCCACCCAGAGGTTCCCAGGCTGGAAGTGGTGGTGCTGGCTTTTGTCTACGACCGTGACTTCAAACCCGTGTGGCTGAAGCAGGTTCGCGAGGATAGCTCCCCCTCCGCCGCCACCAACAATAACTACCTTTTCACCGGACGTGAGAAACACCCGAAAAAGCTACTTTTTAGCGGTTACCTTTATGACCGCCTTTATGACGCCGCCCTCCTCTGTCAGGGAGACGAGCTCGTTCTTGGTGCGCTCAACCCAAGCCTGAACGTCGGGCTTGAACCCGGGGTCTGTCGCAAGTACGATGATCACGTCACCGTTCTGGGCGTTGCGGTAGGCCCTCGTCAGCGCCGAAATGGGCCCGGGGCAGGCCATCTCACGTGCGTCTACGGTTATCTCAGGCATACGCCCCATCTTAGATGAATATTACTTCGTACTCGGCGGTCTCCTTCATGAAGAATGTTGCTCCGACGATGTCGTCCACTATTGGGTCGAGGTGCTCCTTCTTAAGCCCCAGGGCCTCCGCTATCAGCGAGCACACGTACACCTTCACGTCGCCGATCTCCTTCGCCTCCTTCAGCATGTCGTACCAGCTGGGAGCCTTCATCTTCTCCAAGCCTTTAAGCAGGCCAGGGACCATGTCCTCGAACTCCTTGGGGAAGCGCGGCTGAGGCTTGTTCTTCGTGAAGTAGGGGGTCGCGAAGCCGGTCACGAAGATGCGTACAGGGACGCCTAGGTTAGCCGCAGTCTGAGTGAGAACGCCGAGGGGTATGAACTTGTCAGCTGTGCCTGAGAACATTATTATTGCTAAACCTTTTGTCATCTTCGGTCAGTTACATGAATATAATTTGCTACATATATTTCTTTATGTCAATAGAATAATACTTATTTTATTTTTATCAGGTAAATGCCGAAATATCAGTATTGCCGGTTCTCCTCATCCCTTCCTTGGGTTAGGAGACCCTCTTCTCATCCTCCGAACACGTGGCAGAAAGAGGTTATTTATAGGCTTTTTCTGGGGAGACTAGATGAATAGTAGGACGAAAGCCGCTGCGATAAAAGCTGTGGCGAGCTTCCAGGCCACGTAGGAGCTCCTCTTGAATTCCCCCTTAAATAGACCCTTTAGCAAAACGGCGGCTATAGCTGTAGCTAAGACTGCGAGAGCGGCCGCAGAAGGTGTAGAGTACACTCCTCGTAGCCACATTAAGGCGAGGTCGGCGACGACCAGCGCCAGTGCGGTGAGGGAGGCTACTAATCCTGCCTTCTCTCCCAGAGCCACGGGAAGCATCGGAACTCCTGCTAGCCTGTAGTCCTCTGAGAAGTAAGTAGCGGCTGTCCAGATGTGCACATAGCTCCAAAGGACAACGAGCGTGGCAAGCAGGGCAGCCTCGAGGGAAGGCTCGCCCGTCGCAGCAGACCAACCGCCTAGGACGGGCATGGCTCCAGCCGTTCCGCAGATCACGACGCTCCACGGAGTTTTCCTCTTCATGAACTTCGTGTACAGGAAGCTGAAGATCAGGAAGCCGAGTACACCGAAGAAAAGGACCCAGACGTTGATTAGGGAAGCCAAGACTAAACCAGCCGCGACCGTAATAGCTGAAATCCATAGAGCCTGACGCGGCGTCATCCTACCGGACGGGAGAGGCCTGTGGCGCGTTCTGGGCATTATGCTGTCAATATCCATGTCGAACAGCATGTTGAACCCTGTGGCTCCAGCCACGGTTGCGAACAGAGAGATCGATACAAGGGTTAATGCTCGGAGATCTATGTTAAAGCCAAGGGGTTTAATGTAGGCGACGACGCCGGTTAAAACAGCCATGAGCGTCTGCCGTAGCTTGAAAAGGTCGGCGATGTCCCGGATCCTCACATAGTGCACGCAATGTGCAGAAACTTAAACCCTCGTGTTTAACAATTTATATATTTAGTGCTTCATGCGTTCCAAGGCTGACCTCAACGCATCGTAGAGCTTCCCTACTTCTCTGACGATCTCATCAAGGTACTCCTGAGCCCTTGAAGTGTCGAATGATACTTCACCCTCCGTTGGCGAGTAGTTCAGGATGGTACCCGGGATGGGGTACGACTGCACCCCCTGGGACGCCAGGAACACCTCCTTGGGGCTGTAGAGCTCCCTTTTCACGAGCTCCGGCCTTGCCGCAGCGACCAGCACCGTCTCATCTGTGGCGGCGTGACCCCCCTCCTTACCGAGGATGCGCTGAGTAAGCCCCCTCTCGCGCGCTAGACGCCACCAGTCCACGAGGAGCACTGCGAGCCTGTGGTCGAGCCACGCGCGCCTAGCGGCGCTGTCGAGGGCCGAGGTGTTCCCGCCGTGACCGTTGAGGATAACCGCTATCTTGAAGCCGTGAAGCGACAGGCTCGCAAGGATGTCGTAGACTAGGTTCTCGAGGACATCCGGCCTCACGCGTATCGACCCGGGGTAGCCGTGAAGGCTATTGGTCACACCGTAGTTCACCGTGGGCAGGATGACGGCATTCAGGCGTTCAGCCAGCCTCTCCGCGATGAGCTCCGGAATAATGCAGTCCGTGCCGAGCGGAAGGTGCGGCCCGTGGGGCTCGACAGTGCCGACGGGGAGTATTGCCGTGTCCAAGCCCTTGGCGAGCAGTTCGCGTACCTCTACGTACGTCATCTCCGCTAGCCTGCGCGCAGGCATGAAAACAGCCACGAGCACGCTGGATATTTGCGTTACGCACCCAAAATGGGTCTAGGAGAAGGTCTCCTCCTCCCACCCGGTCGCGGGGAACACGCTGACGTCGGAGGGCCTCACGCTAAGCCTTACCCTCTGACCTGGCGCGAGGTCCAGGGCGGGGTCGAGGAGGGCGGTAACCCTCTGCTCGCCGACCCGGACCTTCACCTGGTTGAACATCCCGATGAACATCACCATCTCGACGACGCCCTCAAGCGAGTTGGAGCCCTCGCCGCCGACGCTGAAGTCCTCAGCTTTCACTATCGCAACGGCTCTCTCACCCTCCCTGAGCTTGTACCCAGGTGCGAGGCGGCCCTCCACCACCTGGCCGTCCACCCTGAGCTTGACGGCGTCGCCTAGGACCTCGTGGACCGTCCCCGCGAAGTAGGTGCTCCTCCCTATGAACGTGGCCACGAAGAGGTTCGCCGGCTTCGAGTAGATCTCGCGCGGGGTCCCGACCTGGAGCACCCTCCCCTTGTTCATCACAGCTATCCGGTCGGCGAGGCTCATCGCCTCCTCCTGGTCGTGCGTCACGTAGAGGGCCGTGATCTTCAGCTCCGACTGGATCCTCCTAATCTCCTCCCTCATCTCCAGCCTGAGCTTGGCGTCGAGGTTGCTCAGGGGCTCGTCGAGGAGCAGAACCCTCGGCTCCACCACCAGCGCCCTAGCCAGGGCGACTCTCTGCTGCTGCCCCCCGCTCAGTTGTAGTGGGTAGCGATCCTCCATGCCCTCCAGCCGAACGAGCCTCAGCGCCTCGCGCACCTTCCTCTCGATCTCCTCGTCGGTCAGCTTGAGCTGCTTGCGCCTAACCTTCAGGCCGTAGGCAACGTTCTCGAAGACCGTCATGTGAGGCCAGAGCGCGTAGTTCTGGAAGACCATGGCCGTGCCCCTGGCGTAGGGCTTCACGAAGGTGACGTTCTCGCTGCCGAAGAACACTCTGCCCTCCTCGGGGACCTCGAAGCCGGCCACGATCCTAAGCAGGGTGGTTTTCCCGCACCCGCTCGGGCCGAGGATAGTGAAGAGCTCCCCGTCCCTCACCTCGAGGGTGACGCGGTCTACGGCCCTCACGCGGCCATACACCTTGCTAACTTCAACCAGCCGGATGCCCACCATGCCTCTACACCCCGATGAAGGCGTACCTCTGCTTTAGGACCCTCACCACGATCAGTATAGCCACCAGCTGTATAAATATCAGCAGCACACCCATCGCTGCCGCGATCTGCACGCCGATGGGAGAGCCGCCCTTATAGACGTTCATCATGTAGTACGTCATTGGGGCCTGCGAGGGGTTGAAGTTGCCGATTGTTATGCTCGTGCTAACCTCCGTGGCCATGTATATGAAGCCCAGGACGGCGCCGCTGAAGATGTAGGAGATGATGTAAGGCAGCACGACGCCGAAAACCACCTTAGCGCGCGTGGCCCCCAGGTTCATCGCTGCCTCCTCGAGGCCCACGTGGACCTGCTGGAAGCCGGCGTACACCGAGCGCACCACGTAGGGTAGCTTGCGCACGCTGTAGGATATGACCAGCACGACCCAGGCCTGGAAAGCCCCTATGGAGGCTGGGTCCAGGGGGGTCCCGGCGAAGAGCGTGGTGAAGAAGTAGTAGTAGCCTAGAGCGATCACGAGCCCGGGGATTGCTAGAGGCACCGTTGCCAGCGTGTCCAGCAGGTTTGAGAGCCACGCGACTCGGATCCTGCTAACCCCGTACCCCACCATCACGGCGACAGCGACGGCGAGGATCACCGACAGCGCGGCGTACGTGATGGTGTTCCTGATGTAGGTGAACACAGTGGGGTCGAGGAAGAGGACCTCGAAGTAGCTCAGCGTGAAGCCGCCCGGGTTGATCTCGAAGCCCCTAGGGGGCATGACGTTGAACGCCAGGAGCGCGACGCCGAACTGCGGGAAAGCTGTCAGGAGCACCAGCGGGAATACTATGGCGTAGACGACGATCTTACCCGGTAGGCCCAGCGGGCGTAGCCTGGGCGATAAGCGACCCCCGCGGCTGATCATGGCGTAGGTCCGCATCCCCACGTAGTTCCTGATCGCCAAGAAGCCCACGACGGCCACGAAGAGCATGACGACGCCGAGGGCCGCAGACTCCGGGGAGACGATGCCCGTCTGAGTAACGAAGCCCCTGAAGATCTGCGCGCTCATGAGGTTCCACTCCTGGAAGATCAGCGGGGCGCCGACGTCCTCGAGGCTGAAGATGAACACTATTATGGCGCCTGCAACTATCCCGGGGAGAGCTAGCGGGAACGTCACCGTCCTGAAGAGCCTGAAACCCTTGGAGCCCAGGTTCTCCGCCTGCTCCTCGGTGCTGGGGTCCACGTTGAGGAAAGCGCTGTACGCGTTCAGGTAGACGATGGGGTAGAAGGAGATGATCTGCGCCAGGACAACCCCGACGAGCCCGTCCAGCCTGAGCCGCCACCCGAAGAGCGCCTGCGTCAGCATCGACACGGGCCCGTACTCGCTGAAGAGGATCTTAACGACGTATGAGTTGACGAAGGGTGTGACGAAGAGCGGGACCAGGGAGAGGATGCGGAGCGCCTCCTTGCCCGGGAAGGAGTAGCGGGCCAGCACGAACGCGATTGCAACGCCGAGCAGAGTTGCGGCGAAGGTTACGGCTGTCGAGAGGATTAGGCTGTTAACAAGGATGCCGTAGTTAATCCCCTTGATCACGTAGAGCGTGTAGTCTCCGAGCTGCAGCACTGACCACGCCGTCTCGCCCGGCAGGCTCTCAAGCCTCACGTATTCCCTCGCCGAGAAGATTCTCTGGAAGTTAGAGTACCAGGCTGCCCCCGCAGGCGCCCTGAAGGCGCTCACGAGCACGAGGGTGATCGGAGCGAGGAGGAAAACCACAAGGAACGCGGAGCCGAAAACCAGGAAGAACCACATCAAGGGGTCGAGCTCGTAGAGAGTGCTCCGCACGCGCCGCGAAAGTGAGACAACACCCCTGCGCGCCGCCCTCGCCTCCCCGAGTGCTTGCAGCCTCTCATAGAGGTAGCCCACGGCCGCCGCGGAGACGAACGGCGCCAGGAAGAGCGCGAGCGCCCTCGGTGCTCCGCCAGCGCCTATAGCCACTGTGAAGAAGTCGTAGAGCATGGAGAAAATCGCCAGGAAGCTGAGGCCGAAGCTGAACTTTATCCACCGGTAGTCGAAGCCCAGCTTGTAGAGCGCAAGGGCGGAGGCGAGGGCCAGTAACCAGAGGAGGGGGTCAAGTGAAGCGGCCAATGCCGGGGACAACGCATATAGTGCAACGTACGGGGAGGCGATGGAGAGACCTGCTACCCAGATGAACCACGGCTTAGCCCGCATCTTGCCCTGTCAGAAACCGCGCTCCCATCTTAAAATGTTTAGTTTTCAGAAAAAGGGGAGGAAGGTTAAGAGCCGGTAATCTGCTTCAGTAAGGCCGCTGTCTTCAGGTATCTGGCTCGGGCCGCATCCCTCCACTGGTTCATGAGGTTTTGGTATATTGTAGGGTCGCTGGCAAGGTATTTGCTAATCTTAATCGCGTAGTCCAGCGTGAAGGTGGTCTGCGTTTTAGTTAGTGGGTCTGTGAATGTGATCGGGGCTGTCAGCGAGTCCACGAGCATGTTAAACTGGTCCTTTGAGATCTTCCCGCTCAGGTAAGCCTGCGCGATCTGCGCCCAAACGGCCTGGAGGTCGTCGTGGGCGTCAACGAGTGTCGCCTTAAAGTAGTCCACGACCGCAGTGACCCACAGCGAGGAGAGAGTCTCGTTGAAGCTTATGCCACCAGTTTTCTCTACGCTGGCGAGGGCGGCTTTTAGATCCGGTCTCTTGGAGCCTTCAGGTGTGTCGAACACCCTCGGGTTGACCGGGAGCCTGTTGATGTTGGGATCCAGCCACACGAGTTGCCCCCCGGTCTCGTTGAGGACCCATGCCACGAACACCGCTGCTTCCCGGGGGTGCCTAGCCCCCTTAAGGATGGCTATGGGGTCTGCGTTGACTATGCTCTCGTTCACGGGTATTACGTACAGGCACGCGGGGTTCTGCTGCTGAGCGGTGTAACCGTAGAAGTCGATGGTCGTCCCGATCGCTATGTCTCCCCGGATCACGGCGTCTCTTACATCACTGCTTCCGCCGTAAACCTTCGCGTTGGCGGCGATTAGGGTGAGGGCCCTCCAGCCAGCGTCCCAGCCGTACGCCTGGAGGATTATCTCGAACATCCTGGTGTTGCTGGTGCTCGTGGTTGGGTCAGCGATGCCCACAAGCGGCACAGCTGGCAGGAATTGAGCGTAGAGGGGGTTGCCCAGGTCTGCCCACCTCGTTGGGGTTGAGAGGTTGTAGCGGGAGAGAATGTCTTTGTTCACCGTGAAGCCGAAGCTACTCACGCTCGCGCCTATCCAGTGCACAAGCCCGTCGCCGCCAACCTTGTATGTAGGCGCTCCCGCTATGGTCGGCGGGATCTTCTTCATCTCCTGGAGCACGAGGGCGAACTCGGGAACCTTAGACGTGTTTAGAGGCTCTATAAGTCCTTGCTCGTCGATGAGGTTGAAGAGCGTTGGCCCGCCACCCCAGGCCACGTCGATGCCCTGACCCTTGGCTGCCGCGTTCTTTATGTACTCTGGCCACTGCTCCGCGTTAACAGGCAGGAAAATAATATTCGTAATGTTATACTTTTTAGCGATCTCACTGTTGAGGAACATCCTTCGTGTAGTGTCTTGAATAGTTTGTTCATGTCTTGTGATCACGTATAGAGTAATCCCTTGAGGAGTCTGTAAGGGCTGGCGCACAAATAGAGTAAAGATGACAGCGGCAAGAACCACTACCAAAATAACACCAGCTACGATAAAGGAGGTCTTTCTTCTCATCGTAATCATTATGGTTACGTGAGCAGCGATTATATACTTAATCTTTCCCTAAGACAACAGGTCAAAACAAAAAAATTAAGATTATTTCTGTTTTATTGGGACCCGCCTTCTCTTAATTATGAAGAACACTGCGACTGCAACCAAGACGATAGCAACTAGGACGATAATCAGAGTAGTGATGAGCTGCTGAGTGGCTTTTTGTTTCGGAACTTCTGTTATTACATAGACCCACCAATGGAAAAGATTTGTCACAAAAGTTGGGCCGTCGAGAGGCACACCGTAGTATTCCGAAGCCCAGGCTGGCTCGTAGTCACCGTACAGCGACTCCCCAGCCACGACTATCAGGACGTTCTTGTCGGCCCAGTACTCGGCCGCGTACATCACGAAGTCGTGGTCACCTGTGCCCTTACCGTAGGCCATAAGGTCGTACACGTAGGGGGTCGGAGGCGTGTTGTCTCCCATGTAGCTCTTGTGCGCCCACACGAGCCTGAGGAGGCCGGGGAACGTCTCCTTAACTGGGTCATGGTACTTTCCTTGCTCATCGATCCATATGACACACCCAGGACCATGCATAAGGATAGGCTTTGCTATTTTTTCTCTGAGAATGTCTGTCCGGAGCAGTGAATCAGCATCAGGCTCAACAAATGTGAGCATCCTGTAGTACGCCTTCGCTGTGACATTGGGGTTGTCACTGTACACTGCGCCGTGCTCGAGCCTGAGTTTAGTTCCGATCGCTGCTAGGAGGTCATTGATCTGCTGTATTGTCTTCTGGCCTGGGCCGTAGTCGCTGTCGCCCGCCACGTATAGGACCTTGTTGCCGGACGCGAGCCAGTTCTTTATCGCAGTCATCTCATCGGGGCTGAACGCCACAGTCGGTTGCCCTAGCAGGAGGATGTCCACGCCTTCTAATGTTGAGGCATTTATGGCGCCGGTGATTTTTTTCCATGTGACGAACGTTATGTTGCCCATGATGTAGTTTAGGTATTTGTTGCTCTCACCGTGACCTAGGTCGACTGCCACAACAACAGGCTGAGCCTTAGCCTTTGGGAGAGAGAGGGCGAGGAGGACTGTAATCAGTAATGCTAGTGTTACGAGTTTTTGCTTCATCAAGAGTTATGACATGGGAAGAAATAAATAATTTATGTTTGCTAATAGCCTTAGCGTTTCTGCCTCAACCTTCTAACTACTAGGACAATCACAAGTACAGTCGCGACGGCAAGTACTGCGAGCACCACCGTAGCCGGTTGTGCCTCTAGGGGTTTCTCAATTTTCTTCTCCACTAAAGTGTACTCGGCTGTGGCATGATGGCCAGCGTAGTCTACTGCGCGTAGCACTAGCTTAGCGCTCCCCGCTCCAGCAGGGATTGAGCCTGCTACCTTGAATGTCATGCTCCCTACGGGGTCGACGAGAGTGCCTGGAGAGTAGAGGCTCACGCTCACCGGTTGCTCTACTCCGTCCACCACGAGCGACGCTAGGAAGTTGGCTAAACCCCACCCATCATCGCTGGCGTCGATGAATGCCTGGAACTGGCCCCCAGGAGCGGGCTTCTCGGGGAATAGCATCTTCACGCTGATTTTCGGCGGCTCGGTATCGAGGGCGTTGGCCAGGGCAACCGCGAGCTTGCCGCCTGGCGGTAGCTTGACCCTGACCGCAACGTAGAGCAGGTCTCCCACGCGCAGCGTGTCCAGCACTTGGAAGCTGGCTCCGCCGCTAGCGTCGAGAACCTTCGGCGTGAAGTCCCCGGACCACGGCAGGCACCAGACCACCACGTTATCCAAGTCAAGGTACCCGAGCCTGTTCTCGAGGGTCAGAACGTAGGCGCGAGGCCAGAGGTAGAGCGCTGAAGGGGTGAACACTTGGTTGGAGACTCCTAGGTTGTTCTGGGGCGGGTATACGCCGATGGGGATGGAGTTCTGCGCCAGCTTCCTGGAGTCGTAGCTGAAGCCGATGAACGTGGGCGGCTTGACGGGGAATGTTATGTTGCCGCTCTTGAGGTCTATCTCGAAGAGCGCGAGCCCATCGTAGATAGCGCTACCCATGCCGAGGGTAGTCGTGGTGACGAAGTACGTGGTCTTACCGGTTCTCGCGCTCGTGTACTTGACGTAGAGGTCGCGGTGGACGTGCCCCGATAACACGAGGTTCACGCCGTAGGTTTCGACGAGCCTGAGGAAGAAGCGCGTCGCCTCCATGTTCCCGCTCCAGTAGGAGGAAACAGGGGAGTTCGGGTTGCTCTGCGGATCGTATGGAGCGATCACGCTCTGGTCGTCGTACGTCGTCTTGAGCTCACCCTGGTAGTAGAAGACGGGGTGGTGGACCAGGACCACTTTGTAGGGGACGCTGGAGTACTGCTTGAGGACGCCTTCTGCCCACTGGAGCTGGCTCAGCGGCGGGTATCCCTGCTCAAGCGAGTAAAGCCCGACGATGAGTAGCCTATCTGCTATCAGCCTGTACCAGGTTGTGCTCCCGTAGTACTTGGACCACGCGTCGGGCGGGGTGTCGTGGTTCCCCGGCACGGCGAAGATGGGGAAACCGTAGAGGAACGCTCTCTCGTAGCTGTAAGCCCAGCGGTACTGGAGCTCGCTGGCTGTGTCGCCTACGTCGCCGGTGTCGATGATCAGGTCGGGTTTCAGCAGGGAGGCGACAAGGTAGCCTGCGATCCTGTTCATGTCGCCCGTTATCACGTCCGGCTGCCCCGCGCCGTAGTGCTGGTCGCTGACCTGGACAACTCTGAGCGTGGTTTTCGAGACGTTTATCACCCACACGCTCCTCGGTAGCTCGAGCTTCCTCTGCCCCACTAGAACGAGGTCGTAGACGCCTGGCTTCGCACTGCTAGGCACGGAAACCGTGACTTTGCCGTTTGAGTAAGTGACGCTGAGCGAGTAGTTCAGGAGGCTCAGCTTACCATCGGCTACCGTGACGGTGAACATGTAAGCCGCGCTGGGCTGGGCGGCGTCTCCCGTCAGCGTGAACGTGAAGCTGCCGCCCGGCGTCACGGTGGCAGGCTTCCCGAGGCTGATGTCGCTGGAGTACGCGGCCACGACTAGCGGGGAGAAACCGGGCAACGCGGGTTGAGCCGATGCCAGGAGGGAGAAGAGCAGTGTAAAGGCGATAGTAAGTGCGGCAATAGGCTCTTTCCTCATCAGGTTAGTACAGCACCTGAAAGTATAATTACTTACCGGTCAGCTCAGCCAGCTTCTCAAGCGCGAGCCTCGACACGGAGACGGAGTAGCCGAAGCCGCTGACCCAGACAGGCAGGACACCAGCCTCAAGCAGCCCCGCCGCGTAGTCCAGCGTCACCGGAGAGTAGTACACCTTGACCCGCGGAAAAGAATTGGGGAGAGTGCTCGAAAGGCTAGAGAGGACATCCCGGCTCAAGGACTCCTTCTGGACCTCTTGGAGCATGCCGGCCTCAGCCGCTCGAAGCCTCTGCGTCCACACGTCGGCCACGTGGCCGCCGTACAGCTCCCCGGGAGAGCTCAAGTAGGATGGTAGACCAGTTACGACGATTTTAACCTCGCCGCTCGGCGAGACTGAGGCGACTTCCCCGCAGTCGTTGGTGTATCGCCTCAAGCAGACCGAGAAGCCCCCCGAGGGGTTGAGGACGCCTATAACCCTGAAGAACGCCCTCCTGCCGGCGTAGTGGACCACGACGCTTCTAGGTCCGGTCTTCGCCGGCTCGATAGGGAGGCCCAGGAGCGCAGCCCGCATCAAGGCCTCGAAGGCTATCTCGCCCAAAGCCCTGCCGGCAATCCTCTCAGCCTCCTCGGTGAAGACTCTCTCGTACTGAGTCGTCATGATACCACCAACTACAGCCTTATCCTCTCCCAGGGCCGCGCCTGGCACATTCACCCCTTCACTGCTCCGGGCCCCCTCTTCGGGGCTCTCATGGGCTCCGCGCCTTCGGACCACCCCGCCAGCTCGCTGAGGTCTGTGCGGCGGGGCTTTGCCTCGGCGCCTCTCAGCCTCTTCGCGCCGCGCGGGGCACCCACCTACGGCCCCTTTGACCGGGGTGGGAACTGGTAACGCTCACTACTCCAGCTTGTTAAGGGGTTTATCATCTTTTTGCTGTGAAGGCTGAAAGTGGGGGCGACGCGAAGCCGGCGGCCGAGCCCACTGCCCCAGACCACCTGAGGCTACTGGAGTACGGTTTCCTGGGGAGAAGCCCGCACCCAGCTGGGGTTATGGTCTCGATTACAGGGAAGGCGCTGTGGGTGCTCTCGTTTGAGGGCTAGGAGTGAGGGGGGCAGGCTAGCCTGGGCGCTGGTGAGGTGCGCCCCCTTCGGCCACTGCGGCGATAAGATAGTCGAGGAGCGCGGGGACCTGCTCGACGCCTTAGGGGAGCTGCAGGCCTCTTTCCCGGATAAGCCTGAGGAGTGGTTCTACCGCGCCGTGTACAGGCTCCTCGCCGGGAAGGTGGAGAGGGTTGGGAGCGAGCACTGGCTGGTGAAAGGCCTCGCTGAGCTGGGCGACACCTACCCCCTGGTACAAAGTGTGGATCCACGAGGGAAAGTATCGTTGCGACTGCTTCTTCCGAGCATACGGGTACGTGAGGAAGGCGAAAATATGCACGCACATAACTACGGTTATGTTGCACCGGAGGTAGCTCCGGCTCCGCGCTGAGTGAGCCTCAAGGCGGCATCGCCGCAAACCACTTCCTCGAGGCTGCAGCCGAGCAACGGTTTGCCCTGGAGGCTGGAGCACGTTGGTGAGCGGAAGGGGTCTCGGGTTGTACTGGCGCTCGACTACTTCAAGAGGGGGAAGACCCGCTAGCGTACTGGACTCACCTTCTCGGCAGAACCGTGCACATGCTAGCCGTGGTTAAGATCGGCCTCCCAGCTTTCATGAGAGCGGGACCGACCGGCGTATCGAGGCTCATCAAGGAATTTCGTCTCCCAGGGGGGTTCAACAGCGTCAAGACGGTCGTGAGTTATAGGCTTTACCAGCTCGCGGACGTAGTCGGGCATGAGCGGCATGTACTGCTGGTAGCGGTAGTCCCCCAGCACGATCACCGCCTGGTCTCTTGGGCTCCTGAGCGCCCTCCCGAGGGCTTGAGCCGCCCTCCTCAGGGCGGGGTAAACGTAGGCGTACAAGCGGCCCTTCTCCTCGCCGTATAGCCTCTGGTAGTACTCTATGTAGAGTTTCGTCTTGGTCGTCGGCTTCTCGAAGGGTATGCCGACGAGGAACACGCACATCAGCTCCTCACCCGGGTAGTCGGCGCCCTCCGCGAACCTACCCCCCATGGGCGCGACCAGCAACCCGCTCCCGCTCTGGGCGAGGGACTTGAACTTCTGGAGAGTTTCCCCAGCCTCTAGCCCGCTCATGTCGCGCCGCTCGACGAAGACGGTGTACCCAAGGCTCCGAGCGGCCTCAAGGAGCCCGCTGGCCATCAGCTTGGCCTGGATGCGGTAGCTGGCGGTGAAAACAGCGGTGTTGCGCCTGACCCTGCGGAGCGTCCGAGCGATCGCGTCCACGTACTTTCCAGCCATCTCGTCGCTGAGTTCCTCTCCCCGCGTCGTGAGGTCTTTGACGAGGTACACGGATGCGTTGGTCTCGTCGTAGGGGCTCGGAACAGTTACCGGGTAGTAGTCTCTCACGCCCACTGTCTCGGCGAACGCCTCGATGGGTGCAAGGGTCCCGGACATGAATATGACCCGCTTGAAGGACTTCCACACCCTCGTGAGAACTTCGCCTGCGCGCATGTCCCATATGTTGAGGTAAAGCCTGCCGTTGTTCCTCTCGACGATCAAGGCTATGCCGTCAACCCCCCTCGCCTCAACCGCGGCCTTAAAGAAGCTCGCGAAGTGGTAGAGGCTTGACTGGGGCCTCTTCCCCTCTTTGAACCTCCTCTCGCGAATAGCCTCGCCCGTCTTCAAGGCGTCTTCCAGCCTCTTCTCGAAGTCGGCAGGGAGGAGATCTTCAGGGTCAAAAACCTCGCTCTCCTCCTCCTGCAGGCTCGAGTACTTCTCCTTGACCCTGCTTCGAGTGTAGTCGACGAGCGCGGCGGTGTCCTCGTCACCCGCCTCGAGCGCCTCGCTGTAGGCTCTGTCCATAGTCCCCTCGGTTATCGTGTCTCCTCCCAGGTTGAGGTTCTGGAGGTTGTGTGCCTCGTCCACTACGAGTATCGACTCCTTGAAGGGGAACTCCGTCCTGATGCTCCAGCTTAGCCCCTCGTCCACGACGTAGTTGTAGCTGAGGGCCACGACGTCGGCCAGCTTCAGCAGCTCGCGCTGGAGGAAGTAGGGGCAAACGCCCATTCTGCTCGCCTCCTCGAATATGTACGTGTACGTCAGCGCCCCCACGTCGACGAACCTCTGCAGGTCAACGCCCTCGCGGAGCCGCCTGTAGTAGGGGCACCTGCTTCTCTCCCTGCTGCAGATGTAGGACACGTCGCTGTAGTCAAGGTTCTCGCCGAACCTCCGGGCGAGGAGGCACATGTCCCTCTTCCCTCGGAGGCTCAGGGCGACGAGCCTGACGCCGCTCTTCTCCCTGAAGACCCTGAACTCCTCCACGGGCCTGTCAGTTTCGCTCCCGGTTCTGACAGCCCACACCACCCTGCCTCCCCGCTCGAGGAAGGGGAGTAGGGCGTAGATCACTACGGGCGTCTTCCCGAAACCCGTGGGGGCCTCGAGGATGACGTTGCGCCTCTTCACCTGCTCCGAAATAATCTTAGCTACCTCCAGCTGGTGCGGCCTCGGCCTGTACGGAAACCTCGCCTCCATCCCGAACAGCTCGTAAATTCGTGTAAAGGTTGGTTAAAAGCCCATTCCTGGGCTTTGCGTTGGCGGATCAGGGCTTGAGCTTAGATGCCGCGTGGCCTAGTACTGCCCGAGCTCCCCAGTCCTTTTGAGCCTCTGCTCGATGGCGTAGATCGAAGCCAGCCCTGCGGCAACTAGCGCCGCCGTAAGCGCAAGGAGTAGCGCCCACTCGAGCTCGACGGGCAGCACGGTCGGCGTGCGGAGGGCGTGGTACCTCAAGAGCTCTGACAGGTACGTGAAGGGTATTGCCAGCGAAACCACCCGGAGCTCTCTAGGCAGGCTCGAGACCGGGAAGAAGACCCCGCTGAGCCCCAGTATCACGAACTGCAGGATGTTGTTTAAAGGGCCGACGTTCTTGTACTTAAGCACGAGCGCCCCGTAGATGAGGCCGAAGCCCATAGAGGTGAAGAGCCCGACCAGCAGGACCGCAGCGACCGGGAGGACATCGTGCAGTATCACGCTTGTGCCGAAGAGAAGCACGAAGAAGAAGTAGGTGTAGGCTAGCGTTAGCCCTAGGCCCACGATCCTCGAGAACAGGTTCCTCGAGAAGAGGACGGCGCGGTTGGCGTTGGTGAGGAGGATGAACTCGAGCGTTCCGGTCTGTTGCTCCCGCCTTATAGCCATCCCGAAGCTCCATAAGCCGGCCGAGACAACGTCCCATAGGATCATTGCCCAGAAGAACATGTTAAGGACCTTAGGGTCGCTCCACTCCTCTCTGGGGAGGAACATGAGTATTGGGAAGAGTAGGAGGACGAGCCACGCGGGCGTCGTTATGATGTCGGAGACTAGCCACGCAGGGTACCTGAAGTAAGTTTTCATAGCAACCGTGGCGGTCCAGGAGACCTCGAGCGCCAGCGCTCTCAGGCCTCCCACGAACCTAGTACTTCGAGAGCTCGCCTCTCCTCCTCGCCTCATCCTCTCACCTCGTGTAGGTGAGCCGGCCAAGGTAAAGGTAAGCTAAGCCTAGCGAGACCATGATCCCTACTCTTTCGGCCAGATTCAGGCTCGAGGAGCCGCCGGCGACTATGCCTCTCAGAACCTGCGTGGCGTGCGTCGTGGGAAGCAGAGCGGAGACCGCTTGAACCACCTGCGGGAACACCTCCAGGGGGTAGTAGTAGCCCGAAAGCATGGCGATGAAGGCGTTAACTGTGCTGGCCACAGCCCACACTTCCTTGAACCTGACCGTGAGAGCTGCAACCACGAGCCCCAGCCCCGCTAGGGGAAGGAGGCCCAGGAGAAGGACGAGCGCCGACTCGACCCACTCCACGGGGCTGAGAAGGGATCCTTGCAGCGCAACGACGACGGTCAAATCGATCGTGAACACCAGGAGCATGAGAATAGACTGGGCGACTGCGTGCAGCAACCACACCACCACGGTGCTATTGGGGGTCAGGTAGTGGAGCTCGAAGGTTCCGATGAGCTGCTCTTCTCGTATCACGCTGGACGTGTTCTCAACCATCACCATGCTCGCGATCATCAACACCCCTCCGAGAGTCATGTACAGGATGGGGTTCTGAACCCCGGTGTTCGAAGCAAAGTTCGCCGTAGCCGATGGGCCGGCGACCGCGTAGCCGATCCCCACGAAGAGGCCTGACATCATGAAGGGCAATGCCAGGACCATGAACAGGCTACCAACGTACCTTGTCAAGAGCTTGGCCTCCTTGGTTAATATGCCCCTGAAAACCCGCAGAATACCACTACTGTTCTTCGCCGCCAAGCCTCTCACCCGTGTAGTAGACGAAAACGTCCTCAAGCGTTGGCTCCACGGTCCTAACGCTCAGGATCTTCAAGTCTGTCCTAAGCAGGGTGCTTAGAACCTCCTTCAGGACGTGCCCACCGTCGAAGATCACCCTGATGCTTGCCCTTCCCGATGACGGGTCGACAACTTGAGACGCGTAGTTCAGTACGCCGTCCACGCTCTTGAGGGCAGGCACCTGTCCGTCGCCGTGCAGCCCGAGAACCTCAACCTCGACGACGTTGTGGTCTGCTATGCTTCTCTTGAGCTCCGAGGGGTTGCCTACGGCTATTATCCTCCCCTTGTTTATGATCGCCACTCTGTCCGACAGCACGTCGGCCTCGAACATGTTGTGCGTAGTGAGGAGAATGGTCTTCCCTCGCTTCTTCAGCTCCGTGACGACCTCCCGGACCTTCCTAGCCGAGTTAGGGTCGAGGCCTATCGTCGGCTCGTCGAGGAAGAGTATCGGGGGGTCGTGCAGCAGAGCCCGAGCTATGTTCAGCTTAGACTTCATGCCGGTGCTGTACTCCTCCACCAGCCTGTCGGCATCCTCCTCCAGTCCAAGCAGGGACAAAAGCTCGTCGACCCTGTCCTTCGCCCAGCCCGGGTCCAGGTGGTAGAGGCTCGCGAAGTACAGGAGGTTCTCCCTCCCGCTGAGCTTCCAGTAGAATCCACGGTCGCTGTAGAGGCTCACGCCTACGCTTTCCCTAACTCTTCTCGCCTCCCTGACGACGTGGTACCCGTTCACCCAAGCCTCGCCAGCGTCGGGTAAAAGCAGCGTGCTCAGGATCTTTATGGTGGTCGTCTTGCCAGCCCCGTTCGGTCCGAGAAGCCCGAAGATCTCACCTCCTCTAATCTCGAATGAGACCCCGCTGAGCGCCTCGACCGTCCTCTTCCTCCCGCGGAAGAGCGCTGAGCCCTCGCGCGTGGTGAACCTCTTAACTAACCCCCTGGCTTCCACAGCGTGCATCGAGGACCACCCGTATATGTAACTCCCACCTTATATATCTTTTGGCTATTACATGTTGTAGCCCTGCCAAACCCATTTAACACCCCTGCAGGTTATCGGTTACTGATATATAATGCACGTGTTCATGGCGCGCTTCGCGAGAAACCCGCTCCGAGTGCTGGTACTGACGCTGCTGAGAAACAAGCCGATGAGCGGCATCGAGATCATAAGCCAGGTAGAGGCCATAACAGGGGGGCTTTGGAGGCCGTCTCCCGGCGCGGTCTACCCTCTGCTCCACGAGCTCGAGCGCGAGGGGCTGGTGAAGCACACGGAGGTAGGGGGGCAGAAAGTTTACAGCCTCACGGAAAAGGGGCTCGTCGAGGTGGAGGAGTGCGGCTTAGGCTTGAAGCCGGCCTCTATCGAAGACGTGCTACAGGTGATGGAGGGGTACGTGGACTTCCTGAGAGACTTCTCCGCACGCACAGCCCTCAGCAGCGAGCTCAGATCCAGGATCTCGAGGATAGCTAAGGAGCTCGAAGAAATAGCAGGCCGCGACGCGTACACCGGAAATACATAAAGCTTATTAGCTGCGAGGGCTTGTATCGGTGACCGATATGAGGGAGAAAACCCTAGCTGTGCTGTCCGCTATTCTGATGCTCGTAGCCATCGCCACATCAGCTCCCCCCATCCAGCCCTCGACCGCGAGCACGAGGGGAGGCGCCGTTTACGTATTCAACGTGGAGTCCATCAGCGTGGCTGGCGGCTCCGGCACCACGCGGACTGTGACTGTAGCGCTCTCGTACTTCGGGAAATACACTCTACTAGGCTCCTCTATTGCGCTGCAGCCTCAGTGCAACGCGAGTGTCCTCTCGGAGCAACCAGTCCAGCTAGGCTCCTGGAGGCCCGGCACAGCAAAAGTCGCCACCTTTAATCTTGACGGGGCCCGCGCCCCCGCCGTCTGCCCCGTGAAGCTGCTGATCACATGGGAGGACAGCTGGGACGACGCTAACGGCATGAACACTCAGGCAGGCGGGTCCACGAGCATCGACGCGTCGATCACGGCCTGCTGGTCCGAGGATCTGCGCGTGAGCCTGAAGCCCCAGATGGTTTACATGAACTCGATCAACGGGGTGCTCCTCGACGTGGTGAATAACGGCTCCTCAACCCTGAGGAAGATGTCAATCACCGTCACAGGTCAAGGGGTCACGATCCTGAACGCTTCGGTCCCCCTAACCTACCAGCTTCAGGAGCTCCCAGCAGGCGCGCACTTCACCGCCCCGCTGAGCGTCGTACCCCAGTCCAGCTTCCCAACGGTGGCGGTCACGCTATCCTACGTCGACTGCACCGGCAACGCTAAGACAACCGCTTATAGCATACCGCTGTACGCGAGCCAGGGCCAAAGCATCCTCGTGGTGCCCTCTCCGTCAAGCGTCCTCGCCGGCTCGAGAAGCAACGTCACGCTCAACGTCATCAACCTCGGGAGCGTCGAGGCGAGCAACCTCCAGGTGATCCTAAGCCTCCAGGGCAGCCCGCTCGCGATCGACCCGGTGATGGCTAACCTGGGTAGCCTGAAGCCAGGGGAGACGAAGTCGTTCACCGTCCGCGTGGACGTCCCAAGCACCGCTTCGGCGAGCGTCCCCGTAACCTACCAGGCGGTCTACTACACGCCCGGCGGAGGGCTGACCTTCACCCAGGGCTCCTTCACACTATTCATCCTCCAGCGCTCAAGCCTCTCGATCACCTCGATCGAGGTCGTGCCCCAGAGGGCTGAGGTTGGCGCCAACGTGGTGTTCGCGCTCAGCATAATCAACGACGGCACTTACCCCGTCTACGCGGTCAACGTCACCGCTTACCCGCCAGAGGGCCTAGCCTCAGCCAGGTCCCTGTACACCTTCCTCGGCCAGCTGAACCCCCAGGTCCTGACGAGCGTGCCATTCACCTTCAGGGCGGTGAAGGAGGGCAGCTATGAGGTGAAGTTCAGGGTCACGTACCGCGACGCTTACGGCAAAACAGCCTACGTGGAGAGGACGGCTGTCGTCGAGGTCGTCCCAGCCTCCTCAGCCTCGTCAAGCAGCAACTCGCAGCGCTCGTCTTTCAACAGCTACTTGGCGCTCCTGGCCGTAGCGGTCGTTGCGGTTGCGGGGCTCTACCTTTACCGGAGGAGGCAGCGTAGGGGTGCGGTTGGTTGAAAGTATCAGACTACTTCTACCTGGCCTTCACCAGCATTAAGGAAAAGCGGGGCAGGGCTTTAGGAGCAATCATAGGAGTCATGATCGCCGTCGTGGCCCTCAGCGCTGCGCTCGGCATAGGCGAGAGCTTTCAGAAGAGCTTCGTAGAGCAACTGCAGAGGACTATAGCGGCCAACAGCATCATCGTGACGGGAGGCTACGCAGGCGGCTTCACGGACGCGGACATAGCCTACTTCAAGAGAATAGCGGGCGTGAAGGACGCATTCGGTATAGTCATGACGACGGGAACAGTATACACTTCCGGTGGAGAGCAGTCCGTCACAATAGTGGCGATAGACCCGCAGCACCTCCCCATCTACCTAGGTGTGTCGGATATGTCCCAGGTGGTGAAAGAGGGCTCTCTGGAGCCCAACGGGCTCGGCGTACTCGTCTCAAACAACCTCTGGAGAGACCCCAACACGGGCCAGAAGTTACTCGACGTCGGCTCTTCCCTCGTGGTACGGCTCCGCTCCAAGGACGTCCAGCTGGTAGTGGTGGGCCTCATGAAGCAGGCCTCGACGATAATGGGCGGCCCGACAGGATCTTATTACGTTTACATGGATCCCAGCGCGTACTTCGCCTACGTCTCGAACACTAGGAACTACGGTGGCGTCATAATACTCGTCTCAGACCTGAACAGGCTCAACGAAATAACCAGCGAGGTCAAAGCGGTTGCGCCGCCGGGGTCGAACATAATATCCGCGGCCGCGATGGTCAGCCAGTTCACAGCGCTGGTCGGGGCGCTCCAGACGTTCATAGCCCTGATATCCGCGGTCGGCATGGGGGTCACGGCCCTCTGGATATTCGACAGCACCACGATAAGCGTCGTGCAGAGGACCAAGGAGATAGGCATACTAAAAGCCCTCGGGTACACCAGCAACGACGTCCTGCTGATATTCCTCCTCGAGGCCGTCATCGTGTCGGCTATAGGCATAGCCGGCGGCCTCGCACTCGCCGCCATAGCCTCGCTCCTAGTTAAGATACCGATGTTCACCTTCGAGCTGAAGCTGACCCTCTCACCCAATGTCTTGGCGACATCGTCCCTACTGCCGCTTGCGATGAACGCCCTAGCCGCGTACATACCTTCGAGGAGAGGGGCCTCGCTTCGGCCGGTGGAGGCGCTCAGGTATGAGTGACATCATAAGGCTCGAGAGCGTCTGGAAGATCTACGACGGCTCAACAGGCCAGGTCGTCGCCGTCAGGGATGTCACGATGAGCGTGAAGCAGGGCGAGTTCTTCGCGATAGTCGGGCCCAGCGGTAGCGGCAAGACGACCACCCTTCACCTGATCGGGGGCCTCGACCGACCGACGCGAGGCAGGATCACCGTTGCCGGGGTCGACATCACGTCGCTGAGGAGCGACGAGGAGCTGAGCAGGTACAGGAACGAGACCGTCGGCTTCGTGTTCCAGCTCTTCTACCTAATCCCGAGGCTCAGGGTCGTGGAGAACGTCGAGCTGCCGCTCGTAAAGAAGGGCATACCGAGAGAAGTGAGGAGGAGGATGGCCTTAGAGGCCTTGAGGATGGTGGGCCTTGAGGGCGTCGAGTACAAGTTCCCGAACCAGCTGAGTGGGGGTGAGCAACAGAGGGTGGCGATAGCCAGGGCCATAGTCTCCAAGCCCAAGATCCTGCTGGCGGACGAGCCCACGGGCAACCTCGACGCCACGAACTCCCAGATGGTGATGAACCTCTTTAAGAAGCTGAACAAGGAGCAGAGCATAACCATCGTCATGGTGACCCACAACCTCGAGCTCATCTGGAACTGCAACAGGGTGGCGAGGATGCACAGCGGCTCGCTGATAGACATCTATACTCCTGACAGGTACGATGAGCTCATCGCGAGCTTCGTGAAGAAGGGCTAGGCTAGAAACCTCTCAAGCCCCCAGCCCCTGCTGGACTCGAGGTCGGCTCTTATCTTCTCCACGAGGTCCTCCCACCTCATGCTCCCCTCGATGGCCCACCGGGCTATGAGGGGGGTGTACGGCTTAAGGAAAGCGAGGAACCTGGGCCATGTGAAGCCCAGCCTCCGCAGCTCGCTACCCCAACTACCCCAAAGGTGCCTGGCGAAGAGGTTGCCGCTCCACACGGCGACGCCCGCGGCGTGGGGACCGAGATCCCGGGAAAGCGCCCTGAACAGCTCGTTGATACGGGTTTTGACCTCAACGGGCTCGGGTGGAGTCTCCAGCGGCAAACCCAACACTCCATTTTAGCTAAACCGCGCTCGTGAAATAAGTATTTTTCACGTAAACCTCCAGCAGCTCGGTTAAAGAAAGCTTGAGGGAGAACCGCGCGCAACCCGGATCAAGCCTTAAACCGCGGCAATCCCCGGTTTCACGCTCTTAATTTACGGGTTTTTGCACGATTTAAATCCCCCTGGAAGGCGAGCCCCTTAAGCCTCTCTTTCTCCTTGGGACTCAGCGAGTTTGACATGACTAGATCGATGACCCTATTGGCTTCCCGTATAAGTAGGCGGGCGGACTGAGACCTCAGAACACCCTCTGAAGCTAAGTACTCGACGAAGAACTCCTGGTGGATCGTGAACGCTACACCCAGCCTGCCTATCTTCGCTTTCACGCCCTCGACTGCGTCCTCGATTCTTTCGAATCTGTGATCTATTTCCCGAAACCTATATTTAATGCTCTCGAACCCCCCAGCTAGTACGCCAAGCCCACAATTGTCGCTAAGCACCCAATACCTCCATAGCCGAAAGCAGCGCAAGGACGTCTACCATCTCGTCTCTGTCTCTTCAAACGAAGTGCACGTCATGGTGTAGCGGAATCGGGGTTTCCACGATGCCTGAGCCCCCTACTTCAATCCGAGCTCGCGTGCAATGTCATCTGCGACGCCGCCGCCCCCGAACCGGGCCCAAACCGCGCACGTCCCCTCCAGCGAAACCATGCAGGGCCCGTAGGGCTTCTCGGGAGTGCACTTCTTCAGGAACATGGGGCAGTCCGTCGGCTTCGCCTTGCCCAAGGTGACCTCGGCGCACCGGCAGCCCGGTGGGGTGTCCTTCCTCCAGTCCTCCGGCTTCAGCTCCGGGATGCCGAACTGCTTGAAGGCGTCGAGGCTCGAGAAGGCTTCCCTGAGCCTCAGGCCGCTGAGCGGCAGGAAGCCTATCCCGCGCCACGCGTCGTCGACGGCGTAGAAGGCCTTGTGAATCATGGCCTGGGCCTTGAGGTCCCCGGCCCACGTCACAGCGCGGGTGTACTCGATCCTCACCCTGGCCTCCCGCCTGGCGAGCTGGCTGAGGATCTCCGCTATCGACGCGAGGACGTCGATGGGCTCGAATCCCGAGACGACGACGGGGATCGAGTAGTTCTCGGCGACGGGCTCCCAGGCCTTTGCACCGGTTATGGTGGAGACGTGCCCTGGAGCGATGACGCCCATGACAGGCGGCTCTGGCGGCTTCTCGCGCAGGATGTCGAGCGAGTAGAACATCGCCGGTGGCGTGAGCTTGACGAGGCTCAGCAGCTTGAGGTTCTCGGGTACGTGCCCGCTGAGCACCGCCTGAGCGTAGCCCGGGGCCACGGTCTCGAAGCCTATCCCGAGGAACAGGGAGTCCTTGCCGTGCCTCCTTGCGTCCCTGACGGCGTCTGGCAGGCCGGTCACCATCTTGACGTCCGCCCCCCTGCTCCTCGCCTCCTCCAGGGAGTAGACGCCCCGCACCTCAATGATCGTCCTCAGCTTGAACGTGTCCCCGTACGTGTACACCCTCACGCCGTCCAGCGCGAGCCTGATAGCCTCCTCGATGTACCTCGACGGCGTGACGCAGACGGGGCACCCGGGCCCCGCGACCAGCTCAAGCCCATCGGGCATCAGGCTCCGCAGCCCGAAGTGCACGATGGTCCACTCGTGGGTGCCGCAGAAGTCCATGATCTTCAGCCTGTCGACCCCGAGGACCCTCGTGGCCTCGCGGAAGCGCGAGTGGATGACGCCCACAAGCTTCCTGGCCAGCTGCTCGTTCCTCCTAAAAGACTCCTCGATCAGCTGGGTCCTGGCTATGAGCTCCGCGGTGCTCGTTGCAGAGTTCACGATGTCGTAGCTCGCTTATCGCGATTTATCGCTTCCGCCGGTCAAGCTTTTAATAGGCGCCCCGCGCTCACAGCGAGATGAACCCTAGAGCAGTTGTAACCGCCTGCCCGAGGGACTGCTACGACACCTGCTTCATAGAGGTCGATACCCGAACCCTGGAGGCTAGGGCCAGCCCCCTCAACCCAGTCACCCAGGGCTTCCTGTGCCCGCGCGGGAGGGCGGACAAGGCTAGAGTCCTCTCGGAGGAGAGGGTGCTGTACCCGCACGTCAGGGCCGGCGGCAAGGGTTCGGGGTTCGTGCGCGCCTCGTGGGACGAGGCCCTCGACCTCGTCGCCTCGAGGCTGAGGCGGGTGCTGGAGGAGCACGGGCCCGAGAGCGTTCTGCACGTCGAGTACGCGGGGAACATGGGTCTCCTGACGTGGTACTACTCGCAGAGGCTCTGGAACAGGATCGGCGCCGCTCGAACGGACTACAGCATCTGCAGCAAAAGCGGACACGAGGCGCTGTCGCTCCACTACGGGCTGAGCTACGGCAGGCTCCCAGAGGACATGCAGGGCTCAAGGCTCCTCGTGTTCTGGGGCTTCAACGCCGCGGTGAGCGCGGTCCACCTGTGGCAGCTGGCGCTCAAGGCGAGGTCCTCGGGGGCGCTCATCGCAACCGTCGACCCACGCAGGAGCGAGACTGCCAAGAGGAGCGACCTGTTCGTCCAGGTGAAGCCCGGGACCGACGTCGCCCTCGCGTACGGCGTAGCACGGGAGATCATGGAGATGGGGCTCGTCGACGAGGAGTTCGTGGCGAGGTACACCTCTGGCTTCGAGGAGTTCAAGGAGGAGGCCCTGAAGTGGACCCCGGAGCGCGTCGAGAGCGTCACGGGCGTTCCCCCGAGCACGGTGAGAAGGCTGGCGGAGGCCTACGGCGCGCTCAAGCCGAGCGTAACGCTCATCGGCTTCGGCATGCAGAAGAGCAGGCAGGGCGCGGAGGCCGTGAGGGCTATCTCGCTACTCCCCGCCCTAGTGGGCGTCCACAGGGGGTTCTACTACTCGAACAGCAGGGGCTTCTACGTCAACTACAGCGCTCTTACGCTGGAGGACACCTACAGGCCCTCGAGGGTCGTCAGCCAGGTGGCCCTCGCGGACCTCGTTGAGAGAGGCGAGTTCAAGTTCATCTTCATCTACAACTCCAACCCCGCCCTAACGCTCCCCAGGTCTGACAAGCTGGCCAGGGGCTTCTCGAGGGAGGACGTCTTCCTGGTGGTGCACGACACCCACTGGACCGAGACGGCTAGGATGGCGGACGTGGTGCTACCGGCCCCCACATTCTACGAGAAGGACGACGTCGTCATACCCTACAGCCACCCCTACGTCGTCTTCTCCAGGAGGGCGCTGGAGCCCCTAGGGGAATCGCGTGACGAGGTCTGGCTCACCTGCGCCCTCGCCGAGAGGCTCGGCCTCCCCGAGGTCTGCGCCGACCCCACCCAGGCGCTAAGGTCGGCCTTAGAGGGGGCCCTGGATGGGAGCTTCGAGGACCTCCTGAGCGGGAGGGTGTTGAGGCTCAGGTACCGCCCCCTAGACGAGTACCAGACCCCCAGCGGGAGAATAGAGCTCTACTCAACGACCGCTGCACAGCGGGGGCTGAGCCCCCTCCCGGTGCAGGCTGAGGCGGGAGGCAAGGGCTTCGTGCTCCTGAACACCGCTCTTCCCCTCTACACCCACACGCAGTTCCGGGACGTCTACGGGGAAATCCCCCCGGTCGTGCACGTAAACCCTGAGGACGCTCGGAGCCTGGGGCTGGCCGAGGGCGAGGTCGTCGAGGTATTCAACGAGAACGGGGTCGTCGAGCTGAGGGTGCACGTCACGAGCGACGTGCCGAGGGGCGTCCTCTGGTCCCCCCGCGAGCTCGTAGCCCTGAACGGGAACCCCCAGAACGTCCTCGTTACCACGGAGACTCAGCCAATCGGGGGAGGCCCCATCTTCAACTCGACGATGGTGATGATTAGGAAAAAGAGGTACCTACTTCTCCTCGGAGAGCTCCCTAACCTCCTCCTCGCCCACCTCCAGCTCCTTAACCTGCTCGGGGTCAATTCTCTTGAGGAGGGAGAGGAACTCGCCCACATGCGTCTTCTCCTCCTTCGCCACGTCCATGAAAACCTTCCTGACGAGAGGGTCGTCCGACACGCTGGCAAGCTGAACGTACAGGTTGATCGCGTCCAGCTCCGCTATAATGGCGAGCCTCAAGGCCTGCGCGATCTCCTCCCGGGAGAAACGCCTCCCAGGGGGGACTTCAAGCGGGTTCTTCGACATCACGTGCAACCTAGCGCGCAACGCCTATTTATCACTTTCACCCGAAGATCGGCACATACCTAACACCGCTGCGCAGAACCTCCCCCACTATCATCCTCGTGGACCTAGCCACGTCACCCCTCCCAGCAACCTCAGCCGCGTCAAACCACCCCACGTCGACGGCGTCGCCACCGGGCCTCAGCTCCCCCGAGAGCCGCGAAGAGTCGAACGCAACAGCCACGAGAACGTAGTGGAACCTAACACCCCCGTCCTCCCTAACGATGATATCAGCCACCCCAGCCACACCCAGCACCGGCGCAGACAACCCCGTCTCCTCGAAGAGCTCCCTTGACGCGGCCTCAGCTACACCCTCGCCAGCCTCCACAGCCCCGCCCGGCAGAGCCCAGAGCCCGGCACCCGGCTGACCACCCCTCTTTACAAGCAAAACCCTCCCGTCGCGGACTACGAGCGCGCTCACGCCGGCGATAGCGTAAGCAGGAAACTCACGCCTAGACATCGAAAAACCCCAGCAAAAAACTAAAATAAAAAACAAGCGCTTTAACGAACCGAAAAAGGGCCAAACCTCCTTCCCTCCGCCTGGCAAACCAAAGCCAACATTCTCGACTCCGGTTAAACTAGATCAAAATGTTTCATTTTAAGAACATTATTCTGAAGACAAGTTTCCGAGAAAAATAAAAACGCGAAGAGAATCTGGCTGTAAAATGGAACTCAAATCAAGCATTTAATGATACAAAGTAAAAAGATTTTTCCCGTGAATCACACATATGCAGCTCGATAACCATGAAACCATGGCTCAGAATATTCCTCGAGCAGCTCAAAACCCCAGCCGTACTCGCGATCCTGTTCTCACTGGCCTTGGCGGCTGCTACTGGCATCGCCGATTCGGCAAAGAACGACCCGTACCCGATTCCGAAGTGAAGGTTTAAATACTGGTTTTTTGCTTGTTTTTTGGCTGAGGGGAATGGTTGTTAGGGTTGACGTTAAGAGGCTACTTTACGCGCTCCCCTATTCGAGGACTCTGCGCGAGCTAGCCAGGAACGCTAAGGTATCTCACACGGCTGTGAGGCGCGTTGTAAAAGAGCTGTCGAAGGAGGGCTCCTTCAGGGTGATAACCGACGACACCTTCTACAACCTGACGAAGCTCGTGGCCTTCGTCGACAAGGTCCCGGAGAGGCTTCCCTTCGGGACGACGGGAGTCAGGCTCTTCAACTCCCTCGAAGGCAGGAAAGTCGGCGTCTTCGCCTACGTGCCCAAGCCGCTGGTGGAGGACTACATCAAGAGCCTCTCAGAGGAGGTGCACGTGCTCGACTGGTTCGCCTCGACAGACTACGTGGCCTGGCTGCCGCACCCGGAGCTAGAGGCAATCACGCCGAGGGACTTCGACTCCCTGGTGGACAGGGCCCACGAGCTCATACCCCCAAGGACGAACCTCAGGCCCCTAGCGACGATGGACCAGATCGACCTGGTTCTGCTCTGGGGGAAGCACCTGCTGGGACCGTTCGCGAGGCCGACGGAGATATTCAACCGCCTACTCGCTGAGGGCGAGAAAATCGAGGCTCCGTCGAAGCAGGTGCTCAGCTACCACTACCGCGTCCACATCCAGCCGGGCTGGAGGTACAACACATACTTCAAGTACACAAGCCAGGAGGAGCTCCCATTCACCGCGTACTACATGAAAGGCAAAGAAGCAGAGAAGGTGGCAAGGGCGCTAGCACTACTACCAACACACGGCCTCGCGATAATCGGCCAAGGCAAGGCACTCTACCTAGGCCAGCCGCTCTGAGCATACCACCCACTCCTCGTAGAAATACCCCAGACCTACGTCGTAGAGCCAACAACAATGTACATGAAACTAGACCTGTACACTCGCGTGCCCGAGCTCTGGAGGCTGCTAGACCCAGAAACCAAGCGCTGGCGCTGGGTAGAGCAGAAGATCGAGCTTAAGCTTCAGCAATAAGTGCCTTTTTCTCCTCTCTTTTCTCCAGAACGACGTAGACTTGGCCCTTCCTCCTCACCACCTTGGCGTTGAGCCTCTTAGCCAGCGCGCGCTCAGCCTGCCTGTAGAATAGCTGGGACACCATCCAGTTAGGCGGCTTGCACCTGTGCGCTGAGCCCCGTATGGTCGGGAAGTCCAGGGTGCCTTTCACGTACGAGGTGTAGGCGTACCTGACCAGGGTCCTGAGCTTCAGGGTCAGCGTCCTGGACTTCGCGCCCGCCAGGAGCTGGGAGGCTACGAGCTCCACTTGCTTCAGCATGATCTGCCTCTCGTCAAGCATTATGAGATAATGTAAACTTAGACTCTTATAAATGTTTTCGTTTAAAAGCTTAGAACTTCAGAAAAGAATATGTAAGTATGTTTACACTCTACTCCGTATGCCGGAGTGCTCGGAGTTCCTCCTCTCGAGGAGGAGCGTTCGGAAATACACGGGCGAGCCTGTCCCCGAAGAGCTCGTCCGCAGGGCTCTCGAGCTCGCGCGCTTCGCGCCCAGCGCCCACCACAGGCAGCCCTGGAGGTTCTACGTCGTCCGCGACAAGTCCAAGCTGGAGCGGCTCGCGAGGATACACAGGTGGTCGAAGCCCATCGAGGGGGCCCAGCTGGCCATCGTGGTTTTCTCGGACTCATCAGCCTCCCCCGACTCCCACCTCGTCGACGGCTCCATCGCGGCAACGTACCTCTGGCTGGCCCTCCACTGCGTCGGGCTGGCGACCGTGTGGATATACACCCTCAACGCGGTCGAGGAGATACGCAGGACCCTGGGCGCCCCCAGCAACCTCTACCCGATAGCTATATTCCCCGTCGGCTTCCCCGCTGAGTCGCCCCCGCCGAGGCCCAGGAAGCCGCTAGAGGAGCTGGTTGTGAACGTGTAGCCCCCGGCTCCGGGCCCCAGCTCTCCTTCAGGAGCAGCGGGAACTTCTCCACGAGCGAGCCGCACCTCGCGACGACGTCCATGGTCACGGAGGCGGCCCTCGGGCAACGGGGGTCCGCGTGCACCCACTTGCCCGGCGTGTAGACCAGGGGGTAGAGCCTGCAGGCAAGGGGCCTGTCCTCGTACACCCTGCACCTACCGGTCGCCTCCTCGAGGAACACGCAGGCGCCGTTAACCCTCTTGAGGACCGGCACCCCCTCGACCCACTCCACGTAGCCCTCGACGTCGCCCAGCCTCGCCTTTAGCCTCTCGTAGTCCCCCCTCAGGAGGGGCACCACCGCGTTCCGGCAGCACTTGGCGCAGAACGCCTCGCCCGCTCTGCAGTCAACCCTGACCTCGCAGTCGAGGCCGGGCATACTTTACAGGGAGAGCCCCGTGACGCTCTTCACCAGCTCCCCGAAGAAGTACCCTATGGTCACAACCAGGAATATGACGCCCACGTTCTCGAGGTAGTCCCTGGCGAAGGCCCTATCCATGATCACGGAGCTGTAGAAGGAGAAGAAAGCCAGGATCAAGAAGGCCAGGAGCAGGGACGCCGCGAGGGCGGATACTATCGGGAGGCCCAGGAGGAAAGGCGCCGTGAGGAAGACGACCGTCAGCATGTACATCACCCCCGTGACCGCCGCGGTGGAGCCCGGGGACTTCCCCCTCTCCTGCTTCGACTGCAGGTACGCCGCCGCGGCCATCGACATGCTGGCGCTCACCCCGACGATGAGCCCAGCGATCCCGGTGTAGATCGAGGAGGAAGTGTAGCCTAGGAAGCCGGCGTGGACTCCGGAGAGCTCGATGATCGCGTCGCTCATCCCGAGCGCGATTGCGCCGAGGTGGCGCACGGCGAACTCCTCGATCTGGTTCGCGAGGGCGTTTTCGTGGCTCCTTTCATCCTCTATGATCCTCTCAAGGATCCTCGAGTCATCCTCGGAGAGGGCTCCGGACTTCAGGACCTCCTCGTACTCGGCCACCACGTCCCCCTCGTGCCTCTCGAGGAGCTTTATCGTGAAGACCTTCCCGAGGAGCCTGAAGGTGAGGTTGAACAGCCTCAGCCTGAGGGCTTCCCTCGGGCCCAGCTTAACCTCGCCGGACAGCCTCTTCCAGAACTCGTAGTGCATTCTCTCCTGCTTAGCCATCTCCAGCAGGATGCTCTTGTTGGTCGGGTCCCGCTCGCGCTCAGCCATCGCCTGGTAGAGCAGGGAGTCGAAGAGCTCGTCCAGAGCGAACTTCCTGGCCCTCTCGGCTAGCCTGGCTCCTCCAGCCACGAGAAGCACCGAGTTACACGGGTCGTCGGGGTGATTTATCTTTTAGCCCTGGGGCTTGAAGCCTATCTTCCTTAGCTCGGCCTCAACCTCCTGCATCGTGGGTATCTCGTGCGAGCCGAGCCGGGTCACCTTAATGCCTGCCACGACGGTGGCGAACCTCACCGCGTCCCTCAGGGGGTACTTCTTCAGGCCCATCAGGATCCCGGCGGCGAGCGCGTCGCCGGCTCCCGTTGTGTCGACGACCCTTCCAGGCAGGTACGCGGGGACCTCGAACTCCTCGTCCCGTGTGGCGACGAAGACGCCCTTGCCGCCGCGCTTCACGACGACTATCCTGGCACCGGCCTCGAGCAGAGCGTCCGCAGCCCTCCTGAGGTCCTCCTCCCCCGTGATCTCGCGGACCTCTATCTCGTTCGGGAGAACAAGGTCGGCCAGGGAGATGATGGGCCTGAGCTTCTCGAGCCCAAGCTTCGCCTGAACCCTCCCGGGATCCCAGGATACGAAGGCCCCCTTTTCCCGAGCGACCCTGGCGGCGTGGGTGGCGGTGTCGATCCTCAGGCTGGCGATGTGGACGAACTTCGTCCTCTCGAACACGCTCGTGTTCACCTCCTCTGGGAGAAGCTCCTCGGCGACACCCTTGTACCCGTACATGATGATCTGGCCCGTGGAGTCGATGACCACTATCGTGAAGCCGGTCTTGCCGTTCATGGCCTGGATCTTCACGTTGGAGACGTCTACGCCCTCCCTCACGAGGTCCTCGAGCGCGTTCTTGCCGAAGTCGTCGAAGCCTACCTTCCCTATCACCGTTGACCTCCCGCCCAGCCTCCTGACGCCGATAGCCACGTTGGCCGCAGACCCCCCGACGCCGTGGCTCTGGCTGCTGATCCTGCTCTCCCTGTCGGGCGTCGCGAAGTGGTCGACGCAGAACCTCAAGTCGAGGAGGATGTGGCCCACGGTGACGACGTCGTAGCTGCTCTGGGACATCCCTACTCAGCCCTCCTCAAAGCCTCCTCGGGCTCTAGGCCCTCGTGAACCACCGCCGCGATGGCCCGGGCCGCGCCCCTCGGGTTCTCGTGCTGGAAGATGTTCCTGCCCACCACGACCCCCTGGGCGCCGGCGTCCATGACGCTCTTGACCACCTGGAGGAAGTCCAGGAGGGTCTTCGCCTTAGCCCCGCCGCTCATGAGCACCGGGACGCCTGCCGCGACTTCGACGACCCTCCTGAAGCTCTCCGTGCTGCCCGTGTAGTAGGTCTTGATCAGGTCCGCCCCGCTCTCGATAGCAGCCCTGACGCCGTAGCGCACAACCTCGACGTCGTACATGTTCTTGATAGCGGGCCCCCTGGGGTAGGAGAGCTGCAGGCAGGGAAGCCCGTACTCCTCGGCCGCGCTCTTAACCGCGAACCACTGCTCCAGCATCTTGTCCTCGAACTGGCTGCCCCAGTAGACCGTAGCCGCCACCGCGTCGGCCCCGAGCCTCACGGCGTCCTCAACCCAACCGAACTGGCTCTGCAGCAGCCTCTCCTGCTCCGGCCTCAGGTTCGTCTTGCTTGTTACCTTGACGATGAGGGGCACCTTGCCGGCCCACACCTCGCTCGTCAGGTACGCCATCCCCGGGAGGAGCATGACCGCGTCCACCTCGCCGACGACCTTCTCGAGTATCTTCCTCGGGTTGATCGTCTCGCCTGGGAAGTCCGCTGGGCCGTGCTCGACGCCGTGGTCGAACGCGAAGATCAGGCTCTTCCCGTCGGGAAGTATCCTTCCGAGCCTCAACCGCTTGCCTACGGACGCGTAGCTCATTAAGCGCACCTCTTCTCTATAGGGCTAAATACTCCTATTTTTAGGATACTTAATTACGGAGAGTAATACCGTTCAAGACCCCAGCGTCGCGCGCTTGGACACAGCTTCGAACAAGGTCTGGGCAGGACGGAAAAAGCTTTACCGCTAACCCGGACCAAAGAAAAACGATAACCTGTCCAGCCCGGCACGGCGCTCAGATCTCGGCTAGGGCGTAGAGCGACTGAACCTCCTCTAAGCTCTCCCTGAGGAGCTTCAGGGCTCGCGGGAGCGCGGCCATTATGCGGGAGGCGGTGACGCCGTCAACCCCCTTCTCCACCGCAACTAGGTCGCCCGCCATCCCGTGCACGAAGACGCCCATCCTGACGCTGTCCTCGACGCTGAAGCCTAAACCGTACATAGCGGCGATCGCTCCCACGAGCACGTCCCCCGAGCCGGCCTTAGCCATCCCAGGGTTGCCGGTCATGTTCACGAAGACCCTCCCGTCCGGGGTGCCGATGAGCGTGTGCGCTCCCTTAAGCACGATGTAGGCGCCCAGCTCCCTGCAGGTCCTCCTGAGCACCCCGATCCTGTCGCGCCGTATATCGTCCACGCTGAGCCCCGTCAGCCTCGACATCTCCCCGAGGTGGGGTGTGAGCACAGTAGCCTCCCGCCTGCCCCTGACCACGTCCAAGCTCCTCGAGACCGCGGTCAGCCCGTCGCCGTCGACGATCACGGGCTTCTCAACCCTCGCAACAAGGTCCCGGACGAGCTGTGCGGTCTCCTCGTCCGTGGAGAGCCCCGGCCCCACGACCACGATGTCAGCCCACTCAGCCAGCTCGAGGATCCTATCTAGGCCGCCGCGTGACAGGGAGCCGCTAGGCGTCTCGGGGAGCCCCTCGTACACGACCTCGCTCGCCCGCGAGGCAAGGTGGGGGACGATCGAGGAGACCGTGGCCAGCCTCGAATACCCTCCCCCCGCCATCAGGAAGGACATGGAGGCGAAGAGTGGGGCCCCGAGGTAGCGCCTCGAGCCGGCCACGAACAAGGCCTTCCCGTAGTCGCCCTTGTGCGTGTCGGGCCTCCTCGGGGGCACGGGTAAAGGCTCGTTCGTCTCAATGCTCAGCGACTGGTCCTCGAGGAGCTCCCTCGGGTAGGATATCCTCGCGACGTAGATCTCCCCGGCCAGCTCGGCCCCGGGGTAGAGGAGGAGCCCGGGCTTCGGGAGGCCGAAGGTCACGGTGTAGTCGGCTCTGACGGCCGCGCCCATCACCTGACCCGTGTCGCCGTTAACCCCAGAAGGTATGTCCACGCTCACGATGAGCGCGCCGGAGGAGTTCACGGCCTCGATAGCCTCCCTGTACACCCCCTCAACAGGCCTGTTAAGCCCTACACCGAACAGGGCGTCGACGGCGACGTCAGCGTACTCCAGCGCCTCCCGCATCCGCTGCATTTCCTCGGGACCCGAGACCCCTTGAACCCTAACCCCGCACCTCCTAGCCCGCTCCAGGTTAACCCGTGTAAGGCTGCTCATCCTCGACTCCTCCCCGACGACGAAAGCCTCGACGTCCGCCCCCTCCGATGCCAGGTGCCTGACCGCCACGAGCCCGTCTCCCCCGTTGTTCCCGACGCCCGCCACCACGGCCGCGCTGATGCTCCTGGTCCCGAACACCTGCAGCACCAGCCTCGCCACCGCAGCGCCGGCGTTCTCCATCAGGATCTCGTGGGAGATCCCGTACCTATCGCTAGCCTGCTCGTCGATGCGCCTAATCTCCTCGACGGTGGCCACCTTCATTTCTACCAGCTTTAATCTCGGGGCACCGCCTTATACCGTTTTGCCACGTAGCAGACGGGCCTGACCGCTCAAGCAGCCAGCGGGGGTGTGTCTCCACTTCGCTCCACGGGGTGTGAGTGTACGGTGAAAGTGAAACCGCATAAGAGTTGCGGCAACGCGTAGCAGGTAGCTCCGTGCTGAGCCTGCGGGACGGCGTATGGCACACTTGGGTTAAAATGTATTTATTGTCAGGGGCCATTGTAGGGATCCGATGAGCGGCAAGACTGTGAGCGGTCTAGCGCTACCCATAATGATCAGCGTGCTCGCGGACTCGCTTCTAAGCCTAGTCGCCCTAAGCGTGGTCTCACGCCTCTCCACAGCCGCCGTGGCCGCCACCGGCCTCGCCTCCTACCTCTTCTTCTTGGTGAACGCGCTGTCCACGGTGTTCACGGGCGGGCTCATGGTCGTCGCCTCCCAGGCTATCGGGGCGGGTGACCCCGAGACGGCTGGCAGAGCCACTGGGGAAACCATTCTCCTCTCCATCCTATCGGCCTTGGTCACCTTAGCTACAGCCGTGGCTTGGCTGCCCGGCTACCTGGCCGCGGTGTCGGCGGGGAACCAGGAGGTCGTGCGGCTCGCCCTTGAGTACGCGCAGGCCCGGCTGCTCTCGCTACCAGCCCTAATGGTCAACGTGAGCCTAAGCGCCGCCTACAGGAGCGCCGACAACCCCTGGCCCAGCGCCTACTCCTCGATCATAAGCGTCTCTACGGGCTCCCTGCTGATCCCGGCTCTCACTCTGGGCGCGCCGGGGCTCCAAGCCATGGGCCTGAGGGGGGCTGGCCTCGCCACGTCCCTGGCGAGCTACGCTGGCCTCTCGGCGTACGCCGTCTGGAGGCCCCCGTTCAGGATAAGCCTCGCTTTCCCCAGCGCCCTGAGCCTCAAGGTGCTCGTGCTCGGCGCGCCGACCGCCCTCGAAAGGTTCGTCGCGAGCGTCGCCCAGAACATCTACATCAACGCGGTGGCCAGGGGAGGGGAGGTGGCCCTCGCAGCCCATAACATAGGGATCACCGTCGAGTCGCTCGTAATACAGCCCAGCTTCGCCGTCAGCCTCGCGGCGCTTGTTAGAGCGGGGCAGAACGTGGGCGCCGCTAGCATCGAGGAAGCGGAGAGGAGCCTCAAAGAAGGCGTGAAGATAGGGGTCCTGTGGATGGGCGCCGCCGCACTCGTGCTGGCTCTGATCTCGCCGCTCGTCGGCCACCTGTTCACCGACGACCCGGAGGTCGCTAGGATGGTCCAGATCTACCTCATCCTGGCTGCGGCCAGCGAGGTAGGCCTCGGCGCGAGCAGCGCCATATACGGGGCTGTCAGGGGCATGGGCAGCGTGTGGCTTCCCCTAGCCATAAGCAGCTTCACGGTGGTGTTCCTCAGGGCCATACCAGCCCAGATACTCGCATCCAGGTTCGGCGCGGTGGGGGCGTGGGCGACGCAGAACACGGACATGTACGGGCGCGCGCTGCTAGCGCTGCTCGCCTGGAAGCTGCTGGGGCCGAGGAGGCTGGCTAAGAAAGTGGTTTAGGTTTCCCCGTAGAGCCTCCAGAGCTCGTCGACTACTGGCTCCAGGATCCTCTCCACGGACCCGTCCCGCCTGTAGAGGGTAACCCCTTCGCCTCTCTCGAGGCGCCCTATAGGCGCCGCGGTTATCCCGGCCTCAGCGAGCCGTCCAATCAGTCTGCCCAGGCTCGCCTCCTCGACCGCTATGAGGAGCGAGCCCGAGCTTATCAGCTTAAGGGGGTCCACGCCCAGCGCAAGGCAGATCTCCGCGGTCTCCCTCCTCACGGGGATCCTCTCCTCGAAGACTGTAGCCGAGAGCCCCGAGGCGATCGCCACCTCCTGGACGGCCCCGAGAACGCCGCCCTCCGTCGCGTCGTGCATCGCGTGCACGCCCCCGGTTTCGACCGCTATCATAGCCTCGCGCACGACGCTCAGCTCCCGCACGAAGCCCCTAGCGCGCTCGACGACCTCCTCGCTCACCCTCCCCGCAAGCCTGTCCCTGAAGTCGCTCGCGAGTATAGCCGTCCCCTCGACGCCCGCCCCCTTCGTGAGCACGAGAACGTCCCCCGGCTTGGCGTTCGCCGTGTACACGACCCTGTCCCTCCTAGCCACCCCGAAAGCCGTGGTGGCCACTATAGGCCTGTCCAGCCTCGGCGTAACCTCGGTGTGGCCGCCGACCACGACAGCCCCTATCTCGTCCGCCGCCTCCCTGATCTGCCTCGCAATACCCAGAGCCGCCTCAGAGGTAGCCCCCTCGGGGAGCAGGATGAGCGTGGTCAGCCACCTGGGCCTAGCCCCGCGTGTCGCGACGTCGTTCGCGGAGACGTGCACCGAGAACCAGCCGATGTTCTCAACGGCGCCTGTGATAGGGTCGGTGTGCACCACGAGCACCTGGTCCCCGAGGTCGACCAGGGCCGCGTCCTCGCCCACGCCGGGCCCCAGCAAGACCGACGGGTCCGGCCTCGCAACGACCGATAGAAGCTTCCTCAGCTCGCTGTAGGGGAGCTTACCCACGGGCAACCGCAAGGCGCCTCACACCCTCCCCAGCACCCTCTTGACCGCCGGCCCCACGGTGACCGCGACAGCCGCGCCCACCGCGGCCTGAACCACGTTACCGGGTAGCTCGGCGAAGGCGCCGACGCCGTAAAGCGCGTACTCCACGGCGAAGTACCCGAGAACCATCACCGCCCCGCCGACGAGGCAGCCGGCAAGCGTCCACAGCCGGCCACCCCTCCTGGCGAGGAGACCGACGACAAAGCCCTCAGCGCCCTTGATGAGGAGGGTGAAGGGGGCCCAGCTGGCGTAGCCGGACAGCAGGTCGGCCAGGGCCGACCCCACACCGCCAGCCAGTCCCCCGACCAAGGGGCCGAAGAGCACGCCGGAGAGCATGACCATGGTGTCGCCAAGGTTGATGTAGCCGTGAGTCTCGGGCACCGGGACCTGGATGGCCATCGTGACCGCCGCGGTTAGGGCGGCCATGACGCCCGCTTCAGCTACGACTAGAGCCCTCTTAGCCCTCATACGGTGCACTAGTACCGTGAGGTCCCTTATATGCACTGCCCGGGTTTTGAACGAAAACAATAAATAAGGATTTGCAACACCCCCCAGGGCTCAGCCGGCAACGGTTTTCTACGCCCAAGGGGGCTTAAGCGCTGGGATGGGGGAAAGCTTCCTCTACGACGTCTCGTACTCCGACGGGGAGGCCAGGCTCTGGTTCAAGGGGCTGAACGGTGCAGTGCGCGCCGAGAAGCTCAGGTTCTACAACTACCTCCTAGTCAAGAGGGAGCAGGTGGCGGGCCTCGAGCTCCCGGTTTATGACGCCGAGGAGGTGGAGCTCAAGCTCTTCCCCAGGGGCTCCTCGACCTTCTTCAAGCTCTACTTCGACAGCGTTGAGGAATACAGGCGCGCCAGGAGCGCGCTGGAGAGGCTCGGCGTCGAGACCTACGCCTCGGACATACCGGTCGCGCACAAGGTCCTCGCCGAGCGCAGAGTGACCCCGATGACCGTCCAGGGCGCACCGGACAGCGTGGAGCCGCTCCCCCTGCGGGTGATGAGGTTCTCGCTTTCGCGGCTGGAAGGCGGGAAGCTTCACCTGAGCGTCCACGCCGAGGAGGGCTTCTCCGTCCAGGGCCCCCTGGAGGAGCTGGTCGAGGCCCTGGCCTCGGAGGTAAGGAGGTTCGACCCCGACCTCGTGGCCTCGAGCCTGAGCTACGCGGAGCTGAGGAGGCTGGCGGCTCAGGCGCGGCGCATGGGGCTCAAGCTAGGCAGGGGCGACGGGCTCCTGGAGGGCAGGATCTTCGTGGAGTACAGCCTGCTCGCCAGGATCGGCCTCGCGGGGCTGGAGGAGAGGAGCAGGTTCACCGTACTTCCACCCGCCCAGGCGGCGCGCGTCAGCTACGGGAGGATGATCGACATGAGGCAGAGCTACGTGCTCCTCACCAGGGGCTACGCCGTCCCCAGGAGGATGAACCTCAACGTGCCTGTGAGGACCGCCTGGGAGATACACCTCTACGACAGGGGAGGCCTCATCATAAGGCCCCGGCCGGGCCTCTACAGGGGAGTCGCGGTGCTGGACTTCGAGTCCATGTTTCCGAACCTGATAGTCAAACGCAACATAAGCTACGAGACCGTCACGAGGAGGGGTGTGAGGCGCAGCCCGAGGGGCCTGCTCCCCGAGCTCATAGAGGAGGCGCTCTCCAGGAGGCTTTGCTTCAAGAGGCTCGCAAAGCTGTCGGCGGGCGAGCTGGCGAGGTGGGCCGAGGAGAGGCAGAGCGAGCTGAAGATGATCCTGGTGTCCAGCTACGGCTACAGCGGCAACAACTACAACAGGCTGGGCAACCCCCTGACCTTCGAGTGGATAAACAGGGCCTCGAGGAGGGTGATGCTCCAGGTCTTGGGCCTCGTTCAGAGGCGCGGCTACAGGGTGGTCTACGGCGACACGGACAGCGTGTTCCTCACGAAGCCCGACGCCGAGCCCGAGGACTACGAGAGGCTCGCCCTCGAGCTCTCGGAGCGGACAGGCCTGCCGATGAGGCTCGACGCCTACTACGAGTGGCTCTTCCTGCTCCCCGAGAGGGGCGGCGCAGCCGGGGTTGCTAAAAGGTACATAGGCTTCGCCGGCGGGAGGGTTGTCGCGAAGGGCGTTGAAGCGGTCAGGAGCGGGGTGCCGGAGTTCATCAAGAGGGCCCAGCTAGAGCTGGCCCGCGCCATCGTCGAGGCGGCGCAGCGCGGGGGAGATCTGGAGGCCCGGGCGGAGCTGGAGCTCGGGAGGCTCGCGTCCTCACTGCGCCGCGCTAGAGCCGAGGAGCTCGTGGCGGGCGCCACGCTCAGAAGGGAGGAGTACGCCGCCAGGACCCCGGTCTTCGTGGCCGCCCAGCAGCTCAGGGCTAACGGGTACAGCGTGACGGTAGGTGACTACGTCGAGTACGTTTGGGTCGACTCGCGCAACCCGAACCCCTACCTCAGGGTCCAGGCTTGGAGGCTGTACGACGGCAGGTGCCTGGACATGGCGAAGTACGAGGAGATGCTCGCGAGGGCTCTAGCACCCCTGCTGGAGTCAGCCAAGGTTGCCTCCGCGCGAATCCCCGGCAACGCCTAGCACGTTCTCCGAGGTCCCCGAGCCCCAGCCTAAAACCTCGCAGTCTCGATAGCTACGAAAACCCTACTTGTAAGCAAGGGTTGTGCAGGGCCCTTAGGGGAGGGGCGCTCAACGTTTATTTTGGAGTTTGAGCAGTCACTCATGGATGGACGAGAGAGCCGAGAAGGCCAGGGAGATAATGAGGGGCAGGGTGCCCAAGGGCTTTGAGTCCCTAGCCCACGCCTACAGGGGGCTGAGGTCCGAGTTCCCCGACAAGAGCGACAGCTGGTTCTTCAGGGCCCTCTACCGGGCTCTAGCCGGGGTCGAGCGCCTCAGGGACGGCCACTGGCTGGTGAAGGGCTTCCCGGAGCTCGGCGACAGGAAGCCCGTCTACAACGTCTGGCTTCACGAGGGCAGGTACAGGTGCGACTGCTTCTACAGGGCGCACGGCTGGGCAAGGGAGAAGCAGATATGCACGCACATAGCAGCCGTGATGCTCTGGAGGAGGCAGACGAGGCTCAGCGAGTTCAGGGAACCTGGTACACGGTAGGGGTCAGCGTCCTGTCGACGACCAGGAGCTTGCCGTTCCCCACCTTCACCCAGCCCTCGAGCCCTCCCACCGGCTGGAAAGCCACCGCCACCAGCTCAACCCCCTCTATCATGAACCTACCCATGTGGAGCGTGAAGTACTCCTCGTCCCCGCTCCTGAACTTGTTGAGGGCGTAGAGGTGAGAGCCGTCGCTGAGCAGGAAGTTGAGGCTCGTGTAGTCGAAGCCCTCCAGGTCAGAGACAGCCGCGAGTATCCCGCTGACAGCGCTCCCAGCCTCCTCGATGCGCTTCAGGAGCAGCTGGAAGAACGCCTCGGAGTCCGTCGCCCCCTGGAGGAGCGAAGCCCTCTCGCCAAGAAGCCCCCTCAGCCTGTCGTACGGCCTGATCGTCCCGTTGTGGGCGAAAGCCCAGCCATCCGAGACGAAGGGGTGCGTGTTCGCGTACCCTACCACGCCGTACTCGGGGCTAGCCTTCCGCACGTGCGCTATCACGAGCATCGACCTGACGCCTTGGACAACCCTCTTCGCCTCAGCCGAGGCGTGAAGCGCGACGGGCTCCTTGTACAGCTCCCAGCCGGCGTTACTGGTCCACGCGATGCCCCAACCGTCCCCGTGAATGCGGGATAGAGTGTGGAGGTTGACGTCTCCTGAGTAGAACGCGAAGCTCGGGCTCAAGGGCCTCCGAGATATGTAGCCGAAAAGCCTGCACACGCTTAACAAAGATTATTAACGTTTAAAAACGTGTCTACCCCTTCCGGCGGTAGCTCGAGACGTGAAGGCGTAAACCCTTTAAAGCGAGCGTTGCTTTGGCGAAGCGTGGCGGAGGAGCTGCTAAAGGCCGTTGCTGGGTCAAGCCTGCCGGTGTTCCTCGCAGAGCTCGGCGACAAAACCATGCTGGCAACCGCAACCGTGGCGGCGCTACACAACCCCCTCCACGTGCTAGCGGTGTCATCCACAGCCTACCTCCTGGCGAACGCGGTCCCAGTCTTCCTCGCCTCCGGAGCGGCCAGCCTCGTGTCGGGCTACGCCTGGGCGCTTAGGACAGCCGCCGGGGCTCTGTTCGTGCTCCTCGGCGTCCTCACGCTGTTGTCGAGGCAAGAGGGAGGCGAGTGCGGGAGCCTGGGGGCGGCTTTCACGGCGATACTGCTCTCCGAGATGGGGGACAAGACCCAGCTCACCACCCTAGCTGTCACCCTCGCATCCTGCAACCCCCTCGCGACGCTCCTTGGAGGCGTGCTGGGCTACCTGGCCGCGAACGCCCTCGGCGTTTTCCTTTCCCGTAGCCTGTCCCGCAGGGTGAGCTTCGACAAACTCAGGAAGGCGTCAGGCCTCCTGTTCATACTGCTCGGGCTCGCGGTAGTCCTCTCCTCACTCCTCTGAGCCAACTGTCGCGGCGACTACCTCAAGGGCCTCGCGCTCGCCCAGCCCGAGCTTGTGCAGTATCGTGTACCTCTCCCTCAGCCTAGGCGCCTCCACCAGCGCCCGGGCGGCCTCCTCCACCGACAGCCCGATCCCGGAGACCGTAGTTGGGGCTCCGGCCCTCCTGAGGATGCCCTTTATCCTCCTCCAGTCCAGCCCGTGCAGGTAGGCGGAGATCACGGCGCCGACACCGACCTGCTCGCCGTGCAGGCCACCCCTCCCAGGGTAGAGCTTGTCGACGGCGTGGCTGAAGAGGTGCTCGGAGCCGCTGCAGGGCCTACTGCTCCCGGCCACCGACATAGCCATGCCGGCGAGGAGGCCCGCCTCGACCAGCAGCCGCAGGCCCCTCTCTGTCCAGGACGAGACCTCCCCTATGTTGTCGACAACCATTGAGGCCGCGGCCTCGGCGAGCCTCAGAGAGGACTCGGGGATCTCCTCGCCCCTCTCCCTCACCGCGAGCCTCGCGTCCGCCACGCTCGTCACCTTCGCCACCAGGTCCCCTACGCCGCTGGCCAGTAGCCTCCTGGGGGCCTTTGAGACGATCTGGAGGTCCACGACGACCACTCTTGGGGGCGTGGTGAAGAGGGAGAGCGGGTTGCCGCTATCGTCCTTCAGCGCCACGATCGGGCTCGCGAAGCCGTCGTGGCTTATCGAAGTGGGAACGCTGACGAAGGGCTTAGAGGACTTGTGGGCGAGGTACTTCGCGACGTCGACGGGCCTACCGCCGCCTAGCCCGAGCACGCAGTCGTACCCAGCCCAGGGTATCTCAACGTGGAGCTTGTCGAGCGTCGGCTGGTGGTTTGTGGAAACCTCCACGAAGCCCAGCTTAAAGGAGCCCGCGAGCAGCCCCTCGACCCTGGGCCCCAGGAGCCCCCTGATGGTGGCGTCAGTGACGACGAGCACCGAGCCGCAGCCAATACCCCGTAGGATCTCCGGCAGCCTCTCGACGCTGCCCGAGCCTATGGCCACGATCCACGGGAGCCTGAACTCCAAGCGCAACCACTTAGTTAGCTTCAGTAAACCTCTAAATAACTGTTATGAGCTAGCCAAATCGGGCTTGGGGTCTAGCGGGTGAGTTCGGCTGGCTCGCGCGCTCGTCAGAGTGGTCGTCAGGGCGAGGGGCGACGCGGACGCCCTTGAGCACGCTTTGAGGCACTACATGGGCTCCGAAGCGGTCGTGGAGACCCTCGGGGGCGCCCGCGAGCCCGAGGAGGCCGCGAAGGCCCTAGATCGTAGCTTCAGCGGCTTAACCATAGTCATGCTCGGCAGGGAGGACGAGGGGCTCAAGGCCCTAGAGGCTAGGTACCCGTTCAACTACGTCTTCTACACCGTGCCGAAGGCGAAACCCAGGAACGAGCGCCTCCACAGGCTGCTGGAGCACTACCTGAGGGCGAAGGCCGTCTTCAGGCTCTCACTCGGATGGCTGGAGGAGAAGGGGTCCTACGTCATCAGGGGCGGCGAGACCCCCGAGGCGTGGGAGTACAATCCGAGGTATGACGCCTACCTCGCTACACCGGGCATGCGCTCGCTCGCTAAGAGGCTCTTCAACGTCGAGACCACCCTCATCCTCAAGAGGCTCGAGGGGGAGCACTACCTCTACTCCGGGGCAAGGCTAGCGGCAAAGCTCAGGGTGAGCTACCGGGGCCTCGACCTGCACGCGGAGAGGCTCGCGGAGGGCGGAGTCGAGGCGGCGAGCGTGGAGGAGCAGGCGGAGCTCAACAGGGCGGCGCTTGAGGCGCTGGAGCGGGGGAGCGCGGATTTCCTCAAGTCCCTCGAGGCCGACCACGTCCTCGTCCCGTGGAGCGGCGGCAAGGACAGCACGGCCGCGCTGCTCGTAGCCAGGAGGGCTTTCGGCCCGAAGGCGACGCCAGTCTTCATAGACACGGGCATGGAGTTCGAGGAGACGCTGAGCCACGTCAAGGAGGCATCCCGCGAGCTCGGGGTTGACCCCGTGCGCGTCCGCGCCGAGGTCAGGGAGGCCCTGGAGGCAGGCGCCCCCCTCCCCAGCGTGGAGGACAGTTGGTGCACGAAGCTGAAGGTCGCCGCGACGCAGAGGCTTATCGAGGAGTACGCGAAGAGCGGCACCGTCCTAGTCGTGGTGGGCGACAGGGAGGCGGAGTCGCCCTCGAGGCTCGAGCGGCCAGCCCTCCTGCGCCACGGAGACAACCTCGAGGCAGCCCCCATAAAGCTCTGGAGCGCGCTCCACGTCCAGCTGTACCTCGCCCTGAACAGGGTGCCCGTGAACCCCCTGTACGACTACGGCTTCTTCCGCATCGGCTGCTACGTGTGCCCCGCCCTGAGGAGCTGGGAGCTCAGAATCATGCTCGAGGACAAGCGACTAGAGTACCTGAACACGAAGCCGTTCTTCAGGCGTTTCTTAGAGAGTAGGACCTTGCAAAGCAATACGTGATGGGCACCGTCTGGCGAGTTGCCGGACAGCATTCACCTCAATGCCTGAGCGACACTTATGGTCGCAGTAGCTGACCAGCAGTAAGCTGTAGCACAGTTGCCGCGACGGCTGGGACGGTAAGCTCGTCTAGTGTTGAAACCGGTGTGAAGAGCTCTGCTAGCGCTGCGAGTAGCGAGGCGAGCAGGGAGGCCTCGAAGCGGACACCGCAGAGCAGAGCCGAGGCCAGGGAGGCGAGGAACATGGCCGCGAAGCCCGTTAAGGTCTTGTTCCTCGGGGGGACCCTGGGTCCCCCAAGCGCTTTGCCCACGATCGCCGCGCTCGCGTCGCCGAAGCTGGAGATCATGACTGCCGCTGCGGCGAGGCGAGGCTCGAGGAGAAGGACCACCGCTGTGGTCACAGCCCAGAAGTATACCGTGCCGGTGAAGTACCTCTTCTCGAGCTCCTCCCTCCTCGCCATAAACCTGTACGTGTGCCACGCTATGGGAATCCTCCAGTTAAGCCCTAGGCGTAGCGAGACCTCGTTGAGGGTGTACAACGCCAGGAAGAAGGCCGCGATCAGCGTGGCGTAGGGGTTCCCCAGCCACACCACAACCGGTATAGCCAGGAACCCTGGGATCATGTGAATAGACTTCCTCCTGATCTCGGCCGCGACCTCCACCCTCATCCCCAACCCCCGACTAGGAAGGCGAGAAGCCCGGCGATTATCGGGAGCTTCAGCACCCTAGTAGCCCTCCACGCCCTTCTGAGGGGCTCCTCCGAAACGTACAGCAGTATAAGGAGAACGGGCACGTCTACCCCCACGACCGCCAGCGCGATGTACGGGAGGCCGTATCCGAACAGCACGGGGAGCGGGCTGAGGGCTACGACGAGCATTAGCGTTAGCGCGGAGGCTGTGAGTGCCGCGCGGGGTCCCCGCGTGGAGGCTAGCGTCCTGTAGCCGGCCCTCAGGTCACCGTGAACGTCCTCGAGGCCCTTCATGAACTCCCTCCCAAGGATGAGGAGGAAGGCGAAGAGGGCTGGGAGGAGGGACCTCGCGGAGCTGGGTGCCGCGACTCCACCGTAAACCACGTTCAGCGCGGAGAGAAGCGCGATGGCGACGTTGCCCGGGACGCCGAGGGCCTTGAGCGCTACATCGTAGAGCGCTACAAGGAGGGATGCGAGGAGCGCGATGAAGCCCGTCAGCGGGCTGTGGGAGAAGCCGAGAGCGACCCCGGACGCGAAGCTCACGACCGAGAACGCGAGCGCCCCCCTCTTGCTCACGCTACCCCGGACTAGTGGACGCCAAGGCTTACTAACCCTGTCGGCCTCCACATCCATGAGGTCGTTCAGCGCGTTCCCACCGGCCGCGACGAGGGCGGCTGAAGCCATCAGTAGCCAGGGTGGCTCCAGAGCGTGCCCACCCCCAGACACATAACCCGTTAAAACGCCCAGGGCAATCGCTAGACAGTTACCGACCCGGGCTAGCTTTAGCCAGTCAAGGAGAGCCACGCAGTAAACACTCTCTGCCAAGAGTTAAATTTAACTACGACGAGCGACGAACTGCGTAAAAACCCTAACGAGGGGGTAGTTGCGGGGCTCCGATCTGAGGCGCTCATCTATAAAAATCATAAAAAATAACATATTAGCTGGAACTGGCTGGGTGAGGGGTCGAAGAGTCGTGGAGGGCTCTCGCGTTACGCTTGAGGAGCTTGTGGAGGAGATTAGGAAGGCCCGCAAGGTAGTCGTCGTAGGAGTAGGCAACACGCTGAGGGGGGACGACGGGGTCGGGGTCCTCGTGGCCCGGAAGCTGGCGGAGAAGGGCTTTAAGGGGAAAGTCATCGTGGCCGGCCCAAACCCCGAGCTCTTCATCAGAGACATCGCCTCAGCTAAGCCGGACCTCACCGTCTTCGTGGACGCCGTCGACGCGGGCCTCGAGCCCGGGAGTATAGTCGTCTCGCCCCTAACGGGAACCGGAGTTGCCTTCCCGCCCCTGAGCACCCACGCCATCCCCCTACCCATGCTCGCCGCGCTTATAGGGTCGAAGTCCTACCTCATCGGGATCCAGGTCGAGAAAACGGATTTCTGCTCTAGGATGTCCCCCAGAGTCCGCGAAGCAGGAGAAACCCTTGTTGAGGTTCTGCTGGCCGCGCTGAGGGACTAGCGGCCGTAAAGCCCGCACCAGTCTGGGAATCAGGGTGCAGGGCGGCTTGCATACACGCAGCCCTGAGCGCAAAGTTAATCAACCACCCGCTTACCTTTTCATATGGAATGAAGGTAGGCAAGTTGCATGCCATACTAATCGGCGTTCTTGCGTCGCTAGCAGTTGTCCCCCTCTCTGCCGGCCTCTTGGCCCTAGCTTCGACAGCCCCTCGCCAGTCAGTGCCTGCTCTAAGCCCCACCCCTTAGGAGGTATAATAAGTGATTTCACTTTCAGCCTTCAAAGCAAAAGGGAGATAAACCCCTAAACCGGCTGGAGGTAGTGGGAGTCACCAGTTCCCACCCCGGTCAAGGGGGCTGTGGGTGGGTGCTGCGCGCGGCGCGAGGAGGGGATGTGCCCGCGGCGACCCGGGCTGAAGGCCGCTAGCATGCGGCCCGCCCCGAAAGGGGCGACCCATGACCCCGAAGAGGGGGCCCTCGGATCGGTGAAGGGGGCAGATGAGCCAGGCGCGGCCACACCCTGCTCCTCCACTCCTCCAACAGACCGAGGGCCCCCCGCAGGAGGTCCGCCGCCCCCTCAACAACCACGTCCACGTCGCCCGTCCTGTAGGCTCCGCCGCTGTAGATCTCGACCGCGAAGCCGCCCACGATGACCAGCCTGCCAAGCCCCCTCTCCGCGAGGAACGTGTTGACCGCGGCCAGCACCTCGAGGACGGAGCCGTTAGCCAGCGCCCTCCCTATCTCCCCGGCTAGCTCTCGCTCTAAGTTCTCCCCCAACCCAGTCCACCCCTCTGAAGAGCTCCCAGTAGAGGAGCGCAAGCGCTGCCGCCTTCTCAACTTCAGGGCCCCCCGGCCTCCGCCTAACCCTCCTGAGGCCCAGCCTCTCCCGCACGATCTCCCTGGCGAGCAGCGCCCTCAAGCGCCTCTCGGGCTCAAGCATCGCGTGCTCTAAGCGCCCCTTGTCTATTAAAGCTTCACCCCCAAGGTTCCCTAGAGTGGCCTGTACAGGTGTAGAGCCTACCGGAAAGGACTCGCGGCTTCAGCCATCGGCTGAAAGTTTTCCAGCCCACTCTGGGTAAAGCTTAAATCCCGTCCCAAAAGCCTGGTTGCGTGGTGCGTCGCTTTTGTCAGCAGAGTGCTCGTGGTCGACAGGGTTCCTGAGAGCTTCCTCACTAGGCTGAGCGGTCTCGGCTTCACCATCGACTACAGGCCAGGGGTGACGAGGGAGGAGCTCCTCCAGGGCCTTAACGGCTACCACGTCCTCGTCTTCCGGGGCAGGCTACGGATAGACCGCGCTGTTATGGACTCGTCCCCCAGCCTCAGGGTGCTCGCCAGGTACGGCGTCGGCCTCGACAACGTCGACGTGGAGTACGCGGTGAGCAGGGGCTTGGCCGTGGTGAACGCACCCGGAGCCTCGGCGGCCAGCGTGGCGGAGCTGACCCTAGGCCTGCTCATAGCGCTTCACAGGAGCCTCTACCAGCACATAGACTCCGTGAAGAGGGGGGTGTGGAGCAAGTCCGCCTTCCTGGGGCGAGAGCTCCGCGGGAAGACGCTTGGGGTGGTCGGCTTCGGCAGGGTGGGCAGGCTGGTTGCCAGGTACGCCTCCTGCCTCGGCATGAGGGTCCTCGTCCACGACGTCGTGGACGCCTCAAGGGAAGCACGCGAGGCGGGGGCCGAGCAGGTTGGCTTCTGGGAGCTGCTCGAGTCGTCGGACGCGGTGACGCTCCACGTCCCCCTTACTCCCCAGACTAGGAGGATGATCAGCTGGCGCGAGCTAGCGGCCATGAAAGATGGAGCCTTCCTGGTGAACACCAGCCGCGGCGAGGTCGTGGACGCGGAAGCCCTCCTCGCCAGCCTCGACTGCCTCGGCGGCGCGGCGCTAGACGTCCTGGAGGAGGAGCCGCCGAGGAGCGAGACCCTCAGGAGGCTCGTGGCGCACCCCAAGGTGATCGTGACGCCCCACATCGGGGCCGAGACTGTGGAGGCGCAGGAGAGGATAGGTGAGGAGCTGGCCCACGCGATAGCGGAGGCGGTGGAGAGGCTGTGAAGCTCCTGACGCCTGGACCGGTGCAGGTGCCGCGCAGGGTGCTTGAAGCGCTCGCGAGGCAGCCGCTCTACCACAGGGGGGAGGAGTTCAGGGAGATCCTGCGGGGCGTCCTCGAGAACCTCTCCAGCCTCTACCCCGGAGCAGAGCCCGTGATCCTCCCCGGGACGGGGACGCTCGCCGTCGACGCGATGGTGTACAACTACCTCTGGCCGGGCGACAGGGTCCTGGCCGTGGTGCACGGCGTCTTCGGGGAGAGGCTGGTGGACTCGCTCAGGAGCAGGGGGTGCGAAGTACACGCGCTCAGGTCGCCTCCAGGGCGGGCCGTGCCGCTCGAGAGCGTGTCGGACGAGGCCCTCAAGCTCCCCGGCCTGAAGGCAATAGCCGTTGTCCACAACGAGACCAGCACAGCGGTGGCCGCGAGGTACCTCGACGGGCTGAGGGACCTTGCGCACAGCCTCGGCGCTCTGCTGCTAGTGGACAGCGTCTCCGGCTTCCCTGCTGAGCCTCTACCCGAGGGGGTCGACGTTGTCGCAACCGCCTCCCACAAGGCCCTGCTCGCCGTGCCGGGGGCCGCGGTGCTCTACCTCTCCTCCAGGCCCCGCGCAACCCTGGGCGTGCCGCCCTCCATGAGGCTGGACAAGTTCCTCGAAGCCCTCCGCGAGCATGAGACCCCCTACACTCCCCCGATAAGCGCGGTGTACGCGCTCAAGGCCTCCACCGACCTCATACTGGAGACTGGGCTGCCGCGCTACCAGCGGCTCCACGCCGAGAGGGCCAGGCTGATCTACAGCGCCGTCAAGGCCGAGCCGCTAGTGAAGGACGAGAGCGTAAGGAGCAACACGGTCGCGGCCTTCCTCCTGCCGAGAGCGAGCGACGCGATTAGGGAGCTGGCCATCAAGGGCTACGTAGTGGCAGGCGGTATGGGCGAGCTGAAGGGGAAGGTGGTCAGGGTGGGGCTCATGGGCGAAATCGAGCCAGGAGACCTGGAGGCCGTCGCGGCGGTTCTCAACAAGTACGCGGGCTAGGGCCTCAGCCTGACCTCGCTGGCGTACCTCAGCGTTGAGAGGGTGTTCTCAACGTCCACCCTAGACGCCACGCTCACCCCGCTGAGGTTGTAGGTGTAGACGCGCTTCTCGAGCTCCGGGTTGGCGTCGACTGTGCTCAGCGCGTGGTTCCAGGTGTTCACGTAGAGCGTGAGCGCGGGGCCGCTGAAGGCCTCCAGACCCTCACGGTGGGCTGAGGTGGAGAAGCCGGCGCCTCCGCTCCCTATGGGCGCCACGCTCCTGAGGCCGAGCGTCCTGTTAAGGACGAGCGCCAAGCCCTGGAACTTCACATAGTCGCCCTGCTCCGAGAGGACCACGTAGAACGTCTCCACGTCCTTTATCCTGCCCCAGGAGACCAGCCTCCAGGCGTCGTACCAGAGGTCCTCCGTTGACCCAGGAGACCCCCTGTCCTCGTCCCCGAACACCACAGTGACCTCAACGGCGGTAGCCCCATCCGTGCTGAAAGAGCAGGCGTAGACCCCCTCGACCCCGTTCCCGGCCTCGACGTCCACAGCGGGCTGCACGATCCTCAGCACGAGCTGGGGCGGTGGGCCGCAGGCCACCGGCGGGGGTGGAGCCCCGGCCTTGGAGCTCACCGACTTCCCCCAGTTGAAGTACTCGGGAGGCATGCTGGGCAGGCCGAGCTTGGACAAGATGAGGTTGAAGAGCTCGAAGGCTCTCCCCCTGTCGAACTCTGCCTCGGGATCCAGGACCATCCTCCTGAGCGACTCGACAGCCTCGCGGAACTCAGGGTCGTGAGCGTAGGCTTCGAGGAACCTTTCCTCAAGCCCCTTCACCTCGCTCGCGGCAAAGCGGTGCTGGTGGACGAAGAGTGCGGCGAGGATAGAGGCAACAGTGATAACCGAAAGGGCGATCAGCGCAACACGGAGCCTAGAGCGAGGCACACGATCCAAAACGGAGCTCGCGATAAAACTTTGCGCTGCAGGAGTTGCTTATTCGGAGACCTCCTTTCCGTACTGCGCGCCGCGCCTCAAGGGAGGTTACGGGTCGATACCCGCGCGGTAACCCCACTCCGCAAGCTTAACAGCCAGTAGCACTATGTCACGGTACCTTTTCTCCTCGAGGATCGTCCTGATAATTTCCACGGAAACGCCGGTGTAGCCGTGAACCACGACGTTCCTGAAGCCGATGATCTTCCTCAGGAGCGCCGCCTCGCTCTCCGAGAGCACCCCCGCCTCGTAGAGCACCTTCGGGATGTCCCTGTAGCGTTCAACGTAGCCTAGCCCAGCCTCGGCGATCACGTGGGAAGCGAGGTCTATCAGAGCCTGGGAGGACGTCTGGAGGATGTGCAGGACTGAGTTGAGGTGGAACTCGTCCCCAAGGAGGCCGGAGACGCCGAGCTCCACCACTTTGCCGTCCAGGAGCGAGACATTCCTCTCGATGATCTTGAGGAGGCTACCGAGCTTCAAGGCCCAAGCCCACCCTGCGCTTCAGCGCCTCAATGTACCTTCGCTCTAGGTCCATCTTCTCGCGGAAGACCTGGAAGTCGAGGAACTCCGACAGGATCCTCAGCTTCAGCTCGCTGCAGGCTGCTTTCTCCGCGCAGTAGACCGTCACTCCCCTAACCGCCGCCTTGTAGGCGAGCCCGATCGGCAGGTCATCCGAGTCGAGGAACACGACGTCGACGCGGTCCTCCGGGACGCCGAACGCCCCGGATGCCAGCTCCGCTATTTCGGTAGCCAGCAGAAGCCTGCCCTCAGCGTCCACTTTCTCTGGTAGCACGGCCACGTCCACGTCGCTCAGCCCGCCAGCCCTCCCCTCAGCCACGGAGCCGAACAGCGACACGAAGACAACCCTGCCGGCCAGCCTGCTCGACACAAGCTCCCTGAACGCCTCGACGCCCACACCAACGCCTCGACCGCCTCCCTTATAAGCCTAGCTCGCGAACCCTGCACCCGCGTTGAGGGGGAAGGGGGGGGGGCACGGCGCGCCTCACTCGACTTTGGCCGGCCCGACCGCGGAATAATAGCCCCAGACATAGAACGCCGTGGCGACCGCAAGCAGGGCGGCCGCGTCCCAGGGAGTGGGGATGAGGCCGAGGGGCTCAACCGGGAGGAAGTTGCTGTACGTGAAGGTCTTGTCGCCCAGCAGCGAGAGAATCGGCACGGAAGCCACGTAGGCGAGCAACCACAAGGACCTCCTGAGCTCCGCGGCGCTGAGCCTCGAGAAGACCCTGTAGACCGGGACGGCGAGGAGCATCAGCAACGAGCCGGTGAGGGTCCAGGGCCAGCAGGCCCAGTACATGTAGAGGGTCGAGAGGGCGAAGCCCAGCCAGCCCAGCAGCAGCGGCGCGGGGGCCCTGAACGGCCTCGCTGCATCCCGGAGCATCCTCCGGGATACGGGGAGCGACAGGGAGCTCGTCGCGTACGCGAGGAACGCGGCGATCATCGACAGGAGCACCACGCTGGGGAACGAGGGGACAGCGAGCATCACCAGGCCGGTCAGAAGGGACGAGAAGGCCAGGGCGTTGGCCGGCGTGCCGAACCTCGGGTGGACCTCCCCGAGCCTCGCCCAGAGCCTCGACTCCCGAGCCAGGGCGAAGGCGACCCTGCCCTGCAGGAGCACCCAGGCGGAGAAGCAGCCCAGCGTGCTCAGCGCGGCTCCGATGAACGCCAGGTGGGCCACGGCGGGCATGCCGAGTGACTGGGCGACGTCCGCGAAGGGGGAGGAGAGGTTAGCAAGGGAGGCCCAGTCCCCCTCCCGCAGGCCGAGGAGCCCCCAGTCAACGGAGCCGACGAACGCGGCGAACGCGAGGGCGTAGACGAGCGTCACCAGCGAGATGGTCAGGAGGAGGCTCTTCGCGATGTTCCTGTGGGGATCCAGCGCCTCCTCGCCCACCAGGCTCACAGACTCGACGCCGGCGTGCATCCAGAACCCGAACGCCACGGCGAGCGCCAGGCCCTGCGCCCCGTAGGGGGCGAGGCTGGAGAAGTTCGAGGGCTTGAAGCGGAGCAGCAGCGCCGCCGAGACCGCGGCGATCGCGGCGACTTTCGCCACCGTCAGAGCCAGGCTCAGGCCTGCGCCGAGCCTAACCCCCCTGACGTTCACGTACGTGACGACGGCCAGGATAGCCAGCGAGAGGCCCACCCCGTAGCCCGTCAGCGTGAGGCCCTCCGCGAGCCAGGGCGCGTAGAAGGAGAGGTAGAGGACGAAGGAGTATATGATCGCGGCCGTCCCCACGACGCAGGACAGGTAGTAGCTCCACCCCGTTACGAAGCCCAGGAAGTCGCCGAGGATCTCGCGCGGGAAGTAGTACACCCCGCCGGCCCTCGGGAAAAGCGTCCCCAGCTCAGCGTACACCAGCCCGAGCACGAGCGTCGCGCCGCCCATGAGGAGCACAGCCAGCACCGCGGAGGGGCCGGCGACGGAGGCTAGCAGCCCGGGAGTCGAGAACACGCCCGAGCCCACCATGCTCCCAACGCTCACTCCGGTCAAAGCCGCCAAGCCGAGGACGCGCCTGAGCTCCCGACGCATAGCCCTCCAACTTGTCCGAGGCTTTTTGAGCCTTTCCAATCTATACGCGTCGGTAATCGACCCCGGAGAGCACCCGTGGCGGGACCCTCTCAAGCGGGATGAGCCCCGAGCATCCCACCGCAGGTTGAGGGTCAGAACGGAAAGCCCCGCCATGGTTTTTTAAAACCTTGGAAAAGGAGCACCATAAAAGCCTGAGCCACGTATGGTTCATGATGGTTAAGAGGGTCGAGCACGCCGGCGGCGAGCTCCGCGCTCACAGCGCCCTGATGACGGCGGCGGTGGCCCTCGGCTTCCTCGGGATGAACCCAGCTCTCTACGCACTCATCCTGGCCGCCCGGACGCTCGAGGGAGCCGCGGCGGGCTACCTGGCCTCAGCGACATGGAACAGGTACCTCTCCAAGCACCTCGGCGCAAGCCGCTAGGGTTCCGCGGAAACTGGTTGCCTGATCTCTCCCCTTACCTTACCAGCACGAGCGAGGAGGCTCCCTTGAGAGCAGTTGCAACTGGCGAGCATTGCTCTTAGGGGCGCTGAACCCATATCCTCTTAACACCCACGCGGTCGAAATCGCTATCCTCAGAGGCCACGGCTTGCAGGCCATGCGTCACCACTGTGGCGGCGTGGAGGGCGTCAGACGGCTTCAACCCATGCCTCAGCATGAACTCCCTAGCCTTCAGGTACTCTCTAACCCCCCACGGCGAGAACCTCGACGTAGGGCAGAACAGCTCTGCCCACCAGTTCAAGAGTGTCAGCGAAGGGCACCCCGTATTTCCTCTGCGAAACGTAGATCGCCTCGTCCAGCGCCAAGACGTTCGTGTACAGCTCGTGTCCCTGAGCAGCTCCAGCCAGAATCGCTCCACCAGCTCCGCCTCCTCAACAGGCATCTTCACGTTCAGGTAGACGACCAGGCTGGCGTCGACGAAGACTCTCGCAGGTACTCCTCCAGATCCACTCCCTCCAGCTCGCCCAGCCTAGCCTCCCCTCCCCCCACCCTAGCCCTCCTCTCCCTGATCCACCTCACAACCTCCTCCGGGTCCTCGACTCCTCTGAGCAGGATCCCCCGCTCCGTCGGCTCGATGAACACGTAACCCCCCTCCACGATCCGGTAAGCCTCTCCAAGCGCCCTCGGGATAATTACCTCTCCCTTGGGACCGACCCTCACTAGGAGCTTTCTGTGGTATTCCTCCTCGGAGACGAGCTCTTCCCGTCCTTTGGGGCCAACCCTCATGCGGATTCCAGCCGTCACTCATGCTTCTTCCAAACCTTGCTTTATATGTTACTCAGCTTGGGTGCTTAGGCGAGCAGACAACATCGAAGCGCTTGCCTCGCAGTAGAAACAGTAGCCCCAGCTTCACCCCTCGTCTTAACGCTTTTATAAGCTTTTTAACCCACATTAAGTGGAACTGATGAGTCAGCTGGAGCTCCGGAAAAGGCTGCTCGACCTGCTCAAGGAGGACGAGGAGCTACGCTACGCCGTGGCGGGCCTCTTGGGCCTAGAGGACCTCAGAGCGTCGGCCAAGAGGCTCGAGGAAGCCCTCGCCAAGCTAGCCAGAGGGCAGGCCAAGTCCGAGAAGAGGCTCTCGGAAGTCGAGGCCCGTGTAGGTCGACTGGAGGAGGCAATCGCCAAGCTGGCTGAAGCCCAAGCAAAGTCGGAGGAGAGGCTCGCAGCCCTCGAGGCACGTACTGGCAAGCTGGAGGACGCGGTTGCCAGGCTTGAGATCGCTGTGGCGAAGCTGGCTGAGGGGCTCGACGCTCTCCGAGTCGAGGTGGGGAGGCTCTCGGAGACCGTGGGCTTCGGCCTCGAGGACATCGCGAGGGTGGACCTCCCCGGCTGGCTGCACAGGCACCTAGGGGTCGAGGTTGGGGAGCTGAGGAGGGAGTTCCTCAAGGTGAGGGGGGAGGAGGTGGAGGTGAACCTCTACGGGGAGGGCTCCCTCAACGGGGAGAGGGTCGTCGTCCTCGGAGAGGTCAAGTCCAAGATCAGCGACTCCGACGTCGAGCGCTTCTACAGGCGCGTCTACAAGCCGGCCTCAGAGGCCCTCACGTGCAGGACCATAGGCGTGCTCTTCGGCTACCTCATCTACCCATCCGCCAAGGAGAGGGCGCGCAGCCTCGGGCTGCACACCGTAGCCAGCTACGAGAGGTGAAGCCGCAAGCCCCTTACCCGCGGGCCCGACACCCTTTAATTGGCGTGCAGGCTCTAGCCCCTGCCGGTCTTCGCGAGCTCCTCCCTAATCCTCGCGTAGAGACCCGCTGAGATCCGAAAGCCCCCAGCACGAGCCTGTCTAGGATCAGCTGAGCCTCCTCCGGCGCCACCGCCGACCCCAAGAGCCTAGACCCTCAGCGAGTCTGCGGCTCGCCACCAGGCGCCGAGCCAGACCCGGTGTAGTCCCTGATGTGCCTAACCGGCTCCTCGCCGCCCATGCTCTTCAAGAGCCTCTCGTCCGCCGTGTACACGACGGTCCCGAGCGAGCGCGCCAGTGCCACGTAGAGCGCATCGTACACGCTCACACCCCTCGCCAGGCTGAACTCCAGCGCCGCCCGAAGCAGCCCCTCGTCAACGCCCACCAGCCCGACCTCCATCCTCCAGAGCAGCTCCAAGGCCCGCAGCGCGCGACCCGCGTCGAGGAACCCCCTCGCGACGTACTTCCTAAGCGCGCTCGCCACCTCCACCGGCGCGGTGCACGGCGCGACGACCCTGACGCGCCCGAAGAGGTGGTCGTCCCTCAGCGCCGACGCCTGCTCGTAGAAGTCCTCGGGGACAAACCACTTGACGAGGACGCTAGCGTCGGCGACAACGCTACCGCTCATCCCGCACCTCCCGGACGAACTCCGCCGCGTAGTTGCCGCTCAGCCTCCCGATCTCCCTCGCAAGGGCCTCAGCCTCCTCCCTGAGCCTCCTCGCCCTCTCCTCCCTGACCCGCCTGGCCAGGAACTCCCTCACCTCCTTAGCGTAGTCTATTCCCAGCCTCTCCAGCTCCTCCTTGAGTTGCCTGGGCACCCTGATCCCCAGCACGACCGTCGACCCCACTCCGCCCACCGTAACACATTAACGCTAACAGCCTTAATAAGCTTGCTGTTAACAAGCTAAGTTAACAAAGGGGGACTCTGTGCGCTCTAGCCGGGCCCCCGCCACCCTGAGCTCAAAGCAAGATTGCGAGCCACAGCGCGGCTTCATCGAGCTCAGTGCCGTAGCGCCAACGTCGAGCATCAGCAGGGCCTGCTAGCCTGCACAGTGCCGGTCAGCCCCATGAGGGGCACGGAGTTAGCTACCGGCATCAGGCGAGCGCAACTCCCCAAAGCAGTACTGAAGCACAACCCCCCGCTTACCCAGCTCCACCTTTTAGAGGCTAAGCCCAGCGACTTGCCCCTAGGACGGTGCGACCCCGCGGCAGTGCCTCGATGCAAGCACACCCCTCACACACTATGCGCTAGAACCTCCCCCATAACCCCCGGCTCGGCCAGCACGCTAAGCCGCAGGAACATCCCAGGAAACCCCTACGCTTACCGCGGATAACCGCATACCGCCTGCTAACCCCCTCGACGCGCAGAAAACATATCGCAGGCACGCCGTGCAGCACGGCTAGGTGTGAGCGTGTGGAGCAGAAGTTCTGTGCGGATTCCTCGCACGCGAGGAGCTCTCGAGGAGGCTCGAGAGGCGGGTCCTCCTCACCGAGCCCAAGTACAGCAGGCTGGCGCGCACCCTAGCCTAGGCGGTGCGCATCAGGCGACGCAAAAGATTGCCGTCGGGCTGCACCAGCATGCTCACTCCGCGTAGCTCCAGACGCCCCTCCCCTTGAAGTTGAACACGATCGTCTTGTACGCGCTCACGTGCTCGACCGCGTACGCCACCCCCTCCCTCCCGATGCCCGAGTCCTTACGGCCGCCGAACGGGTAGTAGCCGATCCCGTGCCTCGGCATGTCGTTGACGTAGATCGCCCCGAACTCCAGGAACCTGACCAGCCTCCTTATTCGCTCCAGGTCACGGCCGAAGACCGCGGCGTCGAGCCCGTACCTCCTCCCGTTGGCGATCTCGATGGCCTCCTCCTCGCTCTGGAAGTCGGTCACCACGGCCACGGGGGCGAAGACCTCCTCCCTGTACAGCCGCATCCCCCTGAGCGCCTGCTTGTCCCGCACCTCAACCAAGGTCGGCTCAACCAGCGTGGGGCCCAGCCTGCGGCCGCCGTACAGCACCCGCCCGCCCATCCTCACCGCCTCCTCCACCGCGCTCAGCATTTCCTCGACAGCCCCCTCGTCGATCAGCGGGCCCATCACCGTATCGGGGCTCCTCGGGTCGCCGACCACCACCTTGGAGAGCTCCCGCACAAGCCTCTCGGTGAACTCCCCGTACACGGGCCTCTCGACGAGAACCAGCTTCACCGCGTCGCACCTCTGCCCCGAGTAGCTGTACACCCCGGCGGCAACCCTCTCCGCGGCCAGCTCCAGGTCGGCGTCCGCCAGCACGATCGCCGGGTCCCCGCCGCCCAGCTCCATCACGAACTGCTTGATCCCAGCCCTGGCAAGGATCCTCCTGCCCGTCTCGCTGCTCCCAGTGAAGCTGATCACGCTCACCCTGTCGTCCGAGACCAGCCTGTCGCTCTCGCTACCCGGCAGCGTGACGACCGCGAAGGACTCAGCCGGGAAGCCCGCCGCCTCAGCCAGCCTGGCGAAGAGAAGAACCGGCAGGGGGTCAGCGGACGGGGGCTTCAGCACCACCGCGTTCCCCGCGACCACGCTGTACGTGAACTTCGCGACGCTGTCGAAGAGCGGGTAGTTGAACGGCGCGACAGCCAGCACGACGCCGTATGGCTCCCTCCTCACGATAGCCTCGGTCCCAGCCGTCGTCGAGTCCCAGTCCCCCGGCGCGTACTCCCCGAAGATCTTCCTCGCGTCAAGGCTTGCCCTCCGGAGCCTGATGATGCTGGAGTCCACCTCCCCCGCCGCCTGCCTCCGCGTCTTCCCCGCCGTCACCACCAGCGACCACTCAAGGTCCTCCCTGTACCTCTCCAGGAGCCCCGCGAGCCTCTCAAAGAGCTCCAGCCTCCTCCACCCAGGAGTATCCCTGATCGCCCACCTCCCCCTCCTGTACACCCTCTCCAGCGCCGCGTCCACCTGCCCCCAGGAAAGCCTAGGCACCTCCGCCACCACCGACAGGTCGATCGGGCTCCTCACCCTCGTGTACTCGTCAGCCGAAACCCACTCGCCAGCCAAGTACGTCTTGAACCTCAGCACCCCGCCAGCCTCCTCGAAGATCCCGGAGAAGACATCCCCCTTAACCCGAAGCTCAACCCTACCCAAGCCCCCAGCCACGCAAACCACCAGGCAACAGCAAACCCCAAGCCGTAAAAAACCAGCGTATCCCCGAGCGATACTAAAACTCAGACCGACATATCGAGACCACAACCAGTACACCAGCCCAACCCCCGCTCTCGGCTAGCCGCCAGCCCCCAGCGCTCCAGCGACACGCCCCAGCACCGCCGCAGACCTCGCTCCTAACACTGCGGCGATAACACACCTGATTAGCTTGTCTCCAACAAGCAAGGTTAACGTGCGAGGCAGGCCTTCACGCCTAAAGAGTGGCAAATAATCCTCTCAGTTTCAGCCACCCTCAGCTAAGGAGGTAGCTAGGGCTTTGAATTCTTCCCTTATATTATCAAAATCAAACCTTACTAACCTAACTAACCCTGGCCTTGGTAGTTTTAAACTCATCATAGAATAAAAAAGCAGCGCCTGATGACGATGAAGATGACTCTTAGTCTTTCTAATTTCAAACAAAGGTCGTCCCAATGCATAGGGGTTTGAACTCTTAGTCTTGCTCGCTTTGTGCCAAATCTTTATCCCATCCACGTGCAATAAATCATAAAAAAACTTTTATTTAAATCATGCGATTCTTACCTTAACAATTATTTCTTAGTCTTGCTTGTTTTAAACTGCACCTCGGCGGCGCAGTCGCTCCCCGCCTCTCTTAGTCTTTCTTGTTTTAAACGTGATGGTGTACGCTGGGTTCACCCTGGATGTGTAGACTCTTAGTCTTTCTTGTTTTAAACGTGAACCAGCACTGGTACCTCGTGTTCAAGGTGCCTTCTCTTAGTCTTTCTTGTTTTAAACGCTTAAGGTTGTGGCTGAGAAGGGAGAGTTAACTCTTAGTCTTTCTTGTTTTAAACAGAAGCTGGAGAAAAAGCGCCGAGAACAGATACGCCTCTTAGTCTTTCTTGTTTTAAACCCGCAGACCCCCTTCGGGCCCTCGGGCGGGAAGACGCCTCTTAGTCTTTCTTGTTTTAAACTTGATAGGAAAACCGGCAAGGTCAAGGAAACAATCTCTTAGTCTTGCTTGTTTTAAACCTGGAGTCGGTGTTCGGGCCCCTCATCGAGACCTGCTCTTAGTCTTGCTTGTTTTAAACAGAGAAAGTGTATGAGCTTGCTAGGCGCATTATTGACTCTTAGTCTTGCTTGTTTTAAACCCAGCTCCTCCTTGACCCCGGAGTAGAGCGCCTCTTAGTCTTGCTTGTTTTAAACTTTTGTATAACTCCAAAGTAGTAGACGTAAAGCTCTTAGTCTTGCTTGTTTTAAACGTGACTAAGTCCCGCACCCGAGAGTCCAGCGCCTGGTCCCTCTTAGTCTTGCTTGTTTTAAACTAGGCGAATACTGCCTCAAGCTCTTTCTCACCTCTTAGTCTTGCTTGTTTTAAACAAGATGGGGAGGGGGGTATAGTTGGTGTTACTCTTAGTCTTGCTTGTTTTAAACTTACGGTAGAAGCGCCCGACCCCGTACGTGAGGTCTCTTAGTCTTGCTTGTTTTAAACGAGGAGCTGCCGTTCCCCGTCCGCCTGCCGGACTCTTAGTCTTGCTTGTTTTAAACCTCCAGCGAGCTTGTCTTCGCCGAGGATGCGCTGTCTCTTAGTCTTGCTTGTTTTAAACGCGCGAGGGTGGTGGGTGGTGAAGAGGTTAATCTCTTAGTCTTGCTTGTTTTAAACATGGGAAACAGGGAGCCGGGAAGAGCACGCTGGCGCTGTCTCTTAGTCTTGCTTGTTTTAAACCCGCATCCTTCACGAGGTTGGTCCCGGGACCACTCTTAGTCTTGTTTGTTTTAAACGCGAGAAGGTGGCGCAGCGGCTGGCGAGTAGCTCTTAGTCTTGCTTGTTTTAAACAGAGAGGCGCAAGCCAAGAGGACTGGGACAGGCTGGCCTCTTAGTCTTGCTTGTTTTAAACTGTTCTCCAAGTCTTTGATTTTCTCTATTTTTTCTCTTAGTCTTGCTTGTTTTAAACCGTATCACCTCCAAAGCAAGGACAGAGTGCTTCTCTTAGTCTTGCTTGTTTTAAACTGCTCTCCAAGTCCTTTATCTTATCAATCTTCTCTCTTAGTCTTGCTTGTTTTAAACATTGTAGGCATATGGGAGTGTGAGTCCAAGTCCCACTCTTAGTCTTGCTTGTTTTAAACGAGGGATTTGGGGTAGGCTCCCATGAGTAAGGGCTCTTAGTCTTGCTTGTTTTAAACGATGTCTTGTGTTTGATAGTCGTTGTTTTCTCGACTCTTAGTCTTGCTTGTTTTAAACCCTCAAACGAGCGCAGCGACAGCTCAGGCTCCGCCTCTTAGTCTTGCTTGTTTTAAACGGAGCCGCAGGCGTAGGTCGCGGTCAGGCGGCTGGACTCTTAGTCTTGCTTGTTTTAAACACATTGATGATTTCAAGCACCTGGGCGCCTACCTCCTCTTAGTCTTGCTTGTTTTAAACTGATAGAGCTACCGCCCAGCGAGGAGTACCGCGTCGTCACTCTTAGTCTTGCTTGTTTTAAACAAGGCCATCGACGTGATCGGTGAGAAGGTTATGCCTCTTAGTCTTGCTTGTTTTAAACAATGTCAGGTGGTTCTGTAGCAGCGCCAGACCTCTTAGTCTTGCTTGTTTTAAACTAGAACCGTCTTGGCGAACTCCGTCTTCTCTATGCCTCTTAGTCTTGCTTGTTTTAAACAGAGAACCCCAAAGGCAGAGGAGCGCACTACGCAACTCTTAGTCTTGCTTGTTTTAAACGCATCGAGAAGACGGAGTTTGCAAAGACAGTGCTCTCTTAGTCTTGCTTGTTTTAAACTTTTCAATAGATACTAGGTCTACGCTAACCCACTGCCTCTTAGTCTTGCTTGTTTTAAACCAACGGTCACCGGTTTACCTTCCCTTGTGTACCCTCTTAGTCTTGCTTGTTTTAAACCTGAAGGCAACTTCAATTGCGCCATGCCCTCCGCACCGGCTCTTAGTCTTGCTTGTTTTAAACAAGGCTTCGCCCCCGCCGTCAGCGCGCCCATTGGCAACTCTTAGTCTTGCTTGTTTTAAACCTGGCGGAGGTGCTGGGGCTGTGAGCGGCGGGCCTCTTAGTCTTGCTTGTTTTAAACGTAACTCGAAGTGAACCTTAGCATCTTCGACCGTGACTCTTAGTCTTGCTTGTTTTAAACGAGTGTGGCTGGCCCGAGGAAGGTGTGCCCGCTCCCGCCTCTTAGTCTTGCTTGTTTTAAACTGGCGTCTTTTTCTCTGTGTTTTCCTGGTAGTTATGCTTTTTCCCTAAGTGCGGTCTGAAAGGCTCCCGCGCACGGGAGCAAAGCCTCCCAGCGCTTTCAGAGCAAAGTATTTATTTTGGTGCCCACGTGATGGTTCCGAAGCCGTTCTGTCTGGACTCCCCTACTCCGGCTATTTCGGCGATTTGTAATGTGCGCTTGATCTCATCTATGTACTTGGTTTCCCCCGTGTCCAGGATGTACGTCACTTTTCCGAGGAGTGCCGGCTCTATGCCTCTGAAAGGTACTAGAACCGGCCTGAGTGTAGTCAAACTGTACCAGGTTTCCACGAGGAGGCCCAAGGTTCTCATAGCCTGAAGCACGAGCTCGGTGCTTACAGTGTACGTTGATTTTTCGAGCATGTAGGCGACAAACAGCAACTCGTAGGCCGAGGGGCTGAACTTCGGGAGCCTTGAGGGGGAGAGGACGTTGAAGGGCTTGACGGGGCCTTTAAGGTAGACTGTGACCCTATCCGAGGTGACGTCCTTCTCCGAGAGGCTGGACGTGACGTCCGATAACCGCTCCAGCTTATACGTGACCAAATTGTCTCCGATCTTCACGGTTAAGGGGTTTCTGAGATCCGCGAGGGCCTTTTCGGCTACTCCGACCAAGGCCGCATCGCCGCCGAGGTGCAGGATGTACTCTTCGCCGCTTAGCCTCACGGGCTGAACCTCCCTCTTACCTTCCTTACGCGCAACTAGGGGGGTCACGACTTCACCGACTTCAAAGTCCCCCTTTCCAGGTTTAAAGAGGGGCGAGATGTGGAGGGGGCTCACCATCCCCCTTACTCCCCGGAAAATTCTCAAGTTCTTCACAAGGGCGTATACAAGGGTTTTAGACAGCTGACCTGTGAAAACAGTAACAGGCTCGCTGGCCTCCACAGTCAGGTAGACGCGTAACGCCCTGTACACGTGCCCACCCCCCGCTAAAGCAGTTTCACTTTCTGTGTACCAGCAAATCGTGCTTCAAGCGTCAGGGGCACTTCCCTCTTAGTCTTGCTTGTTTTAAACACAACACTTGGAAGTTCACGGGGTTCATAAGGCTTACCGCCTTTTTTGCTCCAGTGGAGAACGCACTGGCTCGCCCGAGTAGCGTCCTTGAACCCACATCGGTGGGGTTACAACATTAAATTTAAATGAGCGTGCTTCAGGAGAATTAAGGTGCAAAAATTGGGGTTATCGCCCGTACTGGGCCTTCGCGACAGGTTCAACGTGGCCTACACTCTTCTACCACCCCCGCTGTCTTCCCTTCCGGCGAAGTACTGGTCAAGTGTAAGCCTCCTGCTCCATAGCTACACGGTCGGGCGGGCGTTCGAGGAGCTGGTCGGAGCCTACTTCAAAGACGATGCCGAAGCCCCAACACACCGCGAGGCTTTCATCATAGGCTTTATCCACGATCTCGGGCAGAAGCTAAGGCTCCGCGGCAAAGCTTCTGAGGGCCCAGCTCTGGACTGGTTCCGAGAAAGGCTCGAGCTCCTCGGTATGGCGCGCGACGAGATCAGGCACTACGAGAAGTACCTGTACACCAACCCCGCGGAGACCGGGAAGGATCCTAGCTATCCGGACGAGGTCTGGGCACTCCTTAGGCTGGCAGACCAGTTGCAGGGCGTGGGCAATCCGCTGGAGGTCGCTGGCTTACTAGGCGAGGTGAAGGCCAGGCTTCACAGAGAGCTATATGTTAAGTACCTAAACGTTTCTCTGCCCCAGCAATATCTTCGGGCCCTGATCAGTACGGCGATTGAGGACTATCTCCAAAAGTACACACGGGAAAGCTCCGAGATCGTGATCCCTATCTCGACGCCGATGGGCGTGGCGGTTATAACAGATAACCCCGACCTCCAGGTGGCAATAGACTGGGAGGAAATAAGGGAGGGCTTTGGGGGTGGGCTCCTAGATGCTCCTTCGGAAGAGAGATTAAGGTGGTGCGCGAGATGCTGCGAAGACGACGAATGCCGCTCTCGCTGTAGCGGAAAGGTGAAGCCTCAAGAGTGCAGGGAAAACGGCTATACTCAAAGGGACTGCGAGGAGGGCTTGCACCCCGACGGCTCGGGGAACTCGTACAAAATTGCCCTAGCCTATTACGGGCACAACGGGGAGGATGGGCTTCGAGTCGTGCTACCTGAGGGTGTCAAAGGCATGTTTCAAGGCGTGGTCGTTAACGGTGTCGATTATGCAAGCGGTGAGTCCACGTGTCCTATTTGCGGGCTAAGGACGCCCGTGGGAGTGCCAGGGGACTTTATTAAGTTCTTTGGCGAAAGGCTCAAGACGGAGCATTGGGCAAGACGGCTGTACCCTGGTAATGTGAATGTCATTATGAGTGGTATAAAGGAATACGCGATTGATCCCCTCTGCTTAGGAGACATAATCATCAGGAGCACATACTTTGACGACATACTGGTGTCTCTCACTCTTAGAGTGTTCACCCCACTTAATGCTCTAGCAGAGATAGCCACCCTGTTGGGTGCTCTTGTGAACCTATGCCGCGATAGGCGCTTTTCCTGTAGCGCAGCTCTGGAGGACACGAAGCGCGTGCTTGAAAGCTTAGGGAGCACAAGAGACCGGACGAGGATCCCCGTGTATGACGCCTTTACAACGGCAATCAGTGCGTCATGGCGGGAGAAGCGAAGAAGCCACTTGGACGAGTGGGTTGAAGACATCACTCTCGCCGGGGTTCTGGCGGGGTGGGGGTTATACCCGCTCGTCATCTCGCCCGCGATACCGACAGTGCCGACGGAGGTTGTGCTGTCCTACTACAAGGGGCAGAAACCTCTCTATGATTTTAGGCCATCAGACCGTCACTATGGGAGCTTCCTGCCCTATGTATCCGTAACCATGAGCTCCTTGGAGGAGCTTAGCGATAGAAGATCGCAGGGTGAGAGCCTTCCCGCACTACTTGAAGTACTCGACTATCCCCCAGACGTCTCTCCTGTGCTGGCTCAGTACGGGTCGCCCCACATGTCGTCTCTCCTTGAGTCGTTTGAGAAAAGGATTATGGGTGGTTTATGATGAGTGAAGAAGTGAAGGAAACTGTCGAGCTGTGTGGTTACAAGCCCGATAGGTTTCTATCCTACTACGTATCCGCGCTTTCCGGCATTCTCGGACCGCTGAGACATGGGGAGAAATCCACGCACGCCTATGTTAAGGAGGTTAGAAAGGCCTTGGAAGAACTACTCTTCAGCTTTTGGGACAAGGCGGACGAGATGATTCCTATAATAGCCGACTCTAACATACCTGATGACCTCAAATCCCCGGAGGCTAGAAAGTGCTTCAGAGAGCTCATTGCGGGCATGCTAACTAGGTTCAGGGAGGTGGGAGATAAGCTTCCGATCGGCGCTAGGATAAGGCTAATGAACATGATCACAGCCGCTCTAGCAAACATAGCAAGGTCTAAGCAATTGTCGCCGGTAGGCAAGGAGATTGCAGATACATTTTTTAAGCCAAAGAGCGATAAGGAGAGTGAGGGTGAGGCGGAGTGAGCCAGCCCGAGTGGATTAGCTCTGTAAAGCCGTGCCTACGTGGTGTCGGCGAAAAAGGCAGACTCTTCCCCAACGGTAAAAGAGTCGAAGTCGTGTTCGCGGTGAAGGCGGTCAACTTCCTGCTCCTGCGAACCGAGGGACCCGGAGACATAAACGAGGCCACCTTGCCCAAATCGGGTATAAGCGTGCCAGTCATACAACCGCAGAAAATAATGGCGGTCGTTAGAAGGAGGATGCTGCAGTTGCTCAGGCAATACCGCGACTCCGGCGCCGACCTTAGGCCCTTCATACTTAAAGCAAAGGAGATGGGCTTTAGGAAAGCCGAGGAACACCTGACCAACGGGTGGGAGTGCACGATACAGCCACCGCTCGCAAGTGGTGGAGAGAAAGCAACCGACCTTGGGATAGACGGCTACTGCCCGGCTTGCACAATATTCGGGGCCGCCCTCACACAGAACCAGTACGAGGAAGCCGGAGGAACGATGAGCATCGGTCTCAAAAGCAGGGTTCACTTTGACCCCGCTTTCGCGACGACTCGTGCTATACAACCCGAGACCCACAACAAGGTCTCAGAGGGCTACGCCTCCACGACCGGTGGAGCGCTTTTCAGCGATGTTCACGTCATGCCCGGGACGGTTTTTATGGGCAGGGTCGTGCTTCACGACGTAACTCTACCAGAGCTACTCGCTGTCTTGTACTCCTTAGCAACTACAGAGGAGATAGGCGGGAGGAGTAGCATCTTCGGAGGGATAAGGATGGAGCTGCTCGGCATTAGGTGCGGAAACTACTCGAAGACTACGGCCCTGGAGCTGGCCGAAGAGTATGCGGGGAGAAACGTTTGGGATCTTGAGGGCGTTTTGAAGCGGCTCAATGAGCTCGGCTTTTCAAAGCTGAGCAACGAGGACGTTACGCGGGCGGTCAACCCTATTGAGAAGGATGGCATCTTCAAAGAGCTCTGGCAGAGTAGCATTGATTACGTCGAGCAGATGCACGGGCTCATACAGTCCATGCGCGGAGAAGGGCAGAGGGGTAAGGGAAGGAGAGGCGGCAAGAGACAGGAGGCGTCGGAAGAACAGTAAAGCGGGGATGCACAACGCTCCACTTCTATCACGCCGAGGCGAAGGTTGAGGGCTTCCTCTGGCACCACGCTAAATCTCAACCCTCCACCGACTTCTACATAAGCCAACCGAACCTGGTTTTCCACAACTACGGCTTCACGCTCGCGCTCTCAGGTTTCGCCGTTGACCCCGACGTAGGCTACGCCTCGCTGTTCGGGAAAACCAAGTACAAGAAGCCCCTCGAGCTCTTCGCGAGGTACGGGGTTTACGCCTACCCACTTCTGGTGACCAGGGCCCTGCTAAAAGAGACGCTGATGGCCGCATCCAATGAGGGGAATGTAATGATTAGGGGGCAAGGTAGACTCGCGTACCCGGTGTACACGAAGGTTACGATCCTTATGCCTGGGAGCGAGCTCAGAACCCTCATCATATCGGAGCACGAGTTGCCCGAGTATGTGGTTGTGGAGATTGGCACGAAGAGGCGGGGCGTGCTTAGAGTGCGACTCCACCGAGTGGAGCCGCGAGAAGAGGTTAACGTCGAGGTAAGCCACCCGTTCAACGTGGCGGATACCGTGGAAGTCATCGGCTCCACGGTTTTGCTTCCGCACGAGGCAGGTAGCGTGGCAGCCTTCGGGAGGGCGACGCGGGGGTACACTTACTTAGTGCAGAGCGGTGGGCGATCGATCCGGGTATCTCTTCCCGCATTGAGGGATGTTGAGTGAGTGGTGGATACACGTTTAGAGTCCCGGCATTCTCCATCCCGTTCGCGGGGAGCTACCTCTCCAGCTCCCTCCAGCTGAACCAGTTTCAGTTGGCCGTAAGGCGCCTCATCAACGATCACGGCAGGGACGTTCTGCTCGTGGCCCCGACGGGTGGCGGTAAAACCCTCACCCTTCTGCTGAACACGGAGCACGGGGAGACGGGATTGCGGGGCTTCGTCGCGCTGTATCCGAACAACACCCTGCTCAGGAACCAGCTGTGCACCGTTGAGGATATTATCGTTGAGCACATGGGTGGGAGGCTTGAATACTCCTCAGGCCTCTGCGGCGGCGAGCACTGCTCAGAGGCCCCTGCGCCTCGAAGGTGCGAGTGCCTGCACCTCTCTGACGATGCGTGCGTGGAGCCGCTCACTATCTACAACGTCGACGTAAATAGCTGCGGGGACGCGTGGGCTTGCTACGAGCACGTGGGGCTTCTAGCTCTCTCGGGAAGGTACATCGTCTCAACCGATGGAAAGTCGAAGAGGGAGATCCTCTACGGGCTCGTTAGGAAAGCGATGGAGTACACTAGGAGGGGCGGGCTGTACCTGATCGTCTTCGCCACCCCTGATACATACCTCCTCGTTTCCACGGGGGCTTACAGGGACTTCGAGGGTGTCGGCAGGACAGTTCACAACATGCTGGTGGCGCTGGCACGTGGGTTCCGCAAGGAGGAGCTCGAAGACGTGCTGAGGGAGACCGGCGCCCTGACGCGAGGCGAAGCAGACGAGGCGGTTGCCGTTTTCCAGAGGCTCGGCTTCCCGCTCTTCGTTGACGAGTTCCACCTTTACGACCCCTACGAGCTCGACGCGCTCGCGGCCCTGCTCAAGATATACAAGGACTTCGTCGAATTGCCTGTGGTGTTCTCCTCCGCAACACCCGCGTCCGATACCCTGACGGAGCTCTCGGACACCCTGGGAGAGTGGGGAGTTGAGCTAAGGCCAGAAAAAGTGGAAGCCGAGGTTATGAACGGGCTCGGGGGCTTCGCCGTGAGGGGAGAGACCTTATTTGAAGTGATCCCCGTCAAAACCACCAAAGGGGGCTTGGCGGCCTTCTACGAGGCCTGCGATGAGATCCCGGGGATCGTCCTTGATGACCTGCTGGACGAGCTTAAGCTGCTCGGCGACGGCAGGGCTCTCGTGATCGCGGAGAGGCTCTGGATGGTGCCGGTGATAGTCCGTGGTCTCCGGGATGCGGGGATCGAGGTGGACTGTATCGCCTCCATTACGCCCGCCGGAGAGTGCAGGGCGGGCGCTCGGGTGATAGTGGGGAGCGAGGCGACCACGCAGGGCGTTAACCTCGGGAGAGTCGTCCTCGGGGTGACGGCCGGGACGTCTTCGGAGGACGTGATTCAGAGGATAGGCAGGGTTGGGCGCCGGGGCGTGAACTCCAAAGTGTACCTTGTGGCTCCGGAGAGGGCCTTGGAAAAGGCGCCCCCCTCTGGCGTGATGAGCTACTACGAGCTGGTCTCATGGGTGTCAAAAGTCTACCCAGACTACCCTAAGCGGAGGAAGAGCGTGGCCGCTCTCATCCCGGAGAGGTACCGCGAGGTTAGGAGGAAGCTGATATACTCCGTTGCCGTCGCCTCGCACGCTAGGGTGTCGGGCTCCTCGGCACTCTTCAAAAAAGTGTCCCTGACAAGCGAGGACGCCGCAAGGATCCTTGGAGGAGTTATATCGGATGCCCAGTCATTGGCCAGGCTTCTGCTATTTCGGAGAAGCGGTTTCACCATCAGGTACAGGGTCGAGGGGGGCGTTGTGGGTGGTGCCGGCGCTGAGGGAGAGACCAGCATCGGCCTCATATCGCGGAACTTTGCAGTTAATGGATTGGAAGACGGAGTGCTGGTCATATCTCTAGAGAAAGCCAGGCATCGCCTTAAAATTTACCGCCGGGGCGTCTCTTTGGAGCCATTCAAGGGAAAGCTAGTCGACCTGCGAACTCTTTTAACTCTCGTTAAGGGGACTCTAAGCGTGGGAGACGTTCAGCTCGGGCCGGAGCACATACAAGACGGGTCATTTGCGCTCGTGCTCGACTCCAGCCCTGATCTTACCGAGTATCTCTCTTATACGGGTGAGGGGGCTGCCGTAATGGATGATAAGTTCGCTGTTGTTTTCGTCTAGGTGGCAGGGGTGATAGTTGTTGTCGCCTACGATATTGGGGACGAAGAGAGGAGAGGAAAGTTGCGCAGATACCTGCGAAGATTGGGCCTCGCTCGAGTTAACAGAAGCGTCTACGCCGGTCCAGGAACATCCACAACCGCCAACCTCATTGCCGAGAAGTCTAGAGAAATCGTTGGCGAGGACGATTCGGTGTTTATCATCGTCGTTAGAGAAGACGAGTACCGGGGGGCACATGTTTTTGAGGGCAGAGATCACTACATCGTGCGCGAACGAACATTCGAGGTTTACTAACCTAAACCTCTTAGGCTGGGCCCTTGTTTGCCCACACGCCTTGGATCTGCTGAGAGAGGGCGCTGCGCCGTTGCTGAGCCCCGAATACCCGACCGCCAGCGAGTCCAAATCCAAGCACGAGCAGATGAAGAAGTACATCAAAAACGTTGTGGAGAACCTCCAAAGCTCTCAGTTTAAGATCTTGGACTCCAGCGAAGAGTACAGGCTACAGCTGGGCGTCAAAAGCAGGGGCGTGTGGCTCTGCGCCGGGTCATCGGCCGACATCGTTCTAATCACGGCTATGACAACTTTTGAGTCACCCCTAGTCCTCTACGTAGAGGTTACCTCTTCTAAGATTAACATCGCAAAGCCCTGGCAAACCCTCCTCCGAGGGCTCGCCCTCTACTATGAGAGGAGGTTGCCGGTGGGTATGATAATAGTCTCGCCGCGTGAGGTGCGGTACAAGCTACTTTGCGAGAAAGACCAGCTTAAGGTGCTGAAGCTCCTTAACAGAACAGGCGCCCGTGTTGAGCCGAGCCCCAACCTCTGTAGCCTATGCGAGCTAGCTAGCTTCTGCCCCTCGAAGGCGATTTAAGTGAAGCTACTGGTGTTAAGGGACACGGCCGAACTTAGAATCAAGGGGCGCTCATCGCTGGCCCTTTCGCTCGGCGACAGAGAAAAAGAAGTACCCATACGCGACGTAGACGCGGTTCTAATCATTGGGGGTAACGTGAAGATTCAAGCATCTGTACCGGCGGTTCTGTCCTTGCATAACATCCCTCTAGCCGTGCTTACGCAGGACGGTGTATCCATACTCTCTAGTCCAGTTGTGACGAGGTACAATAACTACAGGAGGTTGCAGTACCAGCTGAACAAAACCGATGCCCTTCACATCGCTCAGCACTATTTAGAGGCAAAGGTTCAAGGTATGGTGAACATCCTCAAGTACTACAGAAAGGATCCCCCAGCACTACCGCCTAAACCAGAGCCTTCAAGTGACCCGTCGGTCTACGAGCGGGAGCTACGCACGTGGGAAGCTGAAACCTCGAACATGCTCTGGGACAGAATATTTGGGCTGCTGCCTGAACGAGAGAGAACGATTCTTGAGGGTACTTACGGTGTGTCCGGCAGGAAACCCAGGAGCAATGACCCCTTCAACAAAGGTTTAAGCGTCATGTACGCAGTTCTCTACTCCTTGGCGACGAAGGCACTACTCGCCGCCGGCCTCGACCCGACTTACGGCTTTCTGCACAGAACAAGATACTCGACCCCGCTCACCTTCGACTACGTAGAGATGTTCAGACCGGTGGCTATTCAAGCGATGGTCGAGCTGGTCTCCAGAACCGGGTTACCGGCAGTAGACGAAGATGGAGAGCTGACCAGAAGCTCCGTCAACGACGTTATAAAGCACTTCTACGTGTACATGACTTTAAGAAACATAAAAACCGGGAAAAGCATTTACCAGTACATAATTCTCAAGGCGTACCGCCTAGCAGCGCACCTGGAAGGCCGTACTCCTACCGCTGAACTCACAGTGATTTGGAACCGCCGAGCCTATAAGTAATATAAATACTTTGCTCTGAAAGCGCTGGGAGGCTTTGCTCCCGTGCGCGGGAGCCTTTCAGACCGCACTTAGGGGAAAAGCATAACTACCAGGAAAACACAGAGAAAAAGACGCCAGTTTAAAACAAGCAAGACTAAGAGACTCAAGGGCTAATGGGGATAGACGTCGATTGTGTTTAAAACAAGCAAGACTAAGAGCTGAGAGTGGTGGGGGTATTCCACATCCACTGCATAAGTTTAAAACAAGCAAGACTAAGAGGGACGGAGGCCTACGGCATGATTTCCCGTGTATTCGTTTAAAACAAGCAAGACTAAGAGAAGTATAGGCTGTCGCTGTGCGGGATACCTAGTTTAAAACAAGCAAGACTAAGAGCTGCCACGTGAATAACAGCTGTTAAAGGCTATTTGTTTAAAACAAGCAAGACTAAGAGGAGATATTCGAGCGGGTTGCTTGAGGGACTGGGTTTAAAACAAGCAAGACTAAGAGCGAAGGCACAGGCCCTGGTCGAGGATTATAAAAGTTTAAAACAAGCAAGACTAAGAGGCACGGCTTCTACTATGCCTCCGATGAGACTGCGTTTAAAACAAGCAAGACTAAGAGATGCCAGTATTGGGAAAGCCGGCAAGCCGATTGTCTTGGGTTTAAAACAAGCAAGACTAAGAGCTGGCTGGAGTTCGTGTTTGAGTGCATCGGCATGTTTAAAACAAGCAAGACTAAGAGCCACGGCCGCCACCACGTCGTCGATCGTGACGGGTTTAAAACAAGCAAGACTAAGAGTGTCTTTGGAGGATGTGCGCGGGGTTTACAAGAAGTTGCGGCACTTATCAGATGTTTACAGACAAGTTTAAAACAAGCAAGACTAAGAGATCAGCAAAACCAGCAGCAGGCACAGGCGCAGCGTTTAAAACAAGCAAGACTAAGAGAGCTCGCGAAGAAACTTGTTCAAAACAACCTCTACCACACGTTTAAAACAAGCAAGACTAAGAGACTATTCCCTGAATGCTCGCGTAAACTGAAACTGGTTTAAAACAAGCAAGACTAAGAGAGCTCTAAGTATGCCACGAGGCCCAGGATTATAGCCACGTTTAAAACAAGCAAGACTAAGAGCCTCGTGCAACAGAGCTTCGAGGTGTGGCTCGTGTTTAAAACAAGCAAGACTAAGAGTAGACGTTGGTTCCGTATACCTCGAAATTAACTAGTTTAAAACAAGCAAGACTAAGAGTTAGCACCAGTTAGGCCGGGGGAAGGCTGCAGGTTTAAAACAAGCAAGACTAAGAGTGTAATAGCTTTTCACGCCAACCGCCTCTCCGGCGTTTAAAACAAGCAAGACTAAGAGGAGGGGGTTATGGGGGTTCGAGCAGAACTCCGCGTTTAAAACAAGCAAGACTAAGAGGTAGTTGTAGTTAGTAACGGCAAGATACTTGGTTTAAAACAAGCAAGACTAAGAGCCGGTGGTGAGGAAGGCCACCGCGTCATCTATCGTTTAAAACAAGCAAGACTAAGAGAGGAGCGGAAAGATCGCCGTCGCCCCGATCTTCTGTTTAAAACAAGCAAGACTAAGAGTCCCGACCGGTGCGCCGGGCTACCAGTGGTACGTTTAAAACAAGCAAGACTAAGAGGGCGTGCGTACCGTTGGTGTAGACGACCGCCAGCTGGTAGGCGCCCGTTTAAAACAAGCAAGACTAAGAGCCGAAAGCAACGTAGTCGTCCACGCCGTCGAAGTGTTTAAAACAAGCAAGACTAAGAGAAAACCTTAAAATGCGCCTCCGCTTCCGTTAGTTTAAAACAAGCAAGACTAAGAGCTTTGTCGAAGAGTGGGATAAGCTCCCCGACTGACGGGTTTAAAACAAGCAAGACTAAGAGACGTGTGGTATGTCATGGACAGGCTGATGTGGATAGTTTAAAACAAGCAAGACTAAGAGGCGTATCCTTCACGAGGTTGGTCCCGCTACGAGTTTAAAACAAGCAAGACTAAGAGACGGCGTTGCGGCGTCCAGGATCCTCGAGAAGTTTAAAACAAGCAAGACTAAGAGGCGGTATCGTACACGTCCACCCTCACTCCCAGCCACCCTCTCGTTTAAAACAAGCAAGACTAAGAGACCCAGAGGATCCCAGCCTAGCTCAGAAGCGTTTAAAACAAGCAAGACTAAGAGCTGTGAAAGCCAAGGCAACCATGAATACCGCGCGTTTAAAACAAGCAAGACTAAGAGCTATCCCCACGAAGCCGCGGTTCGCGTGCTCCCGCTTTATCACTCCGGTTTAAAACAAGCAAGACTAAGAGTCGTAAGCTGTCTCTTCCCACGCTACGAGTTCGTTTAAAACAAGCAAGACTAAGAGACATGGAGATTTTACGTGCTCTAGCTCAGGGTTTAAAACAAGCAAGACTAAGAGGCATTCTTCACGAGGTTGGACCCGGAACCAAGCGTAGTTTAAAACAAGCAAGACTAAGAGCGCGCATCTGCGCCAGCAGGGCGGCGCGCAGCGCCATGTAGTCGTTTAAAACAAGCAAGACTAAGAGATTGGATTGGTAGACGTGACCTTTCGGAGCGTTTTGTTTAAAACAAGCAAGACTAAGAGCGAAAACCATAACGCTTCAGGCCACTTCAAGTTTAAAACAAGCAAGACTAAGAGGTAACGATGCAAAACCCAACCACATCCAAGCAAGCCCCAACGGCCGGGTTTAAAACAAGCAAGACTAAGAGTTCACCATGACTATGATGTCCACTGGGGCACCGTCAGGTCCGTTTAAAACAAGCAAGACTAAGAGATATCCCCACATTCTTCAAGCCACGACTCCAGTTTAAAACAAGCAAGACTAAGAGCCGAGCCCGACCCGGTTGTCCAAATCCTGAGGTTTAAAACAAGCAAGACTAAGAGTTATCGATTTAGGGGTTGATGGGCATGAGCAAGTTTAAAACAAGCAAGACTAAGAGAGCTAGAGGGTTGCATCGAGGAGGTAGGTCGCGAGGGGGTTTAAAACAAGCAAGACTAAGAGAAGAGCACCTGCCACGCCAGCCACAGCTTAGCGTGTTTAAAACAAGCAAGACTAAGAGGGTTTTCCGGTTTAGCCAATAGTGCTAAACGGTTTAAAACAAGCAAGACTAAGAGTGCTCATAGCCCTTGCTTACATTGCTAGGATAGTTTAAAACAAGCAAGACTAAGAGAGGGCGTTCTTCCCGGCAAGAGAAGGTGATGAGCAGGTTTAAAACAAGCAAGACTAAGAGTTGCGAGCAGTGGGAGTTCTGCGCCGATGAGGAGGAGTTTAAAACAAGCAAGACTAAGAGAGTGGCTCCTTAATTTATGGCTCGAAAACGGCTGGTTTAAAACAAGCAAGACTAAGAGACCATCCGGATAACGTGCTACTGCCTCTCGGTTTAAAACAAGCAAGACTAAGAGTGAAGAACGCTCCCAGGAAAGATAAAAGTAGAGTTTGCGGGCGTTGGAAGGACTAAGAGTGAAGAACGCTCCCAGTAGCTCGAAGAGCACCAAGTTTAAAACAAGCAAGACTAAGAGTAAGCGCTTTTCACGTAAGCCCACCCGTTGAGTTTAAAACAAGCAAGACTAAGAGGGGCTCACGGGCTCTACTCTCGGCAGTTTCCAGTGGGGTTTAAAACAAGCAAGACTAAGAGTCGACCCCCAGGAGCTGTGGGACTTCGCGTGTTTAAAACAAGCAAGACTAAGAGGAAAACAGAGTTTGTCGGCGTGTTTCTTGCCCCCTTGTTTAAAACAAGCAAGACTAAGAGATGCGGGGAATACGGCAATGAGAACAAGATAGTTCGTTTAAAACAAGCAAGACTAAGAGCCACCTCTAGGACTGTGCCAGCCTCTATACCTCTGTTTAAAACAAGCGAGGCTAAGAGCGTGTTATGCTTCTCCACGGCGTCCTGGAAGCTAGCCCTAAGGTAGACCCGATCGCGGGTTAACTTGAACCCTTCCTCAGTGGCAGTCGCAGCCCCTCTTACCTCCCTACGGGAGACCATCCCCACACAGGGGGTCTCCGTGCAAAGCGTCGGGCAGAGGGCGCACTCCTACACCTCACGCTCGGGAAGCCTCTCCAGATTCCCCCGCTTCCGGCTCGTAAACCTCCCCAACTCCCCGAACTGGGCCAGCCCGTTGACATACGAGCCCCTCACCCCATAATCCCATCTGTAGGCCGCGCGGGCGCTGTCGCGAACAACGCATCCGCCTCAACCTAGGAGACGCTCTAAGAGAGGGCGCTCAGACTTAAGCACGCCTACGTTGCGGAAGAGTATTGGCTCAGCGAGCCCACTACTTTACCCGAGGCCTCACGGGTTACGGAAAATGCTCCTAATGACTCCTTGCACTCACCACCTAGGCGTCTAACAGCGAACTCCTTCGACACCACAGCCAGCGTGGCTAAACCTAGTCAAAGCCGCACTGGAGCCTTTTAAACGTTATTTTCAATAGTGAAAAATTTCAGGTTATTTGAAGTTTTTTCTGGGAAGACTGGGGTGGAACATAACCGAGTTATCTTATTAATCAAGTTTTATTAACGGTGCGAACTTTTAAAATAGAGGGAGGGTTCGAAGTCACAACCACGGGAAGAGGCATGCTGTAAAACGCGTGTTCGCAAGGGAGCAGGGAGCAGGTCGAAAAGGAATGCTTAAATACCCCCTCCCACACCGTTTAACGGCAGAAGTCAAGAGACAATTGAAAGGTACCAATCCGAGTCAACCCAGGCTAGGCTACGGTAGTCCACGGCAGAAGTCAAGAGACAATTGAAAGGTACCAATCCGAGTCAACCCAGGCTAGGCTACGGTAGTCCACGGCAGAAGTCAAGAGACAATTGAAAGGTACCAATCCGAGTCAACCCAGGCTAGGCTACGGTAGTCCACGGCAGAAGTCAAGAGACAATTGAAAGCCATTGATCCAGTCCAGCCCCATCGAGTCGCGCTCCTGCAGAAGTCAAGAGACAATTGAAAGTAGGTAGAGCGTGGTTCCCGGGGTGTACCTATCCTGCGCGGTGACGGTGTTGCAGAAGTCAAGAGACAATTGAAAGAATAGGTGGATAGAGGAGAAGGCGGCGCGCGACCCCGGGTTCCTAGGCAGAAGTCAAGAGACAATTGAAAGAAAAGCGTCGCTCGAGGAGAGGAGCTTCCTAAGCTCCTCGGCTGCAGAAGTCAAGAGACAATTGAAAGGCCTGGGCTTTGTCTGCCAGCCTCCTCTATTATCGCCTGGTGGATTTGCAGAAGTCAAGAGACAATTGAAAGAGGAGATAAGCCCAGAGGAGGAGGAGGAGAGGGCTAAAGCAGAAGTCAAGAGACAATTGAAAGGAGTCCATCACTGCCGTGAAGGCCATTATCGGTGACTACGAGCGCGCAGAAGTCAAGAGACAATTGAAAGAGGCTGGCCGTCACGCCCCGGATCCTCCTCACGGTCTCCTCGAACTCAAGCAGAAGTCAAGAGACAATTGAAAGCCTATTTTCTCAATCAACACATACCCCAATCGGGTAAATCGGAGGAGGTCAAGAGACGATTGAAAGGACATTGGGCCGACCTTAAGCGCTTCATCAGCCGTCATTTCGCGAATGAAGAAGCCAAGAGACAATTGAAAGAATCATCACCACCTTGCCTTCCGCCAGGAGATGCTCCACGATGGAAGAATTCAAGAGACAATTGAAAGATAGCAACGATTTGCCCCTTTTGATAGAGAATGACCATTTCCCGCTTAAAAGAAGTCAAGAGACAGTTGAGAGACGGGTAACCCCGGAACTTGGGGCCACATGCCCAGCTGGGGCCGAAGAGGTCAAGAGACAATTGAAAGATTGCAATGTGGATTCCCTGGAGGACCATGCCCGCGCCTAATGGAATTCAAGGAAGTCAAGTGACAATTGAAAGGTGACCGGTCCACCCTCCTTCGTGTAGCCTACAACATCTGGAAGGAGTCAAGAGACAATTGAAAGTCCGGCAACTTCACCTGCCCCTCGGGGAGTGGCCTAGCGCAGAAGGCCGCTTCCTAGAGGCGCGGCCGAATAGGGGATGCCGGTGAAGTGGACGCTACCGCGGCCAGTAAGGCTCCAGCAATGCCTCGCAGGCCTCCGGAAGGCGTGGTCGGGGGGATTTGAGGCGGGCGTTGCTGTAAAGGTGACGGGGCGTAGCGACCAATGCTAGCGGTGCAGGCCGAGCTACCGGATGGGAGAACCGCCGCGACCGTACTCTGCGAACACGTTGCCTGGAGAAGGCGAGTTTCTGCAGTCACGTAGCGACGGTCATGCTCCACTGAAGGTAGCTGAGGCTCGGGATTAAGCTTACAAAAACAAAAATTTATATAGCATTCGAGGAGCCATTCATTGGAGCGTTCTTGAGCCGCGAGTACAGCTACGAGGATCTGGTGAAGCGGGCCGCCGAGAGAGTTGAAGAGGTATTCAAGAAAGGTAGAAGCGTGGTTGTCCTCGCGGGGCCGGGCTCATCCCGCCTAGGGGTTGCCGGGAGGGTTCCGGATTCGGTGGTCGTGAGCTACAAGCCCTCAGGGGGTAGCGCCGAGCTTTTGAGGTTTGAGGGCGGAGAGCCGCTCGCAGGCGATAAGACTCTCGCCGAGTACGTCAGGGAGAAAAGCCCCGCGAGGGTGATCGTGGTCCCGGAGAGCACCATAGAGGCGATCAGAGCCTACAGCCTGCTACGCGAGAAGCTAGGGGAGGATAAGGTCGCTTTAGTCTTCACGCCCAGGATCTACGAAGAGGAGTTGGAGAGGAGTGACTTTAAGCCGCCTGAGGAGGCGGAGGTAGACTGCAGCGCGGTGTTCAAGGTCTTCAACGTGAAGCCTGAGGGTGGCGACAAGGGAGTCTCGCTCAAGCTCCTTCAGCACCATGGAAAAGGGGAGTGGGAGGAGCTGAAGAAGGGCGCCGCTGCGTTGAGGGCTCTGAGCCCCGGCGGGCTTACGCTGGCTGATGCGCTGAGGCGCGTGGGGATGGAGGTGGCGCGCAAGCTGGGAAGGGGGGCCGCCGAGCAGGCCCTCACGATCGGGGCCGCCGCTTTGGCCTCCGTGATCGCAATGATGGTAGGGGGCTTGCCCGGGGTTGTGGCCCTGGCTGCCGGCTACCTCTTCTCCCCTAGCCTCCTCCTCGACGCCGCGGAGGATCTGATCCGCGCGGGTAGCGGCGCTCCGGAGAGGGAGTACCCTGAGCGGCTGGCGGAGCTGCTCAGGAAAGCCATCATCGCGGCGCAGTTCGTAAGCGATGAGAGGTTCGAGGGGGTGGCGGACGAGGTTGCTAGCCAGTGGGGCCTGAGCCTCAGGAAGTTCCGGAACTTCGTCGAGAACCTCCACAGGCTCACAGGAGGGCGCGTGGTCACCGAGGAGGAGCTGGAGAAGTTACTTAAGCAGAAGGTGGGGGAGCTGGAGAACAGAGTTAAAGAGCTAGAGAAGGAGCTACGCCAGGTGGCGGGCTCCGCTGCGCTGGGCTCCCTCTACTTCGACGGGGTGCCGGGCGTCGAGCTCGAGGACGGCTCAGTCAGGCTCTCCATAGCCCTGCTCACCGGCACGGGCACCGTGGGCTACGTGCCGAACCCGCTCGAGGAGAAAGTTGCTTATGAGCTGAGGGAGGCGGCACGCAGGGGAGGCGGGGTCGTCGTTGTAAAAGGCGGGAAGGGTGTCGGGAAGTCCACCGCCGCGAGCGTCGCCCTCGCAAAGCTCCTCCGGGACGCGCTCCCCACAGAGTCCAAAGAGGGTGTGGAGGCCCTTAGCCCTGTAATCCTCGAGCTCAGGCTACAGAGCGTGGACAAGGACAGGCTGAAGAAGTTCGCCGAGAAGGCCAGGAAGACTGGCTTCCTCCCGATCCTCTACCTCGACCCCTCAAGGACAGGACACTACCCCTCAACCCCCGGGGAGGCTTACGTGCCGGAGGAGGGCTTCGCCGAGCGGCTCTCCAGAGCGATCGAGTACCTGAGGGGAGTCCAGGGAGCAGTCTCCCTCGTGGTGCTCTCGAACGACCAGTACTCCCTAGCTGAGGGAAAACTCAAGGACCTAGCGCCTATCGACGCCGACGAGGTGCTCGGAGAGGCAAAGAAGGGCTTCGTCAGGGCCCTGGTGGAGGCTTACAGCGGTTGCGACAGCAGGGTCGCGGAAGAGCTGGCGGAGCTTGTCGCAGACGGGTTCGGCGAGAACTACGCTGTTGTAGCGGTGCTCGCGGCTGACTGGCTCGGAAAGGCGGGCTGCGATGAGGGGAGGGTGCTCGAAGCCATAGAGCACAGCAAGGGCAAGATCGAGGAGTTCGTTAGGAGCTACCTCTGGTATGGGCTGCTCGGCGAAGACCAGAGGGAGAGATCCGATGAGGCCTGGTTGCTCGCCCCGCTGATCCTCGCCACGTGCCTCCTCGGCCCCTTTCCCATGGGGCTGGCCGCCTTGCTACTGGAGTCCTTCGGGAGAGACCCGCACCGCGCTGAGAGCCACGCGGCCTTCCTTTGGCTCACGCAGCCACTTCACCCCTCACTCCTAGAGGTGCTGGAGGGGATGGCGGAGGAGGCCCTAGAGTGCGCCTACGGGAGCAAGGTGTGCGATCACACGGGAGACGACCCCGGTGTCATTGTTGCGCGGTTACGCGACATAATCAAGAAAGAGAAGCTCGGGGAAAGCAGGGACGAGGCGGCTTCCAGTATTATTAAAAGGCTAGCGGAGAAAGCCCGGGAATTCAAGGAGGAAGTGGTCAGGGACATTGAGAACTATGGGGAGAGCTTCGCAACTTTAGTGGGCCTAGCTCATGCGCTCCCCTCGGCGAAATCTCTTTTAAAGGAGGCTGACCTCCCTGAGGATTTTAAGAGGTGGCTCACTATTGGGGGCGAGATGCCATTTTCGGCCAGGCTGTTCCTGGTTGAGGTTGCCCCCGCCTTCAGTGACGCCGTCAACCCCTGCCAGGTCCTGAAAAGCGCTCACCAGCGAGCCGAGAAGGAAAAGCAGTACGCTCCCGACCTCCTCTTGACGGCTCTCGGCGCGCTGACGATCTCGAGAGGAGGGCTTGAGGGGTGCTTGGACGAGGCGGCTCCTGCTACAGGATTTGCACTCAGATCGATACCGCTACTGCCGGAAAGACTCGCCTTGACCAGCATTTCGAAAGCCCTCATGGGGCTTGCAATGAAGCTTATAGAGGAGGGTCGGTGGCTAGAGGCAGTAGACGTAGCTCACAGCGCTTCGATGCGGGAACCTAGGCTGGCCTCAGAGCTCCTAGGAATCGTAGAGCGGGAAGCTGGTGGCTTGGACAGGTTCGACCAGCTCGCGCGCACGCTCTACGAGGATGCACACTACTACGCACGGAGGACACTACGCGAGGGGCTGGAAGAGTGGGCTGGGAGGGTTGAAGCTTTCCTGAGCGGGCTGAGAGAGGACGCGGTTGGTCTTAACGCGAGGGCCCTGCTGGGAGCAAGGCTGGCGTATGCCAACCTGAGGATGGGCTCCGTCAGGGAAGCGCGCGAGTGGGCTGAGGAGGCGCACAGAGCCCTCGAGCAACTCGAGCGGCTCGACAGGAGAGAGCTCGCGGAGAGCTTGAAGCCGCTGCTGAAGGTTAAGTACCCCTTCAGTAAACCGGAGGAGGCCGCCGAGAGGTTGTTGGAGGAGTTGAAGTTTACTGTACTTAATTTGGGGATTATTTTTAGGTCGGAGGAAATCTTAGATGAAGTAAAACAGAAAACAGTAAAAATGAGCGAAATGTTTGAAGTGAGTAGAGGTAACTACAAATTCGCTATCTGGGCCCTCTCCAGCAGAAGAATACCTGACGTGGGGGCTAAGGAATTCTTCTATCTCAATGAAGGAAAAATTGAGAAATGGAGGTTGGCGGAGTGTGCCTACCCAGCTCTCACGAACGCCCGCTACGCTAAGTGGTTCACCTTCACTGAGGAGGACTGGGAGGAGCTCAGGAAACGTAGCATTGCCTGCTATCTTTTCATATGCCATAAGCCATGGCACGAGCTCCCGAAAGGAGTTCAGGATTATATAAAATGGGGTGAGACGGAGTGCAGGACGCAGGTAAAAGAGACGAGGGGTGGTGGAAAGATATGTAGCCAGGCGCTTGCGTGCCAAGAGAGAACGAGGCATAAGAACCTCTTCTATGGGTGGTACGATCTCGGTGGGGTTGAAGACGCTCCTATCCTCGCAGTATACCAGTCACGGTACAAAACGCGCTTTATTTTAAACCAAAAGAGAGTGGTGACATATCATGCTATGATAGCCTTTATTCCTAAGCCTAACGTAAAGCTCGATGAAAGACAGCTTAAGGCCCTGCTGGCATACCTTAATTCGAGCTTCTCTCAACTCTACATCGAATCGCGCGGCAGAACAACAGGCTTAGGGCTAGTGTGCCTGGAGGTATCGCATGCGAGGGAGATGCCTGTCATAGATCCTCGAACTCTAGACGATGAGGCGCTGGGGGAGCTCTCTGCGCTCTTCGATAAACTCGAGGGCGCCGCGCGAGAAATGGGGGGCGCAGACACATATGAGAACTTGATAAGGCTCTGGGACAGCGTGATAGCGGATATAGATAGGAAGGTGGCGGAGATTCTTGGTCTAGCCGAGGTTCTGGCAGATACAGCCCGCGAGCTGGCTAAGGCTATGATGGAGCGCAGGCTCGCCAGAACCAAGGAACTAAAACCCAATGCGCTTAAAGGTCACAAGGGTTCCTCCAGCTTCGTGAGGAGAAGGGCTGGGAGTCGCAAGCGAGAGGGAGGTGGAGCCGCGGGCTCCAGGCGCCTCACCGATTTCTTATGAGCGGGCCACGGGAACACTCTGGTAGCCGGAGCCGTAGCACGTGCCCGAAGTGCGGTAGCGCGTTAAGCCTATTTCGGAGCGGTGACACCCTCGTTATGCGCTTTTTGTTCTGCACGAACCCCACCTGCGACTACATCGAGTCTTACGCGTCCTTCATGGCTTCCCACAGACTACCTGCTCCCTATGAGGAGGTTACCACGGTTCTCGAGAACGAGTGCAGAGAGGCTGAGCGGGTAACCCGTTACCCGTGAAGAGGCTAGCTCCACTCGGGTTGTTGGAACCACGGTGCCGAGCCCTCTCGAGAACACCTGGGGGTCATGCGCGTGGAGGAACCCCGCTCACAGCCTCCTGGAGCCTCCCGGCGTCGGCCTACCCGTCACCCTCTATTGCCCTAGAGATGCCTGCGAGGCCTAAGCTCGAGCGCGACAAGGCCGTGGAAGAGCGCGGGCTCAGCGGCCCCATCCGCACTCTCTAGGCCTAGGGCTTGGGAAAAGCGCCCCTAATGACCCCTTGCGCTCACCGCCAAGGAGTAGCCCAGCGGCAAGCTCCTCGACGCCATAGCCTGTGCGCTAAAACCGCTCAAAGCGTGTTGAGAGCTCTTTAAACGCTATTTTCAGCAGTGAAAAGTTTCGCGATATTCAAGGTTTTCCCTGGGAGGATTCGGCTGGAACATAACCCTGTTATTTTATAATTCAAGTTTCATTAATGATGCGAACTTTTAAAATACAGGGAGGGCTTGGAATCACAACTGCGGGAAGCGGCACCCAGTAAAATGCATGTTCGCAGAGGAGCAGGGAGCCGGCCGAAAAGGGAACGTTTAAATAGTCCCTCCCACACCATTCAACGGAGGAAGTCAAGAGACAATTGAAAGCCTGCATAGGCTGGCGTCGAGGATGTTTTCGTGAAGTCCGATGGGAAGAAGTCAAGAGACAATTGAAAGCCTGCATAGGCTGGCGTCGAGGATGTTTTCGTGAAGTCCGATGGGAAGAAGTCAAGAGACAATTGAAAGCCTGCATAGGCTGGCGTCGAGGATGTTTTCGTGAAGTCCGATGGGAAGAAGTCAAGAGACAATTGAAAGACGAGCTCAAGTGCGCTCTGCACCGCGAGCAGAGACTTGCCCGTCATAGGAAGAAGTCAAGAGACAATTGAAAGGTAGTTCTCAACCGGAAGCTCCTCCTTGAACACCTTGAGAGGAAGTCAAGAGACAATTGAAAGAAGACAGGGCTGCGCCTGACGATCCGTAAGAAGGACGACTACGTGGAAGTCAAGAGACAATTGAAAGTAGCCTTCGACAGCTATTAAATCGACACTGGCCCACTCGTTACTGAGGAAGTCAAGAGACAATTGAAAGAGGGGTATGGCATAGAGGCAGTCCGCGGAGGCGTGGTAGCCGGAGGAAGTCAAGAGACAATTTAAAGGCTCCACCTCCTCCAGTTGTAGTAGGCACACCGAATACCTCTTTGGCTGAAGAAGCCAAGAGGCACTTGAGAACCCATTGGGTTGAGCGCGTTGGCGCCGCAGGACAGGCCGTGGTGGTGGAGAGGTTAAGAGGCTGTTGGAAGCTACGCAGGCGGCGCGCTTCTCCTTGGGGGAAGGAATATTAAAACAAATGGCATTGATGGGTAGGGGTGTGTAGAGTGATGGGCACGCTCTTACCTTTATCAGGGAGTTTGTGGTTGTGTTTGCAGTGTCTCTTGCTGTTTCCGCCCTGTTTTTCAGCATTCTTCCACGCTTTTTGAAGCCGAGGTGTGCGAGATTAAAGGATGTGAAGCCCTGGTCTCTAGGGGAGGTTGTTTGCTTTTCACTCTTGTTTTCGCTGTTGTATGTAGCTTCCAGCGCCTTCTTCCCGTCTCCCTGAGCGTTAAAGCCTCGGCCCTGAGGCTCGCCGCGAACCTTGTGCTCTGAGCACCTCTCAAGTGTAGTGCTACTGTAAGCGCTGGTGCGGGTGCAGTAATGGGGTGGGGGGTCGGGGTTGAAGTAACCCGGGGCACACGGGTTGACTTGCGTAGCCGTGAGGTTGGGAGACGATTGGAGGCGCTTTCTGCATATTTACCAAATACCGTGTTGGGAGCATGGGGGTGGTCGTTCGCGCTCAGCTCTAGCATCGGTTTTCGATTGAATACTAAAGAATCCATCTCTAGCCCCTTGGGAGAGGCTGAGAGCAAGAGCATTTATTAGGCTTAAACCCGTATTTTACTCGGCGGTGCGTGGAGGTGGGAAGAAAGAAGTCGCCTTGGGCGAGGAAGCTGGACTTGGGGGAGGAGCGCGTTGAGGACTACGTGCCTCCGCCTAGCTACGATGACTTGCCGTTGATTCTGGAGGACGTAGAAAGGGAGCTGCTGAGGAAGCTGAAGAGGAACGCGTAGGTAGCAGTGTACCTGTTCCTCTAGGAACACCCGCTGAGCAGCTAGGTCACGCTACCTGCGGAGGGCGCATATGGGGCTGTACGCGTCTTTTCGCCTGGGGGTGGTGCGCCGTGTGCGAGGGTGGCGGGGTTGAGGCGCTGAGGGAGCGGTTTAGGCCGTCGAGGGTGGTGGTGCTGATGGTCGGCGAGTCTCCGCCGGCGGGCGGGAGTTTCTTCTACGCGCCCGGGGGCTCTAAGCTGGGGCGGGCGACCAGGGAGGCGTTCGAGGAGGCTTTCGGGGTGAGGTTTGGCAGCTACTCGGAGTTCCTGGAGTTCTTCAGGTCGCGGGGGTTCTTCCTGGTGGACCTGCTGGGGGAGAGGGGTAGGCGTGTAAGCGAGGCGTCGGAGGGGGAGCTGGCGGCGGCTGTGCGGGGGCTAGCGGGGCTGGTTGGGGAGCTTAGGCCGAGGCTGGTGGTGGCGGTGCTGTGCAGGGTGTGCGGCCTCGTCGGGGAGGCTGTCCGGCTCGCGGGCCTGGGGGTGCCGGTGGTGTGCCTCCCGTTCCCGGCGAGGAGCAGGGAGAGGTACGTGAGAGGCCTCGTCGAGGTCCTCCGTGCGCTCGAGGAAGGCTCCACGCCCGCGGGCCGGAGCTTCTGCTCGGGCAGGAGGAGTTACGGCCTGAGGGGTTCGGCGCCCCGCTGAGCGGCGCTGATCCTCGGCTTGGCGGCGTCAGCCCAGGAGCTCCCTGGGCTCTACTCTCGGGATCTCGAGGTCGTCGAAGTACTTGTCGAAGGAGACTATCGCCTGGGCCCCGAGTGAGAGGGCGGCTTCGTACTGCACCGCGTCGTCGATGTCCAGGCCGGTCTTTCTTGCGATGTCCACCGCTCTAGCCTCGCTGGCGAGGGAGGTTGTGTAGATTTGTAGCCCTCTGTACGCGGGGAGGCTTCGCAGGAAGAGCTTGAGGGCGTCGAGCCTCCCTAGGTCTCCGAGCAGGACCATGATTGAGTGAATTGCGAAGTCCGTCACCGCTCCCCTCAGCTTGCCGCTTCTCAGGGCTCCGAGGAGCCTCTTACACTCCTCGCTTCTACCGCACGAGAGCATCACTTCGAGGAAGATGTTTGTGTCAATCAGGTACATCGCCTAGCACCCTCGCCTTCCAAAGGTGCTTGATCTTGTGCTGGAGCTCCACGGAGTCTATGTCGAGGTCGGCGAGGGCGCCGCTGATGGCCTCAACGGGGTCTCCCTCAAGGGCCTCGGTCTCCTCGACGTGCGAGACCCACATGCGTATGGCCTCCTCGAGGGCCTTGCTGATCGAGCCTTTCCCGTACCCGAACCTCTTCATCGCCAGCTCCCTGAACCTCTGCTCCAGCTTCTCGTCTACTCGTGCTTTGATCATAAGTCCAAAAGGCCTTATTTTCTTATAAACCTAGTGCTCTACTGCGCGTGAGAGCGGTGTCGTGGTAGCAGGTGGGCCTTTACCCAGTGTAACGGGCTGGCTTTGCCACGATAAGGCTGCCTTCTGTGCGGTGGCTGGGGCTGTGTGATGTTTGGTAGGAAGGGGGAGTAGGCCCGCAACCCATAACTGGGCAGCCGCCTCACCAAGCCCAGGCAGTCTGCGCCTTCCGCGTGCTTGGGTGCTGTTCAAAGTGCCCGGCCGGTAGGTGGCGCGAGGGGGCTACCCGACAGGGCTAAGGACTGCCCCGGGGGAGGAGTTTAAGCGGTGAGCTGTTAAACGGGTTTTCGCGAGTGCCGCTCCGCCAGCCTTTACTGGCTCCTGCTCTCTCGTTTTCTGCTGTGCTACGAGCTTCTACTATCGAAGAGGGTCTTGGGCTTCATGCTCTTGCAGCTACGCGAAGCTAGCGACTGTGACCTTCGAGCGCGGGTAGGTAAGGTTCATAGGTCGGTGCCTTGTTCACCTTAATGGTCGAGGTGCTCGAGCGGCTTGCGGAGAGGCTTCGGGGGCGTGTGGCTCGGGGGCGTTGGCTGAGTAGAGGCGCTCCCACGAGGGGCGCGGCGGGGGTCGTCGAGGGGGAGCCGGGTGGCGGCACAGTGGACTCGATTGTAGGGCTCGGGCTGCAGTCCGGCCACATCTGGGAGGGCGAGGACCTGGTGGCGGCGCTGAGGAGGAGGGCTGGACAAACCTCTCCCGGGCGCTAGCGTGGCTCTTGAAGCCCCCTACGGAGGAACCGGTGGGCCGTTGTTCGACGTTTACCGTTTAGGGTAGGATCGGTTGGGGAGAGATGGGCTCTGAGGCTAGTGCGTTGGCGTGCTTCTCGGCGCGCCATTGTGTGGGCGAGCCTGAGGGCCAGTAAGCCTGCTAGGGTGCCTAGGATCAGGCCCGCCAGCGCGGACACCGGCTCAGCCCAGCCGGGGGCTTGACCTGCTGTTTTCTCGAGCCTCCAGACAGCCCTGACCCGCAGGGGCCTGTTCACTGTGATGTTGAGCGTGGGTTGTCGTGAGGCTGTTTCTCCGTCGACTTCCCAGGCGTAAAACACCCACTTGTGCGTGGTGTTCTCCGGCACCTCGGTTGGCGCGATCGATATTCTCGCCGTGGAGCCAGCCTCGTACCAGCCTGCCCCCGTGGCTGCGCCCTTCTCTGTGGTGACCTCGACTAGGTAGAGGGTTCTCCACCGCGCTGTGAGGGTGCGGTTCGAGCTGGCGGGGAAGCTGTAGCGCGGTTGCGTGCTGGCTAGCTCGGGGCCCTCGTACCAGCCTAAGAACGATCTACGCGTCCCGTTGGGTAGCTCGATGAGGGTTGGCTGTACCTCGATGGTGGCGTTTTCCCCTGGGTTGTACCAGCCTGTGCCGATCGGTTGCCCGTACTCGCTTTCAGCCAGGATGTAGTAGCGAGGCCCCTGCTCCTTCCTGTGCAGGGGGTTAGCTAGCTTTCCTCCTATGTAGGCTCTATAGGCTTCTCCCCAGCCGTCGTTGACGTCCCAGAATATCCAGATGCCGAGTAGCCTCCCGGGCGTGTCAACGAGGCTGAGTTTGCCTTTAACCCCGCTGAGCCACTCGTCCACTGTGCTCGCGTTCCAGTAGCCTGTCACGATGACCTGCTTTCGGGTTGCGTTCTGGTAGAGGGAGAGCTTGACCGGGTCGTAGAGCTCAGTCACGAGGGTCGCGTTGAGCCTGTCGAGCACCCCGAATATACCGGATGAGTTGGCTTTCTCTATGAAGGGCTGGTCTATCCAGAGCCATACCTTCTCCCTCTCAGCGTCGCCTAGAGAAAGGTAGAAGCCCTCGAGCTCGCCTGGGTTCATCGCCCTCCCCTCCCAGCCGTACCAGACAGCCACCGCTAGCGTGGAGGAGAGGTTTAGCAGGTGCTTCGAAACGGAGAGGAGGGCCGTGTTCACTCTGCTTCCCGGGATCAGGTACTCCCACTCGTCTCCGTACTCCCACTTCGGCAGCACGAGGTAGAGCACTCTCAGGCGCGCGAGCTGCGCAAGCTCGTCGATGAGCCGTGCGTTAAACCGGAACACCTCGGTGTCGCTCAGCGGGACGACGAGTATGGCGAAGTCGTACCCCGCTGAGGATATCACTCTGAAGTCGTTTTCGATGAATCTCCTGTAGTCGCTCAGGTTCGACTTAGTGTAGAAGTATATCCTGTCCCCGTACTTCTCCCTCCAGTAGGGGGAGGACGCGCCGCTGGGGAGGATGTAGACGATCCCCGCGCCCGTGAAGTAGGGGCTTGGCGAGTCAGGGGTGAGCCTCACCTTAGCGCCGTAAAACCTGTTAAGCACAAGCTCCAGCGCGTACGCGAAGCCGAAGTTGTCTCCGAACCCGTTAGCGGAGACCTTCACGAAGTACCCTTCACCGACCTTCACGGCGCACGGGTCGAGCAGCCTACTGCCTCCGAGCTCAGCGGCACCATAAGCCTCGTACTCAACACCCTTAAGCCTGCTCTCGTCGAAGGGCCTAAAGCTTCTCAGCGATTTGAAGCTTGGGATATACCTTGCCCCCAGCTCCGTGGGCCTCGTGACGGCTCCCCCGTCCACGGCGACGGTGACTTGCCGGCCGAGGAGGCTGTTCTCGATGCCGGGCCTGTGGACTTTCGAGCCGTTGGCATAGCCGATGTAGTAGAACTCCCAGTCACCCGTCCACACGACGACTCCCCCGCCTCTAATCCACTGTAGCGCGAGCGAGTTTGAACTGCCGTTCCACACGGTGTCCGGGGCTACGTCGCTCGTGAACACGACCACGCCGGTCTCTCGAAGCATGTAGTCCCTAAGCTCCTCGGCGTTGAGGATTCGGAACGGGATACCGAGCCTGTCAAGGGTCTTCCTGATGTTGGCCGCGATCTCCCTTGGATTGACCCAGTTGCTCGGGTAGCGTTCGTCGAAGTAAACTGCCAGCGCCCTAGTGGCAACTTTTGTGGGCACACCTTCAGCCCCGCTAACTCTGCCGGGCTCAGCGAGCACAGGGGGGCTCGAGAGGGGGCATGGCATGAGGAGCCAGGCGGTGAGGAGAGCGAGAACTAGAATGAAAAGGGGAGTTTTCATCATGCTTGTAGCCTCCATGAGTACCGGAGGTTTTCAGCAATATAAATAAGCATCCTGAGACTCGGGTGAAGGGGCTACTGGAGCTCGAGTGCCTTGGAGTCGTGAGGGTGGTTCTCACGTACCGCGCGGGCTTCTCCTGAACTTCAGCCTCCACGGGTAGTGAGCGCATCGTAGGTCACGGGTGGAAGTCGCGAGGGCCGCAGCGGAGTACTTCGAGAAGATATGGGCACACGCAGGGGGGCTAGGATACCAGCGGGGCCGCTCGCGCCACTTCTAGGCGCCCAGCCTGGTCAGCTTAGATCATGTTCTGCGCCTCAAGGGCTCCGACCAATACTAATTACAACAGATAATAAAAAAGATGAATTACTGGTCGGCCGAGCCCAGGGCCAGTCCGGGTGCCACGAGTTCCTCTTCAACTTCCTGGACAGGTTGCGGGCTAGCGGGAGGAGGATAGCTAGGAACACCTTCGGCTGCCCTGCTTCGTTGCACACCACCGACGTTTGGCTGATGACGAGCTCTCTGAACGAGCTGGTGTTACGAGCTGGTTGACCATATGGTTTATTAATGAGTCTACCATTGTTGTGCCTAAGGGGTGAAGGGCTTGAGCGCGGTGTTTAGCGTGAAGATTAGGAGGGAGGTTAAGGAGAAGATGGAGAGGTACAGGGATAGGGTGAACTGGGCTGAGGAGGTTAGGAGGTTCATCGAGGAGACCATCAGGAGGCTGGAGGCTGAGGAGAACTTCGAGGACGTCCTGAGGAGGCTGGAGGGGGCGCGCTGGCAGGTGCCTGGGGGTTACTCGGCCGCCCTGGTGAGGGAGGATCGTGATAGTGGTTGACGCGTCCGCCCTGGTGGCGTTCTTCCTCAGGGAGGAGGGCTGGAGGGGGCTGGCGAGGTACATGGTTCGGGCGGTCTCGGTGGATCATGCGGTGAAGGAGTTCTACAACGCGGTGTGGAGGAGCGTGAGGCTCAGGGGGGTTATCAGCCTCGAGGAAGCCAGGGAGATCATAGGGCTCTTCAACTCCTACCGCGAGAAGAACATGGTTCTGGAGCCCGAGGAGAGGTACGTGGGGCGAGCGTTCGAGATCGCGGTTGAGCACGGCGTAACGGTCTACGACTCGCTGTACCTGGCTCAGGCGCTGCACCACGGTAAGCCCCTCTTATCGCTAGATGAGAGGCAGAGAGCTGTGGCATCCTCACTGGGATTGGAGGTAGTGCCCTAGGCCTCTAAGTCTGCGGTCAAGTGGAGATTCGAGATGGTCTCGCTCCACCAAAGAGCCGACCAACGCTAATTAATACGTAAAAAATATTTGTTGAGCGCAAAGGTGAGACTCTCTTGGCTGAGAACTACAGGTGCACGCCAGCCTTACCCTGAAAGGAATTGAGTTCAGAATAGCGATTGGCCTGACGGGTGTTAACTCTTCCCGTACATTTAAGGGTCTGCGGGCTGGTGGGTGGCAAAGGATATTTACTTTTAAAGAGGATACTACTGTGGGTGAACTGGGTTTGGCTTTCACGCTGAGGGTTGGGAGGAAAGGCTACGTGATGCTGCCTAAAACTATCTGCGAGTCAGTGGGCATGGAGGAGGGGGCTGGGTCAGGCCGGTGATGGGAGCATGCTGAAGCCAGCTCGCAGGAAGGTAGACGTCGAAGAGCTGAGGAGGGCCCTCAGGAGGCACGCGGAGGTGTTGAAGGGGGTTCCTGGCAGGAGGGAGCCGGCGCCGGGCGAGCTGGCTGGGAGCTACCTCGAGGAGGAGTTCGAGCGGTGAAGGTGTTCACGGCGGCGAGGGGTGCTGGGGCTCGGGTAGCGTGGCGTTGGTTCAAGCAGAGGCGGCTTGGGTGGCAAGCATGCTGTACACGTCGTCGATGAGCTTCTTGACCTTCTTCAGCTCCTCCTCGAGCCACTCGGCTGTGCATTCGCCGTCGTAGAAGCACCGGATGTGCAGCTTCTGCTCCCTGGCCGCGAACCTGTCGCTGAGGTTCATGTCTCTGACTTGGGGGTTCTTGGATTCGAGCTCCTCCAGCTTGTCCCTCTTCATCTTGTAGGTTTTGATGTCCTCGGGGTCGTAGCCGTAGGCTGTGAGGAGTGCCTCGACTGCCTTCACGCTGGCGTTCCAGGCCTTCTCCGCGGCGTCCCTTACGAGTACGCTTCGCTTTTGCGCGTCTGCCTCGCTGCGCGCCTTTGCTAACTCGTCGAGCGAAGCCTTGTAGAAAAGCTCGGCTTCCTCTAACAGGATGCTCATGGCTTTATCACGCCTCGACTCCGACGTAAATCTTGTAGCAGTAGTCATTACGACATTATATGCGTTGAAACATATAAGCCTGACACGTGGTATGGCTCCTCCTTTTCTGCCCCCACTGGCCTCCCTTAAACTTTTCGTCATCCCTCTTCAGCCTCGGGGTCGCCCCACGGGGGCGAGGCATCGCCCGCTGCGGGCCTGCCCCTCTCGGGGCTTCCGGGGAGGAGCAGCCGGCGGCCGCGGCACCCACTGCGGGCAGCGGCGGCCAACTGCCCTACCCGTTAGAGGCGGTGCTTCGGGGGTTTATCTCCCTTTCGGTGTGTAGGCTGAAAGTGAGCCGCTCGAGCAACTCCCAGGAAGGTGCAGAGGGCTTAAAAGCGGGAACCGGCTGGTGAAGGCGTTGCCGGAGGTGGGACACCTACCACTGGTACAACGTGTGGATAAGCAAAGGGAAATATGGGTGCGACTGCCTCTTCCGCGCCTACGGCTACGTGCGCAAGGCGAAAATATGCTCGCACATCGCCACCGTCATGCTGCACCGGAGGCAGCTGAGGCTCCGCGCCGGATGAGCCTCAAGGCCGACTCGCCGCATGCCACCTCATCGAGGCTGTAGCCGAGCAGCGCGAGGAGGCCGCAGGCCCTCTCCGTCAGGTAGACGTAGCGCGTATCGCCGACCACCGCCTCCCTGACGAGGCCAGCCGTGCGGAGCCTCTCCAGCGCAGCGGCGATTTGCCTGGTGTTTCGGGTGCCGAAGGCCCTGCTGAGGGGCTTCGGATCGCTGAGCTGTGTCAGTGTATCTCAAAAGGAAGGTTCGCTTTTGAGTTGCTCGGCGTCGCGCTTGCATCATGGTGGCCTTTCCTTCAGGCGGGTTGCTTCCCGGAGAGGGCTTTCTCCAGCCGGTCGAGGGTTTTCCTCATCTCGTGGAGCTCCCACGCGATCCAGACGGCGACGATGAAGAGGAGCAGGAGATCGCTGCCGTCCACTTCTTGCTCCCGTGTTTCCCGGCGGTGAGGTTCCATATAAATGTTCGCTGCGCGCTCACCCGGGCTTTGAGGCGAGCCTTCTTAGCTCCTCGAGGACTTCCCTGGCGTGGTCGTCGACCTTGACGTTTGTCCAGGTTTTCCGTATGATGCCCTCGGGGTCTATCAGGAATGTGCTCCTTATCGTCCCCTCTGCCTCGCGGCCGGCCACCTTTTTCCTGCCCCAGGCGCCGTACTGCTCGATGACCTTGTGCTGGGGGTCGCTGAGGAGGATGACCTTGAGGCCGTGCTTCTCGCGGAATCTCCTGTGGCTTTGGGGGCTGTCCTTGCTCACGCCGACCACCGCGGCGTTAAGCTTCTCGAACTCCCCGATGAGCTCCGTGAACTCGAGGGCCTCGCGGGTGCAGCCCGGCGTGTTGTCCTTCGGGTAGAAGTAGAGCACGAGCCACCTGCCCCGGAAGTCCGAGAGGCATACCTCGCGCCCCGCGTCGTCCTTCAGGCAGAACTCGGGCGCCTTGTCGCCGGCTTTGAGCATGCTAGCTTAGCTCGCCGGCGGGTTAAAAAGGTTGCCTCGTGCTTCCGGGGCTATCCTCGGTTAGTGGAGCCGCCCTGGCCGGGCTGGAGGATGACTGGGACGGACTGGCCCGCGGGGGTTACAACGATGACGCTCGCTCCGGTCTTCGCGACCTCCTGGAGGCCGAGGAGGTAGAGGTATATCCTCGCCAGCTCGGTGTCGTTGAACTGGGACACGACCAGGAGCATTGCCGCGCGGGTTGCGTTCGCCCTTAGGAGGAGGCTCTTGGCCTCAGCCTGGGCCACGGTTAGGGTTGCGTTCGCCTGGGCCTCGGCCTCGAGCACCCTCCTGGTGTAGTTCGCCCTCGCCAGCTCCTCGATCCTCTGTCTCTCGTACATAGCCTTTATGGCCTGCTGCTGCGCCGCGATCTTCTGGTTGATCGCCGTGGTTATCTCCTGCGGCAGGATGAAGTTGAGGATGTTGACCTCAAGGACCCTGACCCGCCCGGCGAGCTTGCTCTCCCTGCCGACGGCGTCGAAGTATGCCTCCTGGATCCGCCTGGAGATCACGTCGCGGTTCGTGATGAGCTCGTCGAGGCTGACCTTGCTGATCTCGTCCCTGATCACCTGCCTCATCAGCGGGACCATGATCCTGTCGTCGTAGTCCACGTTGGGGAAGTCCCTGACGAGCTGGTCGAACGTGCTGGGCTCGAGCTGGTACCTCACGACCACCTCCACCGTGACGCTGACGCCATCCTTAGTGAGAACCGTCGGCGGAGCGTGCACCCACTCCTTTACGGCCGCCTCGGCCTGGGCGAACTCGATTGATTCGACAGCTATTGTGTCCTTGACCGTGTAGGCCCACGGCGCCTTTAGGAACACGGCGGGGCCCTGAGTCGGCTTGGAGATCGTGCCGAGGAGGGGGTCGACGACCACCGCCACCTCGCTGACGCCGAGGGTCGAGACGGAGGCCGCGAGGAGGGCGAGCGCGACGACTGCGGCGAAGATGACTACCAGCAGGAGGGTGCTCCTTGGTTGCCTTACCTTGATCCGGACGGGGGTTTCCACGCCTCCCACCGCTATTCCGTCAGAGCGCGCTGTATATAAGCTCGCTTCAGGGCGAGCTCCCATAGCGGGGCAACCGAGCGTACTAAGCTTTAGGCTTTACAGCGCCACCTGGGGGGTGCTTGCTTGAACCTTTAAATTGCTGGGGCGGCTTGGTATCTGCGTGAAGCCGAAGGTTTACCTGTCGTGGAACCCACTGGAATGGGAGCAGGGTATCCTGCGGAAGGTCCTCGGGGACCACACCGTGGTTTCCTGGCCGTCGCTCGAGCCTGAAGGCTACCGCGACGCCGAGGTGGCGCTGATCGTCGGGGCGCCTAGCTTCCTCGGCTCGATGGAGCTCCTGCGCTTCATACAGGTGAGGAGCGCGGGTGTGGAGCCGGGTGTCCTAGAGCTCGCCTGGGCTAGGGGGGTGCCCGTCGCGTCGAGCAAGGGCTGCAACGCTCGCGCGGTGGCGGAGATGGCTTTCGCCCTCCTGCTCGCGCTCGAGAAGAGGGTCACCCTGCAGGACAGGAAGCTGAAGTCCGGCGAGTGGGTTCCGTACGCTCGGGAGACGCTGGTCGGGGACCTGGAGGGCAAAACCATGGTCATCCTCGGCTTCGGGGGAATCGGCCGGGAGGTTGCCAGGATCGCTGAGGCGTTCGGCATCAGGGTGGTTCCGGTCGCCTCGAGGGAGAGGCAGGAGGGGAAGTGGAGGGTGCTGGGCGTCGACAAGCTTGTCGAGGTCGTCAGGGACGCCGACTACCTCGTGGTCACGCTGCCCCTGACGCCTAGGACGAGGCGCCTGGTGGGGAGGGAGGTGCTGTTCAGCATGAAGAGCACCGCATTCCTGGTGAACGTGGGCAGGGGCGAGGTGGTCGACGAGGAGGCTCTCTACGAGGCTCTAGCCACGGGGCGGATAGCTGGAGCCGGTCTCGACGTGTGGTGGAGGTACCCTCCCGACCCCTCAGCCCCGTCCCCGAGGGGTGTCCACAGGCTCGAAAACGTGGTAGCCACCGCGCACAAGGGTGGGTGGACCAGGCTCTCACTCGAGAGGTGCCTCAGGTTCTCAGCCGAGAACGTGAAGAGGTTCCTACTCGGCGTGGAGCCGCTGAACCTGATACGCCCGGGGGAGTGGTACTAGTGCGGCTGGTTGTGAACTGTGGCTAGTCGTGTAGCGGGTTCAAGGAGAGAGGTTAGAAAAAGTAATAAGCTGAGCAAGCGCATTTTTGTCCTGACAGGAGGGGGTGAGATTTTGTCGAAGCGAGTATCCCTGGCCCCGCAGGAGTTCGCCGAGTACGTGAAGGGTCTTATCCGCGAGGCCCAGAGTGCCGGGGTGATCTTGCGGGCTATGGGCGCGGTCGCGATTTACATCCGAGTTATGGGGGATCAGCCCTGCCTAGACCTCTACCGTGCTATTGGTAGGTTCTCGGACAAGGAGTTCGCTTTTACTGATCTCGACCTGGTTGGCCTGAAGAAGCAGAAGAGCCTCATTGAGAGGTTTTTCGCGGAGAGGGGCTTTAAGCCGGACTACTACGTGAACGCGTTTTTCAGCGACCGAAGGCTCATCTTCTCCCATCCCGAGAACCTTTTCTCGCTCGACGTCTTCTTCTCTCCGCTTGAGTTCAGCCACGTGGTAGACCTCGGCAAAGACCCCGAGAGCACGCGCCTCCTCCTGGAGGACATCACTCTGTCTCCGGCGGATCTCTTGTTGCTTAAGCTTCAGATCCACGACATTAACAGGAAGGACTTAGCCGATATGGCCGTCTTGCTCGCCTGCCACGAGACCTCTCTCTCCGATGAGCCAGGCAGGCTGAACGCTAGGAGAATAGGGGAGGTCTTAGCGGACGACTGGGGTTTTTGGTACGACGCGACGAACAACATGAACGCTTTGAGGCAGTTTATAGGCGAGTACGTCTCGAGGGCGGACTTCGCCGACCACCGACAGCTTCTCGAGAGGGCGCTGAAGAACCTGGACTTCATCGCGAAAACTGTCGATGAAACGCCTAAGACCAAGGACTGGCTCAAGAGGGCAAAGGTAGGGACGAAAAAAAGATGGTATAATGTGGTCGAGGAGGTTTAGCCCTTGATCAGGTTTACTCCTTTAACTCTGTCTTTGTCCAGCGTTATGAGGGCCGCGTAGAGTATTCCCTCGTTGTAAGCGCTCCCGGCGTTCACGATAGTTGTTCTACCGATCTTTTCGATGCTCCTCGACTCGTGTATGTGCCCGTGCAGGCCCAGGAGTGGCTGGTGCCTTTCGATGAACTCCCTTATGCTAGCGCATCCCACGTGCTCCATGACTATGCCTCCTCCGCTTATGACTGGCTTAAGGTCCTCGTCGAGCTTAGGCGCTAGGTCTAGAGTCGTGCCGTAGGGCGGGCAGTGTGCGTTGAAAATAAGTCTGGAGTAGTCGCGCACGCCGCTGAGAAGCTCTGACAGCTCCTGCCTCATTACATCCTCCTCGACGTCTCTAGGGCACTTCCAAGGAGTGATGTTGGTCTTGTCGTACCCGAATAGCAGGTAGTCGCCGAGCTCAACCACCCTCCGAGCGTGGTTGATGAAGACGCCGCTTTTCTCGATGGCGGCGTCGACTGTGTAGGGGTCGTCGTTGCCGGGCATCATGTAGACTTTCACGCCGCTTTCCCCGAGCTTGGCTCGGGCGAAGTCCGCCCATTCGAGGATTCTCTTGGCCATCAGCTCCTCAAGGACTTTGTCGAGCACTTCGTCGAGCTTTTCGAGCTCTGAGGGGTCTTCGACTATGTACTCGTAGAACCCGTAGGATGTCACCTGGTTTATGAGGTTTTTCAGCTCTTCCCCGCTCTTGGCCTCGTATCTTGTGCCGTAGATTTCAGTCTCGTACTTGCCGTCTCGCTTGACGATCGGCGCTATTCCCTTGCCGGTTATGTCTCCTCCGATGACGACGGCATCAGCCTTGTAGATGAGGGATGCATTGATCAGCTTCTTGAACATGAGTGTGGAGCCGTGGAGGTCGCTGGCGTATAGTAGCTTGATCATCTAAACCACTACTCGACCGGTATCTCCTTGTAGAGCGTGGAGATGTCGATGCCCTCCTTCCTTAGCCTGTACCAGCGGACGATGTAGTACCAGGGTATCGGGAGGAGGAACACCGCGAGGTTGAAGAGGAAGGAGAGCCACTGGAGCCCTCCAAGGGCCGGGGCGGTGATGGCCGAGTAGGCTACCCAGGCGTGGAGGACCGTTGCGGTTAAGCCGATAACCGTGATGAAAGGTACGCCTGCGATCCTCCTCTTGGCGAGCGCGGGGAGCGTCTCGAATATCTGCTTGTTCCTGAAGGGTAGCAGGGCGCTGCCCAGTGCGACGATGATGAGTGCTAGTTGCATGAAGAAGAAGGTGTTGACGATCATCACCTGGTAGGAGGCGAGGCCGACAAGGAACATCAGCGGTATGGCAACTATGCTGAGCGCGATGATGTTGTAGATGGGGGCACCCCTCTTTACCTCCCGTAGCCACTGAGGGGCTAGCCCGTCCACAGCCCAGGCGAAGACGTTCCTCGAGACGATAAGCAGGTTGGGGGGCGTGAGGTAGATGCCGCTGGCTAGCCATCCTATTGCGATGAGGAGTATGAGTAGCTTGTCCTCGGTCATCAGGAAGGCGTAGTTCTGCGGGTAGGGAGGGAACGGTAAGGGGTACTTGTCTGGATGCCACTGGTAGAGCCACGTGAGCGCGGAGTGCGCTTCGTAGCCGAGCACGTTGTACACGGACTGGCCAAGGATGACGTACCACGCTCCCATGACGAAGAGGCCTCCCACGATTCCTATCCAAGCGTTCCTCTTCACCTCCTTGATCTCACCCGCCACGTAGGCTGGGAAAGCGGCCCAGCTGTAGTTCTGGAATGGGAATACTAGGGCCATGAGGGTTGCGGGTATTGAGATGGTGAGGCCCGTGAAGCCCAGCGAAGTGGCTAGGCTCAGTATCCTCTCGGGGGTCGTGCCGTTTGCCAGCTGAGCGAACTTGCTCGCGATCGTGGAGGAGGGGGTGGCAAAGCTGAGTGCTATGAAGACTAGGCTGCCGAGGAGGCTTAAGCCGAAGAACACCTTCAGGAACCAGGAGAAGACCCTCATCCCGTACACTATCAGGACAGCGTAGAGCACTAAGGCCAGTATACCTATTATCATCGAGCCTTCGAAGCTTGAAGCCCACTCAGCTAGGCTTTGCATCCCTAGAGCTTGGAAGAACGTCCCCAGGAAGAAGGGCCCAGTCGTCTGGAGGTTCATCGCGTACCAGTTCAGCATGACGAATGTTAGGAAGAAGTTCACCATGAAGCCAATTATGGGGTGGTAGGCTCTGCTGAGCCAGACGTAGTCGCCGCCGGATCTAGGCATCGCTATGACCCAGAGTGTGTACACTACTGCGATGGGTAGAACGGCGAAGATCCCGAGGAAGTACGAGAGCGACAGAAGGGCTCCCGCGAACATCGCCGCGCCCCAGGTCCAGGCCCAAAGGACTCCCTGCGGTGGGCTGCACATGGCGACGTTGAGGTTGAGGGTGTCGAAGGCTCCGAGGCTCCTTACAAGACCAGAGGCTCTCCGGTACTTCACTTCAATTTTTCCGCTCATCGGTATGTCGGTTAACTCTACCATATTTAACCTTTTTGTGTGATATTTAGAGGCATCTATTCTTTAATGATATCAATGTAGAATGATAAAACATCATATGTAAAAATTTGAAGTATGTAATTGTTTACCCGCTCTCACTGGATGTTTGAACAGTTAACGGACAGGATAAAGAGCCCCTTTGATTTAGGAGACGTAAAGGTTCATCCCGTGGATCGCGCAGTTATTGATACCCATATTTCAAAGTCCAGCACGATGATTAACCAGTTTTACTCCGAGTCGTTTTTAAGATTTTTCCGGTTTGTTGAAATGGTGATCCTTTTGAGTGATTCGATTGTAGTGGGGGTCGATATCGGGACCAGCAGCATCAAGGTCGAGGCCTTCGATAAGACGGGGACCAGGCTATGGAGTGGGCGCGAGCCCCTAGAGGTGGAGTCGCCGAGAGATGGGTGGTTCGAGCAGGATCTGAGGGCTGTCTACTGGAAGGTGGAGGGGCTCCTGCGGGAGCTGTTCAGGAGCGTCCCCGCGCGCGTCGTTCTAATGGGTCTCAGCTCGACCTCGCCTGGCTTGGCCGTGTTGGACTCGCGCGGCGAGCCTGTGGGTAAGTCGATCCTCTGGATGGACAGGAGGGCTGTCGAGGAGGCACGAGAGATCGAGCAGAGGCTGGGCCTGGAGCACGTGTACAGGAGGACTGGGCTGAGGGTGGACCCGATATTCACGGCGGCGAAGATCCTCTGGTTCCTGCGTAACTCCCCGAGGCCCGAGGCGAGGTTCTTCGTCCAGCCCAAGGACTACGTCTTCCACATGCTTACGGGTGAGAGGCTCACGGACTACAGTAGCCTGAGCGAGACGCTCCTCTACACGCTGGACGGCGCCTGGTTCGCGGAGATGCTGGACCTCCTGGGGCTGGGCGAGGACTCCTTCTTCGCGCCGGAGGAGTCGACTCGCGTATACCCCCTCAGAGGAGATGTGGCTGAGAGGCTCGGCGCCACCGGCCGCGAGGTATACGTGGCGCTTGGGGGCGTTGACAGCGCCTGCGCGGCGCTCGGATCGGGAGGGGTGGAGAGCAGCGTCGTCGACACGACGGGCACCTCCGCCTGCCTGGACCTAGCCACCGAGAGGCCCGTGGTGGACCAGCTGATGAGGTTCGAGAGCTACAGGCACGTGGCTCCCGGCCGCTACCTGCTCGAGGCGTGCACCCCGACTGGGGGAGAGGCCTTGAGGAAGGCGCTGGAGCTGGTCGGCGACCCTGGTGGCAGTCCCGACGCGCACCTCGACAGTCTGGAGCCCTCGGGCCTGCTCGTCCTGCCGTTCCTCTCGGGGTCCAGGAGCCCCGACTGGAGGCCCTGGCTGAGGGGCGCGGTGTACGGGTTATCGCTGGCGACGCGCAGGAGCGACCTGGTGAAGGCGTTCATGGAGGGCGTGGCTCTGTGGGAGAGGGCTGTGCTCGAGTCTATGGAGGAGCTGGGCTTCCGCGTAGGGGAGGTGAGGGCGGTCGGCGGGGGAGCGACGCTGAACTGGGCGAGGATCAAGGCGAACATTACCGGGAGGAGGTTCGCCATACCTGCGGAGAGGGAGGCCTCCGCCCTCGGGGCCGCGCTGCTGGCGGGGGTGGGCTACGGGGTCTACCGCGGGGTGGAGGAGGCTGTCGGAGTGGTGAGGGTGGAGAGCGTGGTGGAGCCGGATGAGGGGGTGCGGGCTAGGTACGAGCGGGTTTACTCGGCGTTCAGGGCTCTCTGGGAGATGCTGGGGAGCGCGGAGCTAGGGCTTGATCATGATCTTCATTGAGGAGCTCTTGTCCTGCCACGCTTTGATGGCCTCGTGGAACTCCGCCAGCGGGAACCTGTGGGAGATGAGGCGGAGCAGGTTGACCCTACCACTGGCTATGAGGCTGAAGGCCTTCTCGTACTCCCGGTACGTGTAGTTCGAGCTACCCGTGAGCACCAGCTCGCCGTAGTGGATGAGGTTGGTGTCGATCGTGAAGGTCGAGGCACCCTTGGGTAGGCCGGCGAATATCGACACCACCCCGGTTTTCGAGGCGATGCTCATGGCTGTGCTGAGTGTCTGCTGGTTGACCACGGTCACGAACACCGCGTCCATGGCCCCCGCGAGCGCCCTAGCGGGGTCCTCCTCCTGCACGTTGACCACGCGGGTGGCGCCCATCTCCTCCCCGAGCCTGAGCTTCCAGTCGGTGAGCCCTATCAGCACCACCTCGTCCGCGCCGTAGATCCTGGAGAGGGCCACGTGCTTCAAACCCATCGGCCCGTCCCCTATCACCGCCACCCGCTTGCCGGGCCTGACCCCCGCGAGCTCCACGTCGTGAAGGACGCACGCGAGGGGCTCTGTCATGGCGGCGGCCTCCAGCGGAACACCGTCCGGCACCCGGAACACAAGCCCCCTCTCGACGAAGCGCCTAGGCACGCGCACGTACTCCGCGTGGCTGCCGTCGATCTGGAACCCGAAGGTTATCGGGTTCTCGCAGAGGTTCTCCCTACCGGCCCTGCAGAACCTGCACTTCCCGCAGTAGGCGTCAGCCGGCACGTTGACCCTGTCTCCGGGGGCTACGCCCTCGACCCCCTCTCCGACCTCCTCCACCACCCCCGCGAACTCGTGGCCCAGGACGACCGGGAGCTTAGCCGCGGAGCTCCCGTACATGTAGGTCTTTATGTCCGTCGGGCAGAGGCCGCTGGCCTCAACCTTGACCGTTACCTCCCCGGGGCCCGGCTCGGGGTAGGGTATGTCCTCGACGCGCAGGTCGCCGGGCCTGTGGAGGACTGCGGCCTTCACCTCGAGCCACCCAGAATCCTGCTCGCCTCCTCAACGGAGGCCCCCTTCTTCACGATCGCCGCCACAGCCTTCACCATGAGCTCGGGGCTGTCCCAGCCCCACACGTTCCTCCCCATGCACGTGCCGATCGCCCCGGCGTCCATCACGGCCTTCACGAACCTGAGGACGTCGAGCTGGGAGTTTAGGCGGGGGCCGCCGGCCGCCACGACAGGGGCCAGCGAGTACCTCACTATCTTAGGGTAGTGGCTCTCATCCTTCGGGAAGAACGTCTTCACTATGTCGGCCCCCTCCTCGCTGAGGATCCTGGCGCCCTGCCTCAGCAGCTCCGCCCTCTCCTCCTCCGTGGCCTTGCTCCACGGCTCAGCCTCCCCTATGACCGGGAGGCCGTAGTACGAGGCCTCGTCGACGACCTCGCCGAAAGCCGTCAGCATGTCGGCCTCCTTCGGGTGCCCGATAGTCACGGTGAACACCACCGCGTCCGCCCCAACCCTCACGGCCTCGAAAACCGTTGCAACCAGCCTCTGGTCCTGGACATCAGGCGACGTCACGGTGGCCCCGCTAACCCGGTAGACCACGCCGGCTCTGCCAGCGACGAGGTCCGCGACGCGCTTCAGGAGGCCCCTCCTGACCAGCAGGGCGTCGGCGCCACCGGCTATGAGTGCTGACACGAGGCCCCGGTAGTCTTCCAGCTGCGGGAAGTAGCCCTCGATGCCGTGGTCAATGGGGACGATAACAGTCTTCCCCTCAGGGGGGACTATCCTCCTCAAGCGAAGTAGCTTGTTTTCCATTTCAACCGAGGGTGGCAATGAGCAGGGATGATAAATATGCTTTTCAAAAAGCCTCATTAATTTCACTGCGGAGCCTTCTAGTGAGGACCTGACTAGCGCCCGGCACCATCGCGCATCGAGCCTGTGCAAGCTAAAGCCAATCGAGATTTCCCGAAAGGTGGATAAGCGCGCGTCGCAGAGCCGAAGTGGCTTGAGGGTTGCCTCTACACCTTCACCAGTTCGCTCTCCGGTATGAACCTCCTGTACCACTCCGCGTAGAGCCTCCTCGTTACCACGTGTAGCTCGACGGGCGCGTCGACCCTCTGGTACACCCTGGTCATGATATCGTACTTCCTGTCCAACTTCTCGGTCACCACCAGTATGTCTATGTCGCTAGCCGCGGTGTAGTCGCCCCGGACGACCGAGCCGAACACGTAGACCTCCGCCTCCGGGTCGACCTCTAGCACAACCTTCTTCACCTCCGCGGCCACCTCCATGTACTTCTCGAGCGCCTTAAGCTCCTTCGACAACCCGCCTGAACACCTCTTTAACGAACCTCACCAAATCCCTTGCCTCAGCCTCCTCGTACGTGATAGGGAGGTAGCGCGACGCGACGTAGGCCTCCTCAAGCCTGGCGATGTAGTGTAGCTTCCCCACGTCGTCGACGAGGGCCGGCACGCCTTCGTCCACGCTACCGAGCTCCCTTATGAGCCTCCTCAGCATGTTTGTCCTCGGGTACGTGCCCTTAGCCACGAGTAGCCTGTACTTGAGGATGAGCTGGCAGTACTGCTCCAGGTTGAAGACGGCTAGGTCGTACTCCCCCTCGTCGAGGAGCCTCTCGGCGTTGTGCAGAAAAGAGTGGGCCCGCCTTCTCAGCAGCTCCGCCTCCTCGAGCGGCAACTCTAACACCTAAGTAAATACGTGTCTGGCACGCATATAAGCGCCTCAGGTCACCTCCGTGCGCCTGCGCACGGGGTGCCTGAAGCTAATGCATAGGTACGCGCTCGCTTAAAGCTCGGGGGTGCGGGGTGACCAGCTTAGGGAAGCCCCTAGCTTAGGCTTATATTTGTTTTTCCAACTGCCTTAGCTGAGGTTGCCCCATGGGCTTGGTGTACGTTGACGGCGTTGTCAAGCACGGGGGGCGTGAGGTGAAGGTGAGGTTCCTCGTCGACTCCGGGGCGACGTACACTGTCCTCACGAGGAGCGTGTGGGAGCAGCTGGGGCTCGAGCCGCTGGGGGAGATGGAGTTTGTGCTCGCGGACGGCACCACCCTGCGGAGGGCTGTCTCAGAGGCCCTGCTCGAGCTACCCGGATACGGTGAGAGGCACACCCCGGTCGTCCTGGGGGAGAGCGAGGACGAGAACCTTCTAGGGGTCGTAACACTCGAGATCTTCGGGCTCGTGCTGGACCCGTTCAGGAGGGTACTCAGGCCAATCAGAGCTGTGTTGAAGTGAGAAGCACACCCGCGCGAGAGTGTCAACACAGGGGCTAGAGGCCTTGCGCCCTATTTACTCGCTTGAGGTACCGCTCGGATACCTTCCTCGCCGCCTCCACGAGGTCCTCGGGGCCGTAAGCCTCGTCAAGCCACCCGGCCTCGGGCCTCTCGGCCAAGCTGACGACGCCGAACTCGGGCACTCCGAGCCTCGCGGCCAGCTCGGCGCTCCTGCGGAGCTCCCTATCACTGGCGGGGCCCAGCTTGACCTCGTAGGCGATAACGGGCCTGCCGGACCCGTCGAGGAGCACGATGTCCAAGTCGCCCTCGGGGGTCAGCGTGTAGGTCCTCATCAAACCCTTTAGCTCGGCCAAGAGCTCGCCGACGGCGAACTGGGCCTCGATAGCCACGCGGGGCCTGAGGTCCTCGCCCCTCGGCTCGACGCCGGCGGACAGGTACTTCTCCTCCGCGTAGATGAGTAGCGCTACAGCGGAGCTCGAGTGCCTGTAGTAGGCCCGCGCCCCGCGGGTCCTCCACAACGGGATCTTCTCGACAAGCCCCACCTCCTCGAGCACGTTGACTACGCCGGTCACAGCGCTCGGTGCTGGGCTCGCGAGCAGGCCGGCGCTGTGGAGTACCTGCGCGATCACGTTGAGCCTCCACTCTCCCGAGGCGAGGACCCTCAAGGCGGCCTCGTAGGCCCTTGTGAGGCTCCTTTCCTCCTCCAGGAAGACCTCGCCCAATAGGCCCTCAGCCGCCATGGACAGCCACTTGGCCTTGAAGGCCAGCTCCTCCCAAGGCTCCCTTGAGAGATCCACGTGCGGAATGATCCACGGATCCCGGGCGAGCACAGCCCACAGGACGGTCTCGCGCGGTGGGAGGTGAGCCGCGAGGGACGCGAGCGTGTCGGAGAAGCTAGCGAGCCCCACGGGGAACGGCGCAAGGAGGCCGAGCAGGGGGCTCCTAGGGCTGAGCACACGCCTGGAGATTCCGAGGCTGGAGCCGCACAGCACAAGCCTCCCCTCCCCCACCCCGCTTGACGCGGCTATCAGGTCCCAGTACCTCTCCGGGAGCCGCTGGAACTCGTCGAGCACGACTGCTGAGCCGCCGCCCCTCAGCCTACCCAGGATAACCTTCACGCACTCCCCGAGGCTTACGACGCTGAGTGAGTCGCCTGTATCCACCACGCACTCCCCCATCCTGGTGACGGTGGCGTAGAGGTCCCAGTCGAGGCACCTCCTCAGCAGCCAAGTCTTACCTGTCTTGCGGCGGCCGTAGACGAGCAGCCAGCCTTCCGTCGACCTCAGCCAGCCGCACTCCCTCCTTGTGATCTCGATAATCATAGATGTAATATCACAATGGTGATATCACAACTGTGATATAAAGGTTTTCCTCTGGCGTTACGGGTATTCAGGAGCCTGAAACGAGTCTTTGGGAGTAGGGCGGCTCGGGGCCTCGGAGGTCTCTGCCTGTGGCGCTTACTCTTCGAGCACTGCCACCGCCCTGACGGGGCTCGCGGAGCCGCCGAGGATCTTCAGTGGAAAACCCACGAACTGGAACCTCCTCCCCAGCAGTTGGGAGAGGTTCGTGAGGTTCTCGTATATCACGACGCCGCGGGGGAGCAGGGTTTTGTGGGCTGGGAAGGGAGGCTGGTCGATGCTCGGGGCGTCCGTGCCCACCGCGTTCACGCGCTTCTCGGCGAGGAGGCGGGCCGCGTCCTCACCTAAGCCGGGGTGGTCGAACCACTCGGGCGTGCCAGCCTTGGAGTCGTAGCCCGTCAGGAAGAGCACAACCCAACCCGGCCCCAGCTTGTCCAGTGTTGCGCCCATCCTTTCCCGCAGGGTGCCGGCGGTAACCACGGCCCTGGGGGGCAGGTCTCGCAGGTCCACGACCACGCCCTCCCCTGTGAAACTCTCGAGGGGGACCCTGTCCACGGTGTCAGCCCCCTCTGCGAAGTGGGCTGGCGCGTCGACGTGCGTGGACGTGTGTTCGACGAACTGGAGGAGGTTCGAGTAATAGCCGTGCTCGCGTATCGTCGTCCAGGAGTGGACGATGGGCGTGGAGTACCCCGGGAAGACAGGCGTCCCCGTCCTGATCTCCATCGTCAGGTCGATCAGCTTCTTGGCCACGAACACTTTACGGCCTCTCTGGTATATAGGCGTAGTGTCGTGGGCGCTTGCTGAGGGGCGCTTCAGGCGGTAGCTGTTGACGTAGAGGCCCCTGGGCACCTTTTCAGACTGACTTGAGTGGAAGTAACTCCTTGTGCATTAGCTTCTCAGTTCCTCCCCTATGCTGGCTTTTGTGCTGAGTATGGCATGTACGCCGTGGAGCCGCATGCATGTTGGTATTCACAGGTGTTGCCGAAGTCGGCGCCCCGCTATTACTTCGAGAGGAGAAAGCACTAAGTTTATTTACACGTAGATTTTTTGAGTCTACGTGGCTATGAAGTGCGCGATTTGCGGCTCGGAGTCTGACAGCCTGCTTTGGGCTGTTCACAAAGAGCTCGGCGGTGTCTGGGTCTGCAGGAAGTGCTGGGAAGCACTCTTCGAGAAGAACCTCCTGGTCCCGAGCGGCGGGGAGTCCGGCTGCGCCTGCTCGTAGGGCTGGATGCAAGCCAGTTTCGGGAAGAACAGCCCAGCTAATAGAGATCAGGTGGCGCGCCAGGTTCTCACATGTGGGAAACCGTTTAAGCCCGCACTCCGCGTGGGGCAAGTACTTATACTCGGCTCTCGACAGCTAAGTTAGATATGGAGATCTACGTTAAAGTCGACAAAAAGGGGCGCTTGGTTATCCCATCGGAGGTCAGGCGCGGGCTGGGCATCAAGAGGGTGCTCAAGCTCAGAGTTGAGGGTAGGAGGATCGTGCTCGAGGTTCCGGAAGACCCGCTCGATAAGCTCGCGGAGCTCGTCGTAGAGGCTCCAGCCAGCGAGGAGGTCGTAGAGGAGGAGTTCGAGAAGGAGCTCGAAGCAAAGCTACTCAGCGCTTCAGCGAGTCGCTAGCGCTTTACGGTCGTTGAAAAGGTGATGTTTGGATCACTTCGCTGAGAGAGGCTCGAGGGAAAAGCAGGGCGTGACGCACTTCCAATTCCTACGCGTCGCGTCGGCCTAGGCCAGAGATGAGACAATGCGAGCTACAACCACGTATACCCAGTTGTGGAGGGCCTAAAGCACCTAGATCCCGGTTGGCCCCTCAATGCTTAGCGGAGCGCGCGTACAAGCAGAGGTCGGCTAGCGGGCACTGGCTGCACGCCGGCCTGCGGGGCTTGCAGACCGTGGCCGCGAGGTCCATCAGCGCGAGGTTGAGCTCGCAGGTCCCCGCGGCCCTAACCGCCTCGGCGAGGAGCCCGCCCACTTCCGCCTCCTCGACTCCGAAGAACCTTGAGACCACCCGCCTCGTGTTCACGTCCACAACGGGGACGAGCCTGCCCCTCAGGAGGCAGTCTATGAGGGAGAGGGCGTAGGGCCCGAGGCCGGGCTTCCCGCCCTTAACCCAGTTCTCCGCAAGGGCGTAGATCTGCCTGGCCCTGGTGCGGTGTAGGCCTAGCGGCTTGAGGAGCTCCTCGATGCCCTCGACACCCAGCTCCAGCGCGCGCTGAGGCGAGCTGATCGAGGCGACGATCCTGCTGTAGTGCTTCGCCACGCTCTCGGCGCGCGTCTTCCTAAGCAGTATTGCGGTGAGGGCGACGACCCACTCGTCCCTCATGCCGACCCTCCAGGGGAACTGGCGCTTGTTCACGGAGTACCACTTCATCAACCTCCTGGCTAGCTCCTCCGCCAAGGGACCACCCCGCTGCTCTCGCTTAACGGGCGCGACAAGGAAGGTTTTCTCAGAGGTGGAGCAGGAGGTAGAAGTACGCGAGGTACACGGCGGTGTTTATGGCCGTCACCACCGCTCCGTGCTTGAGGAACTCCGTGAAGCTGATGGTCTGCTGGTACCTCGTCTCGAGGGTCTCGATCACGATCACGTTCGAGGCGGCCCCTAGTATCGTGAGGTTGCCGGCTATCGTAGCGGCCATGGCCAGCGCTACCCACTCCGCGGTGTTGCCCGGCCCGAAACCGAGGGCCTTCATGTAGTCGATGAAGAACTTGGTGAAGGGGACATTGCTGAGAAGCTGGCTGAGCGCCAGCGAGGCTAGGGTTATCAGGAGCACGTTCACCCAGGTGTGGGCGAGGGGGTTCAGGATGAGGGCTCCGATCGCCCTCTGGAGGACCCCGGCACGCCAAACAGCCTCCATGGTTATGAACATGGAGATGAAGAAGACGACAGTGCCCCAGTCGACGCCGCCGATTATCCTCCTGGGGTCGCTCGACGCCACGTAGAGGGTTGCGGCAACGACGAAGGGTATGAAGCCGATGCTCTTCACGTGCGGTAGGCCCGCCAGCTGCAGCAGGTCGTTCACTAGAAGCGCGGCCACCACCGCGGCGAGCCCGAAGCCTCCCAGGTAGGCGTCGCGCCTGTTGGTGATCTTCTCCTGGGGGAGCGCGAGGAGGCTCACCGGCCTGTCCTCGACCCTGAACACTCTCAAAAGGTACGCGGCGGTCAGGTAGATGTTGATGAGCGTGGGTATCGCGAGCCACTTCAGGAACTCCACGAAAGGCGCCCTGATCCCCGACTCCACGGCTATGAGCATGTTCTGGGGGTTTCCAATAGGGGTCATCACCGAGCCGATCGTGAGGGAGTAGGCGAGCAGGAGGAACACCATCCTGTAGTCGACTCCCAGCGCCCTAGCCACAAGCACGGCTATCGGCGGGCCGATCAGTGCAACCGTGTCGTTCACCGCGAGAGCCGCCATGAGCCCGAAAAGGTAGGCTGAGCTGACGACGGCCGCCTTCCTGCTCCTGAACCTCGACACGAACCACAGGGAGGCAGCCTCCAGCAGCCCCGACGACTCCGCGAGAGCGACTATGGAGAACATCCCGACGAGGAAGAGGACGACCTCAATGTTCACAGCCTGCCCCAGCTCGTCCAACCCTATTAGCCCGAACGCGACCGAGAAGGAGGAGGCGAGAGCCATCAGAGCCCAGATAGGCACCTTTGGGCGCCTCGACCTGAGCACGAGGGAGAGCGCGAGGAAGGCCAGCAGTGAAGCGGCCACGGCCTCTCTTAGGCCCAGCATGCATCCTCCCACCCCCTGGAGCGAGCTAACCTTTTAAGGATTTCCCAAAGGCTGGGAAAGCCCCCTGGTCGGCGCCGGGCCCGCGGTGCGCGTCTACAGGTGGATCAGCGGGAGCTCCCTCTTGCAGTTGATCCTCACCGGAAGGACCGATTCCCCCAGGCCGCGGCTCACGTACAGGTAGGATTCGCCCAGCCGGAAGAGCCCGCTCGCGAATCTCGCGCCGTAGCGGCTGGGCACCCACAGGGGCCCCAGAAGAGGGAGGCAGACCTGGCCGCCGTGCGTGTGCCCTGCGAGGACTACGCGGGCTCTGGGCGAGAGGCCCGCGACGTCGGGGGTGTGGGAGAGGAGGACGTCCACCTCGCCGACGCGCGAGAGGTAAGACCTCGCGAGGCCCACCTCGTCCTCGTACCAGTCGATCCCGCCGAACCTGACCCCTTTGATCTCGACCGCTTCGTTGAGCAGGAGGCGGACGCCAGTGGCCTCGAGAGCGGCGATACCCTCCTGCAGGGGGAACCTGCCGGTGGCCCAGTGCTCGTGGTTCCCGAGGACCCCCAGCTTCGGGAGGTCCAGCGGCTTCAGCATTTTCCCCACGAGCTCCAGGCTCGGCGTCGCCTGGTCGTACGTGTCCCCAAGGACTACAGCTACGTCGGCCCTCCGAGAGGCCTCGATGAGCGCGTCGAGCACGGCTTCTTCCCGCCAGCCCCAGCCGTGGAGGTGGAGGTCTGTCACCACCATCACCGTCAGCCCGAGGCCCAAGCCCAGCTCCACCTCCGTAACTTCAGGTGCCCACGTGTCATGTAAAGCGCTCACCGCGGTTATGCCAGCTAGCCCTGCTGCGAGAGCGAGGAAGGATCTCCGTGTGAGTCTGACGCGCATAACCTATCCCGCGAAGCGCTTTTTCGGGCGTCTACTTCAGGGCGCCGCACTGTAAGTAACTCCCCGCATTAAAAACTTAGCTGGGAGTGAGGACCAAGGGAAACCCCAGCGTGAGAAACACGTATGGGCAAGCGCCTGCGGTTCCCCGGAAGAGCACGGGGATTCGGTGTTCACACATTCTTGGGAATTGCTAGTGTTTTTGCATCCGGAGGGTCAGCGGTGATCCCGGGCCCGTTTAGGCGGGTCTTTAGACGTTAATGGCGTTGCGAGAGCCACGCTACCCTCTACCTGCGCGATCTAGCCTTCATCGTGTTCTGTCTCTTTTTCCTTCAGAACCGCCCTCCTCATGTACCACTCCACGCAGTTGACAACCGAGAAAGCGTCCTGAAGCGACCTACCTTCGCACTCCTCGAGGACTCTCTTAGGTATGTAGAACACCCTCTCTTCCCTGAACTCCCTGCCCGGTATCCTTGCGATCGCGGTGATGGACACTGCCACGTACTCCTCGCTCACAGAATGTAGAACGCACCAACAGCTAAAAAACCTTATAACATGAAGCTTAATTTCGATCCCAGCTTCCACCAGAGCGTGGGTTGCATAGGTTGTGGAGATAATTAAGCGTGTAGACAAACGAGGAAGGCTAGTGTTACCCAAGGAGTGGAGGGAGAAGTACGCGGAAAACGGCCTTGTTGTGGTGAGGATTGAGGGCGAGAGGATAGTCTTGGAGCCGCTAAGGCTCCCCGACTTAACGAAGTTCTTTGACTACGTGGAGGTCGACTTAAAGTCTGATTTATCGGACTGGAAATCCGTCAAGGGAGAGCTCCTTGGGATTCGTTGATGCGAGCGTTTTCGTTCATGCTTACCTGAAACCGAGGAGGACGCTGAGTCAACACGAGCGGGAGATTAAGGACGTGGCTAAAGAAATAATTAGAAGGATTCAGAAAGGTGAGAGGGTTGCGCTGACTATCGTCCAGCTAGCTGAGATCGCCAATATACTTGAGAAGTACATGCCACCGCACGCCGCTCTCGATGTCGAGAAATACCTGCTTTATGCTCCTCATGTGGCCGTCTACGGGGTGGATTTGGGCATGTGCCGGGAAGCGTTGCGGGTCGCGGAGACCAACCACATCGGATTTAGCGACGCAGTCGCATATGTTGCAATGCTGAGGAGCGGTATTAGGGAAATATACTCATTCGACAGGGACTTCGACAAGCTCAGTGGGATAAAGAGGGTAGTGGGGTAGTCCTTACTAAAGCTGAGCCCCTCCCACGAGATAAATCAATCCTTTTTTTTCAGGCTCGTTGCGGGACTAGCAAATGCGACGGTGGATTGAGATAAAATTTTTAGTCTGTAAAACGTCGAGGACGATGGTTGGTGCGCTGGCTCATGCGCTTGTGGTCGATTCATCCCAAGTACCTTGACGCGAAAGGCTTAGTGGCTCTGTGGCGGGAGGCGCTCCTGGCGAGAAAGGTTCTCGAGGGCGGGACGAAGGGGTACAGGAACCACCCGCAGCTTGAGAGGTTTAAGGCCTGCGAGAACCCGATGGAGTGCATAGACGCGTACATTTACTACGTGTGGCTCGAGTCGGTCGAAAGGGGGTACTCCTTCGACGTAAGCAAGGTGCGGAAGGTGGTGAAGGTCAGCGTTATCCCTGTAACAGAGGGGCAGGTGAGCTACGAGTTCCAGCACCTCCTGGGTAAGCTTAAGGCAAGAGATCCCAAGAGGTACCAGGAGCTGGTAAACTTGCACAGAGTGGAAGTAAACCCCGTTTTCAAGGTTGTACCCGGTGGGGTCGAGCCCTGGGAGAAAGTGAGGCCTACGAGAACTAGTCTGCTGTGATTCACAAGGCTCCCGGTTTAGGCCACTACCTCGGCGCAACGCTTCGGCAGGCACTTAACATAGGCAATCTCCCCTACATCGTCGTTCACATCAACGCACAGTAGTTTTCCTCGGCGTCGTCACGTTTTCAGCCACAGGTGAAGGGCGTTGCTCATCGTCTTGCTCTGAACTCGTCCGCGTCAGAGTTATGTGAATTCACGTGATGATAAGCAGGAACTACCCGACTGAGCTCGCTCTTGGGATTTTTCTCGGGACTCGTGCGCAAAGATTATATCTTTCACAGCTGAAGCACTTACGGACGGCGTTTGTCCATTCAGAGGCCTAGGTATCCTCGCATATATAGGATACCGCACCCCAGTGGCTTTAGGCACGGTGGCAAGCGCTACCTCACCTACCCTGAGCTTCTACAGCTATTCAACGGCGTTGTGCACGTAGAGGAGAAGCTGGACGGTGCCCAGTTCTCGGTGATGAGGGAAGGCGGGGAGATTGTCGTCTACCAGCGCGGCACGAACATCGTCGATGGCTACGAGCCCGGTGTATACAAGGGAATCTGGCGTCTCTGGGTTTATCCCCATTACGGGAAGCTCCTAGAGTTGCCTGAGCGCTACGTCCTCTACGGCGAGTACCTTAGGGTCAGGCATACTGTCCCCTACGATCGGCTGCCAGACTGGGCTGTGGTCTTCGACGTGTACGATCTCGAAAGGCAGGCGTTTCTCGGGTACGAGGAGAAGATCCGCGTGATAATGAATCTCGGACTCGAGCCTCCTCCGCTCCTCAAGGTTCTCGAGCTAAGCCGCCGTAGCGAGCGTGAAGTGGACGAGGTTATCCGGGAACTAGCGGGTATCATAGAGGGCAAGTCCGCTTTCTCGACGGAAGCTAGGAGCATGGAGGGTGCTGTTGTGAAGAACTACGCTAAGGGGTTGTTCGCCAAGATAATCAACCCTTGGTTTGACGTAGAGGTCGACGAGCACAAGCTCTTCGAGAAGGGGGTTAAGTACAACAGTTTGAACCGGCAACCTGGTGTGTGAGAGGGGTACGTGAGATTCCCGCGGGAGCACTCAGCTTAGGCCACTACTTCGGCACGCCACTTAAGCCTGGCTCGCTCATCTACCAAGAAAGAAAAAGAATATGTAGCGCTAAAGCAATATAGTGCCACCTAGGCGGCGGAGCGTGGGAGATTGCCGGGTAGAATGCCGGGGATGCTTTACATCCTTGCATCGTTCACCCCGTGGATCCTGTACTGGGTTCTCAGCGGGCTTGGGCTTGAGATCGGAGTCGCTCTAGCTCTGATCGTCTCGGCAGTCCTGGCTCTTCCGCAGCTCCTCAGAGGGGAGCTGAGCCCGATGGACGCCGCCTCGCTTCTCTACTTCACCCTTGCGGCTCTCGCCACCTACGCCCTTGGCTCCAGGCTCTTCATCGAGGAGAGCGGCCTTCTCGGCTACCTAGCGCTCTTCCTCATGGCTCTCACCTCGCTGGCTGTTGGGAAGCCCTACACGCTTCAGGTTTCGAAGAGGGACTACCCTCCCGTCTACTGGAGCGACCCGTCGTTCCTTCTAGTCAACCGCCTGCTCACAGCGGTGTGGGCCGCGGTCTTCCTGGCGAGCGCCCTTGCCTACGCGTTTCTCGGGTTCCCGCTGAGCCTGCTGCTCTCAAACGCCTTGATCGCGGCCGGCGTGGCTCTGTCTGTCTTGCTGCCGGCGTGGCTCCCCGCCTACCTGGCAACAAGGGAGTTCAGGAGGTACGACTGGAGCGTGAGGGTGAAGCCCGGGACCCTGAAGCGCGAGGACGAGTACGATGTCATCATCGTCGGCTCCGGCGTGGGCGGCTTGACCTGCGGGGCCCTGCTTGCGAAGTGGGGCTACAGGGTCCTAGTCCTCGAGCAGCACTACCAGGTCGGGGGCTACTGCTCATCCTTCCGCAGGGGAGGCTTCACCTTCAACACGGGAGTGGAGAACGTGAGCGGCCTGTGGGCTGGAGGGCCAGTCAGCTACCTGCTGAGCGAGCTGGGTTTAAGCAAGGACGACCTCTTCGTCAGGAACAGGGTCCGCTTCATCTACAAGGGCAGGGAAATCGAGGCCAGCAGCCTGGAGGAGTTCACGGCCGCGCTGGTGAGCATGTTCCCGGATGAGGAGGGCTCGATCCGCGCCTTCTTCGAGGAGGCGAGGAGGGCGTACGAGGAGTGCTACAGCGACTTAGCGTACGGCGTCCCGCTGCCTGCCGCGCTGATAGCCAAGGTTCAGGGGCCTAAAAAGCTCCTCGACTACCCCCGGGACCACCCCCACTTCTACGACTGGATGAACAAGACGTACAGGCAGAAGCTCGACGAGTTCTTCAAGAGCGAGGACCTCAAGACGCTCCTCTGCGCGCTCCTCGGGTACCTCGGGACCAGGCCCGAGGAGACCCCGGCCAGCAGCGCTCTGACAGCCGTGGTGTCCTACTACCTCCACGGCGGCTACTTCCCGAAAGGCGGGGCTCAGAGGTTCGCCGACGCGCTCAAAGACTACATTGAGAGCAGAGGCGGGAAAGTCCTCCTGATGCACAGGGTGGATAAGATACTCGTCGAGAACGGAGAGGTCAGGGGCGTTGTAGCCAGGGGGAAGGTCTACAGGAGCCGCGTCGTGGTGGCCAACGCCAACGCGAAGACAGCGCTGCTCGAGCTCGTCGGCGAGGAGCACCTACCCAAGGATTACGCGGAGCACCTTAAGAGCCTCAGGATGTCGCCCTCCGCGTTCATGGTGTTCCTGGGGGTAGACATGGACCTCTCGGGCTACCCGTCGATAATCGAGAACCTAGACGAGGGCTACAGCCTCGTCATAAACTCCAACGCAGACCCCGGGATGGCCCCCGCAGGTAAGTCCAGCGTCACGATACTAACGCTGGCCAACAGCCGCGACTTCCCCGAGAGGGGCACACGCGAGTACCTGGAGAAGAAGCTCAGGCTTGCCTGGGAGCTAGTCAGGAAAGCCGAGAGAGTGATACCGGGCCTGGGCGAGCACGTTGTCGTCGTGGACGCCGCAACCCCGAGGACGTTCGAGAGGTACACCTCGATGCCGGAGGGCGCGATCTACGCTTTCGACCAGTCCGTAGGGACGAAGAGGCCCTACTTCAAGACCCCGATTAAGGGACTGTACCTTGCCAGCGCGTCAACCTTCCCAGGCGGAGGGATCGAGGCCGTAGTCATCTCGGGCGCGATCTGCGCGCACGACATAGCCGGTTGGGGGCGCGAGCAAAGCCCGATGGGGCTCAGGGTCGAGAAAGGGGTTAGAGGACGGTCGTGGTGCACACGTACCCTGGGGGACTACCTTGAGGAGGAGCGCAGAGTCAAATGGCGAATCTACAGTACGCTGGCGGAATTGAGCGGGGGTGGCGTCATAATCGATGTCGGCTGCGGGGATTCCACGAGAGGCATCCTGTTGACGGCTCGGGATAGCTTCGTGGTGTGCGTTGACGCCAAGCCGAAAAGAGTTGGTAAGGAGTTTAGGGAGAGGCTTGAGATCGTAGTGGCTGACGCTAGGCTCCTGCCGCTGAGGGACCACTGCTGCAGCGTTGTCTCATTCGTTTTCACGTTACACGAAATCGACCCGCGAGCCCACAGGAACGTCGTGCTCGAGGCCCGGAGGGTCGGTAAGTACGTAGCCGTAGCCGAGCCCTCCCCCCACGGGGTTGAGCTCTACGAGAGGTTCTGGCGGACGTACCGTAGCGCCGTGAGCTCGATCGGGCTCTTCGAGGAGTACAGACCTAGGGAGTACTGGGTTGCGCTGCTGAAGCAGGCCGGCCTCCAGGTACTACTCGATAGAGTGATCGAGTGGAGGGTCGCTACGCCGAGGGAGGTTCTGGAGAGCGTCGTCGAGGGCATTGCGGAGGAGTGGGAGCGTTTGGGGATCGATCGCGCGCACATCGAGAGCATTAGGGGCGTCCTCTCCTCGGTCGGGGAGTTCAAGTGGTCTGACATCTTCCTGATAGTAGGGGTTGGTGCCCAGCTCGAGATGCCCCGGTAGCGGACGGAGCTCTGGCCGGCGGAGGGGCCGCTCCAGAGGGTGCGTTGGGAACCGCTGGGAGCACGCGCCCGCCGTTTGGCGGAAGGAGCTGAGGGGCTGGCGTGTGGGAGCCCCTAGGCCTGCGGCGTTGTAGCTGGAGCACTCGCCTATATCCAGCCGGCCCGCAGGGGAAGCGCGGGCGGGAGCTACGCCAGGTGGCTGAGGCGGAGGGCTTCCTCTCTGAGGCCGAGAGGGTGCGGGGCCCCGAACTGGCGATGTTCATGGTCGAGCCGGGGGCCCAGCTCTACATCAAGAGCGTGTACTTCGAGCTCTTCGGCTTCATAGTCCAGAGCCTCGGGCTCAGCGCTGAGGTCTACGTCATCGGGGGGTCGCCGAGGGCAGGGTGACGGTTCTGAGCGATCGAGACGTGATCGTGGTTGTGGAGGGGCTCGAGCCTATTCGGCAACCGTCCTGTAGGTCCCGCTGAGCCTGGGTAAACCTTTTTATATATTAGATCGAGTCTTTTGAACGGGAATAGGGGGTTGCCTGTCTCGCGCGCGGAGCTCAGAGAGCAGCTGCTCAGGCTCTTGAGGGAGGACGAGGAGTTCAGGTACACTGTAGCCGGCATCCTCGGCTACCTCGACGTACTGAAGAGGCTTGAGGAGCACGACCGGAAATTCAACGAGATCCTGAGTGAGATACGGCAGCTAAGGGAGGAGCAGGTGAAGCTGAGGGAGGACTTCAACCGGGTGGATAAGGTTCTGGCTGAGCTCCTCAAGGGGCAGGAGCGGCTGTGGAGTGAGTTCAACCGCTTGAATGCAAGGGTCGAGGTCACGATAGGGAGCATGGGCAGGAGGTGGGGGGAGGACCTCGAGCGGATGGTTCTGGAGATCTTCCGGGAGGCTCTGGAGAAGAGGGGCATCGAGCTTGGGAAGGTGCGGAAGCTGAGGCTGAGGGACGAGGACGGCAGCCTAACCGGCGTCAAGGGCAGGATTGTCGACGTGGACGTATTGGTTGAAGACGAGAAGGTCTACGTGATCGAGGTCAAGTCCAGGGCTGAGCTGGAGCACGTCGAAGCGCTACCCCTGAAGTCTGAGGTTGTCGGCAAGGTCCTGGGCAAGCAGGTGGCCAGGACGATCCTTGTCGCCGTCAACGTAGATAGGGAGGCCTACGAGAGAGCTGGGGAGCTGGGGATAGAAGTCGTCTGCGGCCACGTAATAGATTAGCGTGTAATTATTCCCACCTTCAACCGCCCGCTCAGCGAACTTCAGGCTGCTTGCAAGGGGGTGCTCTCGTAGGTTCGAGGAGCTCAGCGAGAAAATAAGCTTTGAGCTTTCACTAGAACTTTCTCAGTATCTCGGTAGCGGGGGTGGGGGAGGCGGTGGGGCTGGTTCTCTCTTCCTCCTGCGCCTAGCAACGAAAACAATCAATGCTAGCAGTGCGAGTACGCCAACTAGAAGCAACAAGATTAAGAGTGCCAAGAAGTTGAGCTCGTTTCTCCAACTAGCTACTAGGTGAACAGGCTCCGTGACGTTGAAGGAGTACACAGCCTCGAACGAGATCTTCCTCCCGTTTTTAACCCACCCGTCGAAAACCCTAATTGTGAGAAAATCCGAAGGAATAACGCTCGGAGACACGGACACGGTTGCGGTAGAGCCCTCCGCGTACCACCCCTCTCCCGACGCCAAGCCGAGCTCGCTCGTCACCGTTACGTGGTGCTCGCGCCTGTAGAAGGCGTCTAGAACAGTGTCCCTTTCAAGCCTTACCGTTCGGGGGTTATCTGTTGCGCTGTCGCTCCAGCCGACGAAAACAATTCTCGTCTCCCCATCGCGTTTGCAGGAAGCCACCTCAAGCCTGTGCTCACCGCCCCGAGCCTCAAAGCTGACACTTCTCCCGGTCTTGTTCACGCCATCCAGTGAAGCCCATAGCCCGTCTTCAGGAAGGTTGACCCTTAGCAGGTAGCTTGTAACGTAGCTTGAGGAAATCCCGTCGACGCTGAACATCCCCCTCATCCTGTTCCCAACCGCGTAGACTACGCCCTCAGACGCGTACACTCCTGTCCAGGATGACGAGTTGAGGGCTAGTGTCCAGTTTCCCAGGAGCGCTCCATCGAGACCGTACTGCAGGTATACGGGTAGCATTCCCTCAGCTGTTGTCGCATGGCCCACAACGTGTATTCTCCCGTTGTAGACAGTTAAGTCTATGAAGGAGTCGTCTCCAGCTCCTCCAAAAGTCTTCCACCAGAGAACCTTCCCAGACTGGTTCACTTTGAGAATTAAACCATCTAGGCCTCCTTCCCCGTAGGAGTCTGTGAAACCGCAAATATATACCTCAGAGTCGTACACCTGGATGCTCTTGAAGAAGTCGCGACCTTTACCTCCCCAGGTGAAGTTCGCAAGAATGCTTCCGTTGCTGTCCGCTACGATCAATATCCCGTCAACGTTCTCGCGTGAATCATGAGGAGCGGTAGTGCCCACGATGTATACTTTACCTTCGCTCAAAGCTATTGACTCTGGCTCCTGGTAGCCGGGCTCAGCGAGGACTTTCTCCCAAATGAGAGAGCCGTTTCGGCTGTACTTCTGGAGAACAATGTCGGTGGCGCGCTCGCCCGTGTAGGAAACCCCTGCGACATATATTCCGTCCTCTCCTACTGCAACCCCCCGGAAGTAGCTAAACAGGGACGATCCCACCCACTCCTTTTCCCACTGTTTCTTGAGATTTGTGCTTAGCGCCGCGATGAAACCCGTAAGCTTAGGAGATGAACCGTGCTCGAGGGTGCCTACCGCGTAGATTATTGACCCGTCTGTGTCGAGGCTAGCCACGCAACCCCACCCTCCCTCTATGTAGGTTAGGCTTCCATTAGGGCTGAGCCTCCAGAGAGTCCAGTTATGGTTGCTATAACTACCGGAGCAACCACCGATGTAAACACTCCCGCCAGCAACTACGACGTCGGAAAAGAGAACATAGTCGCCCTTACTCCCGACTATGCGTGTCCCTCCTTGAATAGTCCTCTCCGGGAGTGCTAAGGCAAAAGAGGTAAGGCAGACTGCGAGAAACAGGCACATTAGGTAGGCGGCCTTAAAGCCCATAAAAGCAACCGTACAAAGATACTTTTAAACATAAAGTACTCTTAATACATGAATCGGTCTGAGAATTTACTAGCCAGCATTCGAGTAAGGCTGTTAGCGTTGTCGAGGACACTAGAGTCCTACGCTTGCGCTACCTGCAGGCTACTGTTGGTTCACGAGGAGGCTGAAGCAAACCTCGGTTTGAGCGCTAGCTGAGTAAACTCCCGTCGAGCCCACCCCCTATCCGGTGGCTTTCTCAGAGGTTTACGCGTACCTCCCTCTAACTTGCACCTGCGAGCGGTGGCTGTCGCGAGGATACGTATCAAAGCTACGCTAAGTTTAATGAAACCAACTTAGCCTGCTAGCTCGATGAGAGCAAGAACTCTAGTATTGGTGCTGGCACCTGTTTTTGCAGCTCTCGCCTCGCTGTTCATCCTCCTCGCCTTTTTCCCAGAACCCCTAGCTGGGGGTCACGCTTCTCAGGGGAGCCTAGCCTCCCCATGGGCATCGAACCCCACTCATGGGAGCTACTCCCCGGGAAACGCCTACCAGTCTGCGGAGCTCACACTGACGGCCGGGAGAGGGGAGGAGGTGCTGAGCCTCAGTAGCATCAACTTCTCGGAGAGCTCGAACGTTGTCTTCAAACCAGAGGTTCAGCTGCTGTCCGGGAACGCCCGCTTCATCCTGAGCGCAACACTCGAGCTCGAGGGCTCCGTCCGAAGCTACAAGGTAGACATGCCCTGCGTCGCCGCGAGTGGGATGGAGTGCTTCAGGGTTATGATGCTCATCCCTGGGTTCGACGCCCCAATGCTCATCGAGAAGGGAGTGTACAGCGCGAGGCTGAGGGTCTCATGGCAGTCGAGCGGGGACCTCAAGGTCAGGATCACGCTGAGGTACTCTCTGGGGAAGACCGCAGAGCTGGAGGTGCTCCCCGAGCCACCCGAAGCGCCCGAGTGGATCCCCTTCAACGGCTCAACCAGGAGCTACGCCGTGCAGGTCGACGGGCTCGCCTCAAGGGCGGGCGAGGACGAGCTGGCGAGCTTCAAGCTCCTAGTCTGGGTCTACGTCCCGGGAGGGGCAGAAGGTGGTATGCAGGCGAAGCTCAGAGTTGAGGGCGGCGGAGTGGTCGAGGAGTTCCCGCTGGAGCTGAGGGCCAGGGGACCGTACTTCGAGGGAGCATACCTCCTGAAGCTACCCCCAGGTGTGTACTCAGTCACCGTCACGCTGAACAATAAAGCCCTGACCGCCACGCTTAGGGTGCTTCCCAGATAGCGGGTTAAGTTCTGGTTAAAACGATCGACAATTATTTTTAGAATGTTTAAAAACTAGTTCTTTTCTATTATTCTTATATTTTTAGTCTTGGATGCGTGTTTGCCCAACGTGTACTAGTTTCTTTCTTCCACGCAAATGATATACCCTTTCCCTCCCTCTTCTTTCTCCACTAGTTGTAACCCACTACCGGATATTCTTTCGTTTATTTTATTTATAATTTCTCGTAGCTTCTCGACTTTTTCCCTTTTAACCTTTCCTCCATAGACTTTCGACACAGATTCAGCCCTCTTAATCCATTCGGTTCTAGATTTGCCGTTGAGCTCCTTACAGTCTCTTCTAACAATTTCTAGAAGCGTTACATCGTAAGAGGGCGCTAAAAGACTTTCTGCCTGCTGAAATGAATGGAGGAGGTCTGCGGGGGGTTTAAGCATGAAGTCAACTAACTTCTGCGAGGCGACTACGGCGATACGGTTGAATAAATACGGTTTGAAAGTTATTTGCTTTCTTATTTGGAGAGTTTTCATCATCTTCGCGACTCTCTCTTCTGTGTTTTGCAATGAACGATAAATTACATCGAGTTCTGGAATGTGTATAGAGATTAGCGGGACACCCTTTATTGAGCTCTGAATGACTTTTTTGTCGGTAACCACTAAATATGCTAGCTTAATTTCTTTGGCCTTGCTTAGCCTGTCTAGGTCATCCTCTATAGCTTTTTCGAGCTGGGGAACATTTCCGGTAACTTTCACGTCTACACACATATTTCCAACCAGGAGATCGCACACCATGTCCCCTACTTTATGCCCTGCTTTCACAATTTTTGTGAGTTGTTTGTTTTTTAACTCTTTCGCGAGATGCTCCGTGATCAACCTCTCAAGGTTTTTTGACAAATCTCCATGAATAGCAGAGGTAAAGCTACCACTACTATAACCGGAAGGGTTTTCACGAAGTTCAATATACTCTTTGAGGAAATATGACCCATACCTGAACTTGCTGTTTGCTACGATATCTCTGTAGATCCCGGCAACCCACTCGTTATCAATTCCCGCATTCTTGAGCCAGCGTATTACCGCTTCGTCTGAAGAAGGGAAGAATTCTCCTCCAGTAATGTACTCGAACCTGAATCTTTCAGCTTCTCCAATAGATGTTACGAGCTCGTTTTCGATGGAGCCTAGAAATGCGTTAAAGGAGTCCACATTGAGTACATGAGCTGTGATCATGAAGCCTGCGAGTAAGTTGTTAAGCGCTTCACGCCATTTGCGTAGCACCTTCTTAAAAACGGCGTCTCTGATAATTGTGAAACCTTCCTTAGTTTCAGGATTACCAATCAATGTAGTCACCCCGTCTAGGATAATGAAATACCTGAACTCTGCTAGCCTAAGTAGAGAGAAAAATGCAGGAAGAGTAAAATCGTGGCGTTTTTTCAAAGTCTCTAGCACATTTTTTACAATTGGTACTAGCTCCTCCCAGAGTTCACTATACATGATGATGCCTGCATTACCTAAAATCTCTGAGAGAATATTCATGGTTTCATTTTTTATACCTTTGGAAATAATATCTGAAATAGTATCGGATAGACTCTCTAAGTCTCGATCTCTCGTGACTGGAGCTAATGCCTCACCCGGTATACTTTCTAGATTCACATATACAGGCAAAATTGCTCTTTCAATGCAGGTTGAGGTTGCACTTAGACTCTTCCTGACTTTACTGATAGCTTCTTCCCAAAGTGTGTATTCGACGGCTCTGCACAACAAAGATTTACCGATTCCTGCTTCACCGTAAATCATTATTACCGGTGTTCCACGAAAGCCGCTTTCGAATTCCTTAATACGTTCCATTACAAACCTGTAACTCGTTGTTTCAACGAAGCCACAGGAACGAAAAGCATCTCTTATCTTGTATCTGTTTTCACTAGAAATTGTGTCACTAAGCAAGACTTTGAATTTCTCCAGGGTACATTGACTTGCAGGGCTATTCGCGGTTAACAACTCTTACCACCGCCCCCTCCACAGTCCAAGGAGGGCGCATCATTACTGCCTTGGGTCCCGCGAACGCGAAGTGCCTCTGCCACTCGCCCCTAACTCTCTCAGCGGGGACCTCCGACGGCCAGCCGTACTCGAGCCACAGCGCCAGGTAATCCCCGCTCACGCCCTCAACCCTCAGCGCGCCCGCCTTAACCAGTGTCCTGATCACCCTGTCCGCCTCGCGGGCGGCAGTCTTTAGGAGCTCGTAGACGCAGTCGCCTCTCCCGTTGCAGAGCTCTATGGCCGCCTTTAGGTCTGAGACCTGGAGGCCCCTGGTGTCGGCTGACACGAGGAGTCCCCGCGAGGGCTTCACCGCGAGGCCTGACATCAGCAGGCTTCTGAAAACGTACAGGGCGCAGGGCCCGTAAGAGTCTCTGAGGGACTTGTAGGTGATAAACCCTCTTCTGAGAAGGATTGACAATGCTTCAGCAAAAGCTTGGTCACACTTCACAAATACTAAACTTTCATTAGTATTATTAAACTTTTTTGCATGCCATTAAAGCTTTCAAGGAAGCCGCTCAGCATCTTAAAAACATAATCTCAGGTCCAAGGGGGCGCCGCAGCGAAGGTTCCCATTCTTGCGATACTAATGGAGGCTGGTACGCAGTTTTAGGCGCGAAATTCTGAAATTCTTCATCGGGTGTGCCTACAGGCTCATACTTAATGGGTAGCATGTACATCAGCAAGTAGCTTCAATTGACATGCCTGCGATCAGCGCTCTGTGCGATGATGGCCGCCAATCCAAGGGTAAAGGAGGCCAGGAAGAACGGGAGCCTGGGGTCAAGGGTATACAGCATGGCTCCCAGGGCAGGCGCGGGCACCGCCGCGAGGTCCCACACTACGTACACGAGCGCCACAGTGGTGCCCCTAGCACTAGCAGAGGCACTTGAAACCACCATAGCCCTGTACGCGAGGTTGAACACAGCCCCAGCAGCAGAAGCCGCTAGAAGCGCCAGAGCCGCGTAGGGACGCCCTAGTGTTGCGAAGCCAGCTACCCCGGCTGACTGAATCAGGAGTGCCGCGCACGCAGCCCTCGGAGTCCCCAGCTTGTCCACGGCGGCGCCGGCGAGGGGGTAAATAAGGGCCTGTATCACCGGGATCGCCCCGTAAACCAAGCCCACCTCCCTCTCCGCGAAGCCCTGCACTTCCTTCATAAACACGGGGTAAAGGTTTAGGGTAGAGTCGACCTCCACCGCCATCAGGACGGTCAGGGAGAGAACCGCGAGAGGTACACTGCCCATCGACTTGAACCACTCGGCAGCACGCTCCACGCTCCCCCGCACGCTCAAAGCACCTCTCCCCCGCGCAGTCTCCTCTAGGAGAGCGCTCGACACGAAACAGGTGAGCGCTACCGCCAGCACAAGCGCTCCTGCGAGCGCCGCGTCGCGCTCAGTGGTGAAGCCAAGTACTGCAGAGCCCGCTGATCCAGAGAGGGCGCCTGCCACGAACACCGCGGCGAGAGCTCTGCCCAGAGAATCCTCCCCCGTGGACTCGTAGAGCGCCGAGTCCATGGCCGCGTCACCGAGGTGCTGGAGGCCGAAGAGCAGCAACGCGGACAGCGCGAGCGCTCCCGCGCCGCAAAGCGGCGCTAACGCCACCAGCAGGGCACCGAGGAGCATTGCCGCTGAGCCGGCTACGATCACGGGTCTTCTACCCAGGCTGTCGCTCAGCGCTCCCCCCACCAGCCCTGCGAACCCCGATAGAGCGCAGGAGGCAGAGTACGTCAGACCCAGCGCGGGAAGGCCGAGCTCCCCTCTATCGCGATGGGAAGGTACCACGTGAGGAAGCCTAGCACGAACATCTGGGAGGAGCGGGCAACGGCGATGAGTGTGATGTTCCTCAATCTCAAGGCCTACCACCCCACGTCCCACAGAGTCCTCCCCTAAGCCTATTCAAGACGCTGAGAAGGGGGTACCTCTCCTTTTGACTGACCGAGGGTTAATATTATTTTTTGAAGGTAAAAGCAGGTCAAGTAGCGTTTCGGGAGAGTCTCTGGTCCCCGTGCCCGCGTGAGCGGCGCAATTAAGCTTGCTGGCCATAGACGCCTGCACAGAGGTCCCAGAATTCATCTTCATCCCACACCATGGGCGTACAGAGGAGCTGAATGTAAGCCTGTCTTGCCTGAACTTAGCCTGTCCCACCAACGTTGCTTTGAACAGCCCCCTGGCATACCCGCATCCAAGCCAACCCTTCTTTTCCCCACAGATTGAGGAAAGGTTAAAGGGAGGTTGTACTGTCAAAGCCTGTACTGTGAACCGCGGAGGAGCTATAAGGTGGTGTGATGCAACCTCGCCGCGTAGAGCAACCATAGATGAGGTGCCCTGGAGGCAAAGCTTACGGAAGTCCCTTGGAGCGGGCCTCGGAGCGAGGCTGTGAAGGGCGGATGACTAAGGGGGCCTGGATGAAAGGAGGAAGCCTAAAGAAGCAATTTAACTAGGGTGCTTCCTTGTTACTCAACTGTTATCTCTTTCCTCGCCTCCCACAGGCCGTGCAGGTTGCAGTACTCTACAGCGTATATGGTTCCGCTCTTCTTCAGCTTGACGGTTAGGGTCACCTTGGGTTCAGCGTACTCGGGCTCGAGCTCTACGGTGGCTAGGTGGATCGGGTTGAAGGGCCTCCCCTCCTCCGCGAAGTAGACCTTTATCTTCCTGATTGAGTGCTGGACGGTGTTCGGATGGGGGCCAACGGTGATCGTGACCTGGAACTCCTCACTGGCCTTAACCTTGTCCGGCGCGGTTATCTTGGGGGTGTGCGTTTCAACCTTGCTGACAGCCTCTCCAGCCGCCCTCTCGGGCGTATATATTAGATCTCCAAAAGGCTTTGACATTGTTTATCACATCGAGTTTATCCAGCCGTCATATAAACTTATCTCAGTCTACGCCGAGCTCGGTGCCCGGAGGCTCGGCTTAAGCTACAGCCACCTCTCCTCAATGATTTCCCTGAGGCGAGTTTGCGAGTAGTCGCCCGCGAGCCCCTTGCCTGGCGGATTCTTGACCGCGTCGGAGTCGTAGACCATGAACCCGCTGTCGCGTAGCCTTCCGAGGTGTCTGTCGACTGTGTCTTGGTTGAGTGCTACGATGCCGTCGACGGTGTCCCAGTGGGCGAACACGCGCTCACCTCTCCTGGACGTGACTATTGAGAAGTTGTGCCCACCCCTGATCAGGCTCTGGTAGTCGTCGTAGACGAAGGAGTGCCAGCCCCACCTCGACAACACCCGTGCGTAGGTTACCCCGAGGCTCCTCACGCCGTCTCCAGCCGCTCCACCGAAAAGAACAGTTATCTGCTCCACCGCTCTTTAAACTCTGTTAAAGCTTATTAACTTATACCTGCGTCATACTAAAACGTAACCCCGAGAAAGCTGTTAATTTAATCAGAAAACTCCTAATATACCGAAAAATCCGGCAAGCAGACGCAACTGGGGTTGCAGTTTCCTAACAGCGTAAGTAGTGGGTAGCTCCCGTGCCCGCACGGAACCATTATAAGCAGCCTCGAATGACTTTTTTCTACAGCCACAGCCCACGTTGAAGCATAAATGATGGTTACTCGTGCTCTGATTCCCATGTGGTGTAACGCTATGCCCACCAGCAGAGATCGTCGAACCGGCCACCTCTCCGGGCTGAAGGGCAACGTCATCGTACTCGGCGCTACTGCCTCGCTAACCTACTTCGCCGAGTCCATGGCGTACCCGTACGAGCTGCTCTACCTGCAGGCCCTCGGGGCGCCGGCGCTGGCTATAGGGCTCCTTGGCTCGCTCGCGTCATCGCTCGTACTGGTTTCGAGGCTGCTTGGAGCGTACGCCGCAGACAGCCGCGGGAGGAAGGAGGTCGCCGTGCTAGCGACCTTCGGCGTAGCGCTTTCGTACTCCGTCATCGCAGCTGCCCCGTGCTGGTGGCTCGCCGCGGTGGGCGTCGCGCTTGTGGGGGCGTTCTCCTCGCTCTCGCTTCCAGCTCTCCAGGCGCTCACAGCCGACTCGGCTGCATCAGGGAGAAGGGGGCTGGCATACGCGCTGGTCGACACGCTTCCCGCGGCTTTATCCGTGTTCGCACCCATCTCGGCGGCCCTGCTGGTTGAGAGGAGCGGGCTCGTTCAAGGGGTGAGGCTGGTCTACGCGCTGGGAGCGCTCCTAGCCCTCTCAGCCGGGCTCGTGAGGGCGCTCTGGCTTGAGGAAACCCTGGTACGCGCACCCGAGCCCCCTAGCCTCTCCGCTCGCCTCGTGTCCTCGGTGAAAGGGGCTATCGCGACGCCGAAGGGCGTCCAGGCACCTCTCCTGCCCCTCGCGGTAGCCCTCGTGGTGAACTCCTTCGAGGAGTCGATGTTCCGGTTCATGCCCCTCTATGTGGTCGGCGTCGCCGGCATCGGCGAGACTGAGTGGGCTCTGCTGAGCTCGATATTCTTCGCGGTCCCGCTCGTAGCCGGGATACCGCTCGGCCTCCTCGTGGACTCCATAGGTAGGCGTAGGTCTATGCTGCTGGCCTACGCGCTCTGGGTCCCAGCCACCATCTACTTCGTCCAGTGCCGCAGCACGCTCGAGATGGCGCTCGCCTTCACAGCCTTCTCGCTGGGGGCCTCGCTCTTCAACCCAGCCTACCAGGCAATGCTGGCAGACCTGGCACCCAGGGAAGCCCGCGGCAGAGTGATGGGAGCGGTCGGAGCTCTCAGGTTGCTTGCCTCCATACCCGCCTCGGCCCTGGCGGGTCTTCTCTACAGCGAGGGGCCTGCGTACCCCTTCCTGCTTGCGGCAATCCTCGGCGCCGCCAACACTGCTGTGGTAGCTCTACTCGTCGAGGAGCCCTCTACCCACAGAGAGTAGCCCACTAACCTGCCATTCTCTCTCAGCCTTCGGCGGACCGAAGAAGCCTAACGCTACTAACATAAGACCCGTAAATCCTAGCTTTTTAAACTACAGCGCTAGAGAGGGAACACGGCAGGTTTTTCCTGAAGCTGCCTGCAAGAACTCGCACCTACATGGCACCCCCGACTCCCCTCCTAGGCACTCACGCTTCAAGAATATCCTGGAGAATTCACACCTGTAGTGGGGAACCTCCCTGCCCAGCCAAGCTAGCCCACAGGCGAGCCCATACCCGGGGGTTTAAGCTGTCTCTCCTCGACAGCCCCGGCCTCCAGCTCGGCCCGTAAGTGCACCCGGTGTCTCAGAGAGCGCGGCGTGCTTGCATGTAGTAGCGAGCATGTTTATAAGCGAGCCGCTCCGCTTTTCAACAGGGGAATGCTGAGCAGAGAGGCGCTGAAAGCGGAGATCCTCAGGTTGCTTGAGGAGGACAAGGAGTTCCGTTACAGCGTAGCCGGCCTCCTGGGTATGCGCGAGGTGCTGGAGAGGCTAGACGAGAACACGCGCGCCATCCGGGACCTTCAACGGGAGATTAAAGCCTTGCAGGAGCAGGTTGCCGACAACACCAAAGCGATCAAGGCACTACAAGAGCAAGTCGCTGAGCACTCGAAAGCAATTAAAGCGCTCCAAGAGCAGGTCGCGGAGCACTCGAAAGCCATAAAGGCGTTACAGGAGCAGGTATCCGAGAACACAAAAGCAATCAAAGCCCTCCAGGAGCAGGTTGCCGAGCACTCTAAGGCTATAAAGGCGCTCCAGGAACAGGTCGCGGAGCACAGCAAGGTGATTGCGGAGCACACCGTAGCCATGCGCGAGCTCCAGAGGACGATCTCGGCGCTCGGGGCCAGGTGGGGGCTGATGAGCGAGGAGGCTTTCCGCCGGGCCATGGCCGACATCCTGCGGAGCTTCGGCGAGAGGGTTGAGAAGTGGGTCTCCTACGACGAGGAGGGCTTCGTGTACGGGCACCCCTCACCAGTCGAGGCAGACGTCGTGGTCAGAGACGAGGAGCACATCCTCGTCGAGGTGAAGTCCAGCGTCTCGCGGGGAGACGTGTACGAGCTCTGGCGCATCGCCCGGCTCTACGAGAAGAAGACGGGCGTCAAGCCAAAACTGGTGATCGTCACGCCCTTCGCCGACCCAAAGGCGCAGCAGGCTGCGCAGAAGCTAGGCGTCAGGGTGATTTCCGGGACTGGCGGCGCGTAGCTTCACGTTGCGAGGCTAGGGAAGCTACCCATGGGCATGCAGGGGATGGCTCAGTCCGTAGCCGTGCTCGCCCCCTCACTTGGAGCTCCTGTGCCTCGACGACCCCTTTGTTGGAGTAGACCCTTGGAGCTCAGCCCGCATACCCTAGTTGTTCAAGGGCGGAGACCGCGTCCTCGTGGTGGCGCCCAGAACCCCCATCGAGGGGCTGAGGAACGTGGACTTCAGGGAGCTCAGGAGGGAAGGCGTAGAGTGAGGAGGTCAGCCAACAGCTTACAGCTCATCCCGTAGAGGTCGCGGGCCGCAGGCTCATCACGCCGTCCTATGTTTCTCTCCAGGGGGGACGGTTAAAAGCTATTACCTGTTTTAATCCCAGGCGATGAAGCCCTGGGGACCTCTTCGAGAGGTGAGGAGGCCGGTTTGCCGCCGAGCCGCTAGGTGACCTGCTCGTACGAGTCCCCGCGGTGCAGGAACAGCCTCGCCTCCGGGTGCAGCCTCCTCGCGGCCTCGAGTACCTCTAGCTCGTCGTCGTGGACTTCGGCCACGCTGGGGATCCTCGCGAGCACGCTCGCTTTGAACTCGACGTCCCTCCTCCTGTCGCCCCTCGGCCTCATGCTCACCACCACACGGTCAACCGGGACGCCGAACCCCTGGAGCTCCCTGAGGGTAGCCCTGTAGAGCCTGTACGGCCTCCCCGTCAGCACTAGCACCACGCCCCTGCCCAGCCGGTCGAGCAGCAGCTGTATGCCCACGCTGCGAGGCCTGTCGAGCGCGAGGAGCTCCTCCGAGAGGAACACCTCCCAGAACCTCTGCCTGAGCCGGGGCTCCAGCTCCCCGGGCGCTGAGGCGCTTGAGACCCCGAGCCTCCGGAGGGCCTCGCGTAGCCTCTCAGCTGCGTCCACGAGCACCCCGTCGACGTCGAACACGTACACGTCGCCTGGCGGTAGTAGCATAGCTTTGTACCTCAAAGAAGAAATATTTTTGTATTTGTTTTGATTGTGTATTTAACAGAGCAATGAGGGTGCAGGGATTCCTGTCAGCGAGTCTTGCGCTGATCCTTGTGGCTACTCTTGTTTTCTCCTGTTTTCAGGCACGAGCCATTCCCGCGGGCAGCTATCTTGTCTATAACATAACTACGTGCGATGACCAGGGGAGGATACGCAACGAGGCGCTAGGTGAGGTCGGGAAGCACAGCTCTGGAATAGAGCTCGTAATCGGCCTTTACAATTTCTCGACGGGGGAAGAGCTCGAGGCCTGCGACGTTAGCGCTGATTCAGACGAGGTCAGAGTAGATATCCTGGGAGCAAACGCCAGCTTCTACACCGTGCGATATTCCCTAATCCTCAGGAACGCGACGCTCGCCTGCTACCCGCCCGCAGAGGGATTTAGTATCCTGAAGGGCATTGAATGGCAGCGCAACGGCAGCCTGCTACTGGCCCGCCTGGAGACGCTGAACGTGACGAGAAAGCTCTACGTCTCCAGGGTCGACAACGGGGTTTACGACGAGGCAGGCCGCCTGATCGGGGAGTGGCTATTCTGGCTCCCGGAGCGCTCCCGAGCGCAGAGCTACACGGTCGTGCTCGCGCACGTGGCATCGATGATAGCGCAGATCACGCCGGGGCTCGAGGGCAGCGGCGTCGCAACCATTGTCGGCGTAAACCTCTCGAGGGTGGAGCCCGGAGAGGGCATCACAGTGGGAGGCGTCGTCGTCCCGCCGACAGACCTCGTCCACGGTTACGTGCTCCCATACGGCGTAGTGTCGATCCGCTACGAGTGCCTCGACGATGCGTCGACGAGCAACCTCCTCGGGATGTTGAAGGGCTACTACGCGTCTATGCCCCCGGAGTTCAAGGTCGCCAGATCTGGGAACATTGTCGTGGTCAACTACACTCCGCTCTCGCTGTTCAACTCGACGGGGCTTGAGCGGAAGCCATGGCGTTTCACCACCGTCACGGAGGCCAGCAACCTCACGCTGTTCAAGTGCACGCGCGTTGACACGCTTCCCGTGGCGGAGCTCGGAGGCAGGCTTCTCATGGTGGCCGCTTTCTCCTATGGCCGCCTTGTCTGGGAGAGGGGCACCGGTGTTCTGCTCGAGGTTTCTCACGGCGGAAAGTTCGAGGAGTCGCCCATGGGAACCGAGAACATAGCTGTCCTCTCCGAGTACCTCGGCTGGGAGGGGGAGGACGCGATCTACTTCACAAGGAGCGCCAAAGGCTTCACCTCGCTGAAGCTCGTCGACACAAACGTCCTCAAGTCCCCCGAGCGTCTCGGCTCTCCCGGGAGCCCGCAGGCGTTAGCTGAGACCGCCCTAGCCCTACTCGCGCTCGTAGCAGCAGTGCTCGCGGCTGTTGTCTCGCTGTTGCCGAGGAGAAGGAGCTTAGCTCCAGCTATTTGACCTTTTGGAAGAGTATAGGGGCTTCCGTGACTCTGTATTCCTCGACTTGGCCGAACGCCAGCTCGGCGGGAGGGATTAGCTGGAAGCCGAAGGCCCTGGACACCTGCTCGCCCGTCGCGGGCATGACGGGGTAGAGGAGGTTTGTCGCGACCCTGAGCGCCTCCAGGGTGTTGTATAGGGGCCGCGTGGGGTCGTCGAGCGCCCAGGGCTCCGTCCTGTTCATGTAGCTGTTAGCCTCCCTGAGGAGGTCGAAGGTTGCTGTGAGGGCCTCCGAAACTTTGACCTCTGCTATGAGCTCCGCGACTTTCTTGACTGTGTTGCTGGCCAGCTCCGCCAGGCCGGGGTCGGGGTCGGCGCGGGGGACTCTGCCTCCGAGCTTCCGGAGGGCGAGGACGCCCGCCCTGCGGACGAGGTTGCCGAAGGTGTCGGCCAGCTCCCCGTTGTAGATGCTGTCGAGGAGGCTCTGGTCGAACTCCACGTCCTTCTCCAGGTTGAGGAGCCTCATCAGGAGGTACCTGACCGCGTCGGCCGACTTGTACCTCTCGAGGAGGTCGTCGATCATCACCACGTTCCCAGTGCTCTTGCCCATCTTCAGCCCCCTGTTGACGATGTAGGCGTGTACGATGAGCCTCTTCGGCGGGTCGAGGCCGAGCATTCTGAGCACGGAGAACCATATGGCGCTGTGGAACCAGAGGATGTCCTTCCCGATGATGTGGTGGGCCTCGGGCCAGTACTTCTGGAAGCTGTCATCATCCCTCATGAAGCCTATCCCGGTGAGGTAGTTGAGCAGAGCGTCTATCCACACGTAGGCCACGAAGTCCCTGTCGAATGGGAGCTCGACGCCCCAGTAAACCCTTGTCTTCGGCCTGGCGACGGAGACGTCCCTCAACCCCTCCTTTCTGATCCTCCCGACGACCTCCCTCGCGTAAGCCTCGGGGAAGACCGTTCCGCCGCTCTCGATGGTCTTCAGCACCTCGTCCTGCACGGCCGAGAGCCTGAGGAAGTACGTCTCCTCCTCCACCCACTCCAGGGGCTTGCTGTGGATGGGGCAGAGCTTCTGCCCCCCCTGCTCCACGTACTCGCCTTCGCTGTAGAACTTCTCGCAGCTGACGCAGTACCAGCCGCTGTACGAGCCCTTGTACACGTAGCCCTTCTCGTACAGCCTCTGGAAGACCTTCTTCACGAGCTCCTCGTGGTCAGGGTCGGTGGTCCTGATGAACCTGCTGTACTCTATCTCGAGGAGGCTCCAGTACTTCTTGAACACCGGGACCATGCTGTCCACGAACTCCTTCGGCGTCTTCCCAGCCTTCTCGGCGGCCCTCTGGAGCTTCAAGCCGTGCTCGTCGGTGCCCGTCAGGAAGAACACGTCGTAGCCGTTCAGCCTGTACCACCTGGCCAGCACGTCCGCCAGGACCGTCGTGTAGGCGTGCCCGATGTGGGGCACGTCGTTCGGGTAGTATATGGGCGTCGTCACGTAAAATGCCTTCCCTGTCACCAGACCACCGAGCCTAAAGGACAGGGGAGAATAAAAACACTGTGCTGTGATAAACCGGAGTAATCGGCGCGCCTCCTCTGTGCCCCGGGATTGAAGGCTCACTTCGAAGTGGGGTCGACTACTCTGCCGATGAAGAGCACGAGCCCCGTCTCCCTGTCCCTTATGAGGAAGATGAACGGATGGTCCGCTACGAAGGTCTTCGACGGCATGTAAGCCGTGAGTTTTACGCCGACCGCCGTCGCGCCGGCGGCCTCGGTTCCCTCCTCGTCCACCCTGACATACGTCTGGTGGATAACCCAGGCGACGTACAGGTCCCTCCTCCCGTCGATGCCCGAGAGGTCCGCTTCATCGCCCTGGAAGACCTTCCTCAAGCCGAGGCTCTGCAGGTTCTCGTTGAGGAGGTACTTCCTTTCGAGCTCGAAGCGGGGCAGGCAAATCCTGTCCAGCTTCTCCGGCCTGAGCGAGGAAAGGTAGCTCTCAAGCCTCTCGCGCGTTAGGCCCTTCTCGAGCTCGCGGAGGTCGCCCTTCGGCAGGATGATGACCATGCTCAGCCTCCCGCCCGCGTAGGGTAGCTCAAGCACCTGCGCGTCCTCGAGGTCGGCGTACATGAACTCCTTCCCGGAGGGCTCCATGCACATCATCTGCACGCTGACGGTCCTGTCCGCAGAGACCCTGAAGCTGGCCTGGGAGGTCTTACCCTTGTCGAAGGCGTAGAGCCACGAGCCCTTGAAGTACACCGCGTTCGTTATGACAAGCCTGACCCAGCTGTCTATGAAGTTCGGTGGTATCAGGTCCTTGATCCTCCCCCGGGTCTGCTCCTCAATGAACCTGTTTATCGTAACCCTGGAGCCCTCGGGGTCCCCCGCGAAGTCGAGGCTCGCCGCCTTGGCTCCGTAGAACTCCTCAACCACCCTGCTGTACTCGGGTAGAACGTCGAACCCCCTCTGGACCCAGAGCGCGTTCCCGGTCGCGAGCTCCACGCCACTGACGCTGTTCAGGGAGTTGTAGAGGTGGGCGTAGTTGGGCCTCAAAACCTCGACGCTGGGGTAGCCTAGCGCGCTCCTGAACTCCTCAGCCGTGCTGCCCCTGGCCCCCTCGTAGAGGATCGCCAGCGCGGAGTACACGCTGAACGGTGAGATGAACACGTTGCCACTCTCTTTGAGGGCAACGTCCCTGTAGAGGTTCGCGGCCAAGAGGTTGCTTGAAGCGACGACCGCCTGGAGGCTGCTCTCGGTGTAGTTGGACTCGTTCGCCAACGGAGGTCTATGTGGATGGTAAGGGTAGAGATATAAAGTTGCTACTGCAACAACTGCTATGAGAAGGGCTCCGCACATGACTAAAATTGTTCTCGATCGCTCCATGCTTACTCGAGCTAATCAACCGAGTACTCGCAGAAAAGCTTGATGCACCGAAAGTACGTTGCGAGGCTACTGTTTCATGAAACCTAGAACCAGGTACTTCTGCACATAGCCTGTAAAGAGCAACATTGGAAGCGATGAGATGATTCCGGCAGCAGCCATCTCGCCCCACTTCACACCCCACTCCGAGATGTAGCTAGCGATAATCAGCGGCACAGTGTAGTTCTTCAAGCTCTGCAGAAGGATGACAGCATAGAGGAACTCGTTCCAAGTCATGAGAAGGCAGAAGATAGCCGTTGCCACAACCCCTGGTGCAACCATTGGAAGCATGACTCTAGCGAGTATAGTCAGGGTGCCCGCACCGTCGACGAGGGCGGCTTCCTCCACCTCTTTTGGCACCGCCCTGAAGAAGCCTATTAGAGTCCATATTGCGAACGGCAGCGTGTAAATCTGGTACGCTAGAGCCACCGCGTTCAGGTTGTCCAGAAGCCTCATAGATGCGAACATCACATATATGGGCAGTATCAGGACTATAGGAGGGATCGTCCTTGCGAAGAGCGTCCAAGCTAGGAAGCCGCGCCTGAAGTGCTCGTGCAGGGTCAGCCGGGAGACAGCATATGCGGCTGGAACCGCGAGAAGGACGGATATCCCCGTGGACAGGAAGGCGAGGTAAATCGTGTTCACGAGGTAGCGCTCAAACCCCTCTTGGAACAGTTTCACGTAGTTCTCAAGCGTTATGCGAAGGGAGAATGCCTCGTAGACCTCAAGCCCCGCTCTCAGCGAAACGTTAACAATCCAGTAAATCGGCGTTAGCGTCCACAGGAGTATCAGTGCTACGCCGAGGTAAACTGCCATGCTCTCAACTCTTACCTTCATCTGAGAATCACCTCCCGCACGTACAGCGCACTTAGCACGAGCACTATGAGAAGCATCAAGAAGGATGCGGCGGAGGCTTTCCCGATTTCCCAGAAGATCAGCCCCGACTTAAACACGTAGAGGGACACAGTTTCCGTGGCGTACGCAGGCCCCCCACCCGTCAGAAGGTACACCTTGTCGAAGAGCCTGAACGTGTCGATGCTTCTGAGGAGTAGCACCAAAGCTATGTACGGCTTTAGAAGCGGAAGCGTGATGCTCCTGAACGTCCGAAGAGGGGATGCCCCGTCGAGCATCGCAGCCTCGTAGAGGTCCCTGGGTATGGACTGGAGGCCCGCGTAGAATATGAGGAAGCAGATTGGTGTCCACTGCCAAGTGTCTATCAGCACGATGCTTGGTAGCGCGAGGTTAAAGCTCGTCAGCCAGGCTTGGGGCGGCAAACCGAGGAAGCGTAGGATGTAGTTGAGAAGCCCCGTATCGTAGTCCATCATAAGCTTCCACATTGAGCTGACGACAACCACGGAGAACATGTTGGGCAGGACTATCAGCGGAACCAGGTACCTCTTCCCCCTGATCTTCTGGTTAACGAGGACCGCAATCCCTAAGCCCAGGAGCGTTTGGGCGAAAGTGGCCATCAGCGAGAAGAGAACGGTGTTCTTAACGCTCACCACGAACACGTCGTCGCGGAGGAGGCTCGCGTACTCACCTAAACCCGTGAACCTGAACTCGCCGGTTATCAGGTTGTAGGCGTGAAGCGAGTAGTAGAAGATGCCGAATATCGGGTATACGGTCAGGAAAAGCATGAGCAGGAGAGAGGGGAGAACTAGAAAAACAGCTATTTTTTGGCGCAAGGGGCCTCTCCACCCCCTCCTTTTTTACCCTCCAGCCAGGACCTTGTCTATCTCGGCAGCGGCCTTGGCGACAGCGTCGGCTGGGCTAATCGTCCCGGCTAGCACTTGGTTGACGTAGCTGCCAAAGATGTCTTCAACCTTAGACCACAGCGGTGTTCTGGGTCTAGGCACTGCTGTTTGGAGGCTGCTCACCTGGACCGCTACCCACCTCCTCAGCCCTACAACTTCCTTGTCGTTGCCGACGCTGGATCTCACCGGGGGCAGACCCTTGTATATCGCCATCAGCTTCTGCATCCTCGCGCTAGTAGTGTAGAGAATGTAGCTGAGCGCGGCCTCCTTGTTCTTGGACGCCGCGTTTATGCCCCAGTACCACACTCCTAGTAGCGGTGAAGGCCTCGCGCGCTCGCCCGGGGTGACGGTGTAGGCTAGCAGGCCTGGAACCTTGCTTACAGCCGGGTTGTCCGAGTCCTTAATCCAGCCTGGCCAGGTCTCCGTGCTCATCGCTATCCTTCCGCCGATAAGCCGGTCGCGAACGTCAGGAGTGTTGAAGTTCTCGACACCGGGAGGAGCGTACTTCTTCAGCTGCAGAAGGAACTCGAGGGCTTCCACAGCCTTCGAGTCTAGGGCGCACTTCTTCAGGTCGTCTGTGATAATCTTGCCCCCGAAGGCGTAGAGGATGGGCTGGAAGGCCGTAGCGACGGGGTTGCCCTTAACACCTCTAAAGGCTACAGGGTACTCTACGAGCCCCGAAGCCTTTATCTTCTCGCAGGCATTCAGCACATCGGTCCACGTCTTCGGCTCCGGGAGACCAAGCTTGTCGAACACGTCCTTCCTATAGGCGAAGATCTGCACGTTACCCATCTGCGGGAACGCTACGAGCTTCCCGGTTCCGTAGGGGTGCCTGCCCACGTCCACCAGCACCTTAGGGAAATCGCTCAGATCGAGCGTCACACCAGCGTCTTTGGCAACCGCTTCGATGTCCGATAGCCACCCCTTCTCACCGAACTGAGGTATCCACGGGTCGTCCATGTACACGAGGTCCACGGCGCTCGAGCCCTGCTGGAGCGTGAGCACCATCTTGTCGTACAGCTGGCTGTAAGCTAGAGGCGTGTAGTCAACCTTGTAGTTCGGGTTCTCTCGGGTGAAGAAGTCTATAACAGCCATGTTTATGTCATTGTGCTCAGCATCCCTCCCGAGGAGGGACAAGGAATACGTCTTTGCAGCAGGTGCCGCCGGAGCAGCTGGTCGAGAGGAACCGTAGAGGTACCCGCCACCGAAGCCAAGCACGAAGGCCCCTGCGCCCACCACTGCCAACTTGAGGAAATCCCGCCTCGTCGCCATAGCGTCTCAGTTATCGCTATTACTTCCTATATAACTTATGGATATTGCTTAAATAATGCGACAAAATACTTACACAAAGTTTCCACCGCAGGTCAATGTTCTCAGAGCAAAAATTTTATTATAAATTTGCACAGTAGCTGGTGCATGAGCATAGGGCTCTCAAAGGAGTACTTCCAATGTTTGTCAGAGCTCGAAGAATGGGTCGCAGCCTTTCTCGAGAGGCTATCAGAGGTGGTTAAAAGTGGCTACCTGCAGATCCTGCTCCGTCACATAGCTCGGGAAAGCCGAGCCCACAGGGAGCTCCTGCTCTCCGTGCTTCAGGCTACCGGCAGTGAGCCTAAGGTCGCGGACTGCGCGCGGCGCATAGGGGAGGCCGGGGTCTCAGCGATCAGGAGGTACCGGGAGCTCGTCGCCAGGCTCGACTCTGGCTGGGTTCCAAGCCCCGAGGAGCTAGCCAGCCTGCTCGAGGATGAAGTAAAGGTGGAGAACCTCGCCGGTGAGGAGAACTACGCAAAGCTCGGTTTTAGGGTGGCCTCGCTGTCCCGCTGTGTTGAGCCCCTTCTCTTCGAGGAGCTTGCCTCCAGGGAGGAGTACCACAGGAAGCTCCTGGAGAAGGCCATCGCTTTCCTGCGAAGCGGAAGCAGTGACTGCCCTGAACCCTAAAAGCAAATATACGGCTACTGTTGTTGTACCTCGTATGCGTCCCCTCCTAGCCATCGCTCTCCTCGCGCTCCTCCTCGCCTCTCAATACTCGTTGGCGCAGCCCCCCGAAGCCCGGGTTCTCTGGAGAGTCACCTCGGCGGAGGGGGCTGCGTTCTCAGTCTGCCTCGGGAGAAGCCTCTACGTCGTCGGCTACACGGGTGCGGGCTCAAACCTCACGGCTCGGATCGAGGTTAGAGACCCTCTGAGCGGGGGGCTCGTCAAGAGCTACTCGTACCGCGGCGCGAGCATCCTCTATTCCTGCCTCTACACCGGGGGCAGGCTCTTCGTCGCCGGCGTATCCCCTGATGGCAGGTGGATCGTGGCCTCCTTCGGCGATGACCTCACCCTGCTGGGGTCCTACACCGGTGTCGCCGGCTACGCGACCGCGCTCGCGGCAGACGGGAGGTACCTCTACGTGGCCGGCATCGACTCCTCGACGGCTGGAGTGAGGGTCGAGAAGCGGGACCTCGAAAGCCTGAAGCTCGTCGCGACGTACAGCCCGAGGGTCCCCAACACCGGCGTGTACTCGTGCGCGCTAGGCGATGGCTCGCTCTGGCTCGCCGGCACAGCCCTCACACCCGGGGGCTTCACGTGGAGGGTTGAGAAGATCGCGGCAAACATGAGCCCGCTTCTTGGGCTCCGGCCGGGCATCGGGGGCTACGCTTTCTCGGTATCCCTGAGCGGGGAGGGGCTCGTGTACGTCACGGGCCCCAACGGCACCATCGTTTTAGACAGTAGCGGCGCGATGCTAGCTAAATCGTCGGTGGGGGGCTACAAGCTCGCGGTGGTGGACGGCTACATCGCACTGTACGCGGAGTCCGTGAAGCCCCTCTTGTACATCCTCAACTCAACCACCCTCGACGTAGCCGCAATCCTCGAGCTCTCCCAGAACCCGGCTCACCCCACCCTTGGCTCAATGGCCGTGAACCACACCACTGTCTACGTCGCCGCGGCCGAGAAAGAGCAGCAGGGACCCCGCTGGTCAGTCTACGCCATCAAGCTGGAGCTCGGGGTGAGGAACGCGACGCTACCCAGCCCACCCCCACCTGCCAACACCACGGCCCCGCCCCAGCGTCAGGAGCAGGGCCAGCCCCTAGCGATCGCTTTACCTGAGGCTGTAGCATCCCTGGCTATGATAGCCAGTATTACCGCCGCGGCAGTCGCCATCTCGCGCAGAAGGAGAAAGGGCTAGAGGCCGAGCAGCCCCACCCACGCTAAGCTAAGCACCACTTATTTGTCCTGCAGGCTCGAAGCACTGAAAAATATTGACATATAAAAATATTAACTTCTCTCATCTAATACCGATGTCATTATATAAATATTGTTATACAATGATTTATAAGCATGAAAATATGTTAGGATAGCGTTATGACAACAACTGTCACAAGGAGGGACTTCCTGAAAGCCGCAGGGCTCACTGCAGTAACCCTGTCCACGAGTACTCCTGCGCTACGCCTGCTCAAGCCCGCGAGCCAGGAGACGAGCCTGCAGGCCGAGGGCGAGAAGCTCGTCCCGAACATTTGCATGATGTGCCCGGCCGCCTGCCAGATCCTCGTCCGCGTCAGGAACGGTAAAATCGAGAAGATCGAGGGCAACCCAAAGGGCCCCACGAACCTGGGCACGATCTGCGCCAGAGGGCAAGCCGGCCTCTTCCGGGTCTACAACCCCGACAGGCTTAAAAAGCCTCTTATCCGCGACAACCCCGCCGCGAGGGGGACATTCCAGGGCTTCAGGGAGGCTTCCTGGGACGAGGCCCTCGAGGCAGTCGCGGCGCACCTCAAAAAGCTCATCAGCGAGGGGAGGGTTAAGGAGGTCTTCATGCTCGGGGGCTGGCCGACCTGTCTGTACCTAGAGCCTTACATGAAGGCTTTCGCGGATACGATCGGCACCCCGAACGCAATCGGCATACCGGGTGCAACCTGCTTTTTCCCGAAAGCCTTCGGCTGGAGCACGGCCATAGGCGTTGGTGCTCACTCCCAGATACTGGTGGACTACGAGAACGTTAAGTACCTTATCGTGATCAGGAGGAACTTCTTCGGCAGCATAAGCGTCGTTCACGGCGCGCGGGCCGGCAGGAAGCTGGGCAACTACAAGCTCGTAGTCGTGGACCCGAGGTTCAGCGAGACCGCGGCTAAGGCCGACCTCTGGATACCCATAAAGCCGGGAACGGACCTCGCCTTCCTTCTGGCTCTCATCAACGTGGTGATCAGCGAGGGCCTCTACGACGCCGAGTTCCTCAGGAAGTACACGAACGCTCCCATGCTGGTTGCTGAGGACGGAACACCGCTCACCGCCGGGACAGAGGGGGGCAAGGTTAAGTACTTGGTGTGGGACCTCGCGCAGAACAAGGCGGTCAAGCACGAGGAGGCCATCCTACCCGCACTCGAGGGCGAGTTCACGGTTGGGGACAAGAAAGCTAAGCCGGTCTTCCAGCTTCTCAAGGAGAAGGTCTCCCAGTACACTCCCGAGTGGGCTGAGGGCGTCACAGGAGTCCCCGCCTCGCTGATCAGGCAGGTCGGAGTCGAGTTCGGGAAGACCAGGCCAGCGGCCGTCGACACCGGCTGGCACGATCCCAAGTACAAGAACAGCGTGATGACTTGGCGGGCGGCAGCGGTACTCAACGCCCTCGTGGGGGGTCTCGTGAAGGACGGCGTGCTGATCACCGGGGTCGGTAGCACAGCGTCTCCGACGCCTGACGTGAGCGAGGAGAGCGTGATGAGGATATGGGGGACAAAGCAGGGAGTTGCAATGGCGTCGAAGGGATTCACGTGCCAGGGGTTCCTTGACGCCATCGAGAAGGGAGACCCCTACAAGGTCTCTACACTGTTCCTCTTCTCAGCGAACATAGCTCTAACCGCGCCCGACTCGGCGAGGTGGCGCGAGGCGCTCAAGAAGCTCGAGAAAGTAGTGGCGATCGACATATACCCCGTGGACACGGTGCTCTACGCTGACATCGTCCTTCCGGAATCGACGTACCTCGAGCGTGACGACCCGCTCTACGGAATGGCCTACGCCCCAGTCGTGGGCTTCCAGACGAGGGTCGCGGCCGTGCAACCGCTCTACGACACCAGGCACTTGGTTGACATAATAGTCGGTATACTAAAGAAGCTGGGCACCGACTACTACGAGAAGTTCTGGCTGAACCTGGCTAAGGCGCTAGGCGCCGCCGACCCCGCCGCGATGGCCCCTAAGCTCAAGGACGCCTACGAGAAGGACGGTGTGAGGGGTATACGCAGGCTTCAGGCCTCGACGAGGAACCTGGACGTGGCCAAGCTCGAATCAGAAGGCCTTGTCGTGGTCAAGGACTCCGCGACCCTGAGGAGGGAGATGGCCCAGAAGGCCCAGGCCGGTCAGCTGCTCACACCGACTGGGAGGATAGAGCTGTTCAGCTTCGCCCTCAACAGCATCAAGGCCAAGAAAGGGTACCAGCCGTACTGGGACCCCATCGTCGCCTGGTGCGAGCCCGAGGTCATCAACAAGGCCGACAGCAAGCAGACGTTCTACCTGATTTACGGCCGCGTGCCCACGATGACGCACACATCTACGGCCGACGAGCCGCTACTCTCGGTGCTGACGCCCGACTTCAAGAGGATGGCTTGGATCAACAGGAGGGTCGCCGAGAGCCTCGGGATCAAGAAGGGCGACAGGATCAGGCTCGTCAACGTCGAGACAGGCAGGGCTGTCGAGGCGATCGCTTTCCCCACCGAGCTCATCAGGGAGGACACCATCTGGGTCTCCAGCGACTTCGGCCACTCGAGCGAGGCCCTGCACTTCACCAAGTTCGGCGTGCCGTACCACGCCCTCACGTCGGTTAAAGCCGACCCCGTCGCAGGGGGCATTATGTCGCAGGAGGTGGTTGTCCGGGTTGAGAAGGCTTAGGGGTGGTGTAGATGACCAGGTACGGGATGGTTATAGACCTGAACAAGTGCGTGGGTTGCGGAGCCTGCGTTATGGCGTGCATAGCGGAGAACAGGAGGGAGCAGGCGCTCAGGGCCATTAACGAGGGGTTGCCCGCGCTCGAGGGCTTCAAGAAGAGAACCTACATCAACACCTACATCACGGGCACCTACCCCAACGTCGGGATGTACTACATGCACATGATATGCCAGCACTGCGAGGATCCGCCCTGCGTCTCGGTGTGCCCCACGGGCGCCAGCTACCAGACCAAGGAGGGCATCGTGCTCGTGAACAAGGAGAAGTGCATTGGATGCGAGTACTGCGTCCAGGCCTGCCCCTACGGCGCGAGGCTCTGGGACCCCTACATCCGCTCCATCGACAAGTGCACGTTCTGCGAGCACAGGCTAGCAAAGGGCGAGCTGCCCGCCTGCGTAGCCACATGCCCGACGGGAGCCAGGATGTTCGGAGACCTCGAAGACCCGAACAGCGAGATCTCGAAGGTGGTCGCCTCCGGTGCGGCAACCGTGTTCAAGAAAGAGGAGGGGACAAAGCCAAAGGTGTTCTACATACTACCCATGAGGAGGTGAGCTGGGATGATGGAGGTTCAGCACGCTTGGGATATTAGAATCGTCCTAGACCTCACTCTGGGCGGGATGGGCGTCGCCACTTACCTGCTTGCGTTCTACCAGTACCTCAAGGGCGACAGGGATTTCAGCCTGAAAGCGGCCTTCGCTGGATTGGCGTCCCTCCTCCTGGGGCTCCTGGTGCTGATAACCCACCTCGGCAAGCCAGAAGCCGCCATCTACACGGTGCTCACGCCCAACCTAGGATCTGTGATGGCCCTCGGAGTCTTCTTCAACATACTGACACTCCTCTTCGGAGGCCTCTTCGCGCTCCCCGCGGTCCTGAAGCTACCCTACGCGTCGAACGAGAAAGCCATGAAGGCCCTAGGGTGGCTCGGCGCGGTTTTCGCCTTCCTCGTCATGACCTACACCGGGACGCTGCTCGCCAGGACTAGCATACACCTGTGGAGGAGCCCCGCCACACCTGTCCTCTTCATCCTCTTGGCCCTGTCGAGCGGAGTCGGCCTCTACGCCCTCGTGGCCTACGCCCTGAAAAAGGAGGTGCCGAGGGCTTTCCTCGACCTGGGAGTGCTCTCAACCTTCCTGGCTTTCATCACATTCACCCTGTACTTCGCTCTCTCCAACATCAGCACCGAGGCCTTCAGGGCCTCAATAGACCTGATGCTCTCGGAGCTCCTCTCCGCGACAGCGGCGCTCTACATCCTAGGCTTCCTCGCTCCACTCGCCCTCCAGCTCTACTACTACAAGAAGCCGTCTAAAGCACTGCTACTAGCGATCGCGCTGCTCCTCATCCTCCAGAGCCTGCTTGCACGCTTCCTGATAGTGTACGCCGGCGTGATTGAGCTACCCTGGTAAAAAATATCTTTTTTTACTCTATTTCTTCCGGAAGGGTGTTTCGTTTTTGCTTGAGGTTAGGCTTTTCCAGGAGCGCGGGCTAGTCTACAAGGTACTCAGCCTCGCCTTCCACACGCCGAGCGACTCGGGAGCTGTGGACGAGCTTGTGAAACTCCTCCCCCTGCTGAGAAGCGTACAGGAGCTACGCTTAGACGCAGGAACTCTCGAGCTGTTCACCGGCTCGTGGATTGAGGCCTTGTCTATCCCTCGGGAGGGTCTTCTCGTCGAGTACACTAGGCTTTTCGTGAACGACTGCCCTCACCTGGCGTGCCCGCCATACGAGACGTACTGGCGCGACGGCGAGCGCACTATCTACGGCTCGGGCTACAGCAGCCTTCTCGAGATATACAGGACCGCAGGGCTCGAGCCCTCACCCATCGCCAGGCAGCCGATTGAGCACGTCGCGCTGGAGCTAGAGCTAATGCACTACCTAGTCTTGAGAAGCCTCGAGGACGAGAGCTTCCTCTGCCTCCAGGAGAGGCTCTTCAAGGACCACATCTCGGTGTGGGCGGAGCCGTACGCCAGTTGCCTAGAAAGCCACGCCCTCCTGGAGAACTACCGGGCCTCCGCGCGGCTCCTGCGCGAGGTCGCCGAGCTCGAGGAGATGTTCTTCGCGACACGCAACTTCTGCCGCTGAGTAAACCTATTAGGTCGCTTGCAACTGAGGTGTGGGGGTGCCAGCGTGGAGGGGCTCGTGGAGGTTGCTGGGAGGCTCGCCCGAGAGCTGCTAGGGGAGGACTTTGTGCACGGCTTCCCCCACGTGGAGCGCGTGATGAGGTTCGCGGAGAGGATAGCCTCGGAGGTGGGCAACGTTGACGCGGACCTGCTCAGGGTGGCAGTCTACCTCCACGACATCGGCAGGAAGCTCGGGGAGCCCCACGCCTACTACTCCGCCAGGCTCGCTGAGAGCCTGCTGAGAGAGTGGGGTGTGGGGGAGAGGGAGGTGAAGCTCGTCGTTAACGCCATCGAGTACCACAGCTTCAGCTACGCCAGGAGCCGGGGCGTGAAGCCCCTCAGCGTGGAGGCGATGGTCCTGAGCGATGCTGACAAGCTCGACGCCCTCGGCGTCGTCGGCTTCCTGAGGGTGCTGGTCTACGGCTTCGAGACGGGGCGGAGCGTGGAGGACAGCCTCGCCCACTTCGAGGAGAAGATATTCACGCTCAAAAGCCTGCTACACTTCGAGGCTTCAAGGAGGATTGCCGAGGAGCTGGAGGCGAGGACGCGGACCGCCGTGAGCTGGCTCGTCGAGGAGCTCGCCATAAAGCCTAAAACTGTGTGAAGGCGTGTTTACTCGATGGGTGAGCCTGCAACTGGTCTTTCAGGACTGGTCGTCTACCCGGGGCGTGACGTCCGCCTCGTGTTGCTGCTGGCGGAGAAGGGCGCAGACCTCTCCCTTCTCCTCTCGGGAATAGCTCGGTGCGCGGGCAGGGACGTTGAGCTCCTGAACTTGTGGACAACGCGGGGGGAGCTCGTGGACGTGCTCCTCCTCTCCGCCTCGTGTAGGAGCGAGGGCTGCCTAGAGCCATTCATGGCCTGCCTCGGGGGCTTAGAGGGTGTCAAAGCCGTGGACAGCGCACCAGGGCCGGCTAAGGGGCTGGCGGTGGAGAGCTGGGGGTTCCCCGTGCTACAGGGCACGCGCAGAGCCCTCGTTCTCGACTCCGAGCTCTTCGGCTCGATGCTGAGGGAGAGCTGGAGGCTCCTGGGCAGGTCCCTCCTGCTGCCCCTTTACAGCGCCTCGTTCGCCTATGGACGGGAGCTGGCCCGAGGGCTGAGGGGCCTCGGGCTAGAAGGGAGGAGCCTCCTCGTCGCCGTGTCGGAGGTGCTACGTCACATGGGGCTGGGCAAGGTCTTCTGGGAGTCCGTCACCGAATCGCACGCAACCGTCACGGTTCACGGCAGCGCCGAGTGCGGCGCGATGAGGGGGGTCGCGGGCTTCGAGTCCTCCATACTGAAGGGCCTGGTCGCGGGCATCTTTGAGGAGCTGTGGGGCGCCGACAGGACCTCCATCGAGGCCAGGGAAACGAGCTGCATAGCCAGGGGCGACAGCGTCTGCCGCATCGAGCTCGCGCTAAGGCAGAAGAGGTGAGAAACCCCGAGACCTCATCACGGGGCTCAGACCGCTGAAGGCCCTGTCACCGGTTCCTCAACTTCCACGCCACAGAGCCAGGTTAAAACTTTTATCCTCCGTGAGTCTCACGGTAGCGTGATGAGTGTTGAGGATCTCATCGGCAACACGCCATTGGTACGCCTCAGGAGGATAGAGCCCCTAAGCGGCTGCGAGGTGTACGTTAAGCTCGAGTACCTGAACCCCACTGGTAGCCACAAGGATAGGATCGCCCTCTACATGATCAGGGACGCGGTCGAGAGAGGCCTCCTCAAGCCCGGCGGGACGGTGGTGGAGGCATCCAGCGGAAACACTGCGATCAGCGTCGCGTGGATCGCGGGGCGGCTAGGCTACAGGGCCGTCATCGTTTTGGAGGAAGGCACCTCCCCCGCTAAGGTAGCGGTGATAAAGGCGCTCGGAGCCGAGGTCGTCTTCGCCCCGAAGGTCCCCCGAGACCACCCGGACCACATGATCAACGTGGCAAAGCGCGTCGCCCAGGAGCGGGGAGGGGTGTTCCTGGCCCAGTATTCGAACGAGGCGAACGTGAGGGCGCACTTCGAGACCACGGGGCCCGAGATCTACAGGGCGCTGGGGGACAGGGTGGGTTGCTTCGTCATGGGCGTGGGAACCGGAGGGACGATCGTGGGTGTCTCGAAGTACCTCAAGAGCGTCATCGGCCCAAGGGTTAAGGCTGTGGCAGTGGTGCCGAAGGGCTCGCCGGTGGCAGGCGGCGTAGGGCGGGGGGAGGAGATTGAGGGCCTAGCGGTTTCCACGGTACCGGACATACTCGCCCGCAACCGGGACTTTGTCGACGCCGTAGTAGAGGTCTCCCTAAGGGAGGCGATGGAGTGGATGCTTAGGCTCGCGAGAGAGGAGGGGATCCTCGGGGGAGTATCCACGGGCGCGAACATCGCCGGCGTCCTCAGGGTAGCCGGGGAGTGCGACGGCGCAATCGTCACCCTAGCCCCCGACTCGATATTCCGCTACGCGAGCCTCCTCGAAAGCTCGCCAGGAAAGAATATATTGTAAGTATACACGTCTGTCTTGTGGAGCAGGATCACCTAGTCGCAGGCCTTAGGGACCTTCGCAGCGCCTCGAAGCTACTGCTCGTAGCCTCGATCCTCGGAATCTTAGTTAGCGTGGCTATCCTGTCTGCGGTCCCAGCCCTGCTCTCGATCCCCCTGACGGCTCAAACCTCGATTCGCGGCTTGGCGAGCAGGATAATCGCGTGGTTACCGTTGCTAATCATCGGAGCCCTGCTTGGCTTAGCATCCGGGGTAATAAGCCTCTACGCTATCTACGCGAAGCTACTCCCCTCGAGCAAGCACCTCGCTAAGTGGAGGCCCTCTGTCTTCGACACGCCAAGGAAGCTGCTGTACATAGGCTACTGGGGGGCGCTGGCCGCAGGCGTCTCGGCGTTCATTGCCGCGGTTGCTCTCGCTGCGGGTGCTCTCCCAGGTTTGATGCAAGCGGCTCAGGCAGAGAGTCTGATTATGCTGGTGGCACTGCTGATGGTGCCCTTCATCCTTGTCGTTCTCGCCGGCATCCTCGGCTTCGTGGGGGATGTTGGGATGATAATGCTCTTCTACGAGCTGGGAGGGGCCCTCCAGTCAGAGAGGTTCAAGCACGTCGCTCTGCTGACGGTGGCGTACATCCTCGGGGGCGTCCTCGTGGGCCTGATCCCTAATCCTGCAGCTATGCTCCCAGGCCTCGTGGTCGTCGCGGGCCTCCAGGCGGTCGCCTTCTACCTCGCTATGGAGGAGTGCACGAGGATCCTCTCCTCCACCCCGCAACAGCCACCTGCGGGGGTGTGAGGCCGGTGCCCGAAGTAGAGGTCGCAGAGTACCCTAGCCCACCGGCTCCCGAAGAGCTCGCGAGGAGGCTCGGTGAGCTGGATGGGCTCGTCGTCGTTGGCGCGTGGAGCCCAGGGGACTGGCTGAGGATCAGGGGGGAGCTAAGGAGGATGGGTGCAAGGTGGAACCGCGTAGTCTACATCGACTCGGAGAGGGATCCGGCGCTCTCCGGAGTTAGCCTGGATGGCCTCGTCAGGTCGCACAAGGCGTACCTGGAGGCCTCGGCGGAGTACATACCGGTCGTCGTCTCAGAGGCTGGCAAGACCGTGTCACGCCGCGAGATCCTGAAGGCGGGCCTAGGGGTGTTCTTCACGTACACTGCGATGCCGGAGGTTCGAGACGCGCAGTGCTCATCACTGAAGAGTTGCAGCCTCTGCCTCAGCTCCTGCCCCTACGACGCCCTATCCGGGAAACCCCCGGGAGTCTCGGAGCAGAAGTGCGTGGAGTGCGGGCTGTGCACCTCCTCCTGCCCATCAGGCCTCCTACTAGTCCCAGCCTTCCCCCCTGCCGCGCTGCGAAGGCTGCTCTACGAGCTGAAGTCGAGCGGCGCCCAAGGCGTTGTCGTGACGTGCCCCGAGGGCAGGACCAGCGTGTACAGCAGCAGCTTGAAGGGGGCCGTCGTTGAGCTACCGTGCGTGGCCGCGCTGAGGATACACGAGTACCTCTTCGCCAGGCAGCTGGGGCTGAACGTGGTGTTCCACTGCCCCGCCGAGCTAAGGGCTAAGTGCCCCAGGGGCAGGGCGGTCGAGGAGTACCTCGCGCTGGTGCGCGAGGCCGAGCTCATCACGTCAAGCAAGGAGGCTAAACCGGTCTCAGGCGAGAAGCTCCCAGACATCATCGCCCCCCTGGCCTCCGGCGAGAGCAGCTGGATCCCCCTCAGCCGCCTCCCCCTCTTCCGCGTAAAGGTGGACGCTGAAGCCTGCACGCTCTGCGGGGCATGCGAGAAGGCCTGCCCCACCCACGCCCTGTCACTCCGGCACGGGGAGGGCTACACTCTCCTGTTCACCCACTCGGACTGCATAGGCTGTGGCACCTGCGTTTCGGTGTGCCCTGAGAAGGCGGTGCGCCTCGTGAGAGCCGCGAACCCCGCGCTGCTGTCAGCGCGCTCCCCAATCGCGGTGGCCAGCTCTCCGGAAGCCCATTGCAGGCGCTGCGGCGCGCCCATAGGCCCCCAGGCGAGGATAGTGAGGATTGCGGAGAAGCTGAGGAAGGCCGGCGTCTCCGAGGCGCAGGTGGAGAAGCTCTGGCTCTGCGAGAAGTGCAAGCAGGAATCTCTAGCAGACGAGCTCAAGGAGTTCCTCGAGAGGGCTTGACGGCGACGAGGGTGAGAGTTGAAAGCGCTCCACGCCTCACACTCAGCACCCGCAGGCCACTTATCAGCCGCTCCAGCTCCTCGGCCGTCATGAGCCTCGCGGGGAAGCCGAGTGCTTTCTCAAAGAGCAGGATAGCTCTGCCCGCTAGCCCACACCTGTCGAAGTCGAAGACGTAGAGCTTACCGTTTACCCTCAGAGCCTCTGTTGCCTCCTGGATAGCCTTCTCGGGGTCGTCCATGTGGTGCAGGGAGTCGTGAAACACGGCAGAGTCAACGGACTCGCGCCTGAGCGGAAGGTAGCAGGCGCTCGCGCAGATAAACTCGACCCCGGCTGGGCTGCGCCGCGGAAAGTGCGCGGCGTCCACGTCGAGCACCAGGGACAGCTCGTACCTGGCGCCGACGCTCTCGGCGAGTCTCCCGCTGGCGCCACCCACATCGAGCAGCACTCTCCCGGGAGCGATCGCGCCTGCCGTCTTCCCGTATATTCCTTGGGGGGCTAGCCTGTACAGGGCGAGTAGCAGGAGCCTACCGAGCTGCAAGTGCACCGTGTCTTAGCCCGCACTTCCCTGTACTTTTAGCATTATGTAAGGTAAATCTTATATAATAGTGGCTTGTTACATGTAGTGCTGACCCGCATGGAGAACATGTTGAAGAGAATAGACAGGAGCATCGCCGCACTGCTATTGCTGGGCTTCATGACTTCCCTGGGCAGCGCTGTGATGAATGTCGTCCTTCAGCCCTACCTCAAGCACCTGGGCCTCTCCCCCCAGGACGTCGGCTCGCTGCAGCTTGTGATGTCCGCCTCAACAGCCCTCGCCTTAGTGCCGTCGGCCTACCTAGCGGACATGCACGGCAGGAAGAGGGTAGCGCTCGCATCCTTGGCGTTTTCAGCCCCGGGCTTCCCGCTAGTGGTGCTCGGGGACGGGGCAGGCCCCCTGTACGTTGGCTTCGCCCTCCTCGGCCTGGGAAACGCGCTGGCCTCGGTTTCGCTGAACCCGCTCCTCGCCGACGTGACTCCGCCGGAGATGCTGGACTCCGTGGCGTCCTTATCCCAGATCCTCGGGCTGGCCGGCGGCTCGATCGGCATGGCTCTCTCCTGGCTGCCCCAGCTCGCGGCGTCATCCTTGGGTGGTTTGGTAAATGCCTACAGGCTGTTCATGCTCGCGGGCGGTGTGGTCTCCATGGCCAGCTTCCCGCTCCTTCTCGCTGTGCGGAGCCGCGACGTTAAAGGTGGCAAGAGCTTCAAGCTCGCCTTCACGAGGAATACCGTTCTCCTCTCTGCTGTGAACGCTGTGACAGCCCTCGGCGCTGGAGCGTCTGTGTGGATGATAAACTACTATTTCATGCTGAAGTTCGGGGTGGAGGCCGGCGAGCTCGGAAGCCGTATGCTCGCGGAAACCCTCCTAATGATACCCGCAACCTCACTAGCCCCGGTCGTCTACTCAAGAATGGGCACGCTACACGCCATCGTACTTATGCAGGCCGCTTCGATCCCCCTCCTTCTGCTCACAGCTTGGGCCCCGAGCTTCCTCGCCTCCGCTACAGCTTTCACAGCGAGGAGCGTGCTTATGAACGCATGCAACCCGCTGTTCTGGTCGCTGAGCATGAGGCTGGTGGGCGAGGAGGAGCGCTCACGGTATACTATGCTGAGCACCCTCGCGTGGCAGCTGGCGGGGGGCTTCGGTTCGGCCATAGGAGGCTTGCTCATGGGCGTGAACCCGGACTACCCGCTCTACTTCACGGCAATCATTTACACGGCGGGCGTGCTCCTCCTCTACGGCCTCTTCAAAGGAAAAGAAGGTTGAGCAGCGGCCTCAATAGATGGCTTTTCCTCTCAATCGGCAACCGGGCGCTTGGGCTCGCGCTCAGCCCTCTGCCCATCCGTGGGGCTACGGGAAAACGGGCCTCGGGCTGTCCACGCACTCGAAGCTGTGAGACCAGCCCCCCTCTCTCAGGCTTTTCCAGAGAAGCGGCCTCTTGTACGCGGCCTCTCCTGGCGGTACTATGAGCTCGCCGTACACGTTCCTCACCTCTAGGGCTCTAACAGCCCTGTAGAACTCGACCTTCTCCCGCGCGGGGAACTGGCTCACGATGAGGGCTCTCTTCTTGTCGAGGAGGGCGAACCGGTACCCCGTGAGGGTCGACGTCACCCTTGCGAGCGCGCAGCTCCGCCACCCCTCGACCAGGTACACCTGGACTGGGATGCTGGAGTCTGGGATAAGCAGGTAGGCCGCGTTGCCGGTCCACGCGGGCTTGACGTGCCTCTTGAAGTGGTACTCCACTGCCTGAGTGGTTAGGTTCGGGAGAGAGTCGTCTAGGCTCCGCGCCCTCCCGTAGGCCGTGAACACCCTTAGGAAGGGGGCGTCCAGCTTGAACGAGAGCAGTGCGGCGTCGACGACGTCGGGCCTCAGCGCGTACACTCTGGGCTCCTCGGGGAGGGCGTAGTCCTCCTCGCTCGGCCTTCTTGCACGCCCAAGCGGGAAGCCCGAGGGATCCCAGAAGACCAGCTCGAGGCCTCTCAAGACCCCGTTCTCCTCCTGCTCTCCCCATAGGACCTTCTTGGCTGGCGCCAAGCCCAGGCACAGCTGGAACTCATGCTCCCCCTCCAGCTTCGAGACGAACGTGCAGGCCAGCCAAGTCGGGCAACCCCCCGACGCGAGGAGCGCGGCGGGCATCAGCTTAATGACCGGGAAGTCCACGAGGAACCTGAAGGCTACGACGCCTGAGAGCTCGCGCAGGATCCTCCTGGCCACGGCGTAGCGCAGGCCCGACTCCCGCGAAACCTGCTTCAGGCTTAGGGCTCTGCGGGCCGCCTTCAAGAACTCCAGCTGCTCTTCATTCAGCTGGACGCTCATCGCCTAGCCCCGGCTGAGCACCTCGCGGAGCGCGTCCTCGAGGCCGGACCTGATCATTGAAACAGCGAGCACGGCGAGCAGTAGCGAGAAAATCCTGGCGAGGACGAGCACGGTGTTCTTTCCCACCTTCCCGATTATGTGGTGGCTTCCCGACAGGATTGCGTACGCTATCAGCGTGTTCAGCGCTATCGAGGCGAGCGTGGGGAGGGTCCCGTAGACGCTGTCCAGGTACATGACCACGTATATGCTCCCGGGCCCAGCGAGGAGCGGTGTCGCCATGGGCACCACTGCCACGTCCTCGCTCCTCAGCGTCTCCGCCTCCACCCTGCCGACGAGCCCCTCCAGCGCCAGGAGGAGTAGGAGGATACCCCCGGCGATCTTGAAGTCCGTGAAGGTCACGTTGTAGTACGTGAAGAACGAGTACCCGAAAAGCATGAAGAAGACCAGCAGGGTGGAGGCTATCAGCACGGACTTCGCGAACACCCTCCTCCTCTCCCACTCTTTCATGTTGCCGGTGAGAGCGTAGAAGATGGGTATGTTCCCGACCGAGTCGAGCACGATGAACAGCATCACGAACGCGTCCCAGTACTCCCGCACACGACACTACAGACCCGCACCTAGAAAAACCTTACACACCGTGCGCGCATGCCTTGAGGCCGCTCAGCGCACCCTCCTCGCCAACACCCAGAGGGCTGCGAGCTCTAGGCCCAGGAAGAAGCCACACGCAGCAGCGTGGTGGGCATCCACTGCTTCGACGCCGAGAAGCATCTTCGCCAGCTCAGCTACGTTGAACGTCGGAGCCAAGTAGCTGAGCGGCCTGACAGCCTCGGGCAGGATGCTGGCGGGGTAGTACACCGGCGGCACGAGTGTGAGGATGTTTCCTATGAGGTTCACCTTCGGGCCCGCGTTCAGGTCACCCCTGGCTACAACGTAGCCCAGCAAAACCCCCGCGGCCCAGGGAACGAGCACTATAAGGATGAGCGCCGCGTCGACGGCGAGCGGGTGAGCGCTGACCGAGAGCGCCAGGAGCGCGGAGTAGGCCAGGATCGTGGCCACGGAGGGGAGTAGCAAGCCGAGGGCCAGCCCGAACCTGAACTCCAGCATGCCCACGGGTGAGGCGAGGAAAGTGTCCTCGAGCTTGATGAGGCTGTAGTACGCCTCGTACACTGCGCTCGAGGAGCCCGAGCTCAGCGCGAGCGAGAGCACCGCGCCGACCAGCACGTGCGGGAGCAGCTTGGCGCCGCCCAGCACGTAGAACAGGGCGAGAAGCCAAACAGTGTAGAGGATTGAGTTCACGTACGTTTGCCACGCCCTGAAGCCCCTGCGCGAGACCAGTAGCGCCACTCCCAGCGCGCCCCTCACGGCTGCATCACCCTCAGGAAAAACGCGTCCTTCAGCCCGCACCTACCCACCTTAACGTCCAGGCCGCCCCCCGCCTCCGAGATCCTCGCCGCCGCCTCGGCAGCCGCGTGCTTCTCGACGTAGGCCACGGCCACCGACCCCACCTTGTATACCCCCTTAACCGACGTGAGGCCGCTGAGAGCCTCGCGCACCTTCTCGTAGGCACCCTCCCCGGGAAGGGTCACCTCCACTCTAGCCAGCCCCGAGACCTCTGAGGCGAGCACAGCCGGCGAGCCCCTGGCCACGAGCCTGCCCCTGTTTATCATCACGACCTCGTCGGAGTTCTCCTCCACCTCGTCCATCTCGTGCGAGGTGACGAGCACGCGCACCCCCTCCTTGGACATCCTCTTGACCTCACCCCAGATCCTCACCCTGTTGACGGGGTCCAGCCCCGACGTGGGCTCGTCGAGGAAAACCGCGTCGACGTCGGGGGCTAGGGCCATGGCGAGCAGGACGAGCCTCCTCATGCCCCCGGAAAGCCTGAGGCACTGCTTGTCCCTGTGGTCCCACAGCCCGAGCCGCTCGAGGACCTCCCTCGCTCGAGCCCTAGCATCAGCCATGCCGTAGCCCCTCGCGAACAGGTAGTAAGCGACGTGCTCCAGAGGCGTGGCGCCCGTGTCGGGGCTAGCGTCCTGCGGGAGAAGCGAGATCCTCCTCCTCAGCTCCCCCGAGTCACGCGTCACATCTAATCCCAGAACCTCTAGCTTGCCCGAGGTGGGCTTGAGGAGGCACGTCGCGATCTTCACGAAGGTGGTCTTCCCCGCGCCGTTCGGCCCCACGAGCGCGAGGACGCTCGCGCCGGTCTCGAAGCTTAGGCCGTCTATCGCCCTAACCGAGCCGTAGTCTTTAACGAGGTGCGAGGCCTCGATAAAGGTCTCGCCCGAGCGCATATGCAACGCTTAAAGTTTATGAAAAGTGGTTTATATCTCTGCTCTCGCTGAAATCCTTTTTTAGAGCAATATGCAGTGCGGCGGCACAGTGCAGCATGTACTACCCTCGCTTGAATACCCCTGGCTCCAAGCCGGAGGCTGGTGCCTGGGGACTTAGCGGTGGGAAGGGTTCTCTTTCGCCGTGGTCAAGGTGTGAGGGGTGTTAGTATCGGCTCAGCCTTACGACAGCCCACCTCTTAGAAGTATCATCAGCGCGCCGATGGCCAAGAATACGAGTCCCATAACCATGGAGAGTGTTCGCTCCGGCAACCTGTTAGCTACCCTGGAAGCGGCTGCTCCAGCTAATATGCTGCCTACAGAAGTGGCTGCGCTGTAGAGCACGTCGAGGAAGCCGTGGACCAGGTACCCGACGGTGCCCGAGAAAGCGGTCAAGGCCATGATGAGCGTAGAGGTCCCGACAGCCTTGTGAAGCGGCTCTCCCAGGACGACGACGAGAAGTAAGAGGAACATCAAGCCTCCACCTGCGCCGAAGACCCCGGTGATCACTCCAACCCCGAATCCTAAGATCACCGTCGCGAGAACCCTCTGGGTAGGCGGGAGGCGCGAGGTTATCCCCGAAAAGTCCTTCGACAGCAGGCCCTGGCCTCTGCTGCGCCGCATCATCATAATTCCCAGTGCTATCGTGAAAACGCCGAAGGCCCTCGAGATGCGGGACTCGGGAGTCGCTGAGGCTATAAAGGCACCGATCTGGGCGCCGGCAATCGAGCTTAAGCCTATCATCACCCCGTCCTTGACTTCAACCCTCCCGTTCCTGAAGTAAGTGTACGCGACCGTGAGAGATGCCAGCGTGTCGACGAACAGGCTAGCGGCTATGGCGCTGTGCACGGTCAAGCCGCACAGCAAGCTGAGCAAGGGTACCACGACTACAACCCCGCTAGCACCGGTGAAGCCCGTCACGGTGCCTGCTAGTAGGCCTACCGTGAACGCTACCAAGACCGTGGTCCACGACACGCCTCGGAGAACTACGCTTAGGTTTAAATCCTTGATTTCCTAACATTTGTTAGAGATGAGGGTAGGCGTAGCGGAGCTACCGCTCCACACGGGCTCTGTCCCGGCCTGGCTGCTTAGAAGGATGACCAGGCTTGCCGCTGTAGTCGCCGAGCTCATCGTCGACGAGTATGGCCCGCGCGGGCTGCTCGAGAGGCTTGCAGACCCGGTGTACTTCCAGGCGCTGAGCAACCTCATCGGCATGGACTGGGACTCCTCGGGGTCCACGACCGTGACCACGGGCATCCTGAAGGCCGTCCTCAACGCGTCGGATCTGGGCGTGAGGGTTGCCGGCGGGAAGGGCAGGAGGAGCCTCGAGACCCCGGCGGAGCTCGAGAGGCATGCTGGCGAGCTGGGACTGGACCCCGCCGCTTACACCAGGACCTCGTACCTCGTCGCTAAGGTGGACAGCGCCGCCGTGCAGGCGGGCTACCAGCTCTATCACCACGCCTTCTTCGTCTCGGAGGACGGTGCCTGGGCGGTCGTCCAGCAGGGCATGAACCCGGGCGCCAGGCTCGCCAGGAGGTGGCACTGGTTCTCCGGCAGGGTGACAGACCCCGTGAACGAGCCCCACTCCGGGATCATGGGGGTGCGGGAGCCCTTCGCGCTCAACACAGTGGCGTCGGAGGCATCGGGCTTCAGGAGGCTGGCCGTAGACCTTGCGCAGGAGGGTGCCGCGAGGATCGAGGGATACCTGAGGCAGGCCCAGGCATTAGCCTCGGGCTACAGGCCGCTGGTCCTCTACAAGCCCTACGAGGGGGTCGACGTCAGGGGGGTCCTCGAAAGGTACGCTAAGCTCGGGGTGCCCAAGCCTGAGAGGAGGGGGCTTGAGGCGGCCCGCGAGGCGGGTGTGAGCAGCTACGCGGAGCTCCTGTCGATCCGCGGCGTGGGGCCTTCGACCGTTAGAGCTCTAGCCCTCATCGCGGAGCTCGTCTACGAGACCCCGCCCTCCTGGCGGGACCCCGTCACGCACCCCGTTGACCCCTTCAAGTTCGCCTACGCTGTCGGCGGGAAGGACGGAGTCCCCTTCCCCGTCGACAGGAGGACCTACGACGAGGTTCTGTCGATACTCAGCAGGCTGCTCGAGCGGAAGGTCTACTCGGGGTGGGTGCTGGGGCGGCTGGCCCAGCTGACGAAGGAGTGGGAGCCGCCCGAGGGGGAGAAGCGGCCGACGTGAAAAAGTATTTCTATTGACTGATCCCTATCACCTCGGCGGTTCAGCTTGGCGGGCAGCGAAAAGGCTAAGGCTTACAGGCTCATTCTCTCCTTCGGCTTGGTAAGCCTCCTGGGTGACATCGTATACGAGGGCTCGAGGGGCACTATACCGGAGTACATGAAGTACCTGGGGGCGTCTGCGGCTGTCGTAGGCACAGTCATGGGGCTGGGAGAGCTCACATCCTACTTCTCGAGGCTCCTGGGTGGCGTCCTCGCAGACAAGACGAAGAGCTACTGGGCCCTCGTCTTCCTAGGCTACGGCCTCATAATCGCGATACCCCTGATACCCCTGAGCGAGGCGCTCGGCCTCGGCTGGGCCCTCGCGGCAGCCCTGGTCATCCTTGAGAGGCTCGGCAAGGGCATTAGGACCCCGTCCCGCGACACGATAATATCCTTCGCCTCCAAGAGCATCGGGAGCGGCAAGGCATTCGGCCTGCACGAGCTCCTCGACCAGGTAGGAGCAACGAGCGGTCCGCTGCTCTTCGCCGCCGTGCTGGCGGTGACGTCGAGCTACAGGCTCGCGTTCTTCTACTCGATAATCCCCTACGCCCTCCTGATGCTTACCCTGGCCTACGTCAGGTCGACCACCGCACTCCCGGTCGAGATGAGGGAGGAGAGGAAGAGCGGGGAGGGCCGGGCTCTGGGCAAGGAGGCTGCGGCCTACATCGCGGCCGTCTTCGTGAACGCGGTGGGGCTGTTCCCAGCTTCCCTCATCCTCTACCTTGCGGCGGAAACGCCGGAGGTCGCGCAGATGGGCTCTTGGCTGCCCCCCGTCCTCTACGCCGCGATACAGTTCGTGGACGCTATCTTCGCGCTGGTCTTCGGGCTCCTGTACGACAGGTACAGGCTCTGGGTGCTCCTCTTCCCCTTCACGCTCTCGATAGCGGTGCCGTTCCTGGCGCTGCAGCGCGGCTTCGCGCCGATAGCTCTCTCAGCGCTGGTCTTCGGGCAGGTCCTCGGCTCCCAGGAGTCGGTCTACAGGGCGGCGGTGGGGGACCTTACGGAGCCTTCCGTGAGAGCTACGGCCTACGGCTTCTTCAGCACCGCGGTCGGCCTGGGATCGCTGCTATCCGGCGCGGTTTACGGCCTGATGATCGACCTGAACCTCCCACTGTGGGTGAGCGGCGTCTACGTCCTCGCGACCCAGGCCACGTGCACCGCTCTACTGCTCCGCGTGATACGCAGGCGAAGGGCGTAAAGATTTTTTAATAACCTTTCTCTTAACACCGCGTGGGTGAGACAGACTACTACGCACTGTACTACGACCTGCTTTACTCGCACAGGGATGTGAAGGCTGAGACGGACTTTCTGGAGAAGATGTTCCGCGAGCACTCGGCGATACCGGTGAGGAGCGTGCTTGACGTGGGCTGCGGGACGGGCATCCACAGCTTTGAGCTGGCTAGGAGGGGGTACAGCGTTTTAGGCGTGGACGTTTCCCGGGAGATGGTGGAGAAGGCCCGCGAGAAGAGCAGGGGCTTGCAGAACGCCTCGTTCGTGCAAGCGGACATAAGGTCCTTCAGCGCCGGCAGGCGCTTCGACGCGGCGATAGCCATGTACGGCGTCATGAGCTACTTCGTCGACGATGACGACCTGCTGAGCGCGCTCAAGGCGATCAGGGCTCACCTAAACACGGGCGGCCTCTTCGTCTTCGACACCTGGAACCTGGTCGGCGTGCAGGAGAAGAGGCTTTACTACGAGACACCCTCAGCGAGATTCCGCAGGTCTGGGTCGATGCTCGCCATAAAGGAGGAAACCTGGAGGCTCGACCTCCACAACCAGGCAGCGCTCCTGGAGATCACGTGGTCGGTGATAGACCTGCCCCAGAGCAAAATCGACGTTTTCACGCACAGGATAAACATAAGGCTCTTCTCGCCGCGCGAGATAAAGCACTACCTGCGGGAGGCGGGCTTCGAGGTGAGGGCGATGTTCGAGGACTACGCTTGCAAACCCTTCACGGAGCTCAGCCCCGAAGTAGTGGTCGTCGCGCGCGCCCTCTAGGGGTTAGTATTACTCGATCTGACGTTTTCGTATGCGTGCGGGTGCGGCAGGAGTGTTCTCCGGCCAGGTGGCTACAGCAGTCGTGGGAGCTACAGGGTAGCTTCGCGACCGGTAGCCTGGGCATGACTTTCGTGAAGGTAGACGGGAGGAGGAACACTTACATCTTCTACTTCCTCCTCTCATCCGCGCTGGGAGTGCCTGCTTACGGGCTTGCGCTGTCACTGACCCCACGCGGCCATCACCGCGCTTGTCTACACAGCCTTATCCGTGGAGCACTTGAGGTGCTAGGAAGGAGGGGTACCGCAAAAAACCTTTTAGTGCGCGAAGCGCGGAGTAGCGTGTGGGGTTCCCCGCTGAAAACGCTCAAAGGGTGAGGAAGCTCGTCTCCAGGCTCGGCCTTGTGCAGGCCCTCAGGGAGCTCGCGCTCGAAGCTTTCCCGGAGATCGGCGCGCCCTTTGAGGGTGCAAGGAAGGTGCTCTGAGCCCAGCCGCACCCAGACGACTGCGAGTTCGGCGCCGGGGGAACGCTGGCGGATCTGGCCGACAAGGGCGTCGAGGTAGTCTACCTTACGATGACCGACGGCTCGATGGGCGCCTCAGACCTCTCTCTAGAGCCCCGTAAGCTCGCTGAGACCAGGCGGCGCGAGCAGGAGGAGGCCGCTAAAGTCATCGGGGTCACGAGGATTCACTGGCTCGACTACCCTGACATCCAGCTTCCCTACACGCCTGAAGCCCGAAGCCGCGTGATCAGAGCGATCCGCGAGGAGAAGCCCGACGTCGTGCTGGCTCCCGATCCCTGGCTGATGTACGAGGCGCACCCCGATCACAGGATTACCGGCTGGCTGGTCTCAGAGGCCGTCATGTTCTCCCCCCTTCCCCTCGTCCTTCGCGACCTCCCACCTCACCTCGTCGCCGCCGTCGTTTACTACTACACTTCTAGGCCGAATTACTTCCACGACGTCTCGAGAACCTTCGCGCGTAAGATGGAGGCTCTCTCGAAGCACAGGAGCTAGTTCGAGGCCACGTGGCCTGTGACCGTTCAGCAGCTTGAAACGCTAGCGGCCGCCTTCGGAGCAGCCATAGGCTCCGAAATGGCAGAGGCTTTCCGCGTGATTCCTCACGCGCTCCTCCACGCCGTCTCCCTCTCCGAAATCGTCTAAAGTTTTTTAGCTTAACGATACTGTCACTTTTGTGCCTGGTTCGGAGGGAGAGCAGAGGCTTAAAAGGAGGATTGGCCTTCTCGGCGTCTTCAGCTTCGGCTACGCCGACGTGGGAGCCGGCATCTACATGACCCTCGGCTTGGTGGCGTCCTACGCTAGTCCAGCAACCCCCCTAGCGTTCGCTGTGGCTTCGATCTCCTACCTTCTCACCGCCTTAAGCTACGCCGAGCTGAGCTCCGCGATCCCCGAGGCGGGTGGAGGGATGAAGTTCGCTGAAAGGGCCTTCGGGAGACTGGCTGCTTTTATAAGCGGCTGGAGCCTCCTCCTCGACTACATTGTGACAGGCTCGATCTTCGCCCTCGCGACAACGGGGTACTTGGGGCACCTCTTCCCGCTCCTTCACCGCGACCCCTACTTCGGCATGACGGCTTCCATCCTCGTAGCCATCCTCGTGGCGCTGAACATTCTGGGAATCAGGGAGTCGGCGAGGTTCAGCTCTGCGCTAGTCCTGGCCGACATATCAGGCCTGCTGGTGATAATGAGCCTCGGCTACCTCACCAGCTTCAAGCCCTTCTTCGACCAGGTGATGATCGGGGTTAACCCAACACTGCACGACTTCATATACGCCTCGACGCTCGCGATGGCCTCCTACCTAGGGATAGAGGTGATATCCCAGACAGCCGAGGAGACGAGAAGAGCAGGCAGAACCATACCCCTGGCCGTAAAGTTCGTCAGCGCTGTGGTCATTGGCTTCGCGATCGCCTTCTCAACCCTGGCAATCGGCGTTGTAGGGTGGGAGAGGCTCGCGGCGTCTTACAAGGATCCAGCGGCTGTGGTCGCGGAGCACCTCCCCTACGGCGAGGTGCTGAGCCTATGGGTCTCGTTCATCGGGATGACAGTGTGCTACGTCGCCACGAACACAGGAATCGTGGGGGTTTCAAGGATGGCCTACGCTATGGGGAAGGAGGGAATGCTGCCGGAGTGGCTCAGCGAGCTTCACCCTAGGTTCCTCACGCCCTACCGCGCTGTGCTCATATTCGCCGTCGTGCAGCTCGCTCTTGCGATGGCCGGCCACCTCGGGCTCGCCGCCGACCTCTACAACTTCGGCGCACTGATATCCTACACCATAGTCAACCTGTCGGTGATTGTGCTCAGGCTTAAGGATCCGTACAGGTACAGGCCCTTCAAGGTGCCGGGCAACATCCCCGTCAGGGTGAGGGGCAGGAGGGTGGAGTTCCCAGTATCGGCGCTTCTGGGAGCGTTATCGACGACGGTGATGTGGTTAATGGTCGTGTGGTCCCACGAGGAGGGGAGAAACGTGGGCTTCGCGTGGCTCGCGGCGGGGCTGATCTTCTACTACCTTTACCAGAGGAGGCGCAGGGCTAGCCCGGCTCCGAGATAACCTTTGCCACAGAGAGTAGGATCTTCGACCTCACCTCCGGAACCCTATTAGGGTTTCCAATGCGGGTTCTGACAGTTAGCCGCGCCTTGCCGCCAGAGATCCCTGAAAGCCAGACCTCGGGCTCTCCCTCCATCACCTCCTCCTCAAGCTCTTTCTTGAGTGTTTTCTCGAGGCGGGAGATCAGCTTGCCGATGTCACCGGTCACGGGCACCTCGAAGGACGTCACCACATCTACCCCCTCGCTCCTCGTTATGTTCACAACCTGCTTCTTCAACAGGGCTGTGTTCGGTATGTAAACCCTCTCGTGGTAAACCGTCAGGATTACCGTGTAGAGGTCGTCGATGTCCACGACCCTCCCAACGTTCCCGTCCACCTCGATCCAGTCCCCGACTTTAAAGGGCCTGTATATCTCGAGCATGTGTCGGGCGACGACGTTGGGCAAAACGTCCTTGAGGCCGAGGAGGAGCATCGCCGCTAGGGCCCCAAAGAGGATCAGGAGAACCTCGAGCCTCAGGTTCAGGTGCTCCAGCGAGAAGAGGAAGCCGGTGAGGTATATACCCCAGCTCCCAAACCTGGCTAGAGCATCCCCTAGAACCTTGTTCACCCTACCGAGCGTTCTCCTCACAGCCCATGAGAACAGCTTTCCGGCGATAACGGTACCTACGAGCGAGGCCAGGAACAAGATCAAACTCTCAGGCAAAGCGTCCACCAGCATCACCCGCTGAACGCGAAGTCCAGAAACTCCTCCAGATCCTCTTTCCTGCCGAAAACTATCAACTTGTCGTCGGCTTTGACCACGTATCCGCTTGATGGGATCACGGGTCTTCCGTCCTGGACCGCGAGGAGCAGGCGAACGCCCCTGCTCTCAATCTCCCGCGCGTCCTGCCCGATTACTGGAGAGTCCGGCGGGACGTCGACCTCGAGGATGGCTTCACCATTGAAGCTCGAGAGGTACCTGTAACCTTTAGCGGTCACAACCCTGGCAAAGTACTCGGCGAAGTCGTCCATGCACACCACCTTATCGGCCCCAGCCTCTATCGCTTTCCGCGTGTTCTCAGCCTCGTCTACGCGAACCACCACCAGTGGGACTCCAAACCTCTTCTTAGCCAGCTCTGCAACTCGGATGTTGACGCTGTCGCGGCCAGTCACGGCTAACAGCACGTCTGCTTTATCGACTTCAGCGTCCTCTAATACCTCCACTCGCGTCGCGTCCCCGCAGAATACAGTCGCGTCGATCTTCTTCGCTATCTTGTCGCACAGGGGCTTCCTTTTCTCGACCACGACCACCCTGTCGCCTCTACGGGCGAAGTACTTAGCGAGGAAAAACCCGATGTAGCCTCCACCGACGACTACGATCCTCAAGCACAATCCCGGCTTACTGTGAAAAGGACCTTACTCTAATCTCTTTCGCAGGGGGAGAAAACGACGCCTATAAAGTACTAGCTTCCTGGTTAGACTGTAGGGGCTTCAAGGTAGCTCTTTAGAAGAGTTGATATGATTTTCTTGGGGTCTCTGAACTCTATCTCCAGCACGTTCCCGTGCTCATCTACGCGAATGAGAATGTCTTCTCCAGCTTTCAGCGTCTTAACGGGCTCTTTTCCCTCGAGGGTTACTATCTTAAGAGAGTTAGATGAGACGTCGTATACACTCCTAAACATGAGATAGTTACTAGTGTTCGTTATTAAAGCTTTTCCTTGTATTCGGCACAGCATGTCAATGCTATAGAACCTTACTAGTAATGAGGGAGGGGAAACATTGTTAAAAGGCTAGCGTGAATGTCTCTTAGGCGGCTATGAGGCTTGCTGTGCTTGGATGCGGTGCGGTAGGATCGGTGGTGGCTAGGCTGGCTTTGAGGACTAAGGTGGCTGAGAGCGTAGTCTGCCTCGACAGGGACGTCGAGAAGGCTAGGAGCTTCCTGAGCCTCGACGAGGGTGGTGGCGTGCCCGTTGAGGAGGTGGACGCTGTCCGGGTTGACGAGCTTGCTGCTAAGCTTAAGGGCTTCGACTTCGTCGTGAACTCCCTCCCGACCTTCGTCAGGGTGGGGGAGAGAGAAGTTCTCCTGAACCCCCTGGTTATGGAGGCCGCTCTGAGGGCTGGGGTCGGCTACGTGGACCTGGCGTGCTACGGGGGGAAGAGGAGGAGGGCTGAGCAGCTCTCCTTGTCGAAAAGGTTCTTGGCCGAGGGCGTGACGGCTGTGATAAACGCGGGGGCCTCTCCGGGGCTCTCGAACATTCTGGCTAGGGAGGCCTACGAGGACTTCGACAGGGCGCACTCGGTCAAGGTCATGTCTCTCGAGGACCAGCGGGGCTCGTCCTTCATAATCTCGTGGTCCAAGGAGGAGATGCTGAACGTGGCTACACCCGTCCTGGTGTACAGGAACGGGAGGTACTTCATGTCCGAGCCGTTTGCGGATTCAGCGCTCTGCGAGTTCCCGGAGCCCATCGGGTCGATTCGCTGCTACTCCGTCTCGAACGACGAGAGCTACACTATCCCGGCTTTCCTTAGGATAAGGGACTTCTCCTACTACGCCGGAGGGAGCGACATCGAGACGCTGAGGGCGCTCTACCGCCTAGGCGTCTTGGAGGACAGGAAGATACTGGTCAGGGGGCGGTTGGTTCCCCTGAGGAGCATTCTTTACCAGGTTCTCAGAGAGCCCAGCGGGCCGCTTGAGGCTATCCGCGCAGTCGAGGAGGGGGACCTGGAGGACGCTTTCTTCGCCCTGAAGGTGGTCGTCGAGGGAGAGGTCGGGGGGGCTAGGGCCGTCTCATCCAGGAGCGTCGTCTTCCCTAGCCAGAGGAAGGTTAACGAGCTCATGCCCGGCGCTACCTACATCACCTACCCAACGGCGCTCGTCGCTCTAGCGGTCCTGAGGGTCCTAAGGGGCAGGAGGCTCGCAGGGGTATACCCTCCTGAGGCTCTGCCCGGTGTGGTTAGGAGAGGTGTGCTCGCGGAGCTCGAGAGCCACAAGGTCTTCGTCAACGAGGAGTTCAGGGTGCTCGTCTAGCCGGTAACCTTTATATCCGGTCAGGTGTTTATGACGGTGGGATACGCATGGAAGGGCTCGTTGTTGAAAACCTAACGGTTGCCGTTGAGGGGAAGCGGATAGTGCGCGGAGCCAGCTTCACGGCGCCGAAGGGAGTGGTTACAGTGATCATGGGGCCCAACGGCAGCGGGAAGAGCACGCTACTCCTCGCACTCATGGGCCACCCCAGGTACACGGTTACGGAGGGCCGCGCTCTGCTTGACGGGGAGGATCTGCTGGCTTTGAGGCCGGAGGAGAGGGCCAGGAGGGGTCTCTTCCTCGCCTTCCAGTCACCCCCAGAGCTGCCGGGGGTTAAGGTGTTCAATTTTCTCGTAGAGGCTGCGGGTAAGCTGGGTGTCAGCGTGAAGGATAAGGTGGAAAGCTCTCTGGAGGAGGTGGGTCTTCCGAGAGAGTACGCGTACCGTAGCGTGCACGTGGGTTTCTCGGGGGGCGAGAGGAAGAGGTTCGAGCTGGCGCAGGCGCTGGTCTTCAACCCCAAGGTCGTGATGCTGGACGAGCCGGACTCGGGCCTCGACATAGACGGTTTGAGGATGCTGGCTGAGAAGGTTAGGCAGCTGGCCTCCAGCGGTAAAGCAGTCCTGCTCGTCAGCCATAATCCCACGACGATCGAGTACGTGAAGCCGGACAAAGTGCTCATCATGGTGTCTGGGAGGATTGTGGCGCAGGGTGGACTCGAGCTTGCGAGGAGGGTGGAAGCTGAGGGCTTCCCGGTGGTCGCGGAGTGAGCAGGCCGGCCGTCCTCGAGGGGCTACCTGAGCTGGACTACACTGTCAGCTCGATAACGCACAAGCCGCGGCTGGAGCTCAGGGGAAGGATCTCGAGAAGCCTGGTGGAGGAGCTCTCGAGGTCGAAGAAGGAGCCGGAGTGGATGCTGAGGCTCAGGCTCAGGAGCCTCGAGCTCTTCGAAAAGCTACCTATGCCCAACTGGCTCGTGGGGGTCGAGGAGCTGGACTTGGAGGAGCTCGCCCACTACGTCCAGCCTGACGTAGAGAGGGCGAGGAGTTGGGAGGAGTTGCCCGAGGAGATCAGACGTGTCTACGAGAGGCTGGGCTTGCCGGAGATCGAGGCGAAGGTCCTCTCGGGCCTCGCCGCCCAGTTCGAGAGCGAGACCGTGTACCTGGCTTTCAAAAAATACCTCGAGCGGTCCGGTGTGGTCCTCATGGACATGAGCGAGGCTCTCGTGAAGTACCCTGACCTCGTAAAGAGGTACTTCATGCGCGTTTTCCCGCCCAGCGACCACAAGTTCGCCGCACTGCACGGGGCCCTGTGGAGCGGGGGAGTGTTCCTCTACGTTCCCCCTCGGGTCAGGATAGAGGCGCCCATCGAGGCCTTCTTCTTCGTAGCCAGCGAGCTCGAGGGCCAGTTCGAGCACACCCTGATAGTCGCTGACGAGGGTAGCTTCGTGCACTTCATCGAGGGTTGCGCGGCGCCCCTTTTCAAGAAGTACAGCTTCCACGACGGCATGGTGGAGATATACGCGCACAGGGGCTCGCACGTTAAGTTCACCACTGTCCAGAACTGGAGCAAGAACCTGATCAACTTCAACAACAAGAGGGCGATCCTCGAGGAAAACGCCACAATCGAGTGGGCTGAGGGGAGCCTGGGTAGCAAGGTCAGCTACGTTTACCCCTCTGCTATACTCAAGGGCGAGGGGGCCAGGGCGAGCATAGCGAACATCACTCTCGCGAAGGGCCCGACCTGGAAGGATAGTGGAGCCAAGGTCTTCCACCTGGCGCCCAACACGAGCAGTGAGGTTGTAAGCAAGAGCATAAGCGCGCAGGGCGGGGTGGCCGTCTACAGGGGGCTCGTGAGGGTGGCGAGGGGGGCGTCTGGCTCCAAGGCCTCCGTGAAGTGCGATAGCCTAATACTCGACGAGTCGTCGAAGGCATACACGTACCCTAAAAACGAGGTCGAGGAGGAGAGCGTAACCGTCGTTCACGAGGCGACAACGGGCAGGCTGAGCGAGGACGCACTGTTCTACGCCCAGTCGAGGGGCTTGAGCGAGGGCGAGGCTAGGAGGATGCTGGTCCTGGGCTACGTCGGGGACCTACTGGGGAGGCTACCCTTCGAGTACCAGGTGGTCTTCCGGCGGGTCCTTGAGCTGGAGTTCGAGGAGCTGGGTGGCTACGGGTGAAGCTCGAGGAAGTACTCAAGGTGCCCTACCAGCCGGTAGCCGACTCCCCAACGGTGCGCTACTACACTGACTGGAAGGCTTTCGATCCGTACATCGAGAACCCCTCCCCGCCGCTAGAGCTGAGCTGGGACGACAGCCTGCTGAACGCTCTAGGCGCAGAGCCCACGACCATACTGAAGCCCACCCCCGTCGCGGAGAGACCCACCTTCCCGAGGGCAAGCTCCCTAAGGATCCTGAGCTTCCACGAGCACAACCTCAACTCCCTCCACAGGCTCCTCCTCACAGACGCCAGCGTAACCGTCCTCGTACCGAAGCCGAACGAGGGTGCGCTGTCCGCGCACCTCGAGGTCCAGGCTCGGGGCCACTCGGGGCTCAGGGTCCTGCTACTCTCGCCAGAATCCTCTAGAGGGCTGGTGACCCTCACCCTGAACATCAACGTGGCGCCGGGGGCTAGCCTCAAGGCGAGCTACGTGGTCTTCGACTCACGGGGCTCGCCCTCAGCCATCTTCCTGGACGCATCCCTCGGGGAGAACGCGTCCATGGAAAACCTCATAATCGCGGCGCGCTCGCGGATGCTCCACCTAGAAGCGCACGCAGACCTCGCAGGTGCGAACTCCCGGCTAAGCACGAGAGCTCTCCTCGCCTCCAACAAGGGCTCGAAGCTCGCGCTGGTAACGGACGCAGAGGCCCGCGCCCCTGAGGCAGAGCTCGATATCAGAGCCGTCGGCTTCGCCGGGGACGGGTACATCGCCCACAAGGGGTACGCGAGGTCTCGCCGCGGTGCCAGAGGTAGCAGGCTGCGGGTCATCTCGAGGCTGGTGCCGCTCACGAGCAAAGCGAAGGTATACGCCTCCCCCGTCCTCGAGATAGAGTCCGACGAGCCTGAGGAGGCCAGCCATTCGGTGGCACAAGCACCTCTCGACGAGGACCAGATCTTCTACCTTAGGTCAAGGGGGTTCAGCTATGACGAGGCTGTCGAGGCCCTCGTAAGGGGCGCCTACCACAGCCTTGTCGAGGACATCCTCGGAAAGCTGGAGCTGAAGAGAATTGTTGACTTACTGGTGGAGGAGCTGGGAAACAACTAGTTCAGGCGGAAAAGTTCGGCGATGCGAACCGACTAGGTCAACTGGCTTGCAAAATCCACGGCTCTTTAACACGATCCTTTACTTTAAGGTCAGTGGTTGAATGAACGGCACCCGCCAGCGGTCGGTCAAGGCCGGGAGGCCTCACGCGGTCGGCAGGTAGCCAATTACCTCATCCTTGGAACATGATTGATTACCCGTTTTTAACGATTTTTGCTTTGTGGTCCCGAGGGCGGCTTAATTCTGTCTGTCGAGGCCTCTACCTGTACTCCTCCAGGAAGACTACCATGTAGTCCTTCTTCAGCCGCTGGATGCTCTCCCGCATCTCTGCCTCGGGCTTCTTGAAGAGCGCGGTGCAGCCGTGTATCTTGCACGCCGCGATGACGTAGCAGTCCGTCAAGGCGAGCTTGTAGCGTAGCTTGACCTTCCCCGCCTCCAGGGCCAGCTCTAAGCTCGTGCCGATCACCTTCACCTGCGGGAGCCTGTAGAGCCACTCCACCAGTTTCGAAGCGGTGGCCTCCGGCTCTCCAGCCCCGAGCTCGCGGTATAGCCTCGCGGCCACGTAGAACGTCTCTGCTAAGATGGGGTGGGGTATCAGCGCCTCCAGCTTCCCCGACATGATAGCTGAGAACACGGCCTCGGCCTGCTCGTGGTACTCGCCCTCCTCGTCGATGTACTCTATTATCACGCTTGTGTCTAAGCCCACGCTAGCCAACAGGAACACCTAGGTCCTCCAGTAGCCTCTGCGCCTTATCGCCAGAGCTCTTAGCCTCCCTGAGTATTCGCTCGGTGACGCTCGGCCCAGCCCTGACGAACACCTCCTTAGGTGGCCCCTCGACCGGCTCCAAGATAACCTTTTTCCCTTCGACCCGCACTCTGAGAACTGTGCCGGGAGTAAGCCCCAGCTCCTCCCTCACGCGCTTCGGGATCACGACTTGGCCTTTGCTGGAAACCACAGTCTTCAACATACTCACCACGGTGTAGTAAGAAAGAATTCTTACTTAAATCTTACTACAACGAATTTCAGAAGCACTTTGAAAACGGGAATTGGCCTCGGGGAGAGAAAGGAGAGCGGGTGCGAACTCCTGATTGGAAGCAATATCTCCTCCTGTATTGCGGGATACGGCTAGCTTCCAGGCGTTGCTGGCTTGGAATCTGCGAGGGGCCTAGGGGTTGACGGCCGTGCTCGTGACGTAGAACTCACGGTAGTAGCCACCGGACACGACCTGCCAATAAGCGTTGAAATCCTTGCAGTAGACACAGGAATCTCTGCAGGGTGTAGCAATGCTATTTTTTAGCTTTTCCCTAGTTTCTTCCCGTGCTCGACTCGCTCTTTTCCCTTGCCACCAAGGGTTAGAAGGGGTTGTGAGAGGGTGCGCGGGTAGCGCCCTTGGGACTCAAGCTCGATACGGTCACAGCATGTGTGGGGTCAGGTAAGGTGGGGGAAAGAGAGGGAGAGAGAAAAAGGCAGTTTTTTAGCCTAGGATCTCGAGGGGGAGGTACTCCGAGGGGTTCAGGCCCCCCTCCTCTGCCTCCCCCCTCAGCCTCTCCTTTTCGGCCGGCGTCACGCGCACGCAGACGATCCCCATTCACTCGAGCACTATGCATTGACATAGCCTCGACGAGCACAGCTTATGTGAACGCCTACAACCCCCCTCTCGCATTTAGCGGTGATGGTCGAGGTCGGCGCCGAGGTCTGGGACTGCGTGGCCAGTGGCTCGAGCTGACCGGCCTCGCAAGGACGCTCTGGCACCTGAGCCAACCCAGGCCCCTCAGCAGAGCGTTCGGCACCCGCAACACCAGGCACATAGCCAGCGCCTTGGGGAGGCTGCGCTCAGCGGGCTTCGTCAGGGAGGCGGTGGTCGGCAGTGTGAGGTACGTCTACCTCACCGAGCGTGCCTGCGGCCTCCTCGCGCTGCTCAGCTACAGCCCTGAGGAAGTGGCCTGTGGCGAGCGGGCGCTCAAGCTCATCCGGCGCGGAGCCGGAGCTGTCTCCGGTACAGCATCACCGTAGCTGTGGGGTTGCACATCCTCGCCTTGCGGACGTAGCCGTATCCTGGAGATGTAGTCGCAGCGGTACTTGCCCTCGTGTACCCAGACGTTGTACCGGGGGTAGGTGTCCCCCAGCTCCGCCAGCCCCTTGACGAGCCAGTGCTCGCTCCCACCCCCTCCACTTTCCCGGCTAGAAGCCTGTACACGGCGCGGTAGAGCCACTCCGCCGGCTTGTCGGGGAAAGATTCTTGTAACTCGCTTAGCGCGTCGAGCAGGTCCCCGCGCTCCTCAGGGAGCCTAGTCGATCAGCCTCAGGTAATCACCCAGCTTAGCCGCTCTGAGCCGGCGGTTGCCCCCTGTTTGCTGTGTTTTCAGTTTCGGCGTTTATTTTCGGCGCAGGGATATAAGGCCGCGTAGCGCAACTATGTGCGGGGGCTCAGGCGTAGGAAGGGCTAGGGGCGCAGCGTGCCAGGCTCCCTGGAGGTGGGAGCGTGGGCTGGGAGGGCAGGGAAAGCGGCGAGAGGTTCATCGAGGCTTACAGGGTCTGGGAGGTAAAGGCGAGCAGGGAGCTGAGAATGAGGCTTCGGAGCCTCTACTTCAGCCTTGCCTCTGCGGTTGAGCGGGCCAGCGAGGAGCTCGAGAGGAAGCACGGCGACGCGTTCAGGAGGGAGCCGGAGAGGTTCAGCGAGGAGTTAATCGGGGAGGCCTCGAGGCTGGCTGGGCTGCCGAAGGGGCTGTTCTGGTACGCCGCGGAGTGGTGCAGGATGCTCGCCGAGGCGAGGGGGAAGTCTAAGAGGCGCAGCAGGTTCACGCCACCTCCAATACCGTTACTCATAAGGGTAGTCAGCGGCGGTGATAGGCTTCACGGCAAAAGCGATGCTACTGCGGTGCTGGATGCCTCCAAGGGCATGCTACGCATTCCGAGCGCTGGCGTCGCGGTGAGGCTGAAGCCCTCGCTGGTCAGGGCTGTGCTGGAGGACGTCCAGCGGTTCGGCGGCGTTAAGCTGACGTTGCAACTAACGGCTAGGGGCAGGCTTCGCCTCGTAGCGCACCGCAAGGTGAAGCCGGCGTGGTGGGACGGCGAGGGCAAGCTGGCGGTCGTAGCGGTGGACATGAACAGCTCTCACGGGCTGTACGTTATGGCCTTCGCCTTCGACGGCGAAGCCAAGCTGGTGGCTCAGCGAGTGTTTAAGCCGCCCAACACCACGTTGCTGAGGCTACTAGCAGCAATTATGACCAGCTACTCCGAGGTTAAGAGCTGGAGTGAAGCCGTCCAGAGGTTCAGGGAGAGGAGGGACGTCAACGAGTTGCGGAGAGCGGGAAAGGGCTCCACGGTGGAGGAGACATTAAGGCTGGCGGAGAGGCTCAGGGCAAAGGTGAACCTGACGCCGGAGAGGTCTGAAAGAGTAGCGGGGCAGGCGTCGAGGAAGGAAAAGAAGGTGAACGAGGGCTGGGTTAGAGGCGTGCTCAGGGAGGTGAGGGGCCTGGTGAGGAAGCTACGGGACCAGGGCTACCTCGTCGTCATCGTCGCGGACGTGCCAAGGGCCGAGAGCTTGAAGGGCTCACAGTTGCAGAGGACCTTGCTCAGAGTGGTGAGGCGGCTTGAGAACCTAGCGCTCTACGAGGGGGCTAGGTGGTTCCAGCCTGAGAACAACATCAGCGGGAAGCGTTGCCCCCTCTGCGGCTCGTGGGGGGTAGAGGTGATGAGGAGGTGCTACCGCTGCCCCAAGTGCGGCCTCACCTGGGGCAGGGACTGGGCCGCAGCCTTCAACTCTGTAAAGCTCTTCCTAAAAGCCTGCAATGCGGAAAGACAACTAGAGGCGCTGAGCAAGTGGCTCAGCCAGCACCCCAAGGCGCCGACCCACGGCCTGAGAGACAGGCCAGGGCCCTAGAGGCAGGCCAGCGGGCCCCGGCCCCAGTTCCCGGCACGGCCACACGGCCGCACGCCGGGTGCCGCGCGCGGTGTGACGAGGCGAAGAGGCGCCGAGGCAAAGCCCCGCCGCACAACCTGAGCTGGCGGGGCGGGCCGAAGGCGCGGAGCCCATGAGAACCCCGAAGAGGGGGCCCCGGATCGGTGAAGGGGTGGATGAGCCAGGCGCGGCCCTCACAGGGTCCAGCACCACGTAGTGGTTTATGTTGAGGTTGGCGGAGCTTTCATAAGCCCTGTACGCCAGCTTTGGGAACTCGCGGGCAAGGGCCTGCTCGAGCACTTGACGAGGCACAACGGCAACCGTCGTGAGCGAGGTGGCACTCCCTGTCTTCAGCACGAGGTAGCTCCTCTCCGGCAGGGGTGTTCCCTTCAGGACGTAGGAGGGTATGAGCACTCGGGTAACATTACCCGGGCTCAGAGTGACCTCGTAGTTGTAGACCGCGAGGGCTAGGTCGCTAACCGGGTCGACCAGGTAGAAGGTCTAAACCTTCGACGTGTAGTCGTCAAGCGTTCTAATATAGAGCACAACCGTCCCGTCTAAACCCACCTCAACTGCATCGACTTTGATCTTCGAGGGCAGCCGCTCCTGAGCCGCCTTAGTGTACTATGAGTGCATTTGCTGCTGAAGGATCCAGAGAGCTACGGCACCGGCTACCACGAGGAGAACGAGGAAAATAGCGGATACATGCTCAGAGGTCACAAGCATTAAATAAGCAATGAAGTATAAAGTGTTATCTTTAATTGATATTCACAGCATACTCCAGGCAAATTCGGAGAAGCCCTCACGCGCATTGACCACCACACACCGGGGTAATGTTTAAGCAGAAGGCGCTAACTTTTCCACAGCTCTCCCTGCTTTGAAGAATCGCATCCCCGAGAGCAGAAGTACCTAAGGGGTGAAGGCTCAGGGGTCAGGCTCAGCTCTCCTCGTAAAGTCTGCCTACGACCAGCTTGAAGCCGTTTTTCTCGGCGAGCAACCTGAGCCTATTGAGGACCTCTGGAGGAGCGGAGCCCACGGCGAGCACAGCCAGGACGGGTTTCCTGCCGTACTTCTCCTCGGCGAGGCGGACCCTCTCCGTGAGCTTCTCAGCCTCTCTCTCAGCCTCCTCGATGCTCTGGATCCTGGAAGTCGCCTCGCCTACCACAAGGGGGTTCTCGCAGAGCACGTCGACCTCCACGACCTCTCTATCGCGGAGCAGGTACCCCCTTGTGACGCGCGCCCCAGAGTAACCCATCTCCTCCAGCATCACCTCTAGGAATGCTCTGGCGTAGTCCTCGAACGTGGCTCCCAGTGTTGCCCGCAGCTCAGCGAAGCCAGCCTTCACGTACTTCCACAGTCTCTCCTGACCATCCTTCAAGGTCCTCACCTCCTCCCAAAGCTTTTCCTGCCCCTCCCTCAGAGTTTCCTGGCCTTCTTTTAAAGTCCTCACCTCCTCCCGGAGGCTCTTGGCTTCTTCCCTAATGTTCTTGACCTCTTCCCAGAGCTTCTCCTGGTTTTCTCTAAGGTTCTTGATCTCCTCCCACAGCTTGTTCTGCTCCTCTCTGAGAGCCCTGACCTCCTTCCACAGCTTTTCGATGCTCTCCCAGATCCTCCGCTGCTCCTCGCGGAGTGCTTTCAGCTCGTTAAGGATCTCGGAGTACCCTAGGTAGCCTGCTACAGCGTAGCGGAACTCCTCGTCCATCTCCAAAAGCCTGAGGAACTCCTTCTTGAGGTCGCTGAGGCTGCTCGTCAACACCCTCCCTACGCTAGCCATGAAGACCTCCGATAAAAACGTAGCGCGAGATTCAGATCAGCCCTCTTCTAAAATGCGAAGCCGGTATCCCAGCTTTTTATTTTATTGTATTGTGAGGTTATACGTCGCAAAACCTTTGTGAGCACCTTTATCCTTCAAATGCGGAGGAAGGAGTTCACTGGTCGGTTTGCACGCGAGAACTGCCCGATCCCTCCCTTTACACTTGGGTGCGTCAGCGAGCCTCGAAGAGCGAAAGGCTTATGCGCTTGGGCGAGAGGCTTACCCGTGGATCCCAAAGTAGCATTTGTCGCCGACATGCTCTCGGAGCTCATACGCGTGGACACCTCTAACCCTCCCGGCAACGAGACGCCTGCCGCGAAGCTCATTGCCGAGGCCCTGAGCGGAGCGGGCGTCGAGTACAAGCTGCTCGAGAGCGCGCCCAACAGGGGTAGCATTGTAGCGTGGGCCGAGTCCAATGAGCCGGGCCCATCCCTGCTCCTCCTCTCCCACCTCGACGTCGTACCCGCCAACCCCGAGGAGTGGAGTGTCGACCCTTTCTCGGGGCTGGTGAAGGACGGATTCATCTGGGGGCGCGGGGCGCTCGACGACAAGCTGAGCGTCGCCGTGATGCTCCGCGTCTTCCTGGACTTCGTCGAGTCCAAGAGGTTCAAGGGGCGCCTCATCTACGCGGCGACAGCCGACGAGGAGATGGGCGGGAGGATGGGCGCGGGGTGGCTGGTGGAGAACCACCCCGACCTCGTGAAAGCGGAGTACGTGCTCCTCCTTTTCTGCCCCCACTGGCTCCCTTAAATCTTCGTCATCTTTGGTCGGCCTCGGGGTTGCCCCACGGGGGCGACGCATCGCCCAGTGGGCCTGCCCCTCGAGGGGGCTTCCGGGGAGGAGCAGCCGGCGGCCGCCACGCCTCAGCGGCAGCAGCGGCCAACCGCCCTGCCGTTAGGCGTTGTTGAGGGGGTTTATCTCCCTTTCGGTGTTTAGGCTGAAAGTGAAGCCACTCACCACATCCTCTGGGAGGGTGGAGAGGATCGGCGTGGAGCACTGGCTCATCAAGGGGCTAGCGGAGCTGGGCGACACCTACCCGTGGTACGTGTGGATGAGCGCGTGTCCCTCAGGAACGTGGAGTTCAGCTACAAGACGACGCGCAGGGTTCTCGAGGCTTTCTACTCGCATTAGGAAGAGTTGCTCTGGATCGCGAACGGCCTCGTCGTCTATCGCAGAGTATTGCATGAGTTAAAAAAGCGCTAGGAATCGCAAGCCGGAGCACCAGTGAATCCTCAGTTAAAGCTCCTTAATTCTTAAAGGGGGAATAATATAAATCTTGCTGTATAATCATATATAGAGTGTTATTACACGACAAGGTTGTATGAGCCAGCAACAAAAAAGCAGGCTGATGACGATAGCCGTCTACCTTGTAATCGGCCTAATCATAGGTGCAGTGGTCGGCTACGGATTTGCCGCCGCGACGATGGTGCCCTACTCCACATACGCCGAGCTAGAGAAGCAGCTGGAGCAGTACAAGGCAGGCGCCCCGGCAGGGGCTCCCGAGTACACCTTCTACTACGTCTCCCACGGCGGCCCGCCGACCCGTGGTGGGCTCCTGTCATCAAGGGTGCTCAGCTAGCCGGGCAGCTTCTCAACGTTAAGGTCGTCTACAGCGGGCCTGAGAAGTTCAGCATCCAGGTCCTCGTCGACCTCCTCAACAGCGCGATAGCGGCTAAGCCCAACGGGATCATCCTTACGATAACGGACTACAGGGCCCTCGACGAGCCTGCGCGCAGGGCGATAAGCCAGGGTATCCCGATAATCGCGGTGAACGTTCCAGACCCCAGGCCCGAGAACCAGAGGATCCCCTACCTCAGCTACGTTGGTCAGGACCAGTACGACGCCGGCTACTACCTCGCGAAGTACCTGGTCGACATGGGCTACAAGCCCAAGCGCGTCGTCATAGGTATACACGAGGTAGGGCACTTAGGCCTCGAAACCAGGGCTAAGGGCATCACGGATGCTATCACTCAAGCGTACCCCGGAACCCCCGTTGAGAAGCTAGACATCACCACCGACCCGACCAAGGCGGCGCAGGCCTTCCGGGACTACCTCACAGCCCACCCTGACACAGACGTGATCTTGACCGTAGGGCGTCTTGGCGCACCCGCCGCGTTGCAGGTTCTCAGGGAGATGAATCTCGTGGGCAAGGTCCACCTTCTCACGGTCGACATCGATGACACCATACTGAAGGCCATCGAGGCGGGAGAGATCGACGCCGCCGTCAGCCAGCAGCCCTTCGCCCAGGGCTTCCTGCCAGTGGTCTTCATGTACCTCTACGTCAAGTACGGCATCATACCTCCAGCCCATGTGCCGACAGGGCCCACAGTCATCGACAAGGCAAAGCTAGACATCGTCAGGAAGCAGATCGCGACTACAGGTGGTGCCTGAAAATAATGCTTTTTTCTATTTTTCTCGTGGGTGATCGCTGGTGGGGTCAGGCTATAAAGGGAAGATGGCTTTGCCAGTTTTCCTCCTTCAGCACCCCGAGCTAGGCGTTGTTGCGAGCTTCTTCTCGATAGCCATAGCCTTCACCGCCCTCGTGCCTGACCGTTTCCCCACCCTGACTACGCTTTACAGCATCCTCACCCTGGCGGGCGAGCTCGGCGTAGCCTCCATAGGCATGGCTTTCCTCATGATCACAGGGGAGTTCAACCTATCCGTCGGCTCGGTTTACGCGTTGGTCCCGATGGGCGTGGCCCTGATGGCCAACAGCGGTGTAGACCTCCTGCTGGCTAGCATATTCATGCTCGCTTTGGCCTTCGCCCTAGGTGTTCTAACGGGCTACATCACAGTGAGGACGGGGATCCCGAGCTTCATAACGTCGCTGGGCATGATGATGTTCCTCAGGGGGGTCCTCCTAGCGGTAACCGGGGGATTCCCGGTTCGGCTCGAGGTCGCTCACTGGCTTACAGACGTGCTGAACGGCCCTATAGGGACGGAGGGCCTTCGCACGAGCGCGATATGGCTCGTACTCCTGACGGTGCTGTACGCGGTTGTCCTAGACTACACACCCTACGGCAACTGGACCTACGCTGTGGGCGCGAGCGCCGCGACTGCTAGAGAGCTTGGAGTGAGGGTCCAGAGGGTGAAGCTCGTGAACTTCGGCCTCTCCTCGCTAATGGCCGGGCTCGCGGGGCTGATGGCCTTCTCGCGCTTCAAGGTCGTCGACCCCACACTGGGGCAGGGGCTCGAGCTCGATACTATCACGAGCGCGGTGCTCGGCGGCTGCCTACTGACAGGGGGCTATGGGAGCATCGCGGGAACCTTCCTCGGAGCCCTCCTCGTAGCCATGACACGCGTCGGGCTCGTGCTGGCGAAAGCCCCGGCGTACTGGTACAGCGCCTTCATAGGAGTGATACTCATAGTCGCCACAGTGATAAACACCTTCATCGTCAAGAAGTTCGTGACAGCGGGGTGATCCGCCTATGGAGAGGCTCCTAGAGATGAGGAAGATCGTCAAGAGGTTCGGCCGCGTAGAGGCCCTCCGGGGCGTGGACTTCCACGTCGGGAGAGGCGAGGTAGTGGGGCTTGTGGGGGACAACGGCGCGGGTAAGAGCACGCTGGTGAAGATAATCGCTGGCGTCTACCAGCCGGACGAGGGTGAGATCTACTGGGAGGGGCAGCCGAGGATATTCCGCGACCCCGCGGAGGCCAGGGCGGCTGGCGTGGAGATAGTTTACCAGCACCTAGCCCTCATAGACCTCCTCAGCATCAGCAGGAACATCTTCCTGGGAAGGGAGCCGACCAAGAAGATAGGGCCGTTCACCTTCCTCGACAGGAGGGCGATGGACGAGCAGGCATGGAGCATCATCCAGAGCATAGGCCTCAAGAGGCTCAGGAGCCCAAGCGAGAGGGTCGCGAAGCTGAGCGGAGGTGAGAGGCAGTCGGTGGCGATCGGGAGGGCTATGCACTTCAAGGCCAAGCTCCTGATCCTAGACGAGCCTACAGCGGCGCTGTCGGTGAGGGAGACCAGGAGGGTGCTAGACCACGTGCTCGAGGTCAAGAACCAGGGTGTGAGCGTCATCATAATCTCGCACAACATCTACCACGTCTACGAGGTCGCGGATAGGATCGTGGTCCTCGACCACGGCAGGAAGATAGCCGACACCCCTAAAGAGAAGGTTACCCCCGAGGAAGTCATCGAGATAATCAGGAAGGGTCAACCCCTCCAAGAGGCTTCCTAAGCAATATGCTCGCTTCTGGCCGCTTTTTTCCCGGCTCATCGCGTAGTAGGGAGCTTTGATTGAAAAGCTGGAAGGCGTAAGCGCAGATACTTGAGAGTTTTCTCCATCCCTTAGGTTTCCGCTACAGCCTTTTCGCATGATCCCCTGAGGTAGAGTAAACCGGTAGAAGTGGAAAACTTTTCGAGAAAACAACTCCGCACGCTACGCTTGGGTTCAGCGGCGGCTGAGCCGGAAAAGCAGTGTTTTCACCTCAAAGGGTGAGAGGTTCACCTTGAAGGAGCTCGCGCCTGAGCCGAGCTCTTTAAGGTCAAGCTCTGGGATATCTGACTCGAGCAGCGACGCCTCTCTCGGGAGCCTCACCTCGACGACCGCACCCTGGCCTGTAACGTCGTATACCCTCGCGACGATGCCGCTCAGGTCCTCGGACACCTTCAGAGCCTCCAGAGCTCCCCCAAACACCTTCAGGAAGGACCCCTCCGGCGGGAGGTTGCCTCCGGCCTGCGCCTTGGAGGCGGTCTTAAGGCCTGAAAACAGCGCGTAGGCTACCTTGTACACCTCACCCGTGGCGTAGTCTCCGAGGTGAGGGTATAGGTAGAACCGCGTGGTCATGCTACCGAGGTCGGACCAGGGGTTGGGCATCGAGGGGGACTTCAGGATGCTCAGGCCAACCCTGCCGCCGCTGAAGCTGTAGCCGTGCCTGTCCGTCGCTATCAAGCTCAGACCTCGCGCGCCGTCGCTGAGGTCCACCCAGTGGAGCGCTGGGACCTCGAACATGGCCTCAGACCTCCTGTCCGAAGGCCTCGTGGGACGCCTCACGACCCCGAAGGGCACGTGGCAGTGTGCGTGGTCGACGTCGAGAGCAGTGTCAACCCAGGCTTTCAGGAGGCGGGACTTCTCGCTCCAATCAAGCCCTACTTCAACCTCAACGAGGTCCAGGCCAGAGTAGACGCTGACCCGGAGCTTCACTGTGGAGTTGCGGTACCTGTACACCACCTCGGCTCGAGCAGCGCAGGGCCCGCTGGAGACCACCCTCGGACCCTCAGAGGTCACGAGGAGCTCGGAGGGTAGCTGCAGCGCCGACCTGTCGATATCCCAGGCGTCGAAGTTCCCAGGCTTGTCCACGTGAACTCTGAACTCCACCCGCTTGACTGCCTCGAACCCGTGCCTCTTACTGAAAACAGAGGAGATCCTCCCATCCCTCTCGATGACAACGCGCACCCCCTCGTTCTCGAGAACAACCCTCCCCTCCTCCTCGTAGGCTCTGGCCTCCCCAACCACCCTCGGCTCATCAGCCGGCTCGAGCGCCGTGTAGCCGAGCGCCGGCACCGAGACGACGGCCACAGCCCCCTCGCCCTCCTCCTGGCAGGCGTGGATCGAGCTTGAAGCGTAGCGACAAGAGGGCAGCAAAACGGGCAGCTTCACGGGCCACGAGAGCCTGTTAAACAGGACGATGCTCCCTTTAGGAGCCGAGACCCTCTCGGCGACGCTCCTGAGCATCTCACCGCAGGCAATGCCCAGTGAGCGCAGAACCTCCTCCAGCTCCCTGTACGACTCGAGGTACGCCTCGTAGCAGGAGGAGCCGGGAAGGACGTCGTGGAACTGGTTCCTGAGTATGGTCTTCCACTCCTCGCTGAAACTCCTCGGCCCGCTGATGCCGAGCAGTAGCGACACAGCCGCCAGGAAGTCGGCCCACATCGCCTCGCTCTCAGCCTTCGCCATCAGCTGCTTGACTCTCAGGTTGGTGGTGTACACTCCCCGGTGAAACTCGTTGTATATCTCCCCGGCCCAGACGGGCAACTTGTCCCAGCTGGCCCGGAGCTTAGCCAGGTACTCCTCCTCGCTCGGGGCCTCGACCAGCCGGGGGACGATGGATAATTCCTCCTGGAGCTTTAAGCGCTCAAGCATCGTGAACGTCGGCCCCCCGCCGCCGTCGCCGAAGCCGTACGCGTGGACGGCCACCGGGAACACGTCCTTCTGCTTGTACTTCTCCCACAGGGAGCGGAGCTCCTCAGCCGTGAGGACGCCGTTGTACGTCTGGACCAGGACGTGAGACACCACCTCCGAGCCGTCGAGGCCCCTCCACACGAAGGCGTGGTACGGGAACTCGTTCGTGTCGTTCCACATAACCTTGTGCGTCACGAACGCCTCAAGCCCGGACTTCCTCAGGAGCTGGGGTAGCTGGGCCGAGAAGCCGAAGCTGTCAGGTAGCCAGCCGATCCTGCACCTCCTCCCGAGCTTCTCCGCGAAGTACCTCTGGCCGTAGAGGAACTGCCTCGCAAGGGACTCACCCGTGACGAGCTGGGTGTCGGACTCCACCCACATCCCACCAACTGGTAGCCACAAGCCCTTCGCGACGAGCACCCTCAACTTCTCGAAGAGGCGCGGGTCCAGCTCCTCAAGCCAAGCATAGTTCTGCGCCCCGCTCTGCACGTAGGTGAACCTGTAGCCCAGCTCCGCGAGCCTCACAACCGTGCTGAAAGTCCTCCTGACCTTGCGCCTCGTCTCGCTGAACGGCCAGAGCCACGCCGTGTCTATGTGCGCGTGGCCGAAGAGGTAGATCTCGCCGCCGGGCTTCTCACCCCCCAGAAGCCGCCGCACCTCCCTAACGGCCTCCTCCACCTCCCTCCTGACCTCCTCGGGCCTGGGCCGCGGCGTGTCGGCGATGAGCCCCCTCGCCACAGCTGACCCGTACACGGACGAGTTGTACGCGTAGTCCCACCTTGGTCCGCGGAACTCCGGGCTCCTGTCCTGGAGCGTGAAGCCGTACAGCAGGACGGTGGCCGCGTAGACCTGCAGCTGGGAGGGTGACACCGTAATCTTCGACGCGGCGCCCGCGAGAGCCTCCCTAACCCGCGCGTCGGACCGGGCTAGCGGAACGAGGTCCATGAGCGAGAGAGTCTTCACGAACTCATCCCACAGCACCGAGGCAACTCCCGCCCCGAGGAAGCCGAAGACCCAGGGGCTCTCGCCGAACAGCCTCCTGGGGGTGGCCGACAAGCGCAGCGCGTGGGAGCCCGGCTGGAGCATGGCCACTCTGTGGTACTCGTCCAGCGCCTGGTAGAGCTCTCCGTCAACGTATAGCTCACCGTTTCCCGTGATGTCAAGCCTGAGGAGCCACGATCCCGCACTCGCGGGTAGGCTGACCTCTCGCTCGAGCGTAACCTCCTCGTCGGCGCTAGCCTTGCGCATGAAGGGTAGCTCCACCTCCTGATCGCCAAGCCTCCACTCGTTGAGCTCGGAGAAGCCGAGCACCGCCGATGCGAGAAGGTCGAACAGCCTTCTCTCGATCTCGGAGAGGCTCAAGCTCGTTGACACGTGTTCTACGGCATTCGCAGGGATTAAAACCATAACGTGTAATTTCTCCGGCTTATGTTCGTGCTGAAAGGGTCGCAAGCTTGAGCGTGGTCTGCTTGCGTGTAATGTATAAGGCTTATTAGCGCCCTAGACAATAGCGTAGTTGTCATGATGCTGGGTGAGCGCTATTCGCCTGTTTTGAGCAAGGCCAGGGAGGTCCTGCTTGGGAACGTGAAGGTGTTTAACGGCTACAGGGTGGTTGTGCCTCACCTTAAGGCGTACCCCGTCCCGTACTGCTGGGACACGGCATTTCACGTGCTTGGTTTGGTACACGTTGATCCCGTGCTGGCGAAAGAGAACATCGAATCGCTTTTACTGCTGATGAGGGATGACGGGCTTATCCCGAACGCGCCGCTGAGCGCTGGCAACCAGGATCTGAGAAGCCAGCCCCCGATCATACATTTCGCGGTCGAGTACTACCTGCGCCGCACAGGCGACAGGGAGAGCGTTAGGAGGTGGTTTCCGAGGCTGAAGCAGTACTACCGCTGGTGGAGCCGGAACGGTAACCTGCACGGCAGAGCGAAGAGGGCTCTGAGCCCCTTCACGGGTGCCCGCGAGGGCGACCCTGAGAAGGAGTTTAAGCTCGCGTACTGGGCTGTCTGCTCGACTGGGATGGACAACCACCCCACCTACGACGTCGCCGAGGGCAGGACGGTGAAGGTCGGGGACTACTACTTCGTTGAAGTGCTTGACCCCTTCCTCACGGCCTCTTTAGCCGCGAGCGCCCGGTCGATGTCAATAGCAGCCGAGGAGCTCGGACTGGGGGATGAGAGGCGCTTCTTCGAGTCTGAGCACGAGGAGCTATCCAACGTGATCAACGAGCTGTTCTGGAGTAGCGAAGACGGCTTCTACTACCCGCTAACGTGGTCTCTCCAGCCCGTCAGGGTGAAGTCGGTTCAGGCCTTTACCATACTCTACGCGGGAGCCGCCGATAAAGGCCAGGCCGCGAAGCTGGTAAGCCACTTGACATCCGAGAAGGAGTTCTGGGGCCAACACGGCGTCCCGACCGCGGCCTTCGACGACCCTAAGTACATGTCTGAGGAGCCGGACTGGCTGTACTCGTTCGACCCATATTACTGGAGTGGCCCCATATGGCCGCCCACTACTGCTCTAGCGGCGATAGGTCTTACCAACTACTCTTACCGTGACCTAGCCATCAGTGTTGCGCGAAAGTGGCTCGACCTTATGGCGAGCTCGCTTAACTTCGCTGAATACTACTACGCAGACGGTAAACCTGGCATCACGAACCGCTTCAACTTCGGTTGGACTGCAGCGGTCACAGTTTTCCTCGGGTACTTCTTGGCGGAGTAGCTTTCAGCGCTCACGTGAGTAGAAAGATGCTTTCGTCCAAGGAACGTGGAAAAAAGTCTAAAAGGCTGAAATAGAAATTCTTAGGCCCCCCGCTTCTCTAGTTTCTCAACCCTCTCCGCGAGCCTGCGCTCCTCCTCCGCTAGCTTGTCGAGCTCCTCTCGCAGCTTCCTGTACTCCTCTCCTCTCTCCATACTCTTCTTGATCTGCTCGATCGCGTCCCTAGCGCGCCTCGCGACAGAACCCGAGACATCCCCTCTCAGCACCTCGAGTATACCCAGATACCTCGGGCTGGGCGACCGCGTAGCAGCAACCACCACTGCTGTTCTGATGTGGGGGTGCTGGCTCCTGGAGGCCTGCTCGAGGACATCGAGCACGCGGGGGCTGGGAGCGAAGTAGCCAAGCGCCCTCAGAGCCGCTGTGCGCAGCTGCAGTGGTTTCCCAGGCTCGGTGTAGGGGAGGATTACCTCGAGCGCCTCCTCGGTGCCGAGTAGCCCTAAGCCCTCGAGGGCGCTCGCTGCTATAACGTGGTTGTGGGAAGGGTACTCTAAGGCCTTTTTGAGCTCCTCGAACGCCTGGGAGTAGCGGGATTTCGCGACCGCGATCGCGGCTTCCGCGCGCACGTAGTAGCTTTCTTCGGGGTTCCTGAGCACCTCGGCTAGGGCTTTCCCGAAGCGGTCCCCCCTGAAGCTCGATAGAGCTCTCACGATGGCTCTCCGAACGCGAGGGTGCTTGACTGTAGCGAGGGAGTCCAGGAGGAGCTTCGCAGCGCTGTCCCCGCCTATCCGCCTGAGCGCATCCGCGACCTCGGCCCTCAGGCCCCAGAACTCGTTCTCATCGAGGAGCACCTTGCCAAGCTCGTCGACGTGCCTTGCCCCGCCCTTCTTCCCGAGCTCGCGGACGGCGACGACGCGCGGGTAGAGCTTTCCGCAGTTCCTGATTATATTGACGAGCTCCTCCGGGCCGACGTCTAGGCTAAGGGCTTTGAAGAGCTTGAAGTCAGGGTCGACGCAGACCGCCTTGGGCTGCGAGGGGAGCTTCACCGGGAAGTAGTGGCTCTTCTCCGAGATCTCGAAGGCCCTACGGATCTTCCACCCGTCCCCGACGAACTCGACCTCAAGCGTCAGCCTGTACCTTGGTAGCGAGTCCTCTCCCTGGCTCTGCGAGACGCGGAGCTCGAGGAGCCCCTCCTTTTCGCTCCACTTCCAGGAGACGGTCAGAGACGGGTGGCCCGAGTTCTGGACGAACTGCTCGAAGAACCAGTCGAGCCTCCTCCCCGAAGCCTCCTCCATGGCCTTGCGGAGGTCGTCTGTGTCCGCGTTATCCTCCCTGCGCCTCGTGGGGTACAGGTTCACCCCTCTGCGGAAGGCCTCCTCCCCCACGAGGTTCATGAGGGTCCAGAGGATGAGCGCCCCCTTCGGGTAGCTGTGGGCGTCGAAGAGCTCCTCCGCGTACCTGTAGGTGCGGGTGACGATGGGTCGGGAGTACCTCTCGTACTCGCCTAAGTACGAGTCGAGCATCCCGATGAGGTCGTAGACGAACTCGTCTTCCCCGAGCTCCCTTCTCCTCCACAGCGCCTCCATCAGGGTGGCGAAGCTCTCGTTCAGCCAGAGGTGCGACCAGTCCCTGCAGGTGACCAGGTCCCCGAACCACTGGTGGGCCAGCTCGTGGCTCACGAGGGGTTCGCTCCTGTAGTCCACGTGCGCCTTCTCGTCGTGCAGGGTTGCGCTGGTTAGTATGGTGACGGAGGCGTTCTCCATACCCCCTGCCACGAACTCGTCGACGCAGACCTGCGCGTACTTCGGGTAGGGGTACTTCACGCCGGTGAAGTCCTCGAAGAACCTGATCATCTCCTTGGTGTACCTGAAGCTCCTCTCGATGTCGGCTTCCCTCCCCCTCGGGACGACGTATTGTAGGAGAACTCCGTCGAAGCTCTCCTCCACGACTGTGAAGTCCCCCACAGCGAACGCTATAAGGTACGTCGGTATCCGGGAGTCTAGCCTGAACACCCACTCCGACAGCCCGCCTTCGACACGCTTAGAGGTTAGCGTTCCGTTTGCGACAACCTGGAGGCCGCTGGGTGCGATGACGGTTAGCTCGACGGTGGTCTTCCTGTTCGGGTAGTCGTAGGTCGGGAGCCAGAACCTCGTGTCCTCAGGCTGCCCCTGGGTGTAGGCGAGCCTCGCCGGGCCCTCAACGTCAGTCGGCACGAACCAGACACCCGCCTTTGGCCTCACAGCCCTGTAGTCGACCTGGACCTCGAAGGCCTCACCCCTCTGGTACGATCTAGGGAGGTGCACCTCTAGCACGTCCCCGTCGTAGAAGTACTTCGCGACCGCGCCGTCCACCCTCACGCCCCTGATGTCCATGTCCCGCGCGTGCAGCTGTAGGACGTCGATGCCGTCAAGCGCCCGGAAAACGTTCACAGCAGACCCCTCGATGGACCTGTTCTCGAGGTCCACCTTCACTCTCGCTCTGACGCTTAGGAGCTCGAAAGGCGGCTCTGGGGGCCACTGCGGCTCGTAGTCGGGGTAGGCGAAGCCCCGACCCTGCTTGAAGTACGACATTCTTGGTCGGCTATTTCACTGGAGGCAGAATATATTTCTTGGCGTCTCAAGACTTCCTTTGCTCAGACCTCTTGACGAGCCACATCGAGAGGAAGTAGAGCGCCACGAAGGGTATGCCCATTGCGAGGTCGCTGAAGGGGGTCGGGTCCGGTGTTATGAGGGCGAGTATGGCGTAGCCGGCGAACACGATGTACCTCCAGTTCTTGTTCAGAGTCTCGTAGTTCACCACGCCGATCTTGTGGAGGGTCAGTATCGCCAGCGGGAACATGAAGAAGACTCCTGTGGCGATGCTCCCGATGAATATGTCGTTGTAGAACTCCTCGATGGAGAAGAGGAGGCTCGCCCCGCCGAGCGTGGAGAGCCAGACCGCCGTGGCGAAGATGATGGGCATGACGACGAAGTATCCGTAGACCACCCCTGAGAGGAAGAGGCCTAGGGCCATGTACATGTACTTCTTCACGATCCTCTTCTCGTGTGAGTAGAGGCCCGGCTCGACGTACCGGTATATAAGCACGGTCGTGACGGGGCTGAGCACAGCGATGGTGATGAGCGCGGCGAGGTAGATGGCTGCGGTGAGGCTGTCGAACCATCCGTGGGCTATGAGGGTGACTTTCGCGCCGCTTACACCGAAAAGCTTGGCGAACGGGTACGCGAAGATGTTGTGCTCGAAGTCGAGCATGTAGCCCTTCGTCAGGTTCATCGCGTAGAAGAGGATGGGGTCGTAGCTCCGCGGGAGCTCGTTGGGCGCCGGCGCAATGAGAAGCGCTAGGATGAAGGCTACGTGCAGCACGAGTATCTTCCTCAGCGTCTCGAGTAGCTCGTAGACGTGCTCTAGGAGAGGCTTCTCGGGTAGCTGCTCCTCGTCTCCCGTAAAACCACCCTACTCGACACAGTAATGGTACTTTTTTGTTTTTCCCTTTTTCTCCCCGTGTTCGACTCGCTTCTTCCTTCGCTCTCAGCGGGCTTGCGAGGTGTTGTGGGAGTGTGTTCGAGCATAAGCAGGGGGCCATGTAGTCACGGTGGCTGTGAAGGGCTCCAAGGGCCTCGCTGCGGAGCTAGGCGCCCGAGGGGTGAGGCACAAAAGAGGGGGAGAGAAAAAGAGGTTTGCTCTTTTCTGCCTAGGGGCTTGAGCCGCACGCGGTCCGGAAGGCTCAGGCCCCTCTCCCCCCGCCCCCTTTCTAAGCCTCTCCTTCTCGGCCAGTGTGACGCAGACGATCTCCGTGCGCTCCGTCTGCTCCAGCACAATGTGGTATTCCGTCACGTCCACCACCCTGGCGCCGCTCAGCGCCCTCAGGATCTTGATTACCACGTGCCTCCTGAACTCATCCCTCAGCGCGTCCATCACCGCCTTCTTGGACAGCATGCTTTCCGGCACGCCGTCGATGTAGTCCTCGCACCCGACGCTCAGCTCGCCGGCGAACTCGAAGCACAGCACCGGCGAGCCCTCTACCTGTCAGTACCTCGCTATTCTGCCCTCGACCGCCAGCCGCTCCAGCATCAACCGACCCCTGTCGTCCACGTTCACTAGGCAGGTCCGCGCTAAGTCCCCCGTCATGTCTCTCACCGCATTTTACCATGCGTTTCACGCCAAGCCTTCGCTTAGGAGGACTGTGAGCACATCCTGTGTGAAGATATATAACCCCATCCTACACTTAGCCTTGGCGGTCGAAGTTAGCGGGGAGGTGTGGGAGAGCGTCGCCAGGCGGCTCGAGCTGACCGGCCTCACTAAAACGCTGTGGCGCCTACGAGAGCCGAAGCCTCTCAGTGGGGCGTTCGGCACCCGCAACACGAGGCGCACTGCCTCGGCCTCGGAGAGGCTCCGCTCGGCGGGCCTCGTCAGGGAGGCCGTCATTGGCGACGTGAGGTACGTCTACCTCACCGAGAGGGCCTGCGGCGAGTCAGCCTTGAGGCTCCTGAGAGGCTGAGCTGGGTGGCGTAAGGCTTAAAGCACTTCTTGCCGCTGACTAAAGCGGTTTCCTGGTTGCGTCGCGCAGCCCTCATACCCGCCCTAGCGCTACTCCTCGCCGCCTTGGCGCTTCTCATGCTCCGCCCCACACAGCCCAGCCTCCTCGGCCCCAGAGGGGGCTCAATGTGCTCGGCGTCGACGCCGAGCTGAGCGGCGTGGAGGCTACAAGTATAGGCAGGTCAAGTTCAACCTGAAGGTGGGGGAGTACGCTAAGCTTGAGAGCCTGGCCAGGGAGCTGGGGATGACCCCAGCAGCGCTGGCTAAGAAGATCGTGCTCGGGTACTTGGGGCTCGACAAGACCGTGAGCCCCGCAGAAGGTTCGTGAACTCGACGAGAAGTACGAGAGGATAGCCAGGAAGCTGAGAAGGATCGAGAAAGACCTCGCCTACGTCATGAGAACAGTCGGGGCCAGGAGGGGTTCCGGTTGAACGCGAGGGAGGCTAGGCGCCTTCTAGCCCCCTTCAACCCTTGGTGCATGACCCAGGGTGGAGGCGGAGAGACCCGCTGCTCCAGGCAGTCAAAATGTCTGTTCTCCGGAAGCCTCCGCGACTCTACTACCACATCAAACGGTACCTGCCCGAGCCGGGATACTACAGGATAGTGACGATTAGGGGGCCTAGGCTCCAGCTCCCTAACGCTCATGCCGAGGGTCAGGGTTTAGCGAGATCTTCAAAAGCCCTCCAAGCTCCGCGCACTAGAACAGCCGGAGGGAGCAGGGGAAGTGGTACAAAAAAATTTATAGAGCTAGTTCATTTCGCTCCACGCTACGCGGCCTCGCTGGGTGGCGGAATGGGGCTGTTGGAGAGGGTTAGCGGGGCCATCGACTACCTCACGGGTAAGTGGTGGTTCTACATAGCAATGTACGTTCTATGCTTCTGGGTGTTATGGCCATACGCGTCTAAGGGCTACTCGCTCGAGGAGGCAAGTAGCGTGGTATGGATCGCGCTACGCCGCCCATTAATTTTCAGTCTAGTAGACCTCGTGTGGCCCTCCCTCCTACTACACGTAGCCCTTCTCCTAGTGCTGGCCGCGCTGGCTAGGTGGGGCGAGAGAGGCTCCTTGCTCTTCGACCTGTATGCCCTAGCCCAGTATGCACTACTCGTGGGGGAGAACTTCGCCTACACCGAGGAATACGGATTCGTCGTGCTAACGGGCAACGTCCTCCTAACGTCCCTAGTAGCGGCGCTGTGGGCCTGGGAGTGCGTGGTTAGGCGCAATAGGGTTGGCGGGCCGATCCCGGATAGGCGGAGGCTATGGGTGGTGCCTCTAGCCGCCCTAGCCTTCTGGTACCCGGCTGAGCCGGTCCTAGACCCATACCTGTTGCTGAAGTGGCTCGTAGCCGGCTACTACCCGGTTGGCTACTGCCTAGTGACGCCCGTTATACTCTCGATTCTGATACTCTACTACCCGAGGGTGAACAAGGCGGTCATGAGGTTCACGGCCTTCCCAGGCTTAGTGTTCGGCACGAACATACTGCTATTCAGGGGGTTCAACTGGAACGCTTTCCTACACTTACCGCTAGTCGCTACCAGCGCCTACGCGCTGTACCTTTCCACGAGGAAGGTGGAGCACGCTAATACCGGGGATAGAGTTTAGGGGTACTCTAGGAGTTTTCTCTGTCGCCTAATCAGCCTCAGGAGTTTAGCCTCCTTAACGGCTAGCTCCTAGGCTCAGCTGGAGGGGCCTGAACACGTCGCCCTCGTACAGGAAAGCGCGGCCAGGCACGAGGAGGTCACGTGAAACTGGTACTTAAACCTCACCGGCGCACAGCCGAAGTCGCGAAGACCATGAGTACCCCGAAGAGGGGGCCCGGACAAGTGAAGGGGTGAATGAGCCAGGCGCGGCCTACTCGACGCAGAGGTCTTCGCGGCACCTCACAGCCTCGACGCTCTCACCCCTCAGCTCCTCCCCCCTGAGAAGCTCCATAAGAATGCCGAGCGCCTCGCGTCGCGTAGCGTAGATCTTTGACAGCTGGGCGAGGAGCTCCCTGGCCCCCGACACGTCCCCGGCGCTGGCCTTCTCAACCAGCCTGCGCGTAACCTTCTCAGCGCACTCGTCGCAGTGGACGATAGCCATAGACAGATGCTTCAGCGTGCACCAGAGGCTCTCGGCTGCGCTCCTCTCCTCTCCCCCACCCCCGTGGCCCCTTAGGCCCGCTACCTCGAGCAGAACCTCGCCCAGCGCCTTCCTGCTCATCCTCAGCTTGTCTATGCGTTGGGCGAGCTTGGGCTCGCTGAGCTGGGAGTCTATCTCGAGCAGGTGTTGCTCGGCGTGCGCGATGTGGGCTATGGCGTAGGCTAGCTCCTGCATGAGGGCCTCCTCGTAGACAGGTGACCTTTTTTCGCCCGCCATGAGCACCCCAGCGGTAGAGAACGGTGCGCGGTATTTTAAGGTTTAGTGCCTTGTTGTCGCTTACTCCTTTTAATAAAAAAGTTATATTTCCGCAAGGGGGGTTTGTACTGCGGTCAGTCGCATGGCGGGTAAAGCGGTGGAGATACGGGGCTTCACCAAGCGGTTCGGCGCGACCGTCGCGGTCGACGGCTTGAACCTCGACATCTACGAGGGCGAGATCTTCGGGCTCCTGGGCCCTAACGGCTCAGGCAAGTCCACCACGCTGCTTACGCTAGCCACGGTGTACAAGCCGACTAGCGGGGACATTTACGTGTTCGGGCACTCTGTCTCGAGGGAGGGCGACGTCGTCAGGAAGTACGTCGGGATAGCCTTCCAAGAGCCGAAGGCTCTGTGGATAGACACCCCATACGAGCTCCTGCTATGGCACGCGAGGGTCATGGGCTACTCCTCGGGCGAGGCCAAGGAGGTCGTTAGAGACGTCATGGAGAGGCTCAACCTGTGGGAGCACAGGAAGAAGCAGTTCTACCAGCTGAGCGGCGGGACCAGGAAGAAGCTGGAGATAGCCAAGGTCCTCATCCAGCGCCCCAGGATCGCGATATTCGACGAGCCCACAGCCCAGGTCGACGTGATCACGAAGCACGCACTGTGGGATATCATAAAGGAGCTCCGGGACGAGGGGTCGACGATAATAGTTGCCACGAACGACATGTTCGAGGCCGAGAGAATATGCGAGAGGATAGGCATCATATACAAGGGGAAGCTCCGGGCGCTCGGCCGCGTGGACGAGCTGAAAGACCAGATACCCGGGGGAGACGTGGTCGAGATCCACTACGAGGGCGACGAGGCCGCCGTCAAGAGGATCGTCGAGTCCCTCGCGGACGTGGGCAAGTACCAGATCAGCGACCACAGGGTCCGCATCTACCTCAACAAGGGGGAGGAGAGGGCCGCGGAGATCATCAGCGCCTTCACGATGTCCAACCTCAAGGTGAAGCGGATAATGATACAGGAGCCCACGCTGGACGATGTCTTCTTCTACTTCACGGGCGCCGCCCTGAGGGAGTGACCCTCCATGTCTCTCCGCGAGGACTTGAGGGGGCTCTGGCTCCTCGTCCTCTGGGACCTCAACAGGATGCAGCGCAGAACGCTGTTCGTGGTGATGCGTGTAACGTGGTTTGCCATCCAGGTCTCTATATTCGGCCTAGCCCTCTCGGCGATGGTCAGGTTCAGGGCTGTGGCCGGGGTGAACCTAGACTACTACCACTTCTACCTTTTCGGCGTGTACACCTCGATGCTCTTCTCGATAAGCGTCTCGCGGGCTTATGACATCGCGGAGGAGTTCGAGGAGGGGACGATAGAGTACCTCCTCTCCCTCCCTATAACGAGGCGCGCGCTGGCCCTCGGGAGGGCGCTGGGCGGGGGTCTCGCGGCTTTCCTGTTCACGCTGCCGATGTACGCCTTCATAATCTACCTGCTCGGCGACTACGACCCCGCGGCCATCGCAACGTCTCTGGCGGCGGCCCTGGCCTTCTCCGTCGGCGTGGTCGGCTTCGTCCTCTCGGTCGTCCTCAGCCTCAAGTCTAGCGACACGACGGACATAGTGTTCGGGCTGCTGGACGCGGTGCTCATACGGCTGAGCACGGTGTTCTACCCCGCGGTCGTGCTGAGCAAGATCGCGCCTTACTACTACTCGGCCCTGGTGAACCCCATATCCCACTTCGCCGACTTCCTGAGGACGGTTTTCTTCTTCGAGGAGTTCAAGGCCATCGCAGTCGCCAGCCCAGACCTAATGGCTTCGTACATCCTGGGGTTCGCGGTCGGGCTGTCAACGCTGGCCATCCTGGTCGTTGAGAAGGCAGTGGAGGGGGGTGGGTGGAAGTGAGTGTCTACGGCGAGCTACGAAGCGTAGCGCTGATCGTATACCGGGACCTCTCGAGGTTCTGGAAGTACAGGTTCTGGCTCGCGGGGCAGATCGGGATGAACCTGGCTGACATACTGATCTACGCGCTCGTGTTCAACAACATGGTGAACACCCAGCTCATACCCGACTACTTCAAGTTCTTCACGACAGGGGTGATAGCGATAGCGGCCTTCGCGTCCGCGTTCTCCATCGGGCGGGAGGTCGGCATCGAGATCAGAAGGGAGTACACGCACTACCTCCTAGGCCTCCCCTTCTCCCGAACCAGCCTCGTCGCGGGCCGCATCCTGGGCGGGATGCTTCGCGGCGTCGTGTACCAGTCGAGCTTCATCATCCTCGCCGCGCTGCTGGTGGATATGCCTAGCCCCAACGGCTGGCTCCTCGTCTTGTTCACCTCTCTGGCCCTCTCCGCCTCGATGTCGGGGCTGGCGATAGCGATCTCCTCCTCGACGAAGGACTTCAACCTCCAGGCGACGTTCAGGGCTCTCACGTACTACGTTTTCTTCTTCTTCTCCAACGTCTTCTACCCCAAGCAGATCCTGGAGATGAGGTTCCCCAAACCAGTCGCCGAAGCCGTGGGCTACACGCCGGTCTCGCTGGCCGCGGACATCTACAGGTGGGCCTTCAGGTACAACACCGCCGTGGACGTCGCACAGAGGGTCTGGCTACTCTCCCTGTGGACCGGGGCTATGCTCCTCGCCGCCGCCTCGATCTACCTGTGGAACCTCACGAGGAAGTAGCCGTGGAGACGCCTACAGGCGCCGAAGCAACCTTTAATTCAAGCCTCACAGTAACAGCCACGTGGCCACTGCAGTCGACTTCGCGGTGCTGGGTTGCGGCTGGGCCGGTGTGCTTCTCTCGCTCAAGCTCAAGGAGAGGTTTCCGTCGGCGAGCCTCATCTGCCTTGAAGCCTCAAGCAGTCCCGGCGGCCTCCTGAGGACCGAGGTCGTCGAGGGCTTCACATTCGACGTAGGGGGGAGCCACATAATCTTCTCTCGGGACGAGGGCCTCCTCAGGGAAATGCTTGGCTTCGCGGGCGAGGTCGTCCCCCACGAGAGGCTGAGCTTCATCCTCTACGACGGCTACAGGGTCCCGTACCCCTTCGAGAACGGCATCTACGCCCTCCCGCCCGAGAGGAGGGCTGAGCTACTCGTGGGTTTCGTCGAGGCCCTGCTCGAGAACGCGAAGTCCGAGAGGAAGCCCAGAAGCCTCAAGGAGTGGGCCGAGTGGTTCTTCGGCCCCGGGATAGCTGGTGAGTACCTCATACCCTATAACGAGAAGATATGGAAGCGAGGCGCAGAGCAGATAGCGGCGGACTGGCTGTACACCCCCGGGCGGCTTCCCTGGCCTGACTGGAGGGACGTGGTCAGGAGCGGTGCAGGAGTTCCCACGACAGGTTACCGCGAGCAGGCCAGGTTCTACTACCCTCTCTCCGGGGGCATCCAGAGGCTGTTCGATAGTGCAGCTGCGGCGGCCGAGAGGTTCGGAGCGCGAGTGATTCGAGGCTTCAGAGTCGAGAGGCTGGAAAAGAGGGATAGGTGGCTCATAAACGGGGAGATCGAGGCGAAGAGGGTGCTCTCAACGCTGCCTTTGAGCTCCCTCCCCGGGATCCTGGAGCTCCCCGGCGACGTTGAGCGCGCGGCCTCCAGCCTCCAGTACAACAGGGTGGTTGTGGTCGGCGTTGCGTTGAGGAAGGAAGCCCCGCGCGAGCACTGGGTGTACGTGCCGCAGAGGGACTACGTTTTCCACCGCTACGCCTGGGTCTCGAACTACAGCCCCCTTAACGCACCCAGGGGTTGCTCCTCGCTGATCGCGGAGGTGACTGTGGAGCCCTGGAGGAGCCTGCGGGTAGAGGAGGTCGTCGAGGAGACGATGGACGGGCTAAAGCAGCTGGGCGTGGTCAGCGAGTCGGAGGAGGAGGTTCTCTTCACAAGGGCCTGGGTCCACGAGCACGGCTACCCCGTCTACACGCACGGGCACGCCGAGGCCAGGGGCAAGGTCCTAAGCTACCTGGAAGAGCTCGGTGTCGTCAGCGTCGGGAGGTGGGGCTCCTGGCACTATTGGAACATGGACCGCGTCCTGGCGGAGGTCAGCAGGCTCGCGTCGTCGCTCAGCCCAGGTTGAGCCTCCTGAGAACCTCGCCCACGTCGAAGCTCTCCCTGGCGCGTATCCAGGCCTCCTCCACGTAGAACCTGACTGCGAGCCTGAGGGCTTCGGGGTCTATTCCGAGCTCAGGCTCATCCCTGTTGAAGTACGAGGCGAGGCTCAGGGCTGAGGCGAGCTGGACCGCCCTCCGCTCCAGCCTCATGGAGAAGGGGAGGGCTTTGACCTCGCCCATTGCCTCGAGGATTGCATCCCTCGCCATCGTAACCGCCTCGAGGTCCCGCTCCGTGAGGACCACTCTCTTAGGGGCGAAGTCCCTCACCAGGGGGTGCCCCGTCTGCACTGCGTGGACGAGCGTGAGGTGATCCCGGATCCTCGGCGCCATCTTCGCCATCTTCTCGGTCGTGATGCCGAGCATCAGCCTCCTCTGGCTCTCTGCTAGCTCGCGGTACTTCTCCTTCGTCAGCCTGTGCAGCCTGCACAGCATCCTGTCCTCGATCGCGTTGAAGTTGGGGTCGCTGACCGTCACCTCGTAGCCCCTCTCGAGCACCCGCGTGTTGTAGTTCACGCTGAAGAACGAGGAGAACCTGTAGGGGCCGACCCTGTAGGTCTTCGTCTCGTAGGCTATGACCCCGCCCTCCAGCGCGAGCTTGAGGGGCTCCACCATCCCCCTATGCTTGAACCAGTCGTTGAACTCCGTCACGATGAAGTTGAACCTCCTCCCCGCGTAGGCCTCGCCGATCGCTATGAACATCGCGGGCGTCATCCCGCCGCAGTACCTGTTCAGCCCTGGCAGGCCGTGCGGCGGCACGCCCAGCGACTCGTTGCCCAAGATGAAGTCCTTCGTGGCGAAGGTCTTACCAGTCCCCGGCTCCCCGAAGAGCGCTAGGTTGAAGCCCGTGGACATGGCTTTGTGGCCGGACTCTGTGACGACCGGCGTGTCGGCTATCGAGTACTGCTGCGCCAGGGTGAGTAGCTCGTCGAAGAAGATCACGCTCCCGAACAGGTCCACGAGGTACCCCACCAGCTTCGCAACCGTGAAGCTCCTGCCGAAGCTCAGCGCCTCGTCCAGCCTCTCCCCGACGAGCCCCTCGAGGTAGGAGTTGTACGCGGCCTCCATCTCCAGCACTTGGACGAACTCGTCCTCAGCCTGCCTGGTGCTCAGCCTGGGTATGGGCTTCGACTCCACAGCCTTCACGAACTCCTCCACCACGGGCCTTATCTCCTCAGGGATCGTCCAGCCCTTCTCGCGGCCCGACCCCGACTCCCACACCAGCTCCCACCTGTCCCTCAGCTGGGCCAGGAGGCGCGCGGCGTTGATCCTCAACCCAAGTATCTCGCTGGCCCTCGCCTCTACGGACGCGTAGGGCGCCTCCCCGAGCTCGAGCAGGGCCTTCAGCACCGCGTAGGTCTTGATGCCGTTGAGCCTGAAGGCCTCCCAGACGGCCTCCCTCACCTGCCCCCATGAGCCCTCGAGGATGAGCTCGCCGCCTCTGACGGTGTAGTAGCGGCCGCGGAAGGAGTAGTACTCCCTGTAAGGGGATAGCCTGAAGACCTCGACCAGCTGGGAGTCGCTGATAATCCCGGCGAGCTCCTCCAGGCTCCTAGGCCAGCCCTGCCTGAGCCCGAGTACCTCGCCGTAGACCTTAGCTCTCAGCTCCCAGCCTGACGGCTGCTCAAGCTGTGGTAGAAAGCGCTTGAGCAGTATCACGCGCTCAGTGGTCTTGTCGTACGCCACCCCGACATCAATCCAAAGTAGGAGGAGCGCCGCTGGAAGTTATAAGCTTTGCACCGCCGCCACCACGGCCGGTGTGACAACGCCCTCGATAAGCGCGGCTACGAGGAACAGGGCGACGATGACAACCAGGTCCCTCGGAAGCCTTCGCAGCACGGCGCTTAGCTCCCGCGAGCCTCTCAGGATCCTGAGCCACAGGGCTAAGCCGAGCTCCAGGGAAACGCTCACCGTGTAGACGAGCGCCGCGACCTCGACGACACCGTGGGGGAGCACCGAGGCGAGGATCAGGAGCGGGGGCCTCCCCATCGAGACCTCCATGGCGCACACCAGGCCAAGGAGCGCCCCGTTCCCCAACGCCACCAGGACGGGCATCGCCACAGTGAAGCCGAGGAGGAGTGTCATCATGGCGACCCGGATGTTGTTCGTGAAGATCAGCATCGACAAGCCCAGCCCGGGCCTGAGGCTACCCCCAACCCTCCCCAGTACAGCCTCCCGTAACAGGTCGTACACCATCCTAGCTGTCCCGGGCGAGAGCGACGGCAGCGTGTAGCCTGCAAGGAGCCCCACGAGGAACAGAAAGGCGGATATAGCAGCTAACTTCAGCCTCACGCGCTGTTCACCGACCCGACATCAAATAAGTTTTCGCATGGTCAAGATATTTTACCTCCCAAAGCGAAACACTGGCCGTGGAGAGGTTGCAGAGGTTGCTCGAGAAGTGAGAAGCGGAGGACACAGAGGCCAGAGAAATCAGGAAGAGGTTCGCCGACTGGGCTTTCATCGAGTCCCAGCCTGAGCCCATATGCTCGGAGCTGAAGTGCTTCGTGGAGCTAGGGGACATGCGCCTAGCCGCCAAGATAGCCGGGCTCTCCATAGACGAGTTCAACCAGCTGAGAACCCAGGCCAAAATACCGGTAGTTGTTTAGCGTATGCTTCGCTCGCGGAAGAGAATGCTGAGTAAACCCCGCTTGCATCTAGGGCTACCAAGGGCAACAAGCACCTCGTTAAAAATCTTTAAAGCCTGGTCAAGAAAGATTTATAAGTAGAGTAGAGTTCTCTAGAATGCTATGTCGTACTTTTCACCGGGTAGGGAAGGTTTAAGGACGCTGAGCACCGTTCTCGGGATATTCCTGGTAATCCTAGTGTTCGCGGTCGCGCTGCAGTTCTTCTACTCCTACCAGAGGCCCCAGCTGGGAGCGGACCTCCAGTCCTCGATAATAGGGCTGGCGTCCGAGGCCGTATACCTCCTCGGGAAGGTGGCCTTCCTCGGCGTAGCCCTGCTCGCCGCGGCGCAACTACTGAAGTACGGTCTAGCGAGAGGAAGCCGGGAGGGTGAGCGGGAAGCTTGAGTCTCCCCCTTAAGCTAGCGGCGTACATGGCGTCGACTTTCCTCCTGCTGGCCTGCTTAGCACCGCTCCTAAGCTTCGCCGGAGACGCCGCGAGCCTCGGCTCAGGGCTCTTCAGCTTGGAGCCCGCTTTCACCGTGGAACAGGGGGGCCACGCCAGCTTAAAGCTGACCCTAACCTACAAGGGCAACACGCCTGTTACCGGCTTCACCCTGAGGGCTAGGGCGCTCTGCGGGAACACCGTCTGCGCGGAGGCGTCAAGCACACCCACCATGCTTGTGCGTGGGGCTTCCGCTACGCTGGAGATAAGGGTGCCCTTGACGGCTGACACACTAGAGCTCGAGGCCGAGGGCCTCCTTGGCGGGGTGTACAGGTTCCGTGCAGTGCAGGAGGTGAGCTTAGGTGGCATTCGAGGCTGAGGGGAGGCGAGGCTGGGGGTGGACGCTCGCGAGGGCCCTTGCCTCAGCCTTCATCACCGCCGCCACCGCCCTGCTTCTCCTCCTGGCTGGGAGGCTCCTCGCATCGTCTCTTGGGATGGCCTACGGTCTCCAGGCCCCACTCGCCCTCCTGGTGGTCTCCACGGCTTCTGCTCTCTCGTTTACGCGGGTGCTTCTCGAGCGCTCCCCGGTTAGCCTGCCTCTCTCCCTCGTCTCGAGGCTTGTCCAGGCTTACGCTTTCCTGATAGGGCTGGGCGGGACGACCGCTTCTCTTGCGGTTGCACAGGGGCTTAGGGTGGAGCTGGACCTGAGCCCGCTGGCCTTCATCGTCCTGGTTGGCGCGCTCATCCTATCGCTGTCGGACGCCTACGACTGGGTTTCAAGGTCAGCCTAAACATTTATTACCCTCAAGGCTCTCTCAGCACCGGTGTCGAGGACGAGGATACTAGTCGTGGGGCTCGGCGAGGTTGGAGGGGCTATCTTCGAGGTGGCCCGAGACTCCGGCCGCTTCGAGGTTTACGGCTACGACGCAGACCCGGCGAAAACCGTTCACAGGCTCGAGGAGGTCCCGAGGCCCGTGGACGCGCTGCACGTGGCGATACCCTACAGCGCCAGCTTCGTGGACCACGTCAGCCGGTACGCGCGGGAGTTCAGGCCGAGGCTCGTCATCGTGCACTCCACGGTCGCCCCAGGCACCACGAGGAGGCTGCACGGCCATCTTGGCCTCCCAGTGGCGTTCTCACCGGTGAGGGGGAAGCACCCGAAGATCAAGGAGCACCTCTACTTCTGGCCCAAGTGGGTCTCAGCGCTTCCCAAGGAGTCTGCGGAGGAAGCGAGGAGGCACCTGGAGGAGACGGGCCTCAAGGTCAGGGTCTCCGAGGAGGAGCCCGAGGCCCTCGAGCTAGCAAAGCTCTGGGAGACGGTCTACAGGGCGGTGATGATCGCCGCTTGGCAGGAGGTCGACCGCATAGCCAGGCGCCACGGCGTGGGCCTGAGGACGATAGCGGAGTTCGTCGCTGAGGTCCACAGCGTGTTGCACGACAGGCCGGTCTACTACCCCGACTACATCGGGGGCCACTGCCTCATACCCAACACCCACATCCTCAACGAGGCCAGCCCGTCCAAACTCCTGGAGTTCGTCTTGGAGTCCAACGAGCAGAGGCTACGCGAGCTCCAGGACCCCCAGGTGAGAAGGGAGGTCGAGGAGCTCCGCGAGCTCTTCCTCAGCCTGACGAAGAGGGACTACTACCTCTAGTTTTTTAACGTTAGTTTTTTTAAACCGGCATACAATTATAATACCGATAAAGCAGCAAGCAGTATCACCGGTTATAGCGACACTCCTGCTCATCGTCAAGCCGTCGCGGCCGCCGTGCTAGCATACATCTGGATCATCGGCTACCAGGGCACACTCACCCAGCAAGCCAGCGCCCAGCAGCTCCAAGAGAGAATAAAGATCGAGGCTGTCGGTTACTCAGGAACTAATCTAGACGTGTATATCAGAAACATCGGTGACATTCAGGTCACTATTGATGCGGTCTATGTGATCAACCCGGACGGTTCTGTTAACAATTACGTGTCTTCGCTAGGTGCTACCTTAACTCCTGGTCAGATGGGTACCATTCAGGTTAGTGGCGTTACGCTGACGGCAGGAAATACCTACGTTGTGAAGGTTGTGACTGCTAAGGGCACCGAGGCAACGTACACCTGGACGTACAGGACCTAAACCGTCTAAAATTAACCTAAATCTTTTTTCTCCTATACTTGTGGGTATGGAGAGGGGGTATCGCCGGTCCTAGCGTCATTGCTCCTCGTGCTGGTCGCGGTGGCGGCGGGGATCCTAGTCTACCTGTTCGTATCGGGCTTCAGACCCTCCGTTAGTGGTGCGCGCCCCCTCCTCAAGGTAGAGGGCGTCAGTTACGAGGGCGGGCTGGTGCTCTACGTCAGGAACATCGGCGATGTGAGGGAGGTTTTGGACGCGGTCTACGTCTACGACAGCTCGGGCAGGCTCGTCTGGCACGCAGGCGGCCTCAACCTCACCGCGCAGCCCGGGCAACTCGTGCTCGTGCGACTAGATTTGGCAAGCCTCAAGCCCGGCGAGAGGTACACCGTAACGGTCGCCGGGGCCAGCGGGGTGGTGTACTACGACACCTTCGACGCCATCCCCCTCAACTCAAATCTCACACCCCTCTCCTGTAGCTGGCAGTACGACAGCACAGGCAAGCTCGTCTACGTCACCGCGAGCAGCAACCCCAGCAGCTACGGCGGAGAGTGCATCATCAAAGTGAACGGCGTCTCCGTCCAGGGGGTCGTGTACGTCGCGGCAGTCCTGAGCTACACGTCAGACAGCAGCGGGCGCTTCACCGAGCTGGGTCAAACATCAGTTGGGGGCACAGTTAGCGAAGGCACGTGGTACGACCTGGCGGTGTCCTACTCGGCGCAGAGCGGCTTAGGGCTCTGGGCCTCTGGGGCGCTGCAGCTGTCCGCGGCAGACACCTCCGTAGCCCCAGCGGAGGTGGCTCTAGGGGTCTACAGGGACAAGGGGACGCTCACCGTCAAGTTCGACAACCTCGTCGTCTCGGTGGACGCTAGGCCCTGGCTCGTGAACGTGACGGGCCTACCGGACGGCTGGAGGGCGAGGGTGAGGGTGGGCTCCACCGTGGTCTCGAGCGCCGCCGCGGCGGGCGGCGTGGCTTCGATACCGCTGTGGCTCTCAGCGGTCCCCTCGAAGGACTACGCCTTCATAGCCAGGAACGCAACCCTCGAAGTCCTCGACCCCAGCGGCAACACCGTAGCCACCCTAGGGCCAGCAGACATCGTCGGCGGAGACGTCTACACCTACGGGTAGCCCTCGAGCGTCAACCTTATATTCGTAGGGTCTATTCACGTGGTCGTGAGCTTGGAGGAGCCTTTGAGGGAGGCTGTGGAGGAGTTCAACAGGTATCACGGGGCTGAGGGCAGGGCAAGGGTTCTCTGGGTGGAGGGGGATAGGTTCGCGGTCGAGTTTAGGGGGAGCTTCTGCGTGACGTGCGGCTTCTACGACTACTTCGAGGACTTCGCCTACCTGCTGGCCGGGAGGGGCTTCAGGGCCGGCATCGTCTCGGTGGAGGAGCTGGAGGACGGCGCAGTGGTCGAGTACAGGCTGCTGCGCGAGGGCGAGGAGTGGCGCTTCGCCCCAGAGCGGGTCGTCCTGATACTTGAGTAAGCCGACTAAGTTTTCTAGGAGTGCTGTAGCGTCTGATGCTCCATAAAGCTTAATGGTCTGCTAAAAGCGCATCATAAGTGTGGCAATAGTAGTTGAAGTCAACAGTAAGGGTCGGGTCTACCTTCCAGTCAGCGTGCGCCGCGCGGTACCCTTCAAGCGCTTCATAGTCAGGGTTGAGGGTGAGCGGATCGTGCTCGTGCCCATAAAAGTTGGAGAACACTACGGGGCCGCTAAGCCAGCCGCGTACGACACCGCTGAGCAGATAGATGGAGCGGCGGTTCGTGAGACGGAGAGAGTGCTCCGAGAAGATGTGCGTTGATGCGAGCGTGCTCCGCTACTGCCCAGCGGCTTGCGCTCTGTTCTTTTCTTCAGGGGGCGGTGGGCCTCCTTGAGGTGTTTTCATTTTTCAAGGATGAGATAACAATGCTTAAAGTCTTCGCGTAGGTTACCGGATTGTGGACTGCAAGGATCTGTTAAACAGGGTTCGTAGGGCCGTCGCGGAGCTGGACGGTGAGCTGACGCGTAGGCTCGTAGAGGAGGCTCTGAGAGCAGGCTGTAGCCCGCTTGCAGTGGTCGAGGAGGGCTTGAGGCCCGGCATGTGGGAGGTTGGGGAGAGGTTCGAGCGGGGCGAGTACTTTCTGCCCGAGCTCATAGTAGCCGCGGACATCTTCAACGGCGTGATGGGGGACCTGCTGCTGCCGCTTCTCGAGGCCTCGAGGCAGTCCTCCGGCAGGGGGAGGGTCGTGATAGGCACGGTCCGCGGGGACAAACACGACATCGGGAAGAACCTGGTGGCGGTGATGCTGAGGGTGAGCGGGTTCGAGGTGGTGGACCTGGGGGTCGACGTCCCGCCTGAGAAGTTCGTCGAGGCCGTGAGGGCCTACAAGCCAGACATCCTGGGGATGAGCGCGCTGCTCACGACGACTATGCTGGAGATGAGGAACGTCATCGACGCGCTGAAGGCGGCGGGCTTGAGGGACAAAGTGAAGGTCATCGCCGGCGGCGCCCCGGTGACAGAGGAGTTCGCCAGGGAGATCGGGGCCGACGCCTACGCCAGGGACGCGGTCGAGGCGGTAGAGAAGTGCAAGAAGCTGCTGGGCAAGGATTGAGCGAGGGGTGTGCCGCATGCTGACCCCCCTGCAGGTCGAGGGGAGGGCGAAGCTCGGCGAGTACGTCGAGCAGAAGAAGTTCGACCTCGAGCTGGTCTCCAGGAGGGTCGCCGAGCTGGAGAGGGAGCACGGAGTAGCCTACGACCCCTCCTGCCCCGTGTCAGTCGACGGGGGCCTCGGGAGGTCGGTGTTCGAGGCTGGTTTCGAGCTCGCCCTTGAGGTTGGGCTCTACGTGGTGGAGGAGAGCAGGGTCGCGAGGTTCGCCGAGGAGGAGCTGCGGGAGGCCCTAGCCAGCGCGCGCCGCGAGCTGGTGCTGGGCAGGGGGCTGGACGCTAGGCTTCTGTGGGCGAGGCTCCCGGGCGACAGGAGGAGGCCCTTCGTGTTCGGCGGCCTAGCTGGGACGCCGGTGCCCGAGGAGTACTTCTACGCCACGGCACTCTCCTACGCGAGGCAGCCGCTCGTGGACGCTCTGGACCACGGGAGCATACAGGAGGTGTCGGGGGTCAGGGTCAAGGCCGGCGCGCCGAGCGAGGCCGTGGCGGGTGTCAGAGAGCTGCTGTACCTGCGCCGCGCGCTCAGGGACTCCGGGAGGCCCGGGATGCACCTCCTCGCCGGGGAGAGCAGCGTCTCGTCCGTCGCCAGCCTCGCGGCGATGTCCGCGGGCCTCCTGCTCGAGGGGGACGCGCAGCTCCTGCCCGTGCTGAACGAGCTGAAGACGGACTACTCCCAGCTGACCAAGGCGCAGGTCGGCCTCGAGAAGGGGGTGATCGGCGCGGCGCTCGTCGACCCGATTGTGGGTGGATTCGCAAGGGGCCCCGCGGGTTCCGCGGTAGTCTCCGTGGCTGAGACGATCCTGGCGCTCGCGGCCTACAGGGCTGGCTACGTGCTGATCCACCCCACGCACATCGTCAAGAAGGCCACCTCGTCGGCGGAGTGCATCTGGGTGCAGGTTGCGGTCGGCTTGGCGAACGAGCACATGAGGCTACCACTAGTGGCTGACGTGTGGCCGGCTTTCGGGCTGGGCACGAGGGAGTACCTCTACGAGGTGGCCGCCAACACCGTGGCCGCAGCCGCGGCGGGCCTCCACCTACTGGGCCCGGTTCCCGCGAACGGAACAGCGCCCAACGGCGGGGGGCTGGAGGCGCAGCTCATGGCGGAGCTCGGCGCCGCGGTGGCGTCCCAAGGTATTGGCCTGAGCGATACCTGCGCCATTGTGCTGGAGCTCTACAAGAGGTACGGTGAGAAGCTGCGGAGCCCCTCCTACGGTAAGCCCTTCTGGGAGGTCTATGACCCCGCCTTAGGCGAGCCTAGCGCAGAGTGGGTCGAGGTGGTCCGCTCTGTTAGGGCGGAGCTGACAGAGCTCGGTCTGGGCCTCTAGCCCGTCTGCTCGGGCTCCACCTCCACGGCTGTGCCCGTAGCCGTCACGACGATGAAGCCCTCAAGGACCTCGGAGGTCTCAAAGTCTAGGCCCACGACGGCGTTCGCCCCCATCTGCCTGGCGGAGTTGATGAGGTCGTTGAGCGCCTCGTCTCTCGCCTTCTTCAGCTCGGTCACGTAAGCACTCGAGGCTCCCCCGACAATCGCCTCTATCCCCGCCGCCATCCTGCCCAGAAAGCCCCTCGTTCTAACGCTCATGCCAGTCACGACCCCCAACACCCGCTTGATCCTGTAGCCCGGGATACTGGGAGTTGTGGTTACTATCATCAAAAGTGCCCCTAGTTGCCCCGGTTAAAAGCCTTTACTGCCCGCTATAAGGTGGATAAGCATAATTACCTGAGCCGCGCCAGATGATTAGGCAAGCTTCATGCCTCCCGACAAGGTGACTCGGCCTGTTCTAGCGAAGCACCTCGCCATGTGCGGGGCCGGGGTCTTCGGGGCAAGGTACATTGCCCTCGAAAGCCTCAGGACGCCGGGAGGGGTTGAGGTCGACCTGGTTGCCGTCTCGATCTCCCCAGCCCTGGCCGTGCACGCGGTGTTCGTCGGTGCCACTTACAGCGAGGCAAGGCAGGCGCTGGAGAGGCTGACCCGAGCTGTTCAGGAGGGGGTGGCTAACATCCACTGGCTAGCGGTCCCCTTCGAGGCTTACGTGGCGCTGGGGAGGCCCGAGGAGCTCAGGAGGAGCGGAGCGGGGCTCATCGTCGTGAAGGCGGAGTCCACCTTCGGCCTTGGGAGCGCCGAGACTCTGGTCGAGCTCGAGCCCAAGCCGGTGAAGAGACGAGTTCCCTGGCCGCAGCTCGATGAGGCTCTCAGAGCTAAGAGTAAGCAGGACGTAGTGAAGGAGCTCGTAGAGACCCTCGGAAGGAAGCCGAAGCTCTAGCCGATCACCGCTGGCACGGGGAGCGCGTAGAGAACCGCGTAAAGCCACAGCGCGTGCCCCAGCCCCGAGGCGGCGACACCGGCCTTCTCAGCGACAAAGCCCAGCACAAGCCCCACGGGTACGGCTGCGAGGACTAGCAGGGACATCCCCGAGACGAGGTGAACCAGGGAGTAGGGCACCACGGACAGCCACCACCTCTTCCCCAGCACCCTCACTACAACGTAGCCTTGGACGTAGCCTCTCCAGTAGACCTCCTCCGCCACGCCCAGCACGAGCAGCCCGAGCAACTGGAGTAGGCCGGGCTTCACCGAGCTGTACACGGCTTCTACCTGCCACCACATGCCTGTCGCTTTGGCGAACAGCCCCCCAGCCAGGAACGAAGCGTACAGCGCCGCGGCTCCCCCGAGCGTGTAGGCGGGCCACAGGCTACCCTTGAGGTCGACCCTCACTCTCCCGGTAGCGAGGACGCACGCCGCCAGCAGAGCCGCGACGACGGACATGGCTTCCACCATTCGGCCGCGCATGAGCTGGAAAGGGACGGCGAAGAGCAGCCAGGGCAGAGCCAAGAGGAGCGCGTCAAGCCGGGTGAGCTTCCCCACAACGCGGTAACCGCTTGTCAAAAAATATTTTTTACTCGAGCTCCAGCTTGGCCAGCTCCTCCTCAACCCTCCTGAGCCTCGCCTCGATGTCGAGGACCGCGAGCAGCAGCAGAGAGCCCAGGAGGTAGGGGTTCGACAGCGACTCGGCGACGTGCGACCTGCTGATCCACATGGACTCAAGCCTCTCGAGCGCCTCCCGCTCATCCTCGCCCAAGAGCTCCCAGAGCTCACGCCTGATCCTTGAGACCTCCTCCCTGAGCCTGGAGGTAAAGCTGTAGTTAACCCTGCCCACTAGAACCACCCCTCTACGTTGCTCAGCCTGCCCGTGAAGGTCTTCGCCGCCTCGGGGCGCGCTGCGCTCTTGACCAGCCTGGCCTCCACGTAGGGTCCGCGCCTACCCCTGAGCCAAACCACGCTCGACGAGAAGTGCAGGACGTAGGCTGGGGCGTCGGGCCAGCCCCTGCGAGCCGACTCGTCGACCATCAGCACCAGGGGCACGCCCCTGGCCATCACGGCCTTGGCCCTCGAGAGGGCTTTCAGCAGGAGAGGGTGCGCGGCCTGCCTGAAGAGCCTTGAAAGCCTGTAGAGCACGACTAGGCCAGCCCCGGTCCGCTGCAGCAGTCGCTCGTAGTCCAGCTCCACGGCCTGCCTCCTGTTGTACACCGTGGCGAGGTAAACCATCTTCAGCCCGGCAGCGGGGTCAAGCCCCTCGGCGAGCATGTACTCCGCAAGCGCGTAGGTGTCTATCAGCCGGGCCTCGTGGTAGTCCACGAAGGTCACGGCGAGCGTCCTGTCGCCCATGGAGGCCCAGCGAGCCGTGAGCCTGTACAGCGCAGCCTCCAGCAGGCTGGGCTGCCCGTAGACGAGGAGCGAGGCTCCCGGGCGCACCTCGTCGACTAGGAACTCCGTGCCCTCGGCGGCGAGCTCCGATGCTCTAATGAAGGCTCTCACGTGCGTTGAGGCGCCCCAAGGAGTCATAAGCGTTAGCGGCTGTGCTCTGGGGGGTGTTGCAGACGAAAATATATAGTTTTCGTTCTAAGCGGCTGGCGCCGTTACCGGCCCTAGCGGTCGCGCTCCGAGAGGATCAGCCTCACCACCCCGTAGTTGAGGGCCACTGGTAGCTCTCTGCTCAAGCTCTCCCCGCTGGCCCGCAGGGTCCCGAGTATGTGGCCGCACTTCTTGCACTTGTAGTACACCACCTGCCCCTGCATGTACACGTCGAAGCTGTCCCTGCCCCTCGCGCCGCAGGCCGGGCACTTGAAGGCCTCGTAGTCCCAGGAGTACCCGCAGAGGCAGGCGAGGCGGAGCGCTGTCTGCGAGTACACCCACCCCTCCCTTTCGACGTACACCGCTGCCGAAGGTGTTAGGCCGCAGACCGGGCACCGCCCCCTGTCCCACCGGAGGTCCTCCACCCTGCCCTTGAGGGACTCGTGGAGTATCCTGCGCGAGACGTAGGACAGGAGGGCGAGCTCCGGGTCGCTGGGGAACGCCTCCTTGAGGGCCTCAGGGGTGGCTATGGAGCTGTCCACCTCGACGCTGCTTCTCTTGAGGACTTCGAGCGACAGCGCGATGAGCTCGTCCATGTTCTCGAGGTTCTCGAGGAAAACCGGCTCGTCCCTAGCGAGCCTGGGACTGAACTTGACGCCCGCGATGTTGCTCTCGATCTCGCTGTAAGCCTTCAGTATTTCGGCAAGCTCTTTGGCGCAATCCTCCTCGGGGCAAACTGCGCGGATCAGCTTTTCGTCCATGCGGACGCAAGCGAAAAGGCCTATTAAAACGTGACAGGTAGGAGTATCTACATATTGACAACGTTATATATTCGGCTATTTGCTTAATAGTTTATTAAGCTTTTTGCTAATAATTTAAACGCCAAACATGAGCCACGAACAGTCTGTTGAATTAAAACAGCGCATCCAGGAGCTGCTGGCGACAGAGCCCGACGTCGCCCACGGGCTGATGGCTCTCTACGAGGAGACCGAGGACTACACCTGCCTGACCCTGAAGTCCATCCTGGGTAAGCGCGAGAAGGGTAAGGCCGAGAGGGTGTTCTGAGATGAGCCTGGAGCAGAACCTGGTTAACAGGAGAGTGTTCCTTAAGCTAGCCGCCATAGCCTCCGCGGCTATGTCCCTGTCCTCCGTGCCTGTCCTCGCGGAGTCGCCGGTCCCCTTCAAGGAGTGGAGGACTAAGTGGGGCCTCGGCGAGGTAGGCGGTAAGACGGACATCGTTAAAGCCAAGGTAACCTCCGTGATATGCCCCTACTGCTCGATGGGCTGCAGCATCGACTTCTACACTGTGGGGGACAGGATCGTCTGGACGACCGGCTCGCCCGACTCCTACATTAACAGGGGCGCGCTCTGCCCTAAGGGCTTTTCGGTGTTCCAGATCGTCGAGAACCAGAGGCGTGTCCTGTACCCGATGATAAGGACGGGGCCCAAGCCGCCCGTTGAGGAGATTCTGAGCGCTAAGTCATGGGACGACCTCGTAGCGCTGGTCAAGAAGTACCCGCCGCAGTGGAGGGTTGTGTCGTGGGACGAGGCGTTCAGGTACATAGCGAGCAAGATGAAGGCTATAATGGACGAGTACCTCTCGAAGACGGGTGCGCCGTTCCAGAGCGACGGCGTGTACCACGTTGGCTCCAAGACGCCTGTGCAGATCATAGGCTCGTCGATCCTCGTGAACGAGGAGGCTTTCCTCACCAAGAAGCTCGCAGTCTTCCTGGGTACTCACAACATGGACTCCCAGTACCGCAAGTGCCACTCCTCAACGGTCTCGGCGCTCGCGGCCACCTACGGCTGGGGTGCTGAGACGGCCAGCATAGAGGACGTCTACAGCAGCGATGTGGTGCTCTTCTTCTCGAACCCTGCTGAAGCCCACCCGCTCTCGTTCCAGCACTTCCTCAAGGCGAAGCAGGAGAGGGGGACCATTCTCATAACCTTCGACCCGCGCCTCTCAAGAACCGCGATGGTCTCCGACATATGGGTTCCCTTCAGGCCGGGCAGCGACACAGCGATATTCCTCTACATCCTGCACTACGCCTTCTTCGAGAGGAACCCGCCGATAGACCAGCTCGACGAGTTCAAGAGGCTTATGGGAAGGTGGAACATAACCCAGGCGGATCTTGACGAGCTGAAGGACCTCGTCTCCAGCTACACCGCGGAGGAGGTCTCGAGGATCTCCGGCGTCCCGGTCGAGACGCTGAGGAACGTGGCGAAGATCTACGTCGAGAGAAGTGGCGTCGTGACGGGGCACAAGAAGCACGGCATCATCCAGTGGGCTATGGGCATGACCCAGCACACGAACGCGACGGTGAACATCATCAGAGCCGCGGCCATCGTCCAGCTCCTCCTCGGAAACGTCGGGTACCCCGGCGGTGGGACGCACCCGTTCAGGGGGCACAGCAACGTGCAGGGAGCCACGGACGTCCAGGGTGCCGGCAACGCCTCCCTCAGCGGCTACCACGCCCACCCGGCGAACGCCATGGAGATCAGGCTCTACCAGGACTGGAAGCTCCAAGGCATGCCGGATGCCTGGAACTGGGAGGTACCCGACTGGGCCCTGGGAGCCTTCCCGACACTGAAGGACGCCGCCAAGCGGGGACAAGCTAGTCCGGCGAAGATGCTCCAGGTCTTCAAGTTCTACGGCTGGAGGAGGCACGAGCTCCTCTGGGGCATATTCATCGGGACAGACCCTGAGACCGACCCGCAGAACGGTAAGGTGATCAGCGACATTGCCATCGGCTCTGGCTCGACCGAGACTACTTTCACGCGGAGGGCCCTGAACGGCGAGATCAAAGCCGCCCTCATATTCGGCGAGAACCCGGCCGTGACGAACCCCAACGCCAAGATCATCTGGGCCGCGCTAGCCTCCCTGCAGCTCCTCGTGGTGGCAGACATGTTCGAGACCGAGACCGCATGGTTCGCAGACGTGCTCTTGCCTTCCGCGAGCTTCGCAGAGAAGGAGGGCACGAGAACTAACGGCAACAGGGTGATACAGTGGACGTACAAGGCTCTCGAGCCGCGGGGCAACTCCAGGCCGGACTACTGGATAATCGTGAACCTCTTCAACTACCTCTGGAGGGCTGGAGCCGTCCCGCTTCCGAGCCAGCTCGTAGGGAAAAGGAAGGAGAAGATAGCTATAAGGAGAGGAGTGCGAGTGTTCGAGCTCTACTATCGCGAGGTGGCCCCTGAGAAGTCCTGGGACTACAGCGGGGGCACTGGAGCGGCGACCCCCGTCGGCCCGATCGAGGCGGAGGTGAACCCGAGGATAATCAACAAGGAGGTGAACTTCGCGACGCTCATCTACGACGGCATGTACAACCCAGTAACCGACGAGTTCACGTCGATGAGGAGGGACAGGAGGATCAGAAGCCCGCAGGAGATCGACGGGTACTTCGCCCAGAAGTTCACCATCTACAAGGACTGGGGCTGGAGCTGGCCGCAGAACGTGCGCTTCATGTACACACTCGACGCGCTGGACGTCGCGGAGGGTCAGCCCGTCAAGATAGTCGTCGGGGGCAAGGAGTACACCGTCACGGGCGAGACCGGCGAGGTGATCGACGAGTACACAGGCGGCTACAGGCCAGCCTACATACCTGGGCACAACTGGGGGCTCCCGAAGTACTTTAAGAGGAAGCTGAGCGGCATCTCCGACCTCTGGGCTGGCCTCGACATGCTGAAGTTTATCAGGACCGGGGAGCTCGCGTTCCCGGCGAAGAGCCTCCTCGTCGATAAGGATGGAGCGCCGACTCCCGTCTCGTTCGAGGAGTTCGCAAGCTTAACGGGGATGAGGTTCGTCTGGGCGAACGACGGCCTGTACTGGGACGAGGAGACGACGCTGAAGGCTAAAGCGGCGGTCAAGTACTCCTTCTTCTCCGGCGATAGTTGGAGCAAGTACAAGGACGCTTACGCGATGTTCAGGCAGAAGCTCAAAGCGTACTACGACCAGACCGGTAGCCTCAAGCAGGCTGTGCTCGGCGTGATAAAAGAGATGGGCGGCTGGTACAAGGGCTACAACTTCTCGTACCCGATACACACCGAGCCCGCCGAGTCACCAGACGTGGAGCTGGCCCTCAAGTACCCCACGATCGCTTTCCTCAACGCGTTCAACCTCCAGGTGCTCAACGAGCAGCCGGACGTAGTAAAGGGCAAGCCCGTCGGCCTGGCCCTCGAGCCCAAGGATCTCTCCGGCGAGCAGGGCGTCCTCGTAGCGCTCACCTCGAACAGGCTAGTCGAGATGTGGCACAGCGGTAGCATGACCCGCAACACGCCGTACCTCGTTCAGCTCGTGCCAGAGCCGTTCGTGTACATTAACGAGAAGCTCGCCGAGAAGCTGGGCATCAAGCCAGGGGACCTCGTGGAGATCGTCACCGCCAGGGGTTCGATCAGGATGAAAGCCTTCGTCACTAAGGGCGAGGCGTACCTCAACATGGGAGGCAAAGAGCTACCGGTGGTGAACGTCGTTTGGCACTTCAGCTTCCTCGGACAGGCCACAGGGCCTCAGGGAAACTTCATCACGCCCGACGCCTTGGACGTGGTGACGACGATTCAGGAGTCTAAGGCTTGGATAGGTGTTGTTAGGAAGGCTCAAGGTTGAGGTGGTGGAGGATGGTGAAGCTGGTTTTACCCTCTAAGGAGGAGGGCTACGGGGTTGTAGTGAACCTCGACAAGTGCATCGGCTGCAGGGCCTGCGAGATCGCGTGCCAGGCGTGGAACGGGAGGAAAGCCGTCGAGACGACCTTCAGCACAGTATTCGCGAACCCGCCCGACCTGACCGCCGACGCGTGGAAGGTCGTCTTCTACTACGAGTCCGAGTCGCAGAAGACGCTCAACATCCCGGAGGGCTCGTTCACGTTCCAGCAGGTCACGTGGACCCCGCTACCCTTCCAGTGCATGCACTGTTACGACCCGCCGTGCGCCCGTGCGTGCCCCGTGGGGGCCATTAAGGTCACGCCTGAAGACGCCGTCGTTATACGCGCCGAGGAGTGCATTGGATGTGGCTACTGCCAGACCGCCTGCCCGTACAACGTCCCGAGAAGGGGCTCGGACGGCAAGTTCTACAAGTGCACCTTCTGCGTCGACAGGATCCAGAACGGCCTGAAGCCAGCGTGCGTCGAGGCGTGCCCCACCGGCGTGTTCACCTTCACGAGCATCAAGGAAGCGGTCAGGATAGCCCGCGAGGCTAAGTCTCAGGGGAAGGCGGTCTACGGCCTGGACCTCGACAACTACATAGGCGGTGGAACCAGGTGGATCTACGTCGCCTCCAAGGAGAAGGCCTCCGCTCTCAAGGAGAAGCTACCGGACAACCCCGTCGTTGCGACCCGCCAAGCCCAGGAGGTCTTAAAGGATATAGCCATTCCGGGATTCTCAGCCGGCGCGGTGGCGCTAGCCATCATCGGCGGCTTCGCATATTGGCGCGCGAAGCGCTTCGAACAGCAGGTCGCTAATGAGGGTGGTGAGAAGAGGTGAGCGGAATGGCGGAGAAGAGGCTTGTTGAGATAATAAGCCTGAGCTACAGGATCGCGCACGCCCACAACCTACACTTCTGGAGCTTCCTCGCCATCACGGGGGCCGTGATGCTAGCGATACAGTACTTCGGGTGGATCGCCTACGCCGTGGGATACCCCGCTGCGGTTCTACTCAGGCTAGACCCCACGGTTGACGCGATAACAGTCGGCGTTCAGATCCTCAGGGTGCTTCACCGCATCTTCGGCATACTCTGGGGTGCCCTCATCATCACCTACGGGGTCTACCTCGTCGCGTTCAGGAAGCTTGAAGTCCTGAGGCCGCTGACCAAGCCCCTCAGGGAGCAGATAGCCGAGGCTAAGGCGCTTACCGGGAGGTACCTGTTTGGGAAGCCTATACCCAAGGAGGTTGAGGAAAAGCTCGACAGGCACAACGTGTTCGTAGCCTACACCGTCCTTATACTGATTATCGGGATAGCCATGTCGGCGATCAGCGGTGCGGCCATGATCTTCCTCCCGTTAAGCTTGGAGCAGTACAGGCAGATGCTTCTATGGCACGACCTGGGCTTCTATCTATCCCTGATTTTCGTCTACCTTCACCTCTTCGCAGCGCTACACCCGGCGAATGCGCCGATACTCAGGGCGATGTTCAGGGACGGCATGCTCTCGCTGGAGGAAGCTAAGAAGCACATGCCGAAGTGGCTTCAGCGCAAGGGGCTTTAAGTACTCCGCTAAAATTTGTCGTCTTTTTTACCTTAACTCTCTTCTACTTCTGCGCGCCGCGCACAGAATACTAACGTCCTACCCTATGTCTCCGTTATTACTGCAGGGAAAACTGGCTATGTAATGCCTAAGATCTTAATACATCTTTGAAAAAGTTTCACCGTTTACTGAGATAAACTTAAATAGATTTCTTGAACTACGTCAAACTGATGAGCGACAAAGGACAAGCGGTAAGAATACCCGAGGAGCTATACCGCGAGCTCGTACGCGTCGCTGAGCGCATGGGCCGTCAGCCAAGCGAGTTGGTGGTAGACCTTATCGGCCGCTTCGTAAAGACATACACGCCCCAGACAAGCCTAGTGGACTTCCCCTACTCGGACTACGGGGAGTAAAAAAGGAAAAGCATTTTTTCCCTCGATAGCTTTCCCCACTTGATACTGCAAATGATCGTGTTCGAGGAGCTTCAGCCCGAGTACGTTACGCTGGATGAGTATGCTGTGGCTGTCGACGAGCACTACAGGCTTTACGTGAACGGTCGGCTGTACACCAGCATCTCCGCGAACCCTGCGGGGCTCAGGGAACTTGTGCTCGGCCTGCTCATTGGGGACGGCCTAGCCACCGCGCCCCGAGAAATCGTGAGCATCCAGATGGATGTGGAGTCTAGGAGGATCGACGTCACTCTCGCTCGCGAAGTGGGCTTCGAGCCTTACCGCGTCGAGGACTGCGGCTCCGCGGCGGCTCAGGGAGTCTACGTTCGCTCAAGCGCGACGTTCAGCCTAGGCCAGGTTGTTGGGCTGGTAGGTGAGTTCGACCGGGCTTCGCTCCGAGTGGCTAGGCTGCTGGCCGTTCACTCCACAGCGGTCGTCCAGCCTGACCGCGGGGTCGGCGTGCTGGCCCACGACCCGAGCAGGCACACCTCAGCACTCAAGGCCCTAGGGCTCGCCGTCTCCAGGGGCTTCGAGCTGGGGAAATCCGTCATGGTCACCACGGGGAGGGCTTCCAGCGACGTGGTCGTTAGGGCGGCGAGGTTCCAGGTCCCTGTTCTAGTATCGCTTAAGGGGCCCCTGATGAGCGGGCTCAGAGCGTCGGAGATGCTCGGCGTCACTCTTATCCTGAGCCTCAGGAGGCAAGGAGGCGGCAAGGAGTTCAAGGCGGTCACGCACAGCTGGAGGATTACGAGCTAGATTGGCCTCACGCACCCTCTGTCTGCATCGATGCTTGCCCAAGCCTCAGCTAGCAGCTCGAAGTACGAGGGTACTCTAGCGTAAGTGGGCGGGCTCGGCTCATCCGTCAAATATATGACCCTGATATCCTTGTGGAGGAGGTACAGGAGGACCTGCGAGACCCTGCTCACGGGCACCTCGGAAACTATTGCGGCCTGTAGGGCAGGGGATGCTGAGCCACGAAGGTAGCGCAGGGATGAAGCTGAGTCCTCGAAGACGACGGCGGCGTCGGCAATGCCGAGGTACCCGGGTGGGACAGAGGTACCCGGATTGAGTACGATAATGAAGCCACCTTTCTGCCTAATGTACTGCGCAAGCGACTCGTAGTAGCTCACGTCCTCCGCGCGGTCTGAAACCTCGTCCACGAAGAAACCCCTCACTTCCGGGTAAAGCTCAAGCCATGTGTCCACGTCTCCCTCCACCTCGATGAGCGGTCGCGAACCCCAGCCAGTGTGAACGTAGCCCAAGACAAGCCCGCCTCCAGACGATACCCTCCCGATCCACCTCGAGTAGTTCGGGTCCACCTCCGCCCCCGGACCGTTGCTCGGGTTTGCGATGATCATGGTACTCCAGCGGGCGGACAGAGAGGCCAGCCTAGACCAGAGCTCCTCGCTGTAGAAGTAAGCCGGCACGAGGATCCACCTATCGAAGCCTGCTTGAGTGTAGCATCGGTGGCTTCGGGGGATCGCCTCGAGAGGCTCGGCGAGCAACACCGAGAAGGCTAGCGTCAGCATCACCATGGCTTTCGAAGCCGCGAGCCTGTCCATGCGAAGGCTCAAAACCCGGCAACGTTTTTAATTTTACGCGCTTTCCCAGCTTGTGTCCGAGGGCATTCTTGTCGAAAACCTCTACAAGAGCTACAACAGGAGATTTGTGCTGAGGGGCGTGTCCCTTAGGGTCAGGTACGGGGAAATATACGGGCTACTGGGCCCGAATGGGGCCGGCAAGACTACAACCCTCAAGTCAATAGTGGGTCTTGTCCAGCCCGATAGCGGGAGGATCGAGGTGTGCGGGTACGATGTGAGAAGCCAGAGGTTGCAGGCCTTGTCGTGCGTGGGCTATGTCCCCGAGCTCGCTGTGGGCTTCGACTACCTGACCGTTAAGGAGTTCCTTGAGTTCGTCGCCTCGCTGAGGGGTGTTCCCTGGGAGTCGGTCGAGGGCAACGTTCACCGCCTGTCGGAGAGGTTCAGGCTCGAGGAGCACATGGACGCGTTTATGGGGAGGCTTTCAAGGGGCACAGTCCAGAAGGTTCTGGTCGTCAGCGCGCTCATGTTCAAGCCTCGCGTGCTTGTTCTCGACGAGCCTACGTCGGGAATGAGCCCGGAGAGCCAGCGGGTGTACAGAGAGGAAGTGGCCTCGCTTGCCTCAAGCGGCGCAGCTGTGCTGATTTCTAGCCACCTGCTCGACACGGTGGAGAAGCTCTGCAGCCGCGTCGGAATCCTCCACAAAGGCTCGATAATCGCGGAGGGCACCCTTGAGGAGGTTAAGAGAACAGCCAGCGGTGGCGGAAACGCAACCCTAGAGGAGGTCTTCCTAACCCTCACACGGGGTGAGTAGCCTGCCCAAGCCGCTCGTCGTAGCCTTCTACCTAGCTAAGAACAACCTCAACCCACTCCTCAGGAGGAGGCCGGGCCGGGCTGCGCTGTACCTGCTGGCTCTCACTCTCCTAGCAATGATCCTGCTACCCTTAGCAGTCAAAGCCGCCGCCACCCAACCGCCCAGCTGGGTTTACGGGCTCGGTTTGAGCCGGGAGGGGCTGGTTAAGAGCACCAGCGCTCTGCTAACCGTTGCCTTTTTCCTCACGCTCATCAGAGGTAGGAGGGAGGTCGCCGCGTCCGAGGAGGCTGAGCATGAGCTCCTGCTCGCGCTTCCTCTGAGGATGGGGGAGTACGTTATCGGGAAGACCGTTTACTTCGCCATCCAGACGCTCTTCTACTCGGCACCAGTGCTCTACATCGGCATACCTCTCGTGTATAGCCTTGTGGGCTTCAGCTCCGCTCGGGCGGTCCTTCTCGTCCTGGCCGTGGTCGCGGTGTCCGTGTACGCTGAAACGCTCGTAATGCTGGCTACGATCGTCAATGTCCTCAGCGGTGAGAGGCCTATTGCCGATGCAATAGGGTACGCGTACCTCGCCGTGTCGCTGGTCCACTCGCTCCTCATCCGAGACGCGTCCCCGCTCCTGGTCGCGCCGAGTCTCCCAGCTGTGAGGCCCCTCGTCGACGTTTTCTCGAGAAGAGTTGCGGTCTCCCAGCTCCTCGAGGAGTTCGCTATACTTGCACTCGTGTTAGCCTCTCTCCTGACCGTGCTGTACCTTCTCTCGGAGCGCGTGCACCCAGAGAACGTGCGCCCGCTCGCTGAGATTCTGAGGGAGATCGGGCTGGCGAGGAGGAAACCTGTCTCTCTTGCTGGGCTCTCACCTCGGGAGGCAGTCTACAGGGTGACGCTGAGGCTCACCTTCCTCACCAAGCGCCACGCTATCTTCGTCACTGTTGGCTTGTCCTTGGCGGTGCTCTCGGCCCTCGCGCTAAAGAAGCTAGGTACGGAGGTGGACCCGTTGACATTGTCCGCTTTCGCCGTCGTATTCGTAGCCAGCGAAACCACCATAACCTCCGCTTTCACTGCGCAGAGAGACCTATCGAGCCTCTGGCTTTACAGGACCGCGCCGTGGAGCCTGAAGCCGCTCTCCAGCGCTCTGCTCGCCAAAACCCTGCTTTACAGCCTGGAGGGGTTCACGTTGGTTGGGCTCTTCAGGGCCGTGTACAGCTGGAACGCGGCCTGGCTACTACTGCCGATCGCGTCCCTGCCTTTCCTGTGCTTCACCGCAATTCTGATGCTGGGCTTCATGGTCGCTGTGTCTGCGAGGCGGAGGCTTGTACGCTACTCCTCGAGGGGGTTCTACATGGTCGAAGACCTGGTCGCAACCGCTCTCATGGGCTTCTCAACAGTGCTCGCCGTCGTGGCGCTGACGCTCTTCCAGCTGATGCTCGAGTACGCCGGCACCCCCGCGTGGCCCCTCTACCTCGCCGCCGTTTCCACAGCAGTGGCGTTGCTGCTGTTTAAGGTCGGTGAGGACACCCTGTACAGGAGGATGTGGGTCTCGGACGTCTCATAGGGAGTTTAGAGCTAGGTTTAAATCCCGGGACGCTTGATTGTGTGTAGGAGCCCGGTGGTGTAGCGGTCAAGCATGGCGGGCTTTGGACCCGCAGATCCGGGGTTCGAATCCCCGCCGGGCTACTTTTATCCTTAAATGGCAAAGCTTATATGCGCCCCCGTGGAGCTTATCCTCGAGAGGAATGGAGGTGAAGAAGCTTCTCAGAAGGGAACCCATCGTGGTGGAGCTCGGCACCTCTCTCAGGCAGGCCGCGCAGATTATGATTCGCGAGGGGGTTGGGCTGCTACCTATCGTTTCACCGGGGGACAGGAGGAGGGTGCTGGGGGTTATCTCCGAGAGGGATTTCGTGAAGGCTTTCGCCACTCAGCGCGGGCTCGACGACTTGAACGTCGAGGACGTTGGCACCATGGGTGATGTCGTTGCGATCAGGGAGGATGCGAGCGTCGGTGAGGCCGCGCGCCTGATGCTCGATAGGAGGATCAGGCACCTCGTCGTGGTAGACGCGGAGGGCAAGCTCGTGGGCGTGATCTCCATTCGAGACGTTGTTAAGATCGACGAGATGCTCAGGCTAGCGTCCCAGGTTTAACTCGGCTTACTCTCCAAAAGCTTATTTACCTAGCACCCGTGAGGTCAGTGTGTCGTCGCACGGAAGCGAACCCAGGCTTAGGAGGCAGCTCAGCCTCCTGGACGCTGTGTCGGTAGGGCTCGGCGCGATAATCGGCGCGGGAATATTCGTCGTCATAGGGCTCGCCGCCGGGCTCGCTGGTCCTGCGGTCGTTCTCTCAGTCATCATCTCAGGGGTGAGCGCCACGTTCACCGCGCTGAGCTTCTGCGAGCTCGGAGCGTCCATACCGAGAGCCGGCGGGGTCTACGAGTACGGTCACACCTTAATCCACCCGCTCGTGGGCTTCGTGATGGGATGGATGTGGGTGAGCGGGAACATCATCCTGGGCGCCACCGCGAGCCTCAGTTTCGGCTTCTACCTTGCGAGCGCCTTCCCGTGGGTGGACCCCAAGCTCGGGGCAGTGCTCCTAATACTATCGGTTACCCTGGTCAACGTCCTGGGCGCGAAGCTCTCCGCTGGGGTCAACAACGTGATAGTGGCTGGGAAAGTCCTCGCCTTAACGGTCTTCGTTCTAGTCGGGGTCTTCGGAATCAACCCCAGCCACTTCCAGAACTTTATGCCCAGAGGCTTCTTGCCGGTTTTAACGGCGGCCGGGCTGTTCTACTTCGCCTACATCGGCTTTCCCCGCATAAGCACGATGGCTGAGGAAATCGTGAACCAGGAGGAGAACATCCCTAAGGCGATCCTCCTAGCCCTATACATCTCGATGGCACTCTACGTCGCTACCGCCGTGGTGGCGGTGGGGCTGGTGGGCTACGAGTCCCTTGCGAGCTCGACGGCACCGATAGCCACCGCCGCGGAGCGCCTCAGAGTCAAGCCGGTTGTCGAGGCTGGAGCGCTTCTAGCCACCTTCAGCGTGGCCCTCACCTCCGTGATGGGGCAGTCGAGGGTTTTCTTCGCGATGGCTCGAAACAGGGAGGTTCCCTACAGGCTGGCGAGCGTCCCCGAGCGCTTCGGCACCCCAGAATACTCGATCCTCCTCTCGGGAGCCCTGATGCTGGCTCTGGCCCTCAGCATGGACATATCCGGGCTGGCCTCGCTCACGAGCTTCAGCGTCCTCTTCACCCACGTGTTAACCAACATCGCCGCTATCGAGCTCCGCGCGGCCGGCAGGCCGAGGAAAAGCTACTCCCTGAGGGGGGTCCCGGTGCACGCCTACCTGGGGGCATTCCTGAGCCTGGTGCTCTCCCTGAGCCTGGGCCTCGCCACCGTTATTGCAGGGCTCCTGAACATGGCCTTAGCCGTAGCCTGGTACTACTCGTACAAGCTCCTAATCGGCTCCAGGCGAAATCACCTGGCAGCTACGGAGCCCGCCTGAGCATCGCTCACCGATTCTCATGACCCATCCCTCAGCTTCCTTCCTGTAACCCGCACTCTTCAGCGCCACAAGCCTCTCCCTGAGGGGCTTCAGGGAGATGCCCTCCCTGAGCACGACGCCCTCCTCCAGGGCATCTAGGATGATTGTCGAGGTCGGCATAGTGTTTAAGGCTTCTGCTAGGTTGAAGGCATGAACATCTGCAGGAATCCTGGCACTCCTGAGCTCTCTCAGCAGCTCTTCAAGCTCAGCCGGGTCGTCGTAGATCACAAGTAAGTCGTAGTCGCTCGCGGGGGTCGACTTCCCTCTAGCTCTAGACCCAAAGAGGACAATAGTCATGTTAAACCTGCTAGCAATCTCTCTGAGCCTCTCTTCTCTGAGCTTCTCCCTCTCAATCACCCTCCTCAAGAACCCCCTCAACATACGAGAGTATCACCTCTGCACAGGTAACCGCTTTCTCAGCCGCCTCTCTCCTCTCACCGAGAGGCACAAAATCGAGAGAGTTAGCCTTGTCGCAGTGCTTCTCCATGTCCTTACAAGCCTTCACCTGATCTGGCACATCTACCACCTTGGAAATCGCTTTGAGTAGCTCGGGTATTGCGTTTACGTTGGGCTCGAGCCCCGTCTTCTTTATGAATAAGGCGCTAAGGGCGAGATTAGCTGCTATCCAGGAAGAAACTGCAGCGGCATCATAGACTCCGTTGCTCAGAGATCTTTTCGCATCCGCTAAGACCCTTTTCGCCATTTCCCTCCAATGTTCGGATAACTCCTCTAACTCTTCCACAATGACCCGGCTCACTTGGAGCCTTAATTACTTTGCTTTTTGATTTGTCCGGCATAAAGGCTTTCTGTCTTTGAGCCCCGTCTCTACTCCTAACCCTACTGGTAAAAACCTAAAAGTTATAGTAGAGCGCTGTGTATGTATCCTAGCATGAGGTTCGATGAGGTTAGCACCCTCAGGAGGAGGTCTGAGGAATTTTTACGGCAAGCTGAGGCTTCTCTGCGCAGCGGTGCATACGATGCCGCGGCGTTCCTGGCCGAAATCTCCCTGCAGCTTTACTTGAAGAGCGTCCTTCTCGAGGCCGTTGGAGACTACCCTAGGACCCATAGCATCAGGGCGCTGCTCTCGGAGATATCTAAGCACCTCGGGAGGAAAGATATAGAGGACTTCGTGAGGGCTAACAGGGCCAGGCTGATAGCTTTAGAGGACGCGTACTTCACCGCCAGGTACTCAACCATCCAATTCGCCCAGGAGGACGCTGAGGATGCGGTAAAGCTGGTTAAAGAGGTCTTGGGGCTGGTGAGGAAATGAGCGTCTCAGAGGTTATGGTTGAGAGGGCTAGGATGCTAAGGGACTGGACAAAGTACGCGGAGGCCATCGCGAGGGCTGTTAGAGAGCTTTTGCCTGAGGCGAGAATATACGTGTTCGGTAGCGTTGTCACAGGAAAAGCCGTCGGATCCAGCGACGTGGACATACTCGTGGTAACCCGAGAGCTCCCAAGATTGCACCTCGAAAGGGCAAGGATAAAGGCTCTAGTAGAGGAGAGATGCGGGTTGCCGCACTACCACCCCTTCGAAATACACTTAGTGACCCCAGACGAGGCCGAGCCGTTTTTAAGAAGGGGAAAAGTCGTAGAACTACTGATTTGATCCTCTATCGCCCCCTCCAACTATCAGCTTCATGTTGTGCTCCTCACGCGGATCCTCGATCTCGCTTAAAGACTGCCACGGCACGCTGAGGATTACAAGGATGCTCCAAGTGGAAGGGGACTGCTAAAGGGGTGAAACGAGCTTCAAGACTATGTCTACGACTTTTCTGGATTCCAAGAGCGCCCTCTGCGTGTAGCTTCGCGTGTAAATCCTCTGAGGCGGTAGGCCCGTCTCCTCGTCTCCGTACATGCTTGGCTCCCTCTCCCTCCTGAGTCATCTCGAGGTGGAGGCCATTTCCTCTATCTCTGCCTGGAACCAGTCGGGGAAGCGGTCTCTGTTCTCGATGAGGATCGGGCCCACATCGCGCCACTTTGGTGGCTCTTCCCCAACATACCTTAGGGCCGCCTTCAAGGACAGCTCGACGGCCTCTTGGCACTGCCTTATGCAGTAAGCGTAGCCTCCCTCCTCGAAGGTCCTCTCTGCGGTCTTGATCCTCCTGAGAGCTTCCTCCAGGTAAGCTCTGGCCATCTCAACGTTATTCAATCTCTAATACCTCGCCGAATCGGTACTCCTCCTTGAGCACCCAGTACCACATTTTCCCGACTCTCACCCTCTTAGCTTTCAGCTCCTTAAGCCTTCTCCTCAGGCGCTTCAGGATGCCAGCGAAAAAGCCGTCCCTGTCGTAGAGGATGACTGCGTCCTCAACCATGTCCAGGTAGAGTGGGGTCACCTTCGATGCCTCCTCCCGTGACTTAATTATCGGGCTTATGAAGGCGCTGTATCCTTCCTTCCTGAGCTCACTCAGGAGCCCCTCTACCTCCTTTTCGGCCTCCTCGAACATCCTGTACCTCAAGCACCTGTCCTCAGGAAGGTTGTCGGCCACGATGAGTACGTCGATGTCGCTGTCTTTCCTCGCTTCCCCTCTCGCAACGGAGCCGTAGACAACGACGCTCACCAAGTCGAAGCGCTTCCTCAGGCTCTCAAGGAGCACGTTGAAGACCTTCGCGTAGGGTTGCTGCACGCGACACACCCAGTAACGCTTCCCAGCTTCTAAGGTTCGAAAAGTGCCTCAAAAACATTGTGAAAAATCGGTTAGCCTCTGGGCGTCACCTGACACTTTTGCTTCCCCCAGTATTGGAAACGCGCCAAGGAGGCTCAGGGGTCTAAGCCCTCCCGTTCTATGTAGTTCAGGAGTTTTCTCATGATCTCCTCCAGCTCCTCCACCTGCCACAGCAGCGAGTAGAGCCTCTCGTGATCCACCTGCGCGTAGACGCGGACAAGTATGTTTCGCAGACCCGCCATCGAGCAAAGCTTTTTGCCCTCGTCGAGTGTGAGGACCCCCTGGTCAGCCAGCTCCCTACCGATCTCCTGGTACCTCGACGGCGCGGCCACCCCTTCTTAGATATTATGAAGCTTCCCACATCCAGCAGGGCCTCTATAGCCACTTGAAAGTTCCTTTCGGTGGCGTCGATAACCAGGGGGTTGCTGAGAAACTCCTCCTTGCTCATCTCCCTTACCTTAATCAAACGCAGCACAGCCCTCTTAAACCTCTCCACCCTGCCTACCAGCCCGGGGCTAGGCACGTTTGATCGCCTCCAACATCCCCTTAGCCATGGCATCGTAGTGGTACTTAAAGTCCAGGAACTCCATGATCGCCCTAGCCTTATCCTCCGCCAGTAGTGTCTCATCTCTCACCATCACAACCACCCCCTCCTTGAAGATCTCGTAGCGAAGCGGTGGAGGGGCATCGTCAAGGTCGACTATGTGGACGGGAAACCCGACCTCGGACTCTAGCTCTGCGGAGAGCCTCCCCAGCTCTATCAGATCCGGCTTTATTCGAAACTTCACGGCGAGGTCGACGTCGCTGTCTCCCCGCATCTCCCCCCTCGCCGCCGACCCGAACAATACGGCGTAGATCACGTTACCCTCTCTGAGCAAAACCCCCTTGAGCCTCTCCTTAAGCTCGGCTAGCTCCACCACGTGTCCTGTTCCAAGAACCTTAATATAACGGTGTTGACGCGAGGCAGAATTTCAGCAAACGGTAGGGCTCAAGGTAAGCGCGCCTAACTCTTCCTAAACTTGCACGAGCGTGCGAGAGGACACTTCTCGCATGCGAGGGTGCAGGCAACAGGGACAGAAGCGTACCTTACCTTCTTCAGGTCGCGGAGTATTATGATGAGGAGCTCGACCTTTTCGCGGGGCAGCCCCGTCTTTTCGCTCAGCGTATTAGCATCCAGGGTGCCGTGCTCGTGCATCGCTCCAAGTACTCTTTCTGCGTCCTCTCCGAAGTTGGCTCCCATAATCCACAGTTCAGTAACCTGGCTAAAAAGCGTTGTTTTTAGAGGTGCTCTTCGAGCCACCTGGCTATGTCGTCCGCCACCATACGCCATTGGGGCTCGTTAAGTATCTCGTGCTTTAGGCCCTCGTACAACCTGAGGGTTTTGTCGGCGACCCGAAGCTTCTCGTAGAGCCTTTGAGACGCGCTTGGAGGGACAAGGCAGTCCTCCTTTCCGTGGAGCACGAGGGCAGGGCATTTGATGGATTCCACGCTCCTCCAGGCCTGGGACACCCCTCTCCCGAACTCCACCAGTAACCTCACAGTGGGGTCCTTAAAAACCAGGGGATCGCTGAGGTAGCGCTTGGCAACCTCCTCGTCGTGGGTGAGGCACTCGGTGCTCACGGGAAGCGGGAGCCTCTTCCTGGGCGAAAACGTGCCTAGAACGCTGAGCAGCATCCTTTGGGTGAAAGTCGTCCTGACCTCTAGGGCGGCTCCGCTCGTAACGAGCCCCCTTAGCTCCTCACCAAGGGACCCGGCGACGTGGACTGCTATGAGCCCGCCCATGCTGTGCCCGAAGAGGAACACTCGGGGGATCCTAGCTTCCTCCTTCACGTAGCTGATGAAGGAGATCGTGTCGCGTACGAAGTCGTTGAAGGATTCTACGTACCCTCTCTCGCTCTTCGACAGGCCGTGGCCGCGGAGATCGTACATGTAGAGCGAGAACCCCTTTTCGGCGAGGTAAGCGCCGAAGTGCTCGTACCTCCCGCTGTGCTCCGCGAACCCGTGAACCCCAACGACAACAGCCTTCGGCGTCTCTCGTGGCCGCCAAGCCCGAACGACCGTTTCTAGCCCGCTGCTCAAGCGGACAGGCTTTTCGTCCGCCATCGCGCTAACAGCGTAAAACTGAGAAATATTCTTTACCTTGCGAAAAGCCCCCACTCTAGAAGGGCTGAATGGATCATCTCAGCACTGATGGAAGCTATGATGACGGACATGAACCTGCCGACGCCGCGAACCACGTTCTTGCCAGCGACCTCAAGCAGTAGCTCCCCGGACCTCAGGGTTAAGTAGACTAAAAGCGACGCAATACCGGAAGCCGCCAGCGTCATGACAACCCCATGCGTAGCCGCCATCACAATAAGGGTGGTTATCGTCCCGGGGCCCACGAGCAGTGGAGTAGCGATTGGCACGATCAGGGCTTCCTCTGTGCTTTCAAGCATTTTTGTGCGGCTCAGCCCCGAGAGCATATCAATGGCTATAACCATGAGCAGTATCCCTCCACCGAAGCGTAGAGACGCTATACTGACGTTGAAGAAGCCGAGAATTACTGCCCCCAAGACGGCGAAGACCGCCATGAGAGCGGCGGCGTAAAGGCTTGCCCTCCGCACGGCGACAGCCTTCTCATCCTTCCCTCTATCACCCATCAAACTCATAAAAGTCGGTATCACGCTGATCGGGTTTAGCACTGCGTAGAGCTGGAACCCCAGTAAAGCGACGTTTACAATCACCTGCGCTAAGTCTGCCACGCCTCTCCCCTAAGGTTCATTGAATAAATTTTTATCCACGCATGGGTTCCCAAGGCTTTGGCGTAGACCAGCATGGCTCAGAGACCAGCGGACCGTCCCACAGACCCGTCTAAGTACCTCTGGACCGTCCTGTCGGTCACAACCCTAGGAGCATTCATGGCCGGCCTCGATACCCGCATAGTCGTAGTCGGCCTCGACGCGGTTGCCGGCGCGCTGCACGCTGACATAGAGCAAGCCCTCTGGTTCACACAGGCCTACATGCTCGGCAGCACGCTCATGTTGCTCCTAGTCGGGAGGCTAGCGGACCTGTACGGGCGGGTAAGGCTGTACCTCGCCGGCTTCGCCGTTTTCACCCTCGGGTCGCTCCTGTCAGGCCTCTCCCCGAACCCCTTATTCCTTATCGCTTCACGCTTCGTGCAGGGGCTTGGAGGCGGCATCCTCAACACGGTCAGCGCGGCTATCGTCACCGACGCGGCCGCTTACGGCCCTCTAGCGTTCGCCTTGAGTGTGAACTCCCTCGCCTTCAGGCTTGGCTCGATACTCGGGTTGACGCTTGGAGGGCTGATAATAGGGCTCTTCGACTGGCGCCTCATATTCTGGATCAACGTTCCCGTAGGGGTCGCAGCCGTCATCTGGGGGAGGAGAACGCTCAGGGAAATCTACAAGCCCCGGGAGCAGAAGAGCGTGGACTGGCTCGGCTTCGCGCTGTTCACCGTCTTCACGCTCTCAATCCTGCTGGCGCTGACCTTCGAGGGCTACGGGCTATCCTACAGGAAGATCGCCAACGCCCTGTACGCGCTGTCCATGGCGTCTCTAGCGGGCTTCACGCTGTGGGAGCTGAGGCAAAGCCACCCGCTACTGGACCTTAGGCTCTTCAAGGTCTGGAGCTTTACGGGCGGCGTAGTCGCGCAGTTCCTGAACGCGGTGGCCTTCGGCTCAGTGATGCTTCTCCTGACCCTATACTTCGAGGTCGCTAAGAGCATGTCTCCATTAGAAACGGGCCTCTTCCTGATGCCATTCGAGCTCTCATTCCTAGCCTTCAGCCTCATCAGCGGCGGGCTCTCGGACAAGTACGGCTACGTGGGCTTCGCGATACTGGGCCTCTTTGTGGGAAGCCTCGCGCTTCTCGTGCTTTCAGGAATAAGCCTTTCCACCCCCTACTGGCAGGTGGCGCTTGGCTCCGTCCTGCTGGGAGTGGGCAACGGGCTCTTCATGTCGCCGAACACCAGCGCGATCATGTCGTCGGTCCCGGAGGTGAGGAGGGGCGTAGCCTCCGCCCTCAGAAATGTCCTCTTCAACCTGGGCATGACGCTCAGCCTCAACATCTCCGTGCTCCTCCTCTCCAGCAGGCTATCCTACGACCTCATAACGAAGCTACTGCTCAGCGCGGAGCTCGACGAGGCGCAGCTAGCCGCAGGTAGAAGCTCGCTCGCGCTGGCTTTAGGCGAGGTTTTCAGAGTCCTAGCCCTTGTGAACCTCTGCGCAGCGGTTTTCTCAGTTAGCAGGGTTGGGGGCAAAAGGACTGTTAAAGTTTAAAACGCCAGAATACAGCGGGCTCACTAATCCTGGACCATAAATCCACCCACCTCGGTCTTAGGGAATTTCGTAATTTTAGCCATGGGAAGACGCAAGTCCCCAAGCTTACAAAGCTACAACGGATTACTCATGAGAAAATATCTGTCTTTAAGGCGTAAAGTTTTAACCGCTATTTTCTCTAAGCAGAATCTCGCAGGTGTCTACGTTGGAGGCTGAGCGTGTCAAGCGTGTACTGATTTTCTCTTCAATCGGAAACGCGGCGATCAGTCTGCTGAAGATCCTCGGGGGCCTTGTCTCAGGCAGCACCGCTCTCCTGGCCGACGGGAGCGACTCCGTGCTCAACGTCGCTAGCGCCACCATCGCCTACCGCTACTACACCAAGGGCATGAAGCCCCCCGACGAGAAGCACCCCTACGGCCACACGCGCTTCGAGGCTTACGGCTCGATACTCGTGCTCATCCTCATGGCGGTGACCTTCAGCTTTGTCGGCTTCATGGCGGTGGACCGCTTCAGCCACGGTGAGCCTGAGCGAGTAGACCCCGTCGGCATAGCCTTCGCTCTTGTCTCGCTTGCGCTGAACCTCGCGGTCTCAAGCCTCCTGAGGGCCTACGGTAAGGGAAGCCAGATAGCGGTGACCGAGTCGAGGCACACGAGCCTCGACGTGATCGAGGGTGTTACCACGCTCACCGGCGTGACTCTCGGCTCGACGCTCTCGGCATACTACGACTTAGCCGCCACCTTCGTCATCCTGGGCATAGTCGCGTACTTCATCTACGAGACGCTAAGGGAGCTGCAAGGACAGGTTGTCGATACCAGCCCTCCCCTGGAGGTCCTCAAGGCCATCGAGGAGGAGGCCCTCAGGGTTAGAGGCGTGAAGGGGGTTCACTCGCTCAGGGCTCGCACAGTCGGCGGCAAAGTATACGCTGACCTGGACCTGGAGGTGAGTCCTCAGCTCTCCGTCGACGAAGCCCACTCGCTGTGCGACCAGGTTGAGAGAGACATCAGCAAGAGGCTCGGAGGCAACGTAGACTTAATCATCCACGTGGAGCCCTCCGGCGACTAACCCCTGCACCGCACCTCTACTTCTCGTCCCTCAAGTCGGCGATGAGCCGCCTTATGCAGGCCTCGAGCCCCCTCGCGGCCAGAGCTGGCGGCATTGAAGGCACGTTGCCGGTTAAGGCCTGCTCGGGCAGGCTCGGGACGTGCACGAAGCCAACCATGACTTTCAGACCTTTCGTTGCTACGTGGTGTAGCGCTGTGAACATGGCGGCGTTGCAGACGAACGTGCCCGCGCTGTTCGAGACCGCGGCCGGGACGGAGGCGCTCCTTATGGCTTCAACGGCCCTCTTAACGGGCACTGTGGCGAAGTAGGCGGCGGGGGCTCCTTCCACGACTGGCTCGTCCTCAGGCTTGTAGCCGTCGTTGTCCTCGATCCTAGCGTCCATGACGTTTATCGCAACTCGCTCGACGTGCAAGGAGCTGATGCCCGTAGCCTGCCCTGTGAGGAGCAGGAGCGATGGGCTGTGCTCCTCTATCAGGTTCGGGACCAGCTCCCTGACGCGCCTGAAGCTGACGGGGAGTTGCTGCTTCACCACGGGTGCTCCGCCTATCTCGTCCGGGAGGAGCTTCACGGCCTCCCAGGAGGAGTTGACCTTGTCTCCTCCAAACGGCTCGAAGCCGGTAACGAGGACTTTCATACAGAGTGGAGCTGGGGGTAGGCGATTTAGGCGTTTCGCGGTGAGTGGTATAAAAAGGTGTTCTTCCATCGCCTGCAAATTTTTCCGGTTATAGTGATCCGCCCCGGTGCTTCCCGTCAATCTTCTTCTAAGCTCAAGCCGCTGAATGTTTTTCACTTTTTAATAGTAAAGCCTTAAAAAGGGTGGATTCCACAGCCCTCAACGTTATGAAGCTAAAAACGCCGCACATAATAGCATTAGCGGTGTTAGCGGTGATCATAGCCGGCGCTGTCGCGTACCTGCTCATGCCGAAGGCTCCAACCATCAAGGCCAAGGACGTCCTGGTCATCGGCACCACGGACTCGATACAAACCACCATCGACCCAGCCGAGGCGTACGACTACCTCGGCGTCAACATAATCCAGAACATGGGCGAGGGGTTGTTCGCCTACGAGCCCGGCACAGCCAGGCTGGTCAACAAGCTCGCGGTGAGCTACACCGTTAGCGCCGACCGCAGAGTGTGGGAGATAAAGATCAGGCGGGACGCGAAGTTCCAGGACGGGACCCCGCTGACCGCCCAGGCCGTCGTCTGGTCCTGGAACAGGACGATCACCCTGAACCAGGACCCCGCCTTCCTCATCGCCGACCTGATCGAGAAGGCCGAAGCGGTCTCCGACGACACGATCAGGGTCTACCTCAAGCAGCCCTTCGAGGAGACGTACGTGAAGTCGCTCCTCGCGACTTGGGTCGCGTTCCCCGTTAACCCCAAGACCTCGCCCATGGAGGTGGTGAAGCCGCCCAACACCCTCGACATGATCGGCCCCTACAAGCTCGGGGCCTGGAAGCCCGGCGAGTACATCGAGCTCGTAGCTAACCCGAACTACTACGGGGACCCGCCTAAGACCCCAAGGATCATCATCAAGTTCTACAAGGACGCGCAGAGCCTGAGACTCGCCGTGGAGAACGGCGAAGTCGACGTTGCCTTCAGGACTCTCTCCCCCGCAGACGTGAAGGACATAATGGCTAAGGGCCAGCTCCAGGTGGTCAGCGGCCCAGGCATCGCGCCGATAAGGTACCTCGTGTTCAACACCGCCAAAGAACCCTTCAACGACAAGAGGGTAAGGCAGGCCATAGCATACCTCATCGACAGGAACCAGATAGTCAACACCGTGTTCATGGGGCAGTTCGCGCAGCCGCTCTACAGCATGGTCCCAATAGGCTTCCTCGGCCACAAAGACTCGTTCAAAGAGAGGTACGGTGACAAACCCAACATCGAGGCCGCTCGAAGCCTTCTGTCGCAGGCGGGGTACAGCGAAGCCAACCCGCTTCGGATTGAGCTCTGGTACACCCCAGTCAGGTACACCCCCGCCGAGCCGGACATCGCCGCCATCATCAAGCAGAACCTCGAGGCCAGCGGGTTGATTAAAGTCGACCTCAAGAGCGCTGACTGGGCTACGTACAGGAGCCTCTTCAAGGAGGAGAAAATCGCGTGCTGGCTCCTGGGCTGGTTCCCAGACTTCCTCGACTCCGACAACTACGTCCGGCCCTTCTACCACTCCGGCGCTAACGGCTGGCTCCACGTCAACTACAAGAACCCGGTGATCGACCAGCTCATCGACCAGCAGGTCCTCCAGCCGACAGAGGAGCGCATAAAGATGCTCGCCCATATTCAGGACATAGCCGCCGAGGACGCCCCGATAATACCGCTGTGGCAGGAGGGGCAGTTCGCGGTCGCGCAGAAGAACGTCAAGGGGATCGTGCTCGACTACTCGCAGATATTCCGCTACTGGCTTATCTACGCCGAGGCGCAGGGCTAGAGCTTCGGTGCAGTTAAATGGGCCTAAAAGAGTACGTTTTTTCCCGCCTGCTACTCACGCCTGTTATGGTTCTCATCCTCCTCTCCATAGTTTTCGTGCTGATGCGCGTCCTCCCAGGAGACCCGGTCACGATACTGGAGGGCAAGAACATACCTGAGGATGTGCTAGCGAGGCGTAGGGCGGAGCTGGGCTTGAACAAACCCCTCTACCAGCAGTACATCGACTACATCTACTCGGTCTTCGTCCGGTTCGACCTGGGCTACACGGCGCTCGAGCGGATACCCGTCTCGTACCTGATCGCGACCCGTTTCCCGGCGACCTTGGAGCTCGCAGTCGCCTCCACGGTTGTCGCCGTGGCGATCGGCGTTACGCTGGGTGTGCTCACGGCAAGGTACTCCTCGGCGTCCGTGAAGACCCTCGTGAGGGTCTACTCGTCGGTCGTGTACTCGATACCGGTCTTCTACATCGGCATGCTGCTCCAGCTCACAGCCTCTAAGGGCTTGGGGCTACCGACCACTGGGAGGCTCTCACCCATAAATCTTTTAGCCCTCGACTCCCTGCCCTACAGAACCGGTTTCGTCATCGTGGACTCGATTCTCGCTGGTCGACCCGACATAATGCTTGACTTCCTGGCTCACTTGACGCTCCCCGCCGTGGCTCTCGGGCTGTACCTCTCCGGCGTCTTCACGCGAGTAACCTACCTGGCCGTCGAGGAGTCGATGTCCCAGGAGTACGTGCGGGCGGCCAGGTCCCGCGGGATAAGGGAGTGGGGTGTCGTGCTGAGGTACGGGTTGAGGAACGCGATGATACCCCTCCTCACCATGGGGGGCCTGCAGGTTGCCGCGTTGCTCGGTGGCGCGGTGCTCACCGAGACCACGTTCAACTGGGACGGTCTCGGCCTCCTCGTCTACGAGGGCATCCTGAAGAGAGACTACGCGATCGTGCAGGGCACGGTCACGATATACGCCGTGATAGTGGCCCTAGTGAGCCTGCTCGTTGACATAGCCTACGCCTACGTTGACCCAAGGGTGAGGTACTAGTGAGGTGGCCCAGGAGCTTCGGGGAGTGGAGCTTGCTCGTCGGTGGCCTGCTGACGCTACTGTTCGCCTTCCTTGCTGTAGCGGGGTCGATCATGTCCTTCGGCAACGCGACCGAAAGCTTCGTGGTCGTGGACGGGAAGAGAGTGGAAGTACCGCCGCTAATGCCCCCCGGCTTTGTGCTCGAGGTTGAGGGGAGGAGGATCGTGTTCCCGATGGGGACGGACCAGCTGGGCAGGGACGTCTTCGCGCGGGTTGTCGGCGGCGTGAGGTTCGTTTTAACGATAGCCTTCCTGTCCACGGCAATCTCCGCCGCGATCGGTGTGTTGCTCGGCTTGCTCGCCGGCTACGTAGGCGGGCTCTTCGACCGCGCTGTCAGCCTCGTCATGGATAGCATGTACGCTCTCCCGGGCCTGATCCTGGCAATCGCCATAGCGGCTCTGCTCGGCGTTGGCGTGCTGAACATTTCCGTCGCCATAGCCGTCGTGTACATTCCGAGCTATTATCGGATGGTCAGGGGCGTCGTCCTCTCGCTCAAGTCCTCGCCATTCGTCGAAGCGGCCAGGGTTGCCGGCGCGGGCCCCCTCGCCATCGTCACTAAGCACATACTCCCAAACACTCTGCCCGCCATAGTCTCCCTCCTGCCGATAAGCTTCGCGGACGCGATCATAACGGAGGCCGGCTTGACGTTCCTCGGATTAGGCGTGGAGCCGCCCACCCCCGACTGGGGCTTCGACCTCAACAAGGGGAGGCAGTTCTTCCTGGCAGGCTACTGGTGGATCGGCTTGTTCCCAGGCCTCATGATCATCCTAAGCGTCCTAGGCTTCCTGATGCTGGGCGAGGGCCTTAACGAGATCCTGAACCCCAGGAGGGTGGAAGCATGAGCCTGCTGGAGGTTAAAGACCTAAAGGTCTCCTACAGGACCCGCAGGGGGAGGCTGGAGGCCCTGGGAGGCGTGTCGCTGAGCGTCGAAGAGGGGGAGGTTATGGGGATCGTCGGGGAGAGCGGCTCGGGCAAGAGCACGCTGGGGCTCACGGTGATACGCCTGCTACCGGGGAACGCTGTGGTGGAGGGCGGCTCCGTGCACTTCAACGGGATGGACCTCCTGAAGATGAGGGAGGAGGAGCTGAGGAGGATACGCGGGCGAGTGATAAGCATGGTTTTCCAGGACCCCTACGCCAGCCTGAACCCGGTGATGAGGATCGGTGAGCACTTCGTGGAGCTATTCACGGAGCACGGGGCCGCGGGTAGCGAGGAGGAGGCTCTGCGCGAGGCGGGCGAGATACTCGAGAGGATGGGCGTCCCTAGGGAGAGGCTGAGCGACTACCCCCACCAGCTGAGCGGCGGGCAGAGGCAGAGAGTTGCCATCGGCCTTGCTCTAGCCCTGAAGCCCCGGCTGGTCATAGCCGACGAGATTACAACCGCGTTAGACGCCCTCGTGGAGGCGCAGATCGTGGAGCTTCTGAAGGAGGTTAAATCCTCCTTCAAGACCTCAATGCTCTTCATAACGCACAACATGGGACTCGTCGCCGAGCTGGCTGACCGCGTCGCGGTGATGTACGCCGGCAAGGTCGTTGAGTCGGGCAGGGTCGATGAGGTGGTGAGGGAGCCGCTACACCCCTACACGAGGGCCCTCCTCAGCTCTGTGCCGCGGGTGGGCGGCTCAAAGGACATCAAGCCCATACCCGGTGAGCCGCCGGACATGCACTGCCCTCCGCCAGGTTGCCGCTTTCACCCGAGGTGTCCCTTTGCCTCTGAGAGGTGCCGGAGGGAGGAGCCGGCTGTGAAGAGCTTGGGTGATAGGTATGTTGCGTGCCACCTCTGGTAAGGAGCTACTGAGGGTTGAGGACCTGAAGGTCTACTACCCCCTGAGAAGGACGCTCGGCGAGATGCTCTCGGGCAAGAGGAAGTACCTGAGAGCAGTCGACGGCGTTAGCTTCTCGGTGATGGACGGCGAGGCTCTGGCTCTCGTTGGCGAGAGCGGCTCAGGCAAGACGACGGTGGCAAGAGCCATAGTGGGGCTCGTCGAGCCCACGGCCGGGAGGGTCGTCTACAACGGCTATGACGTGACCACGCTTAGGGGCAAAGAGCTCTCACACTTCAGGCGCAACGTTCAGATGGTCTTCCAGGATCCGAGCGTCAGCCTCAACCCCAGGATGAAGGTGGGAGATCAGGTGAAGTTCCCTCTGGACGTGAACAGGATCGGAAGCAGGGAGGAGCGGAGGAATCTGGCTCTGGAGGCCCTGAGGCGGGTGGGCCTCGTGCCCCCCGAGGACTTCTACGACAGGTACCCCCACCAGCTTAGCGGAGGCCAGAGGCAGAGAGTTGCCATCGCGAGGGCCCTAGTGCTGAGGCCGAAGCTCCTCATCGCCGACGAGCCTATATCCAACATCGACGTCTCCGCTAGGGCCCAGATCCTCTCCCTGCTGAGGGAGCTCCGCGGAGAGCTAGGGCTCTCGCTCATCTACATCACGCACGACCTCTCTTCCGCGTGGGCCATCGCAGACAAAGTTGCGGTCATGTACCTAGGTAAGATCGTGGAGTACGGGGGCGTCGAAGAGGTCTTCGGGAGGCCCTTGCACCCCTACACGAGGGCCCTTCTGAGCGCTGTCCCGCAGCTACTCCCTGAGCACAGGCTCCGGGAAAAGGTGACGCTGAGGGGGGAGGTTCCTAATGCCGTCAACATACCCAGCGGCTGCAGACTACACCCGCGCTGCCCCTTCGCGACGCAGAGGTGCAGGGTAGAGGAGCCCCCGCTCACCGACGCCGGCGGAGGGCACCTGGTCGCCTGCCACCTTTACGGCTAGAACACGAAAATCGTCCCCACGCCCACGATCCGCGAGTACAGGACGAGAACAAGCGCCAGGTACCAAGGAGCAAGCGCCATCGCGAATATTTTGAAGTCGTATAGCCCCTTGTAGGCGAGGTAGAGGACTGTCGTTATGGAGGCCAGGAGCAGGTAGAAGAAGAGGTGGAACGTCAGCTTCGTGGCGAAGGTGGTGAAGAAGGGCGCAAGCTGGGCGACCATAAAACCGTCTATGAAGCCCACGAGGGCGAGGTACAGTATCTCGACCCACTCCTCGGTAGTCGACGGCCTGCCACGGTAGAGCCTGAGCGTGAGAACGGTCAAAACGATTAGAGCCCCCGTCATCGATTGTTGAATCAAAATCAGCCACCCACGTTTAAGCCTTCACTAGACCTATAAAAACGCTTTAGTTCAATCCTCTCCCTTCAAGATCCAGAGGCTCCTTTGGGATGTTCTCTCTAATTTAATAGCTCCGTGTTCTAATTCTACCTGAAGCCGCAAGCCGCGGTTGTAACTTCGGTTGCGTCACGCAATGCTTTTAAGCAACTCCCGGAGATTAGCGGTGTGCGAGTGCTAGTACCCGTTGTGAAGGTGAACGGCAAGCTGTTCCTCTCACCGCACTTCGGCAGAGCCCCCGGCTTCGCGGTTTACGAGGTTCAGGGCAGTGAGATAGCCAATGTGCAATACGTAGACAACCCCTACAGGAACCCAGAGGAGCACTCTGGACACGGTCGCATGATCCTAAACCTTGTCTCTAGCTTTAAGCCTGAAGCTGTCATCGTGAGATCTATCGGAGAGGGGGCGTTCTACAGGCTTAAGTCTCTTGGTGCAAGGATTTACAGGTCGACCGACAGGCTCGCCGACGAGGCCGTTCTCAAGCTGGTGAGAAACGAGCTGGAAGAGCTTCAAGCTCCTGTCGAGGAGCACGAACACTAGTATAAGCAAAATGGTTAATCCTACTCCTGTGTGAAATCTTTAGCGGATTCCTGTTGTCTCAAAATAGATGCTGTGAAAGTTACCTATGCCCTCGCCCACACTTGCTCGTAGAGTGCCGGGTCTTAACTTTTTAAAGCTATTTTAGACGCTCGAGGAGTCTTCTCAAGTCATCAGGCTCGCTCGCCGACCTTAGAGCTTCCAATGCCGCCGCGTAAAGCCTCCTTAGCCTCTCCGTGTCCTCGGCCGTGTAGCCCTGCGTCAAGAGAGTAACGTTCATTGTGCTGCTGATGAGGGACTCAGCCTCTCTCTTTTCTATGTTGCCTAGGATGTAGTGGCTGAGGATGTCCTCCAGGTACTCCACCGCTCGCCTAGGGTCGTAGAGGAGCTTCCGCCTGTAAAGCGGCCCGGGGTTCTCCCTGATCCTCAGGCTGCTCAGGCTGACTTCCCCCTCAAGTCGCGCAACCGGGGCCGCAGCGCGGGGGGCGGGGGCGACGCTCACCCTGCTGGCCTCGCCTTTTCTGAGGTAGCCACCGATCTCCCGCAGGGCTTTCTCCGCAAGCTCTATAGCCTCGCCCTCCTCGTAGACCCTCCAGTCCGGGTTGTGCCTGAAGCTGCCTAGTTTCGCCCACGAGGGGTCGAACTCGTCGAGATCGTCGGGCTTGAGCGCGACGCACACCGCGTCGAGCTCCCTGTGCAGGCTCAGGGGCGCGGTGAATACCCTCTGGGGGTCCATCAGGTTCTCGACTTTTATCCTCGATCCGTACTCGAGGTTTACCTCCTGCACCCTGCCCTTAACCCTCTCTACTATCATCTGCACAGCGGACCATGTCACGTCCAGCGCACCCCTCTTCGCCAGGAGGTCTTCAGGCAGGGCTTTCTCGTGCACGTGCACGTGCATCCCCCGCCCGCTCCACTTCAGCCAAACGCTCCTCGAAACGCCCTCCCGCTCGAGCTCGCCCACTATGAGCCTCGCCACCTCCAGCGTGGCGCGCCAGTGCTCGGGAGTGGAGTCGATGTCCCAGGTCAGCGTCCTCAGGACCACGTTCCCCGAGTAGTTCAACGCGTCCTCCCGCGTTTCAAGCCTCTTGTACAGGCTGGCGGTACCGTAGAACGCCCTCGGCCCCAGGTGCCTCAGCCTCTTCAATAGCGACGCGAAGCCCGCCTCGGAGTTCACGGCTAGGGGTTTTTCAGCCAGGTACCTCACGAGGAGCGGCCGGCCGTCGCGCATCCTCCTCTCGCAGTGAACCGCAACCCACCTCCCCCTGAGGAACTCCACGATCTCCCGGACGACCTGCGCGTTGCCGTAGTGCTGGGCTAAGAGGGGTTGAGGCATTCACTCTTACAAGGGCCCAGGCCCTTTATTCATATCTTTTAGAGGTTCCCCGGAAAATGGGTGTAGGGTTCTTTATGTACCGCTAAGCATATAAGACATTGCCTGGCAAGAGTAGTGTAAGAGGAGGAAAGCTTTGAGCGTAGCAAGGTCCGAGGTAATAGGCAAGAAGGTCTACGACATCGAGGCGAAGTACCTCGGGGACGTATACGACATCGGATTCAAGCTCGGAGAAACGTCCATCACCGTCTTCGTCAGAACCCCCGGAGGGGCCACGCTAGAGGTCCCCTGGGACAAGATAAGCGCGATCCGAGACATAGTCCTCGTCAAGGAGCCCGTAGAACTCCCAGAGGTCCCCGTTACACCGGCGCTCACGGCAGCGCCGCCCGCCCAGCAACCCGCAGGCGGCGGATTGACCTCAAAGGTCACCTCCATTTTCGGCGGCCCGAAGGAGCGGAAGATCTGCCCCTACTGCGGGAAGCCCGCCACCTGGATTGAGCAGTACAAGCGGTGGTACTGCTACAACTGCCAGCGCTACATCGACTAGCAGGCAAACTCGCTTAGTAAAAAAGTCTTTTTTTCTTGGCGCTATACAAGGATGTGACTGCTTTTGCATGTGTCGATTAGGCTTCTCAGAGCATGTGCGAACAACAGTATCCAAAGTTTTTTAATAAAAAATATATTTTATTGGTGAGCAGTTTAATGTTTATGGGAAGAAATGTAATTTCCCAAATCTCTCTGCTAATCCTTGCTATAACTTCAACGCTTGTGTCAACTGTGCTGGAACACCTCAGAAGGTTGCATGGGAAGAGAAGTAAGTCTAGCGTAGGAAAAGTTGCCACCTCAGCCTACGCTTGTACCATATCTTCCGCGTCGCAAAATTCCTATCACAAAGATTACTCTTGTCCTAAGAGGCACACTTCTCGAAGTGCCACCTCGAAGTCAGCTTTCTCAGCGTTTCAAATGTGTATATTAGCTACTCTGCTGGTCATTGCACTGCTTGGAATTTTTCCTCCGAATGTAAATAGCTATCCAGCCCAATCACCATTCAACCCCGTAATATCTTCGCTATCAGACCGCATAGGCGATGTGAAAAGCTCCTATGGCTACATCGACGTGGTTCATGCTGAAGTGCGCCAGACTAGCCTAACCAAGCTACAGTTCGAGATGACGGTAAGGTCTGCCGTCCCTTTAAACCCCGGGAACAACACTATAGTGTATCTATGGATGATCGACACTGACTTAAATCCAGATACCGGGCAGAAACACGTCTTCGTGGGAAGCGAGTACAATGTGAGAGTGGCCTTCTACGACTCGCATTGGCAGGGCTGGGTTGATCCCATAGGCCAACGTACTGGAGGTGGCTCCTGCCCGGTCTTTATTAAAAACAACACTATTTCAATAATCGTAGACATAAGTCAGATCGGGGGCGCTACTCGCTTTAACTGGGAGATCAGTGCCTTTGACAAACACGCGAATGACGGAGCAGACTCCTATGCTTCTGTTCGAATTTTGTCCGAGCTCCCGAACTCCAGCATGGTTTCAGAGGTTTTGCTCACCCCGTACTACCTGAACCTTGCAGATGGGGTTACAAGCGGGAAGTTATCCGTCATTGTCAAGGACATGGCTGGGAGAAGGCTTGCCTTATCGACAGCGGAGTTCTTTGCTGACTGCCCCTCTGTGGTATCTGTGGCAGAATCCGGTTTAGTCGAAGCGTTACCCGGCAAGTTCGGCGCCTGTTGGATAACTGCTAGGGTTGATGAGGTTCTCAGTAGCAACCGTGTTGAGGTTAACGTTGGCAGTGTTACACTGTTACCTCCAATACTGCTACTCTCGGTTCGGGACAACCCAACAGGATTGCTTACTGTGGAAGTCCACGATGCTTACGGAAACGCTGTTTCTCCAAGCAAAATCGAGTTCTTCAGTAGCAACCTAAGAAGTCGCCACGGTCTCCAGCAGTGGATTGGTGACAGCACTCAGACCACCACGCAACTTCTGGGAAACACCCTACATCACGGTGAAGGTAGACGGTTTTGAAGCTGCCAATAGCGCGATAGTGCGTGTCACAGACAAAAGTCTAGGGCTGACTCTAGAGCGTCTTGACGGGAAACACGTAACGTTCTACATACCGCGAGAGCCCGTTCAGGGATTTGACTATGGATTGATATTCAAGCGCTACGAGGTCGTTCGTATAACGGATATAGCTTATGAGCTTGAACGCGAGGCAACAGGTACGGTACCGTATGGGGGTGGCAGATTGTTTCTAGTTAACGACCCAGGGCATGGTGCTGATGGCACCGTGCCGTGCGGTCTCTCAGGGAATCCTATCAGGTTAGGGACAGATGTTGACAAGCCAATTCACAATAGTTGCATGATCGTGGCGTTCGGCTCTGGGTCTCCGCAGTGGGGTGTTTACTTCCATGAAATGGGACATGATTTCTTGCTGGGAGGAGGAAGCAAGGTTGCGCAGTTCTTCTCGGGGAGTAAAGGATGGGTCTACTCTGAGGCTTTGGCGACAGCTCTAGGCATGTACGTAGCGAAAACGCTAGAGGCAAAGCAATCCCTCTTTAACATCCCTGATGACATCTTAGAAAACATTAAAAACTCGGTGTGGCATTTTGGCCAGACGCCGAGCCTTAACGAGTATTTAAGAAGGGGTGCGCGATACGATGATATAACCCCAGATATCCTAGATGAGATCATAGACATTATCTGCACACGGTACGGCTATGACAGCCTGCGCAGGTTCTTTTCTCTCCTGCTTCCAAGAGACGCTCCCTTTACATTCACGCTTGATTCTGACGCAAAGCAGGCAACCTTATTCGTCGCAGCGATGAGCGCTGCTACCGGAGCCGATTTAAGACGGGAATTTAAGCAGTGGGGTTTCCCGGTGGACGACGAATTCTACGTAGCTATATGGAGCGAGGTTAATCAGCTCGTGAACCCGGCTCCAGTGAAAGTCGGATTCACCCTGAGGGTCAACCTGCCTACGCCTAGCCCAGCTTTGTGGGTAAAGGTCGATTCCGATAACAGATCTGTTTCCTCGGCTACATTCAGGCTACTAGGGGGGAATCACAGTGTTCAAGTACCAGCCCAGTTTTACGACGGCGGAGTGCTATACATCTTCAATCGCTGGAGTGACGGCTCAACAGAGAATCCAAGATCGCTGGTCTTGACGGGAGACTTGAACCTTACGGCACTGTATGTTGTCCAGGTTTTAGTTAGGGTCGACAGCAACTACTCCTCAGTTAAAGGTGGCGGGTGGGTTACTAAGGGTGAGCTCGTCACTGTTGGTGTGAATGCTACTGTAGTTGATCATGGTAACGGGACTCGACGTGTGTTTTCAGGGTGGCTCTTGAACAACTCCTTGTTCAGCAGGCAACCCATCGTCTCATTCACGGCCACTGAGGGGATTCACTTGGTGGCTTATTGGGACACCGAGTATGAAGTACAGGTTGTAAGCAGCCTGACCCCGGCGTTCGGCTCGGGCTGGTACCGTAAAGGCGATACGGTAAGAGTAGGTTTGGAGGGGCTGAGGGAGGGCTACTACTACGCCTCGGATGAGAAGGTTAGGTACAGGTTTGAGGGGTGGGGGGTTAGGAGGGGAGATGTGAGCGCGCCTGAGGCTCCGAGCTTCTCGTTCAGCGTCTCTGGGCCTGTGGTTGTTGAGGCGAGGTTCGGGCCCCCAGAGTACCTTGTCTGCATAGACAGCGCCTGCAGCTACTACAGGGAAGGCTACACGATCCCACCTGGGCAGGACGTGCCCGAGCTGGGAGGCCTCTTCGTTAGGATGTTTGAGGGCTACATCGATGCTAACGGCAAAAGCCTCGGCCGGAGCTTCACCGTAAACGGGCCTATCTCCGCTACGTCGGCATACAGGGTGGAGGCGAACCTGCCGCTCCTAACCGCTATGCTTCTAGCCGCGCTGGTACTCCTCATTACACTAAGTAGGCTGAGGGCGTGGCAAAAGCCTGGAACAAAGGTGAAGGGTTTAGAGGTGGGTCGCAGGCTCTGCTAGATGGGGCAGTTCTCTAAAGACAGTTCGAGAAGATTTTGAGAAGGCACGGGCTGGTATGAGGCGGGGCACGAGAACGGAAAAGATGGCTCGCCTTGTCCCGGGCATAAGCGTGCCCGAGTACATGGGTTTCCTCCTGGAGATGTGCGAGCCCATCAGGCACACAAGAAAGGCTGTTGAAGCCGGGCACCTCCTGAAGATAGACTTCCACCCACCTTACCTGCAGCTCGCGTGCAGGGACGTGGACAGGGTTGTCGAAGAGGCCGTGAAGAGGGGGCTGAGGGTCTACAGGGGTAAAAGGCACGTTACGGTGACGGACGGTGTCTACAGGGCGAGGATATACCTGGACGCCTGAGAAGGCTAGCTGCCCTTAAGGCTTCCCCGTAGCTGTGAACACCCTTCCACCCATTCAAAGGCGACGAAGCCTAAACGCAAAGCCCCGATGCAGCATAGTCGCGAATTTCGGAGATCTAGTTGCGCATTTTTGCCAAAAAACCTGTGCTTGCGGATCAACCCTAAACATGTCATCCTTTTATCTCCTCTCAGCTCCTGCAACCAAGTGTGCAGCGCGCCCAGCCCTTTCCCTCACTTCGTAGGCCAGGTTAGTTGCCTCAACGGCCACCCATCACACCGCGGAACTTCCACAAGTTCACTTCCAAGAGGAGCACAGAGCTCTTGCCCCTGAGAGGGTATTCCCCTCGAGGAGAGACCTCCAATCCCCCGTAGGGTTGCTGGTAGGAATTGCGGCCAGTGATGCTGAGAGAATGTAGGGGAATTGGCGAGGGCGTTAAGCGAGGTTGTCCAGGCTCGCTACGCTAACCACGCCACTAGCCGCGCGGGATAGCTTTCGGTCTTCGGTCACGAGCGTCAGACCGTACCTAGCGGCCAAAGCTACGTAGGAGGCGTCGTAAGCCGTTATCCCCTTGGAAAACGCCATTCGGAGTATGTCTTGCTCGAGGCCTGTGGGTTCGAGCACTACCATCTCCTTGACTAGCCTCGTGAAAATATGGAGGAGGAAATCAGCCTCTGAGGCTTCGAGCCTCCGCAGCAGGTGCGACTCCTTCCAGAGGACGTTGATTACCTCGTACACCGTGAGCCACTGCAGCGCCTGACCGCCCAGAGGGACGAGCTTAGCTTCCTTAAGAGCTCTAACGATGCTCGATGCGTCGAACAAGTAGATGGACTTCCTCACCTAGTCTCCCTGTCCTCGCGAATCAGATCCACGATTTCACCCACATCTATCTTGTCTAGCACGCTATGCATCTCTTTCAGGCTCTTCTCTAGGCTCATCAGCCTGCGCCTGCGCACCTCTTCCTCTAGGGCCCTCCTCAGGAGCTCGGAGATGTTGATGCCCAGCTGCCTGGCCTCCTCTAGAAGCTCCCGCCTGACCTTAGTGGATACGGTAACATATCTACCCAAGGTGGACCCTACTTGTAGGAATTCAGTGTCCACCAATAAAGGTTTTCGCGCGGAGCACTTTCGATGAAGTGAAAGAGTTCAAAATCGCTCTTGCAACTTATCCCGGAAGCCGGCTGATTCCTCTGAGCGGATCACCTCCTGCTCCAAACTAGTTGCCCGTCCCCGCTGATATGCCAACCCTCCACCTGCTCTCAAGGGAGAGGTCCTCCACCCAGGACGCTACGTAGACGTTAATCGTCAGGGTCTCGCCGACGGAGTAGAGGTTTTTGTCCGTCTCCACTACAACGAGATAGCCCTGTTGCTGCGGCTGGCTGGGCAGTGCAGGCTGGCTGGGTAGTGTAGGTTGTGTAACCGCGGTGTCTTGGACCGTCGCGAGCCAAAGGGAGAGCTCAAACCTCGACCGCGCGAAAACTTTTCTCGTGCCCAGGAGGTATTGCGGTAACCCCGGCTACGTTGAATATCTCTGATTTTCAACATTTTCAACGAGTAAACCAGGCAATAAATTAATACCGCAGGTTATTAAAAAATCGCACGGTTGATGGTGGTAAGCCCGACTGCTGTGGGCAAGGTAGGGAGAAAGTTTGCCCTTTACCTGCCTAAAAGCGTGGTAAAGGCGCTCGGAATAAAGGAGGGGAATAAGGTGTTGATAGCCGTTGAAGGGAATAGTATCGTAGTTAGGGTCGTGAAAGATCCCATAGAACTCGCGGTGCAAGGAGAGAAGTTCGCCAGCATAACACCTGAGGATGTTGAGAGGATAAGCTTGGAGTGGCAGAAAAAGTGTGAAAATTCCCCTTGACACTTCCTTCCTGCTTCCTACGCCCGGGATTGAGGTTAGAGGGGTTGCGTACACCGCAGGATGGCGTCGAGCTCCGCCATGATAAGGTCTATGCGAGCAAAACCTTCTCGTGGGCTAGCATAGCCGCGAGCCTCGAAAACCTAGCCTCGCAGTTTTGCAGCGACAAAACAGCGGCTAGAAGTAGAGGTCGCTGTTCTCGAAGGCGACGAGCGCCATCAGCGTCGCCAGGTACGTCAGATCCTCCCGCGTCACCCTACCCCTGGTGAGGAGCTTGACGACTCCGCCCCTCTCGCCCACCCCCTTGGTGCCGAAGTGCCTGTCCGCGACTTCCTCGAGCTCCCCATATGCGCCGGCGAGAAGAGGCTCCACGAACCTCCTGGGCAGCGGGAAAGCGGGGCTCAGCCCGACAGACTCTCTCCCGTCCCTCGACGCCACGAAGGCAGCCTGCAGGTCCACCGCAACTCCGGGGAGAGTTAAGATGCCGGCCTCGATCCCGACACCGAAGCTGCTCCCCTGCACCTGCTCGAGCGCGGCCATGGCCCTCTTCCTAGCGCCGTCCAGGATTTCGCTGAGCCCGATCGGCTGTGGCTTGAGGCCCTCGACATTGACCCCCACTACCTCCGCCTGCCCGAAAACATCACGGAACGCCCTTCTCACTCCTTCAAGCTTCGAGGGGTTCAGCGAGCCAACAGCGACGAGCACAGGGAGGAGAGCCCCCGGGAGAATTTAAGCGTAACGTAGCAGCTACGGCATTAGCGGGATCTGAACGTAGATGAGGCTTATCGCTAGGGCTAGCGGCACAACTGCTGCCCACCACCCGTGTCTGAGCCACTCCCTAAGACTAGGCCTCTGGTAGCCCGCCTTCTCGAGCAGGCCTAGGGCCACAATGTTGGCCGTGCTCCCAATGGGGGTTAGGTTCCCGCCGATGGTTCCGCAGAAGAGGCTGACCCAGTACAGCGGGAAAGAGCTGATGCCGGCAACCGCCAGCGCCTCCACCACGGGAAGGAGCACCGCTACGGCGAGGACGTTATCCATGAAAGCCGACATTAGAGTAGCCGTTGTGGAGTACAGGAGGAGCGTGAGCTCGAATGTGCCTCCAGTCACTGATGAGAATCCTTGGCTGAAGTACTCGATGAAGCCGGACGACTCTAGTGCTCCCACAGAGGCGAAAAGCATAGCGAAAAAGATGAGTGTCGGCCAGTCTACTCTCTCACGGAAGGCCTTCATACCCCTGTCGAGGTCGATCATGATGCTCACAGCTGCAGCCATGAGCGGGATGCCTAGCAGAAGCGTGTTTTTCTCGAGGTGCAGGAGCTCCTCGAGCTGGTGATGCAGCGCTAAACTCGTTATAGTCGACAGGAACAGGATCGCGTCCCGCCTGAAGCTCTTCGAGCCCGTAGACTCATCTTGTGGAACAACCCGTCGCTGAGACGCTATGCCCATGGTGAAGCTGACGATGTAGCTCCTCTGGAAGCGGAACGCCAGGACAGTGAGCACCGCCAGCGCGAGAACGGAGATGGGCGTGGCCCAGCGCAGGAAGTCGCCGAAAGTCAGTCCCCCTCGGAAAGCGACCAGCACTCCAACGGGGTTGCCGATAACAGTCGCACTGCTCCCAATGTTTGTCGCGAAGATGCTTAGAAGGAGCAACGGGACAGGGCTCACACCGGCGAACCTTGATAGCGGGAGTATGAAGGAAGTCATCACCACTATAGAAGTAACCTCGTCGACAAGGGCGGCCAGGAGCGCCGAAAGCACGAGAACCGCTAAAATAAGGACGACACCGTTGCCCTTCGAGGCGTTCAGCGTTATAGACACCAAGCGGTCGAAGAAATGCCTCTCTTCTAGCGTCCCCACGAAGGCCATCATGCCGATTAGAAAGAATATCACGTCCAGGTTCGCGAACCTCAGGAACGATTCGATGTTCAGGGCTCCGAGAGCTAGGAGGAGGGCCACTCCGAGGAAAGCCACGGGCACTCTCCTGTCCCAGAGAAGCAGGGTCGCTGCGATCTCGGCGAAGAACACGCTGATCGCCAGCACGGCCGTTTCTGGGAAGCCTGCTAGGTAGGATAGGAGGCCTGCGACCAGCGCTACCACTAGGATGGCGGCGAAGCTCGAAAAGTACCCGCCCCTGGCAGACATCACATTCAGTTAGTTAAACAAAGTAAAAAATATAAGCCTTCCTATGTTATTTGAGTTAGCACCGGTGGTTCGCATGGAGTCCTCGCAGAGGATACCTCCCTCGGTCGTCCAGACAGCCCGCTACTTCCTGAAGGCCGGGGAAGTTGTCACGCGGATAGCCGTCCTCGTTTCCATAGTTGTCGCGATCTTCCTTGCAGTGCACCTAGCACCCATCGCGCTCAGGGGGGCCTTGACGTTCCGCGAGGTACTCGAGAACCTGCTCTTCATCTCCCTCAACCTCCTGTGGGCCGGGTTGACGTCGATCGCCATGGACAAGTGGTACCCCGCCTCCAAGTTCAAGCCGCTCGGGCTGCTCGACCTCCTAGCTGGGGCATTCACGCTTATCAGCGCGCCGCCAGCAGGCATCCTCTTCATCGTCGCCGGCCTGCTCTTCTACATCGCCGCGGAAATGATCTCAGTGTTCAAGATAGAGGAGAAGCTCGTATAAGCTCCCGGTTTTTTCGCGCCGGACGCCCATCAGAAGAGCCTAGAGGGGGATTTCCTACGCGTCCTGCTGTCTTCGGGTAAAGCCACGGAAGGTAATTTGTTGATCTACCACTTGGGTTTTACTGCTGCTTAGCCGGGACAGACTCCTGTAGTACCCGCTCCGCTTTCTCCTCCTCTATTAGCCTCGTGCAGTACTCCTCGTAGCTGAAGATTTTGACCGAGACCGCGAAGCGGAAGCCGCTAGGCTGGCTCACGACGACGGCCTCCCCCCTGTCGAGCGTCTTGATCTCGCTCTCCGCCTCGTCGAGGTAGGGGCTGTGGTTTATGACCATGAGGTAGTCGGGCCTGGTCGGGAGGGATAGTATCACCTTGGTGAGCGCCTGCCGGACGACAGCTTCTATGAGCTCGCTGGGCATCTGGGTTATGTAGAGCCCCCCGACCTTGTACTTCCTGCCGCGCTTCGCGATAACGGAGAAGATGTTCTCCCGCACCTCCCCCCTCCCGCCGAGGGCTTGGGCTGACAGGTACCTGTGAGCCTCCTCGACCATGATGAGGACCGGGGGGAGCTGGCTCCACCTATCCGGGACCTTCTTCCTCATCTCCTCGTAGCTCCTGAAGATCCTCTCGGCGATGATCGTCGCGAGGAGCTTCTCCTCGCCCTCCGTCGCGAACGGCGTCTCCACGAGGACAACCCTCCCCTTAGCCACCATGGAGAGCACGGCTGAGGCCAGATCGTAGTCGCACTCGCGGCAGAATATGTCGCCGTCGCCGACGAGGTACTTCATCTTCCTCTTCGTCACGTTGATCGTGTTGACGCCGGCCAGCCTGCCGAGCCTCGCGTAGATGCTCCTGCTGTCCGCGGTGAGGAGCGAGTACACCCAGTCCTCACCGAACTGCTTGTACGCAAGCCAGAGGAGCTCCTCCTGGGGACCCGAGAACTCCCCGGTGAGCGTGAAGTCGTGGGGCTTCAGCCTGCTGATGTCCATCTTCAGGGGGTACGCTGGAATACTCCTCTCCTCCCCGAGCTCGGGCAGCTCGAGCCTCAGCCTCCCCGGCCTACTCACCCTCCCGGTGACGAGGAAAAGGTACTCCTCCGAGAAGGGGAGGTGCGTGAGCCCCATCTCCCCCGGCTTCGAGCCCAGCAGGTACTCGCTCTCGCAGTCGAATACCACGAGGCTGTACTTCCCCTTGTTGTGCAGCACCGAGGCGGCCAGCACCCTGCCGAAGTTGCTCTTCCCGGCGCCGGTCCCTCCAACCACGAGGACGTGGTGCGGGATCACCTTGGCTCCGCTGAGCGCCACGACGACGTCCACGGGCTCGTGCCCGAACCTCACGTAGCCTATCGGGAGGTCCCCAGTGTGGAGGCCCAGCTTCTCGAGGACGCCTCTGTCAAGCGACTCGACGGTTGAGAAGATCGCGGGCACGCTCGTGGGGCCGTGAGCCTCCCCGTCCGGGTCGATCTGGGCCACTATAGTGCCTATAGCGGTGTCGTAGAGCCTGAGGTCCCTGTCCCTCAGCTGGACGCGCTCCCCCTTGTCGGCCTTGCTCGTGATCACAGCCACCTCGGCGGCGCTCAGCAGGCTCTCAGGCTTGAAGTCAACCACCTTCACGATGAACGTCCTGCCGGCGTCCTCGATCTTGACCAGCATCCCCCTCTCGGCCCTCGCTCCCTCGGCGATCCTGAACCTAACAGTCGTGCCCTCTACCCACGTGACAACACCCAGCTTCAACTCAACCACCCTAGTCTCCCACACCCCATATGAAGCGGCTCTTGAACTCGGAGCCAGCCGCGTCCTCGAGCATGCGCGTCGAGACGCCGCTCAGCGAGAGGTCCTCGAGGAGCAGGGACCTGTCCAGGTCGAGCTCGTCCTGCGATATGCGCGACAGCTCGTGCACTATCTTCAGGGGCAGTGGGTAGCCAGGCGAGGAGAAGTCCTGCAGGTACGCCAGCATGCCCGCCACTTCCTCGGCGTCCAGCCTCTCGGCCAGAGCGTACGGCGCGTCGACCCTGAACGGCGGCGCGCCCGGCGAGAGTCTCGCAACCGACACAGCCAGCCCCCCGGGCTGGACGCGCGGGTTCTCGAGGACGGGGAAGTAGACCCAGGGGAGGCCCTTGAAGTACTTCTCAGCCAGGCGGAACAGGTAGCCGAGGAGGCTCTCCCCCGTTGACACGCGGAGCGACGTGGACTTCGGGACCCCGATCACCCTCCAGGTGCGCTTGAGGAGCATCGAGTAGGCCCTAGAGGACCTCGACTCGGGGGTGAAGACGAGGGGCCTGTCGAAAAGGATGAAGGCAGAGGGGTACTCGCGGACGAGCCTGAGCGCGGCCTCGAGCTCCACCTCCGCCAGCCAGCTACCGGCCTCCTCGAGGCTCTCGAAGAGCTGTATCCTCTTGTAGGGCCCCACCAGCTTCACCCTCTCAACCCCCCTCCATACGCCGGCGACGACCTTCGCGGAGAGGATCTTGTATGAGCCAGCGTCGAACAGTATTCTCGCCGCTGCGTCGACCGAGACCACGTGGAAGTCGTGGGGCAGCTCGTCTACTACTCTAAACCGGCTCTCGGAGATCGGCGGGCCCCTGATCCTAGCACCGTGGATCTTCGCGACGGGGTAGGGCTTGGCCGGCGTGCCCTCGAGGGTTAGCTGCACGCCCCCTGCCCCGCGCCTGTACATTTCGGAGAGCTTCTCCACGAGGATCTTCACGTCGGGATCCAGGTAGCCTGACCTTTGCAGCAGCGCCATACTGCCTCAAACGTACTAGCTTTTTACTTTTTATAATAAGTTTCGAAGGTAACCCCGTTATACTACAAAAAACGTGGATGGCAACGGTATTTAAACTGTACAACGGTAACTATTTTCTGTTACCTTGACCCGGCTTGCATTAGGGAGGATGGTTGCATGAAAATGTTACTGTTAATCTTCTCTGCAACAGTTGCAACAGGTATATATACTGGTAGCGCGCTAGTGTTACCGTAGCAGAGAGCAGTTACAGTGAGCGTAATGGTCGTTACAGTGCACTACGTCGGCTTCCACCCGAACCTCGTGTTCCAGGGGTTCGAGCAGATCAGGCTACGCTACCCCATCGAGAAGGTCTACCTAGTCTACGACGCGAAGCCCGACCGCTACGGCGCCGTCTCCCGCTACAACCTCAAGCGCCTCCAAGAGGCGCTCTCATTCTTCAAGCCCGTGACCGTGAAGGTGAACCCGCTCAGCTACTCGAGCGTCGCCAGCGTCTTCTACGCCATACTCAGCGTCGAGAAGGGCAAGCAGGTCCTCATAGACATAACCGACATGCCCCCCTACATGGCCTCAGCGGTGACCGTCGTCGCTATGATGTTCGGCAACGCCAGGGTGTACGCGGTCCAGCCCCAGCAGCACGGCGAGTTCATACCCGACCCCGATACCCCGGAGTTCGCGAACTTCATCGCGAGGAAGGACAACCTCCAGCTCGGCGCTCTCTTCGAGGTCGAGGTCCCCTCCAGGCCGCTGGAGCTGATCGAGGACGAGAGGGAGGTCGACATCCTCGTAACGCTATACACCAAGAACGGCTCCGCCGGCAGCATCGCCCAGCTGATAGAGTGGATGGGCGAGGACCCTAGGAACCCCGTCGTCAAGGCGACGTACAGCAGGATCGTGGCGTCGATGGAGGAGAAGGGGCTGCTGAAGAGGATCCGGGAGGGGCGGAACAGGACGGTGAAGCTCACCGAGCTGGGCACAGCCATAGCTGAAGCCCGGGTCAGGCTTGGCGTAGCGAAGCCACCGCCAGCACCCCCTCTACCCGAGAAGCCCCTAAGCCTACACACCCCCTAAACCCAAGCGAAACTGTTATTACTGCTAACGTTCTGTGGGAGTCGTGTCGATCACCGTAGCCGTCAGCGAGCTCGCGGTGAGAGTGCTGTCGGAGCTCGGCCTTCCAGGTGTCTTCCTCCTCATGGTTCTCGAGAGCGCACTGGTCCCTATTCCGAGCGAGGTCGTGATGGTTTTCGCGGGCTTCCTCGTCTATAGGGGGCGGTTCGGCCTCATCGAGTCCGTGGCGGCGGGGAGCCTCGGCAACCTTGTGGGCTCGCTGCTTGCCTACTACCTTGGCCTCAGCGCCGGTAGGAGCTTCCTCCTCAGGTACGGCAGGTACCTTCTCGTAAGCGAGCACCACCTGCTCGCCGCGGAGAGGTTCTTCCAGAGGAGTGGAAGGCTCGCGGTCTTCGTCGGCAGGATGCTCCCCGCTGTCCGCACGGTCATAAGCTTCCCGGCCGGTGTGGCGAGGATGAGCATGCGCGACTTCACCGTCCTGACGTTCCTCGGGAGCATACCCTGGAACCTTCTCCTTGTCGCGGCGGGCTACTACCTCGGGGAAAACTGGTGGCTCGTTGAAAGCTACGCACCCCTGCTCGACGCCCTGGGCGCGGGTCTCCTGGTGGCTCTCGCGGCGTACTACTTCCTCAGGGTGAGGCGCGCCCCCTTGCCCGAAGCAGGGAGCGGTAGACGCTTATACCCGGGCCGCGCTGAAGCCAGTTAGGTGGCTCCGCTTGCCCCACCCCCTCCCTTTAGCGATAGCCCTGCTGGACGGGGCTGGGATAACGGCCCTTATCTTGACGTGCTACTACGTCTACAAGGCTTACAGGATCACGGAGTCAAGGCTCTTCCTCTTCTTCCTCGCGGGCTTCACGCTACTAGCGCTGAGCGAGCTGGCGCGGGCTGTGCTCATGCTACTCACGCTCCTACTGCCGAGCCCCTTCTTCCTGCGCTTCTTCCTCAGGCACCTCGTGGGCTCTCTCGGGCAGGTCCTGGAGACGGCGTCCTGGAGCCTGATCGCTCTCGGGTACCTCCTTGAGGGGCACGGGCCAGGCAACAACAGGGCCGCTGGCCCCCAGCCAAAGCCCCCTACAATCCGCAGGGACCGGCTCCGCGGCCAGAGGTTAGCACGGGCGTGTCAGGCTACGTCTACGACAGCGAGGGAAATCCGCTACCCGGAGTCGCGGTCACGGTCTACAACTCCAACGGCGGAGTTGAAGGGACTACCACAACCTCCAGCTCGGGCTTCTTCAGCATAGCTTTAATGCCTGGAACCTACACTCTCAAGCTCTTGAAGCCCGGCTACGTCGACAAGTCACAAACCTTCACCATTTCGACGAGCTCGACGAGCCCGGGCTACGTGTACCTCGGGACCATCACCATGAGCAGAGCGGTTGTCGTCTCAATACCCCTTCAGTCCATCAAGCTACCGGTACTGTCCTCGGCCAGCTACCAGGTTCAGGTCTCGAACCAGGGCTCGCAGCCCGTCAGCGTAGCTATACTTAAAGCCATCAGCTGCCCGCTGGACCTCAAGCTTACGAGCGGGTCGTCGGAGGTGCAGTCCCTCACGCTTGACCCGTCGCAGACGATAACGCTGAACCTGGCTGTGACATCCTACTACACCTCGGGGGCCGTGTGCAACGCTACTCTAACCTTCCAGACTCCCTACTACAACATCACCCGAACCTTAACCGTCACGATCTACCCTGTTGACCTCGGCCTCGTCACCACCCAGGCGTCCTCGATAAAGGTAAGCCCCGGCTCCGTCGTCTCGATACCGCTCCAAGTGGTGAACAAGCTCTCCACAGACTTCACAGCAGAGATTAGCGTCGACCTGCCGCAGGGGTGGAGCGGGAAGGTGCTCAACAGCCAGGGCGTCGAGTTCCAAGCCTTGACGCTCACCCAAGGCTCCTCGGCCTCCCTCACGCTGACGCCGGAAGTCCCGAAGAGCGCAACGGCGGGGAGCTACGCGGTGACCGTTCGCTTAACCGGTAAGAGCCCCTACTTCGAGTACGCGCTACCCCTCACGATAGCGGTGTCTGCGGGTGCTCCTAAGCTGAGGATCGAGGCGCAGAGCCCGCACGTCGACACCTACGCCGGCAAGTCAGGCAAGTTCCCGATAACTCTCTACAACCTCGGGGACAGCGACGCACTCGTCAACTTCACCGTGGAGAGCTTGCCGTCCGGCTACTCCTGGAGCATGCAGGACTCGCAGGGCAACACGGTGAGCCAGGTCTACCTCAAGGCGGGCTCCAGCATCCAACTCGCACTAGTCGTCGGCGCTCCGGTCGTCGCCGAGCCGACAAACGTGCAGTTCACGCTTGTGGCATCCACCGCCCAATCCTCAGACAGTGTCAACCTCAGCCTCGGCGTCCTAGGTCAGTACAAGCTGGCGTTCGTGACCCAGAGCTTCTACCTCGAGACCGTTCCAGGGGCAGACACCTCCTTCCAGGTGCAGGTCCAGAACTCGGGCATGAGCACCGTGACGAACGTAGCTCTAAAGGTGCTGAACGCCCCTAGCGGCTTCACTGTCTCGGTCACCCCCACGAGCGTCGCTCAGCTCAAGCCGGGCGACACGGCGACGTTCACCCTCTCGATCTCGACCGACTCCACGATCAACACCGGCGACTACTACGTCACCTTCACGGCTACCGCAGACCAGGTCGACGCGATGCAGAGGGATCTGCACGTCTACGTGAAGCCCTCCGGGACGCCGGCCTACCTCATCGGTGCCTTCGTGCTAGTGCTGGTGGTCGGCCTGATTTTAGCGTATAGGAGGTTCGGTAGGAGGTGATCGGTGTGGAATGGGTTGTGGAGACTGAGAATTTGGTGAAGACGTACAGGGATAGGAGCGGCGTCGTGAAGGCGCTGGACGGCGTTAGCGTGAGGGTGCCGCTGGGGGTTTTGTTCGGCCTCTTCGGCCCCAACGGGAGCGGCAAGTCGACCCTCATCTCGATCCTCGTGGGACTGCAGCTACCCGACAGCGGCTCAGCCAGGGTGCTCGGCTTCGACGCGATAAGGGAGTCCGTTGAGATCAGGAAACGCGTGGGGCTGATGCCCGAAAACTACGGTTTCTACGAGAGGATGACGGCCTACGAGAACCTCGAGTACCTGGGCCTCTTGGACGGCATACCTGAGAGCCAGCTGAAGGAGCGGATAATGAGCGTGTTCGAGCTAATGGGCCTAAAGGAGGCCGCCAACCGGAAGGTCGGAGGCTTCTCCAGGGGCATGATGCAGAGGCTCGCCCTAGCTCAGGCACTGCTCAAGGACCCCGAGCTCCTGATCCTCGACGAGCCAACCCTCGGCCTTGACCCTCAGGGCGTCCAGATGTTCCGCGAACTCATAGGAGACCTGCTCAAGCAGGGTAAGACGATAATAATATCGACGCACCTGCTCCGCGAGATAGGCTACCTCTGCACCCACGCGGCGCTGATAAAGCTTGGCAAGGTCACGGCGCAGGGCAGCATCGAGCAGCTGTCGGAGATATACAGCAAGGAGAAGGGGTACAGGTGGGAGGTCATGGTGTCCGACAGGCCTGAAGACTTCTTCAGGGCTGTTAAAAGCCTCCCGGGAGTCACCGAGGTCACTCTCTCAAACAACAGGGTCGTCGTCTCAGCCTCGAGGGACGTGAAAGAGGAGATCCTCCAGCTGGCCGGGGGCTACAAGCTCGAGTCGATAACTCCTCTCACGCCGACGTGGGAGGAGCTCTACAGGTTTTTCGAAGGGGGTGGTTGGGAGTGAACAAGGTTTGGGTTATAGCTCGTAAGGAGATTAAGGAGAACTTGACGAGCCTCAGGTACTGGGCGCTCGTGGGCCTCGTGCTAGTGCTGTACATTGTCACCTCTTACCAGAGAGAGTTTGCTATCAGGTTCGCCGGGGGCCCTGCTGGAGAGAGGTTCTTCTTCGGCGTGGGGAACGCCGTCGCGCAGAGCCTGGGTTTAATGGCCCCGATACTGGGCATCGCGCTGGGCTTCGGTGCAATAGCGGGTGAGCGTGAAAAGGGCACAATCAGGATGGTGCTTGCGAGGCCTATTTTCAGGGACACGCTGATAAACGGCAAGGTGCTCGCGGGGGTCATTCTACTGGCTGTGGCGGTGCTCACATCCACCGCTATAGGCATCCCCGTCACAGCCGTGCTCCAGAGGGCGAACCTGACGGCTGACGACTACCTCAGGTTCGCGATGCTCGGGGTTGCGGCGTTCCTCCTCGCCCTCGCTTACTACACTTTCGCGCTGCTGATCTCCGTTCTTACTAACAGGTCAGGCTACTCGCTGGTCGCAAGCGTCGGGGTGTGGTTCTTCTTCGCCTTCATACTCCCCATGATCGCCGCCTTCGTGGCTTCCACAGTTCTGGGCCCGCCGCCTGCAGTGCCCCAGGGCGCTAACGCAACCGCTATCAGGCAGAACCCGCAGTTCCAGGCGTACCTCAGGCAGTACAACCAGATCTCCAGCACTGTTCAACTTATCTCGCCGAACAGCCGCTACAGCTCGCTCACCAGCGCGATATTCCAGGCCGTAAGGGGGCAGCAGTCCAACCCGCTCGACGTCGGGGCCCTCTTCGCCCAGCACTGGATAGACTTCGCCGTGCTCATCTCGCTCTTTGTAATCCCCCTCGTACTAGCCTACATCCTGTTCACTAGAACACACGAGGCAAAGTAGCGCCCCCAAACAATACTATTTTTTTCTTCCTTAACTTTCAAGGCTTAGTCTAGTCAACAGGCTCTCATTTCAATTTTCCATGTTTTCACGGCAACGTGCCCCACCGAGCCCATCTGGGCCTTCCCGGCTCGCAGAGGGCCAGGGGTTTATCAGGCTTCAAGCTTAAAAGCCTCAAAAAGTAGAAATACTGGCTCGTTCACGCTGGGCGGGATTTTCCGTCCAAAAGGAATATATGCCTGGATCTGCTTCGCAGAGGTCGTGAGGGCGATGACCCGCCAATATTGAGAACCTTGGGGGTTAGCGAGCTCGTTGCTCTGAGGCAGCTTCTGAGACGCTCGCTGAACGAGAAGCAGGTTCTCCTGCTTAGGGAGATCTCTGAGCACCCTCCGGTGAACGTGACACGGCTCCTGGCGGAGGTTTCGGCGAAGCACAACCTCCCTATTTCGACGCTAAAAGGGCACGTGTGGGCGCTCCGCGACTTGGGCCTGGTGGTGTACGCCCCGAGGCGCCCCATAAGGCTCACGCCTGCCGGGTGGCTCGTCATGGAGATACTTGGTCTGAGGGGTGGTGTCGGTGATCCTGAGGTCTAGCAGGGGAGGAGAGCTGTACGTCGAGGACTTCCGGGTGAGGATTTTCGAGAAGCTCAGGCTCCTGCCGGTGCGCGAGAGGCTCAAGGTGCTGTGGAGGGAGGGGTGGAACACCTTCCGCATACCTCTCGACGACGTGTTCCTGGACTTCCTCACAGACAGCGGTGTCAGCGCCGCGAGCACCAGGCAGCTCTCGGACATGATGGGCATCGGGCTCGAGGACTCTTACGCGGGCAACAGGGCTTTCTACAGGCTCAAGGAAACCATGAAGGAGCTCTTCCCCCACAAGCACCTGATCCTCACCCACCAGGGCCGCGCGGCCGAGAACATAGTCTTCAAGGTCCTGACGGAGGACGGCAGGAAGCCCTACGTGCTGACGAACGTGCACTTCACGACTACCCGCGCGATAGTGGAGGCGGTCTACGGGGGAAGGGTTCTCGAGTTCCCGCACCCGGAGGCCTTCAACGTCGAAAGCGAATACCCGTTCAAGGCGAACATGGACGTGGCCTCGCTCGAGAACGCGATACGGGAGCTTGGGCCCGAGAGGGTCGCGGCTGTGAGGATGGAGTTCTGCGGCAACCTGCTCGGAGGGCAGCCCTTCTCGATGGATAACTTCGAGGAGGTGCGGGAGGTGTGCGACTGGTACGGCATACCCCTGGTGTCCGACGTGAGCATGCTGGACTGGCAGGTCGCTCTCATGAGGCTCCGTGACCCTAAGTGCGGGGGCATGCACGCGCGCGAGATCGCCTGGAGGCTTCTGGAGCTGACGGACGTGGCTTACGCGAGCGCGAGGAAGGGCTTCTACGTCCGCGGCGGCTTCATCACAACGGGGAACAGCGAGCTCTACGAGAAGATGAGGGTGTGGCAGCCGGTGTTCGAGGGCCACTCGACGTACGGGGGCATGTCGCTAAAGGAGGTAGCGATGCTGATCGACGGCGTCTGCATGGCGCTGGACGACAACCTCCCGCTATACGAGATCAAGCAGGTCGAGTACCTGGTCAGGGAGCTCGACAGGCTGGGGGTTCCCGTCGTGAAGCCGCCAGGCGGTCTAGGGCTGCACGTCGACGCTAGGCGCTTCCTCCCCCATGTGCCGCTTATCCCGCCGTCCCCGGGCTCCGGCGGCTACCCCGCGGGGGCTCTGTCCGCGGCGGTGTACCTTGTCAGCGGGGTCAGGACGATGGAGAGGGGGCAGGTCTCGATGGACAGGGACCCTGAGACGCGCCAAGAGGTTCCCGTGAAGCTGGACCTCGTCAGGTTTGGGGTGCCCAGGAAGACATACCTGCGGGGCCACCTCGAGTACATCGTGGACAGGGTTTCCTGGCTTTACGAGCATCGCGACGTTGTAAAGGGGCTCGTGTGGACAAACGAGCCACCGGTCATAAGGTTCTTCGAGGGGACCTTCACCGACGAGGAGGGGTGGGGCGAGGAGCTGGCCAGAGTCTACGAGAGGGAGCTGGGGGATTTTTAGCCCATTTGTTGAAGCAGAAATCAACTTATAGTTGGATTTAAAGTATTATACTTGTGATTCAACTCTTCGTGAATAGGGAGGAGGAGCTGAGGTTCCTGGAGGAGAAGTATACGTCCCCCGGGGCCCAGCTTCTCGTGATCTACGGCAGGAGGCGCATCGGGAAAACGGAGCTCCTGCTCAGGTCTGTTAGGGGGAGGAAGCACGTCTACTACCTCGCGGAGAGAACCTCTATTCCCGCTAACATCGCCAAGCTGGTCAGGCGGATGGCCGAGTACCTTGGCCGAGAGAGCTTCGCCAGGATAAGCTTCGCGGACTTCGAGGAGCTCTTCGCGGAGTTCCTCGAGTGGAAGCCTAGGGACGAGAGGGTGGTAGTGATAATTGACGAGTTTCCGTACCTCGTGGAGCTCGACCCCGGGGTCCTTTCGCTCTTTCAGAGGGTGTGGGACGAGTACCTCTCATGGAGACCCGATGTGGTGCTCGTCCTTTGCGGCTCTAGCGTGGGGATGATGGAGACCGAGGTGCTCTCCTACAGGAGCCCCCTTTACGGCAGGAGGACGGGGCAGTGGAAGGTGCAGGAGCTGGGAGTACGGCACATCCTCTCATTCGCGCCGGGTTACAGCCCGGAGGAAGCCGTGAAAGTCTACGGTGCGTGGGGGGGCGTGCCAGCCTACCTTAAGCTGCTGGACCCCTCCGTGGGCTTCATGGAGAACCTGGAGAGGCTCTTCTTCAGGAGGGGTGCAGTGCTGTACGAAGAGGCTGAGAACCTGCTCAGGCAGGAGCTGCGCGATCCCAGGAGCTACAAGCTAATACTGCAGGCGCTCGCCGAGGGGAGAAGGAGGGTCACCGAGATCAGCTCCGCCACTGGGCTAGACAAGACCGCTATGAGCAAGTACCTCGACACGCTGGAGCTCCTTGATGTCGTCGGCTACGAGACCCCTGTCCTCGCGGCCCCCAAGACGAGGAAGAGGTTCTACTTCATCAAGGACAACTACTTCAACTTCTGGTTCCGCTACGTCCAGCCCAACCGGGACCTCATTGAGTCCGACCGCGTCGAGGAGGTTCTGGAGCTCGTCTCGAGAGACTACGACAGCTACATGGGACCCGTATTCGAGCGTGTGGCGAGGAAGTTCATCTACAAGGCCAGCCCGGCTTTCCCCGTCGCCAAAGCCGGAAGGCACTGGTTCACCACCCCCCAGGGTAAAGTGGTGGAAATAGACATCCTCGCGCACGACAGCGCTAAAGAGAGGTTCCTGGCCTGCGAGGTGAAATGGGGCAAACTCGGGGCCAAAGACCTGAGGCGGCTGGCCTGGGAGCTTGAGGAGAAGGTGAGGCTCCTCAATCTGAACGCTGAGGTGCAGAAGTGCATAATCGCGAGGGAACTGAGCAAGAGCGAGGCTCCCGAAGGCGTCCTAGTATTCGACTTTTACGACATCATCGGGAGCGTTTGAGCCCTAGGGAAAAGGCCCCTTTGTCCGGAGCCAGGCAGGCTCGAAAGCTATGCGCACAGGGTTATATAAAGCTCCAATCGCCTAGACGAACGCGACGCGCTTTTAACGGAGGACCCTAAACACGGTTAATTTATTTATATACCACTTTGAGTAGTAAACATGATGAAGGCGCGGTCTGCCTTTGTGTGGGACTTCGACGGAGTGATCGCGCAGACCCCGCACAAGGAAGCGTGGGGCCTCGCCTGCGAAAAGTGGGGGGTGAAAGGATTCACCGATGAATTCTATGACCTGTATGTTTCTGGAAAGCCGCGGCTGGAGGGCGCGAGGAACATCCTCAAGAGGCTCGCCCCGGAGCTTCTCCATAGGGGCGGCGAGAGGATCGTAGAGGATTTCGCGGAGGAAAAGACGTCAATCTATGTAGATCTCGTGAATAGGGGCATGTACGCTCTCAACACGAGTGTATTGGAGTTCATCAAGGCCTCGCGCACGCTTGGAGTGATACAGGTTCTCGCGTCGGCCTCTAGGAACGTTCTGCTGATCGCCGAGCGGGAGTACGCTGGGGAAAAGAGAATAATAGACCTATTCGACGCGGACGTTAGCGGCACCGGAAAGTCTAAGGTGGAGGTCTTCGCGCGCGCGAAGAGTGTCGCAGAGGAGTTGTCGGGAGGTAGGCTAGGGTGCCTGGTCTTCTTCGACGATGCCCCTGCCGGTGTGAAGGCTGCGAAGGAGCAGGGTGGGAAAGCTGTGGGCTGCTTCCACAGGGAGCTGAAAGAGTACGGTGCGGATGCTGTTGTCGAGGACTTCTCCTTGATAACTCCCTTAGTTTTGCTGAAAGAACTGGGGTGCGAGGCTTGAAGAAGTACGTGTTCCGCGAGAAGGAGGTCGACAGGGAGACTATCGCAAGTCTCACCACGCTCTCCAACGGCTTCATCAGCGTGAGAGGTGACCCCGAGTTCCTCGAGACGCAGCAGGGAATGTTCGTCGCAGGGGTGTACGGCTACACGCCTGTGTTCTACAGGGAGCTCGTGAACATTCCTAGGGCTCACGCGCTCTACCTGGAAATCGAGGGGGTGCCGCTCGCCCCTAGCGACGTGACGTACACTCTCGACACCCGGGAGGGGAGCCTGGAAATAGACGCCCTTCTTGATTCCCCTCTCGGCCTCGTGGAGTACTCGAGCAAGAGGTTTGTGCACAGACGCCTACAGGGGCTCTTGGGCCTGAAGATCCGCCTGCGGAGCCTAACGGCTAGCGGGAAGCTGTGCGTGAAGGCGCCTATAGAGCTGGAGTTCTCGAATCCATCTGTCCCAGATGGAGTGAGGGTTAAGCTTTACCGGGTATTGAGGGCGGAGAGCCGTGGTACATCGAGCGTCGAGGTGGAGAGCAACGACGGTAAGTACAGGCTTAGTATAGCTTCAACGGTCTCCGCGCCTCCAGGCCTAGAGCTGAGAGATTACACGACGCGTTCGCAAGCGGGTCAGGTGTTCTGCACCGATATCGGGCCGGGGGATACCCTAGACATCGAAAGGTTCGCCTCGGTGGCTTTCACGCGCGAGGAGACCGAAAAGCTGCTGGACGTGGCTAAGAGCACGGGATTCGACGCTCTGCTGACCCAGCACAGGGAGGAGTGGGGTAGGGAGTGGGAGTCAATGAGCCTAAAGGTAGAGGGTGATGAAGAGCTATCTGACGCACTCTTCTTCAATACGTTCCACCTCCTCCAAGTCTACAACCCTAACAGTGAGGTCTTCATGCTACCGGCTAGGGGGTTACACGGCTACGGCTACCGGGGGCACGTCTTCTGGGACACCGAGATATACGCATTCCCCTTCTACCTCTTCTTCAAGCCGGATGCCGCTAGGAAGATACTTGAGTTCAGGTGCTGCACCCTCCAGGCGGTGCTGGAGAACGCCAGGAGGAATGGCTACCGTGGGGCGCAGTACCCTTGGGAGAGCGCCGACGACGGGTTCGAGGCGACGCCCCGCTTCGTACCACTAGACCCGGCAGGCAGGGAGGGGGTTAGGATTTTCACTGGCGACCTTGAGCACCACATAACCGCTGACGTGGCGTACGCTGTAGACCTCTACTACCGTTACACCGGCGATAAGGATTTCTTCTCGCGGTGTGGGTTGCGCATGCTTGTGGAGACAGCTAGGTTCTGGGCGTCTAGGGCAGAGTGGGACGAGGATAGGCGTGCGTACGTGATAAGGAACGTCATAGGCCCTGACGAGTACCACGTTGGAGTCGACAACAACTTCTACACGAACGTGATGGCTAAGCACAACCTGGAGCTCGCGGTCAGGTACTGCAGGGAGGCTCAGCTGGACCCCGAGCTCGGTAAGGTCCTCTCAGAGCTCGAAGTCGGCGAAAGCGAGGTGGGCATGTGGTATGAGATCGCATCTAAGCTGTTAATTCCTTGTAGCAGGGACGGCTTATGCGAGCAGTTTGATGGTTACTTCAGGCTTAAAGACTACAAGCTACCCGCGGGGAACGTAGGTGAGAAAGGGCTTCCTCGTGAGATACTTCAGGAAATCCAGAGCACACAGCTGGTTAAGCAGGCTGACGTCGTCGCGGGGCTGTTCCTACTGCGGGAGAAGTTCCCGGTGAGCGTGCACAGGGCAAACTACGAGTACTACCTGCCCAGAACTACGCACGCTAGCTCCCTCTCACTCCCGATGTACGCCGCTGAGGCCTTCTACTTGGGAGAGTTCGACGAGGGCTACGAGATGCTGAAAAAAGCCGCGCTAGCGGACTTGAGAAACGTGTACGGGAACGCTCAGGACGGATTCCACGTCGGCTCGGCTGGTGGCGTTTGGATGGCGATCCTGTTCGGCTTGCTTCGCATCGATGATTTGGGCTCTTGGATGCAAGGCTCTTCGAGAGCGTTTGGGCGCGTCAGGCTTTTCTTCAGCATCAGCATCAGGGGTAAGAGGTACAGTGTCTCCATTGCTTAGCGATTTCTTTATTTTGCTGTAGACTTGTCTTTGTCGAGGAGAGAAAGTGGCTAGCGAGGAGCTACGCGAACTGCTACAGAAACTGGGCTTCACTTCCTACGAGGCAAAAGCCTACGTCACCTTGGTCGTTAACGGCCCGCTCACCGCAACAGAGCTAGCCTCGAGGAGCGAGATACCTCAGCCTAGAGTGTACGATGTCGTGCAGTCCCTCTCCGAGAAGGGTTTGATCCTAGTTTCTGAGGGCAGACCCCGGAAATTTGCCGCAGTGGACCCGCTAATCGCCCTGAGGAACTACGTTGAGAGAAGGCGGGCGGAGGAGGAGAAAATCCTCCGGGAAGTTCTTAGGGAGATCGGCTCGATCACTCCCCAGACAGCCGAGCCGGGCGTGTGGACAACCACAGGCTATGCCTCCGCCGTAAACCTGCTGGGGGAGGCTGTTGCCTCGGCCAGAGACGAGCTCCTCTTCTCGGGGTACACCGACGTGGTGAAGAGCTTCCTGTTACCCGCATTGAAGCACGAGCTTGCCACGTGCGTTGTGCTGTACGACGCGCCGGTAGACCTTCCGGAGGAGTTCCGGCAGCTCGATGAGGTTCGAGTTAAACCCACTAAGGCACCTGTCATGGCAATACCAGACTTCCAGTACGCGCTGATCATCGTAGACTTCGAGGGAGGGAGACCTGTAGCCTACAAGGTCACGGATGAAAACCTCATTCGAATATTCGCGGTGTACTACCTGAACTACATAAGAGCCGGCTCGAAGCCGGTTTTCGACAGGCTCAGCTCTATCGACCATAGAAGGTACGTGCACCTCTCACGCGCCCTTGACCACGTCCGGGCCTTGAGCTCAGCCGGCAGGAGGATAAGGGTAACGGTCACTGGAAGGTGGGTCAAGGACGGGTCCCACGCGAAGGTAACAGGAGAGGTTGTGGAGCAGTTCGAGAACTCTTACAGGAGCATCGGCTACATAAGGCTCAGAACCGGGGACGGCAGAGAGCTCACAGTGGGGGGTATTGGCGCCTACCTTGAGGACATCGAAGCCAGAGAAATAGAAATTTTTGCTTTATAGTTGCTCGAGCCTGTAGACCGTGAGAACCTTGACCAGTTGCTCCGTCTGTCCGTCGAACAGGTAAACCGGGCCGCTGAACGCGAGGAACACTGTCGCAGAGCCCTCGAGCTGAGCTTCAAGACCCCTGCGCTCGCTGTAAGACGTGACCTCCTGTCCCCCGAGAAGTGCGTGGGCGATCACCCCTCCTCCGAGCTTCTCGACTCCGATAAGCCTAGCCTCGACGCCCGCCCCCGCCTCGACGGAGACGTCCTGGGGCCGCACGCCTAGGAACACCTCCTTACCTCTTAGCTCGGGCGGTAGATCAGGGGAGCTTATCGAGACATTACCGACGACTATCCTGTTGTCCTCAACTCTAGCTCTAAGCAAATTCATGGGCGGCGTTCCTACAAATCCCGCAACGAACGTGTTCATCGGGTAGTCGTAGAGGCGTGAAGGCGTATCCACTTGGACAACCTCACCTCGGTTGATGACAGCAATTCTGTCCGCCATCGTCATCGCCTCAGCCTGGTCGTGTGTCACGTAGATCGTAGTCGTCTTCAGCTCATCGTGGAGGAGCCTACGTAGCTCGAACCTCAGCCTGACCCTCAGCTTGGCGTCGAGGTTGCTCAAAGGCTCGTCGAGCAGGAATACCTTGGGGCGCCTGACGATCGCGCGGGCAAGAGCGACGCGCTGCTGCTCTCCTCCCGACAGCTGGTAAGGGTACTTTTCCAGGAGGTGAGTGATGTTAAGCATCTCCGCCACTTCAATAACTTTGCTCCTTATCTGCTCCTTGGGGTACTTCCTCATCCTCAGCGGGAAAGCGATGTTGTCGTATACCTTCATGTGCGGGTAGAGCGCGTAGTTCTGGAAAACGAACGCGATGTCGCGCTTACTCGGGTCAACGCCGTTCACGACGGTGCCGTCTATAATAACCTCCCCCTCGTCAGGCTCCTCGAGCCCCGCGATGATCCTCAGCAGTGTAGACTTACCGGACCCGGATGGCCCAAGGAACACGAAGAATTCCCCTCGCTGGATGTCGAGGCTCACCCTGTTGACTGCTGTAACCTCGCCAAACCGCTTCGTGACCCCCCTCAGAGACACACTCATAAGATCACCCCTTCTTTGCGGACACAACAATCCCCCTGATCATGTACTTGTTCAGGAGAACGTACAGGACTATCGTGGGCAGGGAAGCGATGAGGCTCCCAGCAATTATGGGTGTGTACTCCGTCCACATGTTCCTGCTGAATGCGAAGTTCAGCCCCACGGGCAGAGTGAAGTTCTCGACGCTCCTTAGGAATACGAGCGGGCCTAGGAAAGCGTTCCAAGAGCCCAGGAACTGGTAGATTGCCAGAGCGCCTAGGGCTGGCTTCGAGAGTGGGAGGGCTATGTAGAAGAACGACTTCAAGGGATCCGCCCCATCTATCCTCGCCGCCTCGAAGAGCTCTTTTCCAAGAGAGAGGTAGTACTGCCTCATGAGGTAAATGCCCGAGACACTGGCAGAGCTGAGGAAGGCCAAGCCTACCAGGTTGTCTATGAGCCCGAGCCTTACGATGAGGATGAAGTTGGGGATTATCGTCACGAAGGGCGGGACCATCAGAAGTGTGAGCAGTGCGCTGAAAAGCAGATCCCGCTTTGGGAACTTCAACAGTGCGAACGCGTAACCGGCCATCGAGCAGGTCACGATGTTAAAGGCTACAACCAGCCCGCTAACCAGCGCTGTGTTCAGGACCCACCTTGGGAATAGGGAAAGGTTGAAGAGCTTCGCGTAATTATCCAGCGTGAACGGGTTCGGGATCCACTCCGGTGGGAACCTCGACGCCTGAGCCCACGTCATGAACGAGGCGACGATCGACCGGATGAAAGGCATGAGGTAAATCAACGCCAGAGCGATCATGAGAGTGTAAGCTACGGCAAGGTACAGGATCCGGTAAACGTTTTTCCCTTCAACCATTTTTAGGTCACCCTCCCGAACTTCAGCCTCTCCTGGATGTAGTAGTTGAGAGTGAACACTATCGCGAAGAGCAGGACAGCCTTGGCGCACGCATACCCGTACCGGAGCTGGACGAAGGCTGTGTTGTAGATGTCCAGCGCGACGGTGTACCCGGCGCCCCCTGCGCCACCCCCCGCTCCAGCCATAACCCACGCTAGGTCGAACATTTGCAGAGCCCCTATGGTTCCGAGCACGACGACGTAAGTGATCAGGGGCTTCAGCATGGGAATTGTGATGTAGAAGAACCTTGCGAGGGAGTTCGTGCCGTCGATACGGGCAGCCTCGTAGACCTCCTTCGGAACCGCCTGTAGGCCCGCGAGGAACGTCACCGAGAAGTGCGCGCTCGTTCCCCAGATAGCTACGATAGCAATAGCCGGCAGGAGGAATAGCGGGTCGTTGAGCCAGTCCGGTCTAAAGCCCCCTGTAAGCTGGGAGACGAAGTAGTTGATGAACCCGTCGCGCATGAACAGCCAGATGAATATCAGCGATACTATAACCGGGCACGTCGTTGCTGGGAGGAAGTATGCAACCCTGAAGAAGTGGGCGCCCCTCACCTTCTGGTTGGCTATAACCGCTGGAACGAGCGCGAGGAGCGTCTGGGTTGGGACTACTAGGGCCGTGTAGAGCAGAATGTTCTTGAGGCCGTTGAAGAAAGGCGTGCGCAGGTACACGTACTGGGGAGAAACCATTAACTCTTGGACGCCTCTCAAAAGCTCGCTGAACATGTCCGCAAAGTTCTTCAGCCCGACGAACTTCATTGGGGTGAGAATGTCCCACTCAAAGAAGCTCAGCGCGAAGGCAAAGAACATGGAAAAGTAGCCGAAGAAGAAGTTCAGCGTGAGAGGGTATAATGTGAACAGGATGAATACCAGCGCCTCTAGCCTGTCTGATCTTTCAAAAAAAGACATATTTTAAGCGTCCCCCGTCCTTAACACTTCCTCTACGACTTAAAGCTTTGCGATACCTTCTCCTTCAGCATCGCGATCGCGTCCGCGGGAGTCAGCTCGCCTCTGACGGCAGCACCGAGGACCTGGTTGAACTGACCCTCTAGATCCCCCGTCTTCGGACCGTAGAAGAACACTTTAACCGTGCTGTACTTTCCGATAATGTTGAGCTCCTTGGCGTGTGAGGGCCAGAGGTTCGGGTCATTGGCAAGAGCCTTAATCGAGGGCAAAGTGTGGCCCATCTTGACGACCAGCTCGCGCTGGCCATCGGGACCCTCTATGAACATCAGGAACTTGAGGACTGCATCGAGGTTCTCAGTCTTGGAGTTGACGCCTAGCGCCACCGTGTAAGCCATCGTCGCTCTTCCAGCCGTTCCTTGCGGTATGAGCGCTAGGTCCCAGTCGCTACCGTACTTGAAGTCCGGGAACTGGTCAGCCAGGTAAGGTATCATCCAGCTTCCCTCTATGGTCATGGCAGCCAGCTGCTTCCCGAAAGCCTCACCGGACCACCCAGTGTTCAGGTCAGCCGGCGTTACGATCCAGCCCTCTTTCCTGCCCTGCTGGAAAGTCTGTATGAACGTCGTTAGAGCGTTCTTGACAGATGGATTGTCGAAGTACGCGGCATCGGCCGCGCTGTTAAATACGGGTGGTGGCGCGCCGTTCGACATGAGGTAGGGTAGCCACCGGTTAAACTCGGCGTGGATGACGAGCCCAGGCTTCCCCGTCTTCTGGTATATCGTCCTCGCGGCGTTGAAGAGGTCGTTCCAGGTCCAGCTTTCAGTGGGCTCTGGCACTCCCGCTTGTGCGAACAGCTTCTTGTTGTAGAACAGGGAGAGTACCGACCAGTCCTTGGGAACGCCGTAGAGCTTCCCGTCCGGTCCCTTGAACGGGTCTAGAAGGAACGGGTAGAACTGGTTTATGAAGTCTTGAGGTAGCTTGTCCCCTACCGGGTAGACGGCGCCCTTGCTTATGAAGGTTGGAGCCCAGGCTGAGTCAAGGTAGAAGATGTCGGGGGCTGCGCCAGCAGCGTAGCTGGCCAGGATGTTCTCGGAGAACATCTGGGTGATTACCTCGTACTTAACTATAACATTCGGGTTTTGCTGCTGGAAGAGCGATATCATCTTCTGGTAGTTCTTCATCTCAGTTTCTCCGGCGCTCCACCCGGCGAACCTGATGACAACGGTTTGAGTCGGCGCGGGGGCAGGTTTGAGTAGCAGGAAGTAGAAGCCCAGGGCTGCGACCAGTATGATGAGAACGGCTACAAGTGCGATGGTTGTTGTTCTTACGCCTTTCTTGGGGGTCTCTTTTTGCGACACCCCCTTCACCGATAGTTTACTACTCGAAGTAGTATATAAAGATTACTCAAAAAGGCTTATCACAAAGACTTTATATTCCAAGTAGCGTGGTGGGAGCTGAGAAGCTTAAACCCGAGAGTGAGCCGACTAGAGAGCTCCTTAAAAAGTTTCAACGCGCACGCGCGCAGATGCGCGGGCTCAGGAAGCCTGCCTCCGAGGACGTTTTCAGGAGGCTAGCACTGCTGCACCCTGATCAACTACATGTAGTTAACTATGGTCGCAAGAGACCTCTGGCGGCCTTTAACCCCGGAGCCTTGCTTAACGGCAACAGGCTTCTCATATACCCAAGGCTTATCTTCGAGTACTATTGGTACGCCTCATCCATCGGGTTGCTCGAGCTAAAGCCCGAATCGCTCCTGAGGCAGGAGGAGCTCGGGGAGGTCCCCGTGAAAGTGATCCTGTACCCCTCAGGCCCCGAGGATCTCAGAGGATGCGAGGACCCGAGAGTGCAGCGTATCGGCGGTAGAAATCTCATGCTTTACACTTCGGTTTCCCCTAGTGAAAGCGGCGTTGAGCCTCGCCAGTCGGTAGCCGAGGTCGCGGACGAGGGGATGAGGAGGCTGGGGCACCTCAAGATGAGATACGGGGACAAGTACTATGTCACGTTCTGGAAGGATAGCGCACTCATAGGCGAATACCTGCAGGGGGCGTGGCTACTCACACGGCCCTCGATACCGCTCCCGGGGGGCGGGTTCCTAGAGGTGGGCTGGTCAGGTCCCCTGGATGCCGAGGAGTGGGCAGTTGGCGTTGAATCCATGGAGCCTTCACTGGTGAGCGAGGACTTCGAAGTGAAGGTGGGCTGGTCTACCAACGCAGTGAGGTTGTCGTCAAACGAGTACCTCGTCGGGTGGCACGGCGTGGGCGTGGACTACATCTACAGGAACGGCTTGGCGCTCGTTGACGGTGAGGGAAACCTCCTAGGTGTGAGCGACTACCTTCTGTCCCCTAAACCCTCGATCGACGAGTTCTACGGCGACAGACCGGGCGTGATTTTCGGCTGCGGGCTTGTCGGGCTTCAAGAGTACTTGCTGTGGGTCGGGGGCGTCGCGGATTACGCCATTGGCGTGTGGATAGCGGAAACAGAGAAGGTATTGGAGCACGTGAAATACCTAAGGGGGTGAAGACCCCGCTCCCAAGCCTTAACGGCTTCGAAGACAACCTCTTTTCCTTTTTCACGCGTGCCTCTCGGCGTCCTAACCGGTTTCGGGGAGCAGGTAGCGCACGCTGAGGGCCGCGGACAGTGCGGCTACGCTGGAGATCAGGAAGAGTAGCCTGGGGCTCGTGATGTCCGCCAAGTAGCCCGACGCCATCCCTATCGCTGAGCCGTACACCGTTGAGAGGACACCCTCGAAGGCGTAGAACGTTGCCCTCTCTGTCTCGTCGCTGATGTCCATGAGGGCCTTGGAGTACGCCACCCAGAAGAGAGGCCAGACCGGGAATATGAAGAACGCCGCGAAGACCAGGGGGTTTGTGGAGGCGTAGTAGCCTGCGTAGAGCGCCGCCCAGCCCAGCCCCGCTAGGGTGAACATCTGCCTCGTCGATAGCCTGTCAGCCAGCCTGCCGTAGGGTATGGAGGAGAGCCCGGCGAGGACTGTGAGCGAAACGACCGCGGACCACAGCTCGGGCGAGCCCTTCAGGTACTTCAGGAAGTATATGCCTAGGACGCCGCCGCCTATCGCCCCCGGAAGCGTCATGAGAAGCCTGGCCGCGTACAGCCTCCAGAACCTCCTCGGCACCCTGGGGATCCTGAGGATATCCCTGGTCGTGGGCCTCGACGCGCTGTTCTCCTCCGGCACGGTGAGGATGAGGGCGAGCGGGATCAAGTTGAGGGCGGCGTTGAGCCTCAGGAGGTTCCTGAAGCCGATAGCGGAGTACAGCGGCCCAGAGGCGAGGCTGCCCAGGAAGCCGCCGAGGACCCCCGCGGCGTTGTACCTGCCCAGGAACTCCCCCCTTCCGTCCCGGAACTTCTCCGCGAGGAGCGCTGAGAAGGCGGAGCCGCCTGCGCTCCCGGTGATCGCCCCAAGCGACTGTACGGCTACAACCTGCTCGATGCTCGTGGCGTAGCTTAGAGCGATGCTGGCGGCTATGCCTGTGCTTGCGGAGAGCACGACGAATGCCTTCCTCTTACCCGTGGAGTCGGAGATCCTCGCCCACACGAGGGACATAAAGGCGGAGATGGCCGCGGGCAGCTGGCTCCCGATGCTCGTGGCGAGGAAGCTCCTCCCGGCGAGCTCGAATATGAACACCGAGAGGAAGGGGGAGACTATGTTCCCAGCGAGGCTGGACGTGAAGCTGTAGACGAGCAGCTTAGCCCTCAGGCTGTTGCGGAGCCTTTCAAGCACAGGGGGACTTATCCTCCCAGCGTATAAATCGTTTAAGCCGAAGCCTTCACGGGTGTCCACGGGTATGTCCGAGCCGATGGGATCCGCGCGAGACCAACCACTACGCCTTTAGTCCACGTCTTCGCCCCCGTATTCCACGCAGTAGTCCTCGGGGCCGGCGCCCTCCACTGGCGTGAGGAGAATGTCCAGGTAAGCGTTGCTTCGCGAGCGCGGTGAGGCGAGGTAGCTCAGGATAGCCTCGAGGATCACCTCACCGACGGGCTTCCCCTCTTCTGCGGCCCTCCTTCTTAGCTCGCAGTACAGGTCCCCGGGGAGCTCGAGCGATATCTTGACGAGGTGCACGTAGGCTGGAGCGCAGTGGCGAATAAATTAGTTGCATCTGCGGCTTGGGGTACCTCGTATATGCTTAGATCTTGACAACTACCTTGACCTGGTCGCGCTCGAACGACTTCTCCATGGCCTTGGGGGCGCTGTCGACGCCGCTGAAGGTCGCCGTCACTAGGGGCTTCACCTTGCCCGTCCTGAGCAGCTCGATCGCCTGCCTGAACTCGCGGAACGTGCCGCACCTCGTGCCGACGATCCTCAGCTCCTTCACCACGGCCTTCGTCAGGTCGGCTCTGAACACGCCTCCGGGGGTTGACTTCAGGTGGACAATCCCTCGCGGCTTAGCGGCCTCGATGGCTAGGTCTAGCGCATCGGGGCTACCAGTGACCTCGAACACTACGTCGAAGCCCCCAGCCGCTCTCTCCCTGGCGAAGCTCCCGAGCTCCGCGGTCGTGACCACCTCGAGCCCCAGCGCCTCGAAGTGCCTCGCCTTCGGGCTTCCCTCCCTGACTGCGACAACTGCGTCCCAGAGCCCGCGCGAGGCAAGCACCTGGGCGAGCAGGTAGGCGAGGTTACCGCTTCCCAGAATCAGCACCCTGTCCCCCGGCCTGGGCGGGAACTGGGACAGCGCGTTCAGCACGGCCGCTAGCGGCTCAGCGAGTGTGGCGGCCTCTGGAGCGAGGCCCGACGCGTCGTGCAGGGCTGTGATGGGTGCTGTGAAGTAGTCGGCCATCCCGCCGTCGAAGTCGATTCCCAGTGTTTTCTTGCGGGGGCAGTGCGTGTAGAGCCCGCTCCTGCAGAGCTCGCACTCCCAGCACGGGAAGTTGATCTCGCTGACGACGAGCTTTCCCGCGAGCTCCTCGGGGCCCTCAACCACGACGCCTGCGACCTCGTGCCCGATAGTGAGGGGCCTCTTGAACAGGGGGTAGGTGCCGGCGTAGAAGGCCTTGTCGGTGCCGCATATGCCTACGGCTTTTGTCTTGACTAGGGCCCAGCCTTTAGGGGGTCTCGGGTCCTCCACCTCCTCGACTCGAAGGTCGCGCGGCCCATAGAGCCTAGCAGCCTTCACAAACCGTGTACGCCGAGGATGCTCATATTCTTTGCCTCGGCAAAGCTTTTATCCCCCGGCTCGAGTAACGCTTGTGCACGAGTGGGCTTTGGCTGAGGCTGTGACCAGGACCGTCGAGGAGCTCGTCCTGAGCGGGCGGGACGTGAAGAGCGTGGAGGTCGTCCTCGGGGAGCTGCAGGCCGTGGACGAGGAGGTGTTCAGGACAGCGCTGGAGGAGCTCCTGAGCTCCCTCAGGGCTGAGAAGGGGATCAGCGTTGAGAGCTTCACGATCACCAGGGAGAAGGCTCTGTTCAGGTGCAACGTGTGCGGAAACACCTGGACGCTGGACGAGTGGAGCGTGGGGGAGGAGTTCAGGGAGGCGATACACTTCGTCCCCGAGGTCGTGCACTCGTACTACTCCTGCCCCCGGTGCGGCAGCAGGGACTTCGAGATCGTTAAGGGCCGAGGTGTTCAGGTCCGGGTGAGGTAGGTGGAGCTCGACTTCAGGGTGCCGCTCATACGCGAGAGGCTCTCGGGGTTGAGGCTCGTCGTCCCGGTCGCGAGCCCCAAGGGCGGCGTGGGCAAGACGACGATCGCCTCCGCGCTCTCGGTTCTGCTCGCCAGGAGGGGGGTCAGGACAGGCGTGCTGGACCTCGACTTCACGAACCCTACGACCCACATAATGCTCGGGGTCGACGCCGCGGCCGTGATGCCCGAGGAGGAGAAGGGGGTCCTGCCGGTCAGGGTGGAGGAGAACCTCGAGCTCATGGGGGTTGCCTTCTACACGAGGGACAAGCCCCTCCCGCTTAGGGGGCGCTCGGTCGTCGACGCTCTCCGCGAGGTGCTGGCGGTGACGAGGTGGTCTTCTCAAGTGCTCGTGGTCGACTCGCCGCCGGGCCTCTCGGACGCCCTGCTCGAGATGCTGAGGCTCGCGAGGGGCTCGAGGGTCCTCGTGGTCTCGGCGTGCGACAGGCTCAGCCTGGTCTCCACGAGGCGTGTGCTGGAGTTCCTGAGGCAGGAGGGCGTGCCCAGCCTCGGGGTCGTCGCCAACATGTGTGACGACTGCTCGGAGCTCGAAGCCATCGGCGTGAAGCCCCTCGACTGCGTCCAGCGCTTCGAGCAGTTGCAGCGCTCGGAGGGGGACAGGGACCTCCTCGCGGAGCTCTTCTCACAAGCCCTGACGGGGACTGTGAGCGAGATCCTGAGGATCCTTGGCTAGCGCCAAGCTCTTTGAAAACCAGTTTTTGTTGTGGACTGAAAATCCACAAGGCTTATAAAGATCCGTGGATTGTAAGTCCACAGGGGTTATGGGAATTCTTCTCGAGACGACGCAGGAGTACGTGCAGTCTCTCCGCAACCTGAGCTTAGTGGAGCGTGAGGTAAGGCTCCCCTCGGAGCCAACGGACGTAGTGGCCGTTGTGGGGGCCAGGAGGGTTGGGAAGACGGTCCTCATGCTTCAGAGGGCCAAGGAGCTGCTCGAGCGAGGGGAGAAGGTTGTCTACGTGTCCATGGACGAGCCCTACTTCAGGAGGCTCGAGGCCAGGAAGTTCGCCGAGCTGGTGAGGGCCGAGTACCGGGAAGGGAAGGTCTACCTCTTCATCGACGAGGTCCAGGAGTGGAGGAACTGGGACTTCAACCTAAGGTGGATGCACGACATGAGAGACTTCTACATCTACGTATCTGGCTCCTCATCCACGCTCCAGTCGTCCGAGATACCCAGCCGGCTGAGGGGAAGATACGTCTCCACCGTGGTGTTCCCCTTCTCCTTCAAGGAGGTCGCTGGGGGGCTGGGTGGGGAGGGCTTCAGGAGCAGGGGTGCTCTCAGGGGCGTGCTGGAGGAGTACCTTAGGTGGGGCGGCTTCCCCGAGGTCTGGCTCACGAGAAGCCGGGAAAAACTCGTCTCGATAGTCGAGACCGTCTTCTACCGGGACATCGTCGAGAGGCAAGGGGTTAGGAACATACCGGAGTTCAAGGAGGTTTTCTACTACGTGCTGTCCCAGTACGCCAACCAGGTCACGTGGCGCTCTTTGAGGAGGCTCCTGGAGGGCGAGGGCTTAAGGCTCGACACAAAGACCCTCATAAAGTACGTTCACGCGATGCAGCAAGCCTTCCTGATCTTCACCGTCAAGAAGTTCTCGTTCTCGGAGCGGGAGAGAGCCATCTCTCCCAAGAAGACCTACCTCGTGGACCACTCCCTCGCCACGCTGTTCGAGCAACCCATGGATCTGGGGAGGAGGCTGGAGAACATAGTCTACCTCCACCTCCTCAGGAGAGCCCGTGACCCCGAGAGGATCTCCTACTACACGGCTAGGACGGGAGAGGAGGTCGACCTGGTCCTGCGGGAACCCCGGGGACCGACCTACGTGTACCAGTGCACCCTGCGCGCCGACAAAAGGCACGTCGAAAAAGCCGAGCGCGCCTGCAGGGAGCTGAGGTGCGCACAGGCGACGGTCGTGGCGCTCGAGACTCCTGAGCAGGCCGCCACCTCCAGGCTGGTCAGAGTTGTCCCCCTCCAGGAGTTCCTCATCGAGGCGTAGCGCACTTATAGCGTGCACTCAAACTCTACCACGTGCACATGCTCGAGCTCATATCGCTTTTCCAGAAGGCGTCCTTCAGGCTCGAGGACGGCAGGCTACAGGTCTACGTCGGCGGCAGGCTCGCGGCTGAGGTGACCTTCCACGATGAAAGACTCCTCAGAGCGGTCGTGAAGGCTCTCCGAGATCACGGGAAGCTGTAGCCGCAAAGCCCCTCCGTCTCATCGAGACCTCCTGCAACCCGTCTGCCCCGTTCAGTTGCCAAGCTGGGAGGCGAGGTACCTTCTCGTCCCAGCGTCCTCGACAAAGAGGTGGACGGACTTGGTGGCTCGCGTGAGCAGTACAAGGTACCTGTTCTTGAGCAACCTTAAGGCCTTTGCGGGGTCGGATCGGGCAAGGGCCTTCAGCAACCGTTCGCCGCCCACATCATCAGTTATTGGTTCCGGGTTCAGGGTCCACCCGTTCCTCCATACCAGGTCTCTGCCCCAAATTACACCAACATGCTCTGCCTCGAAGCCCTACGAGCCGTACACCGAGGCGCAGAAGCTTAGGGGTTCTAGCTCGCCGGACCAGTACCTTGGGTACTCCGTCTCCTCGTCCATTAACCAGTAGACGTCTAGGCCCGATCCTTTGTAGATGTCGAGGTCGGACCACTCCACGCACTTGCCGGCAGGGTCAGCCTTCCTGCAGAGGGGGTAGCCGATCCTCCTGTTGTCGTCCGTCCTGCCGCCCCCTCGCCTACCTGGGGTCTCTGTGAAGGCGCACACGAGAGCAACGCGTTGCCCGCTGAGGTGGAGCCTCTTCAACTCCCTGAACATCTCCCGGATATCCTCGTAGAGCTTGAACTGCAACCCCTCCGGTCGGAAGCCCTCACCGTTGAGCAGGTCTCTTACAGACTTGAGGTAGGAAAGGGGGATTCGGGCAGGTCTATTCAGCTCGTAGAAAGCCGCGCTGACCCCGGCACCGGCTACCCTGCTCTGGAAGACCTCGAGCGTGCCCTCCTCGTCCCCCACGAGAATCTGCTCGTCGTCGAAGAAGTACCCTTTAACCCTACTACGAGTGAGGCTCAACTCGATGTTCGCGCTGCTCATGCGCTGCGCTTCATCGTAGACGATCAGGTCGAGCACCCCGTACTTCTCCACGGGGAAGTTCTTCTCGGCCACTCCCCTGAACCTCCCCTGTGGGCCGGTTGCGTAGTACTTCAGCAGGCCGGCTACGGGAGGTGGGAATACCTTCCTCAGGGTGTTGATGAGCCTGTTGTTCTTGTACGCGAGTAGCGCCTTCTTACCTTTCGCCAAAGCCTCCAGGAAAACCGTGACCGCTACGAGGGTCTTACCGGAGCCGCTTACCCCGCGTACTAGGAAAGCCCTGTCCTCGCCTCTTTCCACGGCTTCGAGTATCTCCTCGGCTATCGCGATCTGCTGGGCTGTGAGACCATAGCCACCGCCGAGAAGAGTGTCGAACGCGGACTTGAGGAGCTCATCCCTCCTCTCCCTGATGAAGTCGATCAGAGTCTTGGAGATCACGAAGCGCCCCTCAAGTATGGCTCTGACCTCCTCCTCACCCCCAGGTGGGCCCAGCTCGTCCACAACCTCTCTCAGCTCTTCAACCGTAAACGCGACGTTGCAACCGTTCCTGTAGTTGAAGCCCTTAGCGTACACGACACCTCTGAACTCAAAGCGACTCGAGGCGCTGTGGATGTACTTGAACTTGGCCAGGTAGTTCTCGAGCTGGTAGCATGGATCCACGCGCTCGCTCACCTCTGGCTCAACGATGTAGCCCCTCCTCCTCAGCCTGCACACCCAGCACTTCGACTCAACCACCAGCGCCCTTCTAGAGCCGACAACCACGAAGTCTACTCTGTCGAGCCCCCCGAGCACAGGGTACTCAACCAGCACAGGGTAACCCCTAGCTGCCTCCAGCACGTCGGGGACACTTGCCCTCCAGCTGAAGTAAAGGTCGTTCGGGGCCTTTTCACCGTAAAACCTCATGTAGCCCTCCTCGAGCCACCCTAGCACGTCCCGCCAGCTAGCTTCTCCCATCACCACAACCGGAAAGCCGCTGCCGGAGCTGGTCAGCGGCAGTCACCTGTTTTTGATCACCCCCCCCCACGGTTAATATTAGTTTGGGAGCCGTCACGTACAGCCCAACGCCTCGAAAACTGTTTCGAGGACCGAGCTGAATTCAGGCACGGAGCCGAAGACTATCGGCTTCAGCACTTTAGCCCAATTGCCGCCGATTCCCGTGAGCCTGCCGCAAAGGGAGGGCGACCACTCGAGGCCGTAGAAAGCCAGCTTCTCGGAAAGGATGGAGGCATCCAGCTCTACGCCCTTCCTGATGAGGAACCACGCGTCGTAGACGTCCCTGGCTTCCCCCCTGACGAGCGCCGCCCGTATTTTCTCCGCGAGAACCTCCCGGAGGTCCATGCCCTTCAGGAAAATGATTGGGATCCCGTAAAAGGGCTCGTCGAGCACCACCTGGATCGGCGGGAGCCTTAAGGGCTCGCGCCTGCTTATGTCCACGCGCACTCGGCAGAGATCTTTATCTGAAGTAGCCAGCGGACCCCGCGCGTCGACCCGGAAGGTTAAGGTGAACCGATCGTCCTCGAGGACCTTCAGAGTGCTCCTCACTCCGAAGAGCTCGAGGCTCAGCCTCACCTCCTCTAGGTCACCCGGCTCAATTTCGCCAACCTGCGTGAAGTCGAGATCCTCGGAAAACCTGTTCAAGCCGTGGAAGAGCCAAAGGTAGGTCCCGCCCTTCGCCACGAGCGGGAGCCTCCTCAGCGAGTAGAAGAGCAACGCTTGGACGTACCTCTTCTCCTCCTGCCACGCTCTGAGACCCCTAGCCCTAGCGAGTCTAAGCACATCCTCCCTTCCTAGCAACGAGCCTCACCCATGCGGCAACCCTCCTGGCCCACGGGCCAGGCTGGCTGGCGTACACCCTTGCGAGCCTCTTCAGGGTCTCGAGGTCGGCGAAGCCGCAGTCCGGCAACGAGTAGCCGAAGTACACGGCATCCAGCAGGGCCTTCTCCGGCGTGGCGACGAACACGTAGCTCCCAGCCCTCTCCACCCTCTCGTACCCGAAGAACAGGCTGGGCTTCACCCTCCTGTAGACGATCCCTAGGTCCCTCAGCCGGAGGCTGTACCTCGTGGTCACGCACTCAATGGTTGATGGGACCTGGTCGAGGAGGCCCCGCAGGTGCAGAGCGGCGTGCATCGAAACGTACGAGGGCTCCAATAGCTGCGTGGCGAGCACGAAGTCGTCCCTAGTCAGGCTGATGAAACCCCTTCTCGGCCTCCACGCCCACCCCTTGGCCACGAGGCGGGAGGCGTAAACCTTGGCGTGGCTCTCGGGCACTCCTAGGAGCACCGCCAGCTGGTCTAGGCTGTAGACCAGCCTCCCGGAAGACAGCAGCCTGTCCCTAATCTCGTACAGCTTCGACGTTAATTCTTGGTAACAATTCTGTTACCTGGATTTAACGTTTTCACCGAAAGGCGAGCGGGAAAACCTCCACTCAGATGATAGGCCAGCGTAGGTTTGGATACGACCTGGAGGCAGAGACGACTTCCCGAAGCTTTAGGTTATCGAAGCTAGCCCAGCACGGCTACGCGAGGAGGTTCCTCGCGGCTAGTAGCTTCAGGATTTTGAGGGCCTGGGATCTTGACTTCGTCCTTATCATGACGTGCTCCCCTGCTACGACGAGCTCCACGCCGGGTGGAAGAACCTTTAGCGCCTCGGCCTTAGCCGTGATCACGTAGTAGCCCTCCGGGTCGCGCCTGGCCAGATAGCTCCTGAACTCCTTAGCCATTCAAAGCCAAGACGGCTCCATCGATATTAACCCTTACTGCAGGGCCGCGCTTCGCCGAGCCCCGGGGCGCTTCCAGGTAAAGCGTTTATAGGTGGCGCTCACCAAGCTACACGTGGACGCGATCAGGGTAGCGGTGCTCTGCTCTCTCCTCGCTGTGCTCGCGCTTCTCGCGTTCACGGCCCTGAGGCGCGAGCACGGGAGAGCCCGAGGGGTCGGCAGTGCCGAGATCATCGTACTTGTGGATAACACGCCGAACTCCTCGAACCCACGCCTCCTCAACCCCTGGGGGCTGAGCCTCTACGTGGCAACCCCCAGCGCAACCCTGCTCTTCGACACGGGCCCCTCTCCGGACGCCCTGAGGCGCAATGCCGAAGTTCTCGGCGTTGACCTCTCGCGCGTGGACTGCGTGGTCCTCAGCCACTGCCACGGCGACCACACAGGGGGCCTCGAGGCGCTGGGCTGCAACAAGGTCTACGGGCCGCCCGGCACGCCCGCGAGCATCACAGTAAACGACACCTTGGAGCTGGCGGAAGGCGTCTACGCGCTGAGGCCGCTGTACGGCCCGCCGTGGGAGACAGCGCTCCTCGTGAACGTCGAGGGCTACGGCGGAGTCCTGCTCGTCGGGTGCAGCCACCCGGGGGTGGTGAACCTAGTCCGGGAGGCTTCCCGCGTAGCGAGGGTCAGGCTGGTGGTCGGAGGCCTCCACATGTTGGGTGCTACTCGAGGGCAGTGCGAGTCCGTGGCGACTGAGCTCAGCAGGCTGGGCGTCGAGGAGGTCTGCGCGCTCCACTGCAGCGGGGAGGTTATGCGGGAGGTTTTATCCGAGAGAGGCATGCTTCTCGACGCCCACGTCGGCAGCAGGATTACAGTTTCCCCTAACGGTGTGGGGGTCGAAGAGGTAGGGTCATCCGCTGGCTCTTCAGCGAAAAATTAATATACTTGTGAGCTATATCACGAAATTGGTGGTGGCAGTGCCTGGCTGGTGGGGTCCCTGGCCTGGAAGAGGGCCTTGGTCCTGGCTTCCACCTTGGGAGAGGCCCGGCTGGTGGTTTGGCAGAGGCTGGTGCTGGTGGCTCTGGCCCTACTGGCGGAGCGGATACGTCCCGTACTACTGGGCGCCCCCATGGTACCCTCTGAGCAGGGAGGATGAGCTTAGGCTACTTGAGAGCTACAAGAGGGCTCTTGAGGACTACGCAAAGAGGATAGCCGAGGACTACAAGAGGTACATCGAGGAGGAGATCGCTAGAATCGAGGCGCGAATAAAGGAGCTCCAGGCGCAGAAATAAAAAGCATTTTTCTTATTCTTTGTTTTTATTTTTCACCTACCTGGAAGCTTCCTCATGTAAAACTCCTCGCCCATGTAGCTCAGCCTCACAACCTCCCCCGAGGCGATGAGCTGCTCCACGAGCTCCATGCCGACACCTGCCCGATTAAGATACCTCTCCACCTCAGATCTCTTCATGGGATGCACAGCAAGTATCCCGAGAAGCTCCTCCCGCGGGTTCGCCCCAGACCCGAACTCGCCCTCGGCAAAGCCCAGGAGAAGCCCAACCCTCTCCTCGCCAAGCTTCTCGGAGAAGACCCTGTACGCTCGGAGGACGTCCTGCTCGGGTGGAGGCTCCACCCAGCTTTCAGCGGGGGGCCTCGTCGGGACCGCTATGTAGGCTCTCGACACGCCTAGCCTCCTTACAGTGGACGCTATCTCCTCGATCTCATCCATCTGGCCCAACCCTCTCACCAGCATAGTCTCGGAGATAAGCGTCCCCCTGAAGCCCTTTGCGAAGGTCTCCATGCCCTCGACGACCTCGTCGAACCTTAAACTGGGGTGAGGCCTGTTAACTCTCCTCCAGGTCACAGCCCTCGCGGCATCAACCTTAACGGACACGAGGTCCACTTCTTCTAGGTCGCGGCGCACGTCCTCCATCCACAGCAAGGAGGCGTTGGTTAGGACGGCCACCCTGGCCCCGAGCTCTCGTATGCCCTTGACCTCTGCGCCGAGGCGAGCGTCGAGGGTTGGCTCACCGTCCGGCACGAAGGTAACGTAGTCCACCTCAGCTTCCCTCAGCTTGTCGCGTACGGTCTCGATGATGCGGACGGGGTCGTAGAAGGCCCTCCGCGAGACCTCGAGTTTGACTGTGCGTCCAAGCTGGCAGTACACGCACGAGTAGGTGCACGTCTTGGCTGGGATGTTGTTGACCCCGAGGCTCCTTCCAAGCCGCCTCGAGGGGACAGGGCCGAAGACGATCTCGGCTCCGTTTGAAGTCATACAACGTAAACACGCAAGGCCCGCAGTTAAACCTTTTACTCAGTGCAAGCCCCGATGGCAAGATTCAAGCCACGCGTGCAAGGTTTTGGAAGAGAAGAAAGTGGTTGTAGTTACCTCCTACCTCCTGCGAGGTTCATGGCTATTGTTGCGACGATGAAGGAGGTCACGAAGAGGAGCACAGCGTAGGCCGCTGAGACGGGGAACTGGCCTGCGGTTATATGCACGAACATCTGGATGGTGATGGTCTCCCAGCCCGGCTTGTACAGGAACAGGGAGGCTGTCAGCTCGTTGATCACCTCGATGAAGGAGAACAGCGTGCCGGCGACGACGCCCGTGATAGCTACGGGTAGAACTATCCTCAGGAATACCGCTAGGGGCTTCTGCCCCAGCACGTAGGCGGCTTCCTCCATGCTCGGCCTTATCGTCAGGTAGGTTGCGTACGCGTAGCGGACCGTGTAGGTTATCCTCCTCGTCGCGAGCATCAGGGGCATGATCAGCCAGGTAGAGCCCAGCCAGCCCAGAACGGGTACGCGCCAGGAGAAGGCGAACAGGAAGCTTGTTCCAACCACGATACCCGGGACGACGAACATCATCGAGAGGAGCGTGTCGATGACGTTGTTCAGCGGGTGCTTGGTGCGTATGACCACGTACGCGCCGATCGACCCGATGGCGAAGCACAGGAGCGTCGCGACCAGGGCGTAGAGGGCCGTGTTCGCGATCGGGGTGGGCGCGTCCAGTATGTGCGCGAAGTTCTCGAGCGTGTACTGGGTCGGGAGGGGCGTGAAGCTCCAGGCCTTTGACAGGCTTATGATCACCACGAAGGCGTGCGGGAGCAGGCCGATGGCTATCGCCGTGAAGACGAAAGCGTACACGGCTAGCTTCTTGAGCCCCCTCAGCTGTATTTCTTCAACCGGCTTCGGCAGCCTCAGGCTCGCGTACTCCTTGAGGGACACGTACCTTTTGGAGAGGAGGAAGACCGCCACCACGATCAGCAGCATGAAGAACACCATGTACGTACCTGTGCGCACCCGGGTTTCGTCGATGGCCTGCTGGATGTTCACGAACGCCTGGGGTGCGAGGAGCTCGTACTGCCCGAGCACGATAGGCGTGGCATAGTCGGTGAACGAGAAGGAGAACACCAGGAATACCCCGGTAACGATGCCCGGCGTGATCACGGGAAGAGTCACATCGAAGAACCGCCTCAGGGGGGATGCCCCGAGCGACTCGGCGGCCTCCTCCAGCGTGTGGTCCAGCTTAAGGAGGCTGTTGTAGACGTTGATCGCAACCCACGGGAAGAGGGTTATCGTCTGGACGAGGATGACGCCATGCAGACCGTATATGAAGTTGATCGGCCTCTCGATCAGCTTCGCATCCAGGAGCAGCAGGTTTACGGTGCCGAACCTCCCAAGTAGGAATATGAATGCGAGCGCACCAACGAATGGGGGGACCATCGTGGGCATGAAGGTGGCTGAAAGCAGGTACCTTTTACCTGGGATCCTGTAGCGGTGGAGCGCGTATGCGTACGGGATCCCGATCAGGAGGGTTGTGAGCGTTGTGATGATGGACACGTACAGCGTGTTTCTGAGGGACGACAGGAACAGGCTGCTGGTAGCGAAGGAGAATACCTCGCCGATGTTCCTCGGTTGGAGGACGAAAACCAGCAGGTACGCTAGAGGGTAGAGTATGAAGAGGACCACGTAGATGAGTATGAGTACTCTAGCTATCCCCGTGAACGAGAGGTTGATTCTCGGCACTCTCACCACCTAGCTCCTGAGAAGCCTCACGTCCTCGTGCGCGACCCGCAGGTACACCCTCTCCCCTACCCCCAGGACTCCGAGCTTGGAGGGGTTGTGGAACTCGGACTTAACCACCCTGTCGCCGACTTTAACCTCCAGCCTCACCAGGTTGCCCAGGAACTGGATAGTGTCCACAACTCCCTCGGCTGTGAGGTGGTCGGGGTCGGCGGGGAAGGGCTTCCTCGACACCTCAACGTGCTCAGGCCTGAAGACCACGTAGACCTGCCCTCCAGTGGTATTAGACACGCCGGAAACCTTAAAAGTACCTATATCCGTCTCCACAACCAGCTTATCGCCCTCCTCCCTGCCTTTCACCTGGCCGGGGAGGATGTTCACCTGGCCTATGAAGTCGGCCACGAACAAGCTGGCGGGGTCTCGGTATATTTCAATGGGCTTGCCGACCTGCTCTATCCGGCCCATGTTCATGACTGCGATCCTATCCGAGATCGACAGCGCCTCCTCCTGGTCGTGCGTGACGTAGATGGAGGTGATGCCAAGCCGCTTCTGGAGCTTCCTGATCTCGGACCTGACGTTGACTCTGATCTTAGCGTCGAGGTTGCTCAAAGGCTCGTCGAGGAGCAGGACGCTCGGGTTTATCACTATCGCCCTCGCGAGGGCCACCCTCTGCTGCTGCCCGCCGCTCAGCTGGTGGGGGTACCTGTCGAGGAGATCCTGGATCCTTAGCAACTCCGCAACGCGGTTGACGCGCTCGGCTATCTCCTCCTTTGGGACCTTTCTCAGCCTAAGCCCGTAGGCGATGTTGTCGAAGACGGTCATGTGGGGCCAGAGAGCGTAGTCCTGGAACACTAAGCCGACATTCCTCTCCCAGGGGGGCCTGTCAGTGATGTCGGCGCCGTCGAAGTAGACTCTCCCCTTCGTGGGCCTGTAGAGACCCGCAATTATCCTGAGGAGTGTGGTTTTACCGCACCCGCTGGGGCCTAGGAGCGTGACGAGCTCGCCCTCCTCGATCTCGAGGCTCACGCCACTCAGGGCAGTGACCTTCCCGAACACCATCCAGACGTCTTCAACGGTGACCCGGACCAAAGCTGTTCACCCGACAAGCGCATAAGCGTACAAGAAAAAAATGAGAGAAACACATCTTTATCTTTATTCCTTCTTTTTCGGCTTCCTGGCCCTGAGGAGGTAGAAGGCTACAGCTATGATGACGACCGCGATCAGGGCGTAGAGCGCTATATCCGTGGTGCTCGGGCCCTTCGGGGCAGTAGCAGCTATGTTCTGGGCCTCCAGGGCCAGGCTTTTAGCGGTCGCGTAGTCTCCGCGGTTGAAGCTCTTAATCGCCTCGTTGAGCTTCGCCTCCGCCTCCGGTATGCCCGCCACCTTGGGCTTGACGGCGAGGATTGTGCTCCAGGCGTCCTTCAGCTCGCTGTGCTTCGCCACGATCGTGTCGTCGAAGATCTTGCTGACGTTGGCGTAGACGGCCTCTGCGTAGGTGAAGTTGTAGAACTTCACGTTCGTGAATGTCCGCAGGTAGTCGTAGATGTTGTCCTTCCCGCCGAGGTACTCCCGGAGGATCGCGGCGGTCGAGTTAGGAGGCCCGTCGATCTTCACGTCGGGGAGCACCGGGATCCCGCCGGCGCTGAGGGCAGCCTGCTGGGCCTCAGGCGTGTACCACCAGTCGAGGAAAGCCTTAGCTATGTTCGGGTGCGGCGCCCCCTTGAGGAGCGACACGCCGCTCACGATGAAGCCCGTCGGGTCCATGTACATGGAGACAGGGAACCCTTTAGCACGGTTGATCACGGCTCCCTGGCTGTAGGCGAAGCCGACAGCGTACTCTCCCTTAGACACTAGGTCCACTACGTCGGCGCTCCTCTGGACGAATGTCCCAACGTTCGCGGCGAGCTGCCTCCAGAAAGCCCAGCCCTCGTCCCAGCCCCTGTTCTGCAGGATTATCCCTACGTTGATGTAGGTTGATGAGGACCTGGAAGGCGTGCACATCACTATTAGGTCCTTCCACTTCGGGTCAAGGAGCTCGTCCCAGGACTTCGGAGGCGTGAGGCCGAGCTTCTGGATGACCTGCGTGTTGTACATGAAGCCGTGGCCCCACCAGAGCTTCGGGTGCCACATCTCGTCCGGGTCCTTCAGCGGGAAGCCCATGAACGTAGCGGGGAGCTTGTCGTAGTAGGGGGAGTTGGGCTTGTAGGGCTCGAGGAGGCCGGCCTGCTTGAGCTTCCAGTGGTATATCAGGTCCCCGCCGAAGAAGATGTCCGCCTCGGGCTTGCCTCCCCACGCGATGACCCTGTTCATGCACTCAGGGGACCCGGCCTGTATGAGCTTCACGTCAACGTCCACGCCGAGCTTCGACTTCGCGTACTGCTTAAACGCGGAGGTTATAGCCTGTAAGAGGAGGGTGTTGCTGGGCGTGATCAGGACGAGCGTGTTCTCGTACGCGGCCTCCGTTTTCGTCACGGGGGGTTGCTCTACGGCAAGCACGGGGGTAAGGGCTAGCAGGGCGACGAGCGCTAAGGCTGTGAGCCAGGTTGTTTTACTGGTTTTCATCGAGTTAGCCAATCTTACGCCCTGTATATATGCCTTTCTTGAATGCTTAAATTATTAAAACTATAAATTTCGATAGAGAAAGGAACAGATTTGTTAAAAACCAGGAAAGGAACAGCATCCGAAGATAGTACCCGCGAGGAGCCCTACCGCGTTAAATACCGGCGGTGTGAGTAAGGGTAAGTTGAGCTGGTGGTTGATGCCTCGTCCTTTCACGGCACTCGGTCGTCGCGCCTGTAGGCCTACTGAGCTTTGAGGCCAGCAAGAGGTATTAAGTAGTACTGTAGTACGTACGAATTGTGAAAAACGTTAAAGTGACGAGGAAGTTTCAGGTGACGATACCGAGGGAGGTGCGGGAGCTCCTAGGCATCAGGGTCGGCGATGTGCTGAGAGTGAGAGTTGAGGGCGGTAAGATCGTGCTCGAGCCCTTGAGGCCTGCACTCGGCGACCCCGTGGAGTACCTCTCCTCCCTCCGGCCGGAGCCCAGCGACATCGACGCCGTCAAGCTCGTTGAGGAGTCATGGGATGGGGACTGCCGCATACATAGACACAAACATCTACGTCAAGGCTGAGGAGCTCGAGGTAATCACGTCAGACACCTATCCAGCTCGTTGAGCCCAGCTACCTCGCACCAGCTGACTTCGAAACCTCATGCTGTCGGACATTGTGATAAAGGCTACCACGCTCTAGCCGCAGCGGCGAAAAACAACCGCTTACACGCTGCAAAGTTTCGGGCTCAACAGGGGCGCCTAGCGATTATGAGTGGGACTCTTTTCACCGCGGTTAGAACCGGAGCGGTCAATGCTGTGGCTGCCAAGTACCTTGCGCGGAAGGATTCCGAAATCGCAGGAATAGTCGGGGCTGGGGTTATAGGGAGGACGACTGCCTGGGGTCTTCAGGCAGTACTAGAGCTGTCGGAGCTTAAAATCTACGATATAAAACGTGACAAGGCGGAAGCACTCGCACGCGAGCTAGGACCAGAGGCGAAGCCTGTCTCCAGTGTTCAGGAAGCCGTGTCAGAGAGTGATGTGGTTGTGACTGCCACAACCTCGGAGGAACCCTTTGTCGAGGCAGTATGGCTGAAGAGCAGCGTTCTCTGCATACAGATGGGTAAGCGAGAGATTAAGGAGAAAGCCATAGTTTCCATGAACAAGATAGTTGTTGACAACTGGGAGCAGTACAGGAACTACGACAGAGCGCTGGTCACGAAGTTATATAAGTCCGGGCTTATACCCCCACCCTTTGAACTCCCGCAAATTGTTGCCGGCCAATCACCCGGACGAGAGGGGCAAGGTGAGAGGATACTCTTCGACTCCTTCGGGTTGGCCTGTGAGGATTTGGCTGTAGCCTACAGGTTATACCAGGATGCCGTAAAGGGGGGATTCGAGACAAAACTTGCGCTGTGGGACTACCCCCACTGGGTCTGATTTCTGTGCAGAGAACGGCTGGAGGGGTTTCAGGAACCAAGGGAAATAGCGCTACGATTGTCTGCTTTCAGTGGCTTAGACCCTTGAGGATTTCCCTGATGCTCTCGGCAGAGAAGTAGAGCGGCAGCAGCAGTGCGCCGAGGACCATGTGGGGTGCTATCCCCCATGGGTCGCTGGCTAAGCTCCAGCCCGTGGACTCGCCACCGAGGAGCATAGGATAGTAGGCACCGAGGATGTCTGCAAGCAGTATTAGGGCGTTAAGGATCATTAGCAACACTCCGAGAGCCCAGCTGGCGAAGAGAAAGCCTGTTGCTTTCACGTAGTTCTCCTTGCTGTAGAGGTAGACTGCTCTCGCGAGCATTAATCCCACCAGCATGAGCACCAAACCGGAGAAGGGGTCGGGGAAAGCGTTGGGCACGCACGCATCCAGGACGCTGGCGCACAGCTCAACCGGTTCCCCCAGCCACGGAAGCCACCACGCCACCACCCCGTTGTAGAGCTGTAGCAACCCGTAGAGGAGGTACAGCGCCGCCACAGCTAGGGTGTATGCCCGGCTCCACACGCTTAGCTTCACCGCCCCCTCTCTAAGAACCCCGGCCATAGCACTACACCCCTAAAAGACGGCCCACGGTAAGCACGAGCCAGGCCATGCCGTAGGCCAGCAGGATCTCGTAGGCGACCGTGAACAGCGCCCACTTCGTACCGGCTTCCTGTTTTATCGCCGCGATCGTTGCTAAGCACGGGACGTAGATGAGTATGAAGACCATGTAGGCGTAGACTGTCAGCGGGTCGTGTGTCGAGGCTATGACCGTTGCGATTTCGTCTTCACCGGCGCCGTAGAGTAGGGCTAGCGCGCCGAGCACGATCTCCTTTGCCACGAAGCCGAAGACTGCGGCTACGACGAACCTCCAGTCCCAGCCGAGTGGAGCGAAGATAGGCTGCGCGCCTCTCCCCAGATAGGCGACGATGCTGTCCTCGACATTCTCCGTGAAAGTCAGGTTGGGCGTGAAGACCGCGAGCAAACCGAGAACCAGTATACCGGGGAATATCACCTTGCCCGCCTTTGTGAAGAAGAGCTTAGCCCTGCCCCACGCCTTGGACAGGGCTACGCGCGGCACAGGCATCAGGTACTGGGGTAGTTCTATGATGAAGGATGTCGACTCCCCCCTTAGCAGAGTCTTCCTGAGCACAACCGCCACGAGTAGGGATAGGAGGATGCCGAGCGCGTAAAGGGATAGAAGGACGTCACCCGCCGCGCGCCCCCAAAGGGCTGAGGCGATGGCTGCGAAGAATACAAGCCTCGCCCCGCACAGCATCAGGGGGTTTATGACGATCGCAGCTATCCTATCCTTCTCGTCCGGTATCGTCCTCGTGGAGTACACCGCCGGTACGTTGCACCCGAACCCCAGGATCATGGATATTATAGCCCGGCCGGGGAGGCCGAATTTACCCAGTATCTTATCAGTCAGGAAGGCCGCCCTGGCCATGTACCCGAAGTCTTCAAGCATCGAGAGGGCGAAGAATAGAGCCATTATGAGCGGGACGAAGCTGAGCACGGTCCCCACTCCGTTTAAGACCCCATAGTCGCCGAAGAGCAGGTAGTCGAGCCACGGAACCCCAGTAGCGCCGGAGAGCATCTGGGCCGCCCAAGCGAAGGCGTCTCCGAGGAGGCTGTTGAAGGGCGCTGAGACGTTGAAGGCGAACTGGAACATAATCCACATTATGGCAAAGAATATGGGGATTCCGAACGCGGTGTCTAGGAACGCCTGATCCAGTATATCGGAGACTGTCACCGCTCTAGCCCTTACGACAACTCCTTCAAGGATGCTCTCGATAGCCTTGTAGCGCTCCTCCGCGAAAACAGTCTCGGGGTCCCCCAGCTCCCTCGCAAAATCACCTCTTATCGCATCTATTCTCCTCATAGCTTCATCCCCCACGAGGGCTTTCACTCGGCTGGCTACCTCTTCGTCACCCTCCAGTAGTTTGACAGCAACCCACCTGAGGTTCAGCTCGCTCGGGAGACTGCCGCGCAAGAGCTCCGAGACCCTGCCTATGTACTTCTCCACGCTCGGGCTGTACTCCACGATCTTGCGTGTGGGCTGCTTGGAAGCAGCCAACACCGCCTCACACAGCTCTCTCATCCCCTTCTTCTTCGGAGCAACCGTAGGGACTATGGGAACTCCTAACCTCTCGCTCAACAACCTGATGTCGATTCTCGCGCCTGAAGCCTCTAGCAGGTCCACCTTGTTCAGCGCGACGACGACGTTAGCCCCCAGCTCTAGCAACTGTAGCGTTAGGTACAGGTTCCTCTCGAGGTTCGACGCGTCGACGATGTTGACGACCACGTCGGGTTTCTCGTAGATTAGGTAGTCCCTTGCGATCCTCTCCTCGATCGAGTACGCCGTGAGGCTGTACGTCCCCGGGAGGTCTACGATGTAGATCTCAGTGCCGTCGAAGTAGCAGAACCCCTCAGCCTTCTCGACGGTTTTACCCGGCCAGTTACCCACGTGCTGGTGCGAGCCAGTAAGGTTGTTGAACACCACAGACTTCCCCACATTGGGGTTCCCTGCCAGCGCTACCCGAATCCTCTGGCGCTCGGTCACCTACTGCACCACCCCCACGAGTATCTTCATGGCGACTCCTCTGCCGAGAGCTATCCTAGACCCCTTAACGTCCAGAAGAATGGGTCCTGACCCGAAGGTCTTAAGCACCCTGAGTGTAGAGCCAGGCGTGATGCCGAGCTCTAGGAGCCTCGCAACGAGCCCCCTCCCAGCCCTTATATCAATCACTCGCACCTCGCTCCCCTCCGGCGCCAGAGTCAGGGGAATCATACCCAACGACCTCTACGAGCACAACCTCCGCCCTCTCCCTTTGAATGGAGACGTTGTAGCCCCTCACTTCGAACTCGATAGGGTCCTTCAGGGGCGCGTTCCTCACCATCTTGACCGTCGTGCCTTTAGAAAGGCCCATCTCCACCAGTCTTCTCTTAAGCCAGGACGGCGCATCCGCGTAGCCTACAACAGTCCCCACTTCTCCAGGCCTCAGCTCACTGAGCCTTTTCCTAACCGCAGCCATGTTTAGGCTCACCGAATTTTTTCATTCCTTTTGGTAGCGATATAGGTATCCCTAATGGAGTTAGGGTAAATGTTAGGGTAGCCTAAAATTTTACGATATCATTTGCCTGAAGCCTATTAAAAGGGAAGAGAGCTAGGCACCGAGCATATCTGCGAGTTTGCCGCGTGCTGACTCAGGGCTTTCGCAAAACCGAGTTCAGGGCATCCTCCACCCTTGTACCCGGCTCACACTTGACAAACTTTATTTTAGCCTCAGCGAGCAGGTCTGCGACCCCCATCCCTGCGACCGGCCCCAATACGACTTCAACGCCCCTCTCAGCCAAAGTATACACGAATACCGGGCCCGCGCCCTGACTGAACTTAGCCGCTTTGTTCTCGATCACCTCGAGTAAGCGGTAGCTCCTCCCTTCCTCGTCCACCTCGAGTATCGTGAGTGTAGGGCACCTAGCCAGCTCGCTCGCAACCCTATCGCGGAGGCCCTCGTAACCGACTGTGGCTACGGCGACTCTCATCGTCCCCACACTACTTCGACCCCCACTTACAGAATAATGTGCTATAGCTTAAAATTTTACCTTAAGGTATCGATGGCATTCGCGGGTAGCCCCCTGACAGCAGGAGCCACTGCATCCGAACGCCGCCAACTGGGGGAACAATTTTTAGGCTGGCCAAACACTCTACACTTGTATGGAGTTCATCACGGAGAGGATGGAGGACTACCTGCGAGCGATATACGAGCTCGAGAAGAGCAAGGGGTACGCGCGCGTGAAGGATATCAGCTGTAAGCTCAACGTCAAGCCTTCAAGCGCCGTTGAGATACTGAGGAAGCTCGAGGAAAGGGGCTTGGTGATTCACGAGAAGTACGGTGCTGTGAGGCTGACGGAGCGCGGCAGAGAGCTGGCCGAGGTTGTCGAGAAAAGGTACAACTACATAAGGAGGTTTCTCGAAATGCTCCTGGTCCCCGAGGACGCCGCCCGCAGGGACGCGCACATCCTCGAGCACGGCCTGCACCCCAAAACCATTCTGCAGATAATAAGGTTCGTGGACTTCATCGACAAGCACCGAGATCACCCCCGCTCGATAACAGCCTGGCTCAGAAAATTCGAGAGATACTGTAAAGAACTCGAGAAAAAAGAGCAGTAGGCGAAAAGGCCAACGACTCAGTACAGCGCTGCAAGGCCCCTCCGCGCCTCACCCTCCCGAGTACCTCCCACACGGATGTTTGGCCGACTTCGCCGGGATGGTGAAGAGAGAGGTCAAGATACCTGTTATAGCGGTTGGTAGGCTGGACGACCCTGTCGTCGCCGAGAAGGTCCTTGAGGAGGGGAAGGCTGACATGGTGGCAATAGGGAGGGGGCTACTAGCTGACCCCTACTGGCCGGCGAAGGTGAAAGCAGGTAGGTACGAGGAGATAAGGCCGTGTATAGGTTGCCACGAGTGCTTGTACAGGATCATCGAGCTGGCCCGTCCCCTCTCCTGCGCCGTAAACCCTGCAACAGGGCGTGAGAGGGAGCTGGAGCTGAAGCCGGCAGCTCATAAGAGGAGGATCGTAGTTTGCGGCGGAGGCGTTGCTGGAATGGAGTTTGCCCGAGTGGCCGCGATCCGTAGGCACGAGGTAATACTGTTCGAGAAGGACTCAGAGCTAGGCGGCCACCTGATCGAGGGGGGTGTTCCCGACTTCAAGTACGATATCCGCAGGCTTAAGCGCTGGTATGAACGGCAACTCGAGAAGCTGGAAGTCGACGTAAACCTCAGGACTGAGGCCACTGTTGACAGGGTTCTGGGGGAAAACCCCGATGTTGTCGTCGTCGCAACGGGGTCTAGGCCTGCTGTTCCGCCTATTCCAGGGGTAGACAAGCCAAACGTGGTTCAAGCCGTTGACCTGCTTCGAGGCCTTAAAGCCGTTAAAGACGATGTCGTGATCGTAGGCGCGGGCCTCGTGGGCGTTGAGACAGCGATCTGGCTCGCGCAATCCGGGAAGAAGGTCACAATCGTCGAAATGCTACCTGCCCCCAACATCAGTGTAAGCCACGCTAACAAGCTGTACCTGATGACCATGCTCAAATACCTAAAGATCCCCCTGATGCTGAATACCAAGGTTAAAGAGGCTCTCGACGGTCGCGTCGTCGTGGAAACACCTCACGGCGCGCGAGAGATACCTTGCGATAGCGTTGTTCTAGCCACGGGGATGGTCCCCAACAGGGAGCTTTACGACGCTCTCGCAGCCGAGCACCCGAACGTTCATATAATCGGGGACGCGTTAAGCCACAGGAAGATAAGGGATGCTGTTTGGGATGCTTATTACCTGGCGATCTCGGTGTAGGTGGTGGGCATGCCGGTTGACATGACTACGTGTATCCTCCTCGATGCCATTAAGCGGAGGCTGAATACCAGCGAGAAGTTTAAGAGCGCCGCGCGGGGGTGGACGGGGACAATACTGGTTAAGCTTACGCCCACTCTACCGGGTCTACCCTACGTCTACAAGACCTTCATAACGATAAGGGACGGCCGCTGCGCCGAGATACGGGCTCTCGAGCCGGAAGAAGAGGAGAAGGCCGACATAACTGTCGAGATGAGCGTCTCCACATTCGACGTGCTCTTGAGGGGAGAGGCCTCGAGCGCCGCGATGGTTCTCAGGGGGCGCGTGAAGATTAAGGGAAAGGTGTTCGAGCTGCTCAAGAGGAGCGCCATCCTCGAGGAAGTGAATAGAGCCATGCGCGAGATGATATTCGGGGGTAAGGCTATACCCGCGATGCTTCCCTACCTAAAGAGGGAGTTCACCTTCTAGGGAACCCGGGTGGGAGCGTGACAGGTCCCGTTGATGAGAGGCGCCTCGTAGAAGGCCGCGAAGAAACCCTGAGAAAGTGCTACAGGGTATTGGAGGCGTACGGGAAGGTCTACGGCGCTGAGAGGTTTGTTGAGTGCAAGAGCTGCCACTGGGTTACCTCGTGCGGCCTCAGGTTCGTGAAGTCGATGTTCATGGTTCTTGAAGAACTGGCCAGAAATGACTTAAAGTCCAGGGTGCCTTTAACCGCTAACCCACGGCCCCCTCAGAGGTCCATACCCTTCGTCGAGAAGCTCGTCGGGAGGTACCTCTACAGCAAGCAGGGGAGGCTGGAGTCCCTGCTTCTGAGGCTAGGGCTCATCGACCCAGACGCTTTCACCTGCACGCCCTACTACATAGGCAACAAGCCCTCATACGGTGACATCCTAGCCTGGGCCGAGTCCTCCGCAGTGATATACGCCAACTCCGTGCTGGGCGCCAGAACAAACAGGAACTCCTCAATAGTCGAGTTGCTCTCGGGCGTCACCGGAGAAACCCCGCTTTTCGGGCTTCTTTTAGACGAGAACAGGAAAGCTGACTGGCTAGTCGAGGTGAAAGCATCGTCTAAGCCAAGCCCCTTCATTCTCGGGGGCTTAATCGGGAAGAGCGTCCTGGACGGGGTCCCCTACATAGTGGGTCTGGACAAGTGGGAGTTTGAGGAGTACGAGCTGAAGGACATGGGAGCCGCTATGGCAGTGTGGGGTGCCGTCGGGCTATTTCACGCCGAGGACCTCACTCCCGAGGCTGTGGAAAACGGGAGAAAGATCTTGAGAGGCGATCACAAGGTGCTGAGAGTGGGGGATGAGGAGCTTTCCAAGATGAGGAAAGAAATGGAGGCGAGAGCCACCCCCGGGAAGCCCGACCTGGCGATAATCGGTTGCCCACACCTGTCCCGAGAGCAGCTCGACTTCTTCGCTAGAGAGCTTTCCGAAGCGGAGCTCAAGACCCGCACGCTACTCCTAGCTGCACCGAAGATAGCCCGAGAGTTCAAGTCCACGAAGCTGTACTCCAAGCTCAGAAACGCGGGCGGGGACGTGGATAGCTTCTGCCCCCTCATGCTGACAAACATACCCACCTCGAAGCGGCTAAAAATACTCACAAACTCCGGGAAGCTCAGTTACTACAGCCACGCCGCCTTCATGGACACGCCGCAACTCCTCTCCTACCTCAGAGGTGAGTAGATATGCCTGAGACGTGCTTCAAAGGCCGGGCAATCCTCCCAGGAGACGTGGAAGGAGAGGCCGTCGTCTCCCCTCAAGGCTTCAACATACTCGCAACGTACCAGGAGACAGTGATCAGGCGTAGAAAGCACGCAATAGGCGGTGACAAGAACAACCCCCACGTATACGGTGTAGACCTCACAGGCAAGATACTGATAATACCTTCCGGAATCGGATCCACAACCGGCGGCATAATAATCGCCGAAATCGCCCTTCTAGGCGTGGCACCTAAGGCTATCGTCTGCACCCGCGAAGCCGACACCTTGACGACATCAGGAGTAGCCCTGGCCCACGAGTGGTTCGGGAAGAAAATAGCGCTCATAGACAAAGTTAGTGACGAGATCTTTCAGCACGTGAAGACAGGCAACTGCGTGAAAGTAACTTCTAAAGGCGAAGTGTGCATCATATAAAATAAAGCTTTTTTCTCACTTCGCTAATCACTAAAGCCACCTGCATCCAGCGTCAGAAATGTCAATAGCTAAACTTCGTGACCAGGTTTCAACCGGCGTAAAAACACGCGATTACTTCTTTAAGATCCTCTGTACAGCCAGCTAGATCTCGCGCTGAGCCTCCATAAATGCTTAGCTACTTCTATACAGGCCTAGGTGTGAAAAGCAGGCTGGGGCGTCATTGCCGTGAGCCGCCACCTGTACCAACCTTCACGCCCCGCGTTCTCAACGTAGACCACGAGCCTTACGCCCAAGCTCCTTTCAAGCTTTCGAACGTACACGTAGTGGGTGAGGTCTGCAAAGCCCTTCGATGTTAGAGCCCCCATCAGAGCCCCGAGCGCGATAACCGGTGGGAGGACGAGAAGAAGGGTAAAGCTCAAGTACACCAGCGCGACTCCTCGAACCAGCTCTCGTACCCCGCCGCGGCGCAACTCCTCGTAAGAGCCGCCTGCCATGACGGCTCTAAGCATCCTGTCCGTCTTCCGGACTCGGTGGACGACGAGAGCGAGGAACGGCGCCATGAAGGAAAGGAGGTAGCTCAGCGCGAAGGGCAGTCGCTCGCCTGACGAGGCCATCAGGGCTGCGGCTGTTGCTGCAAGGCCCGACGAGAAGACTGCCTCTAGCGTGGCGGTCCTGCGGGTTAAAGGGTACTCTGAGAGGAGGGAGACCATAGGCGAGTAAAAACGTTGCTAGCGCTATAAAGGGTTTTCCCCTAGGGCGACAGGGTGAACTGGAGCGGCACTATTCCAAACCTGCTCACAACGCCTACTTCAACGCGGAAAAAGCAACCCCCTCGGCTTAAGCAGTGGGGGTCAGCGTAGGACGGTAGCTCCAAGCGCGCTGTGAAAGCCCGCGAGCCGGCCAGCGGCAGGCCCTGGGGGTAGCTTAGCGTCACTTCCCGCAGCGTCTCGGATCCCTGCTGGACGGAGACCGTGATGTAGTTTACTCGGAGTGGTTCGCGATTTGAAGACTCGATTCTCAGCCGCACCTCTACAAAGGGTCTTTGGTTGGTTCCAAGGGTCCAGTTTTCCAGAGTAACGTTCAGGGTTTTAATCGAGAAAACCTCGAGGTACCACCTACTGTAGGCGAAGTACACGTACATTAGCGATGCAACCGCGACCAGCGCCTCAAGCGCGACTACTAGCGTTCTTTCCTCCGTGCAGACTCACCCCTGTACGCCCCAAAGACGAGGAAGACGAAGCTCAGAGGAGCCACGACAACAAGGCTCGTGAAAAGCACGTTGCGCTCAACAACGATTGCAGCCAGGTCCCCGTTCAGCGTGCCCATCAGCGCGTCTAAAGGCGCCCTAATCAGCTGAACCGTCAGGATGACCGCCAGCCCGTACGCTGCCAGGAATACTGCCATGGCCTTTGAGATTCGGGCCGTCGTGAAGCCGATGGCGTAGGAGGCGAACAGGACTAAAAGGAATTCAGGGGCAAAGCCCTGCTCCCCGAACCCGACCTTCAGGAGGAAGGGCAGGAAGAGAGAGGCTGAGGAGAAGAGCACCAGCGCGAGGGTTAAAGCTTCCCGGGTTTTCATCGCCTAGCCCTCAGCTTGGGGTTGAAGACCTCATCGAGAGCCTGCCCTATGAGGACGAAGCTCATCGATAAGAGCATGAGCATGATCCCCGGTGGGAGGATCCACCACCACATGAGCTTGAAGAATGCCCCACTGTACCTGGCGTTGTACAGCATCCTCCCCCAAGACGGTACGCTCGGGTCACCGAGATTCAGGAAGCTGAGCGCTGCCTCCGTGAGCACAGCCCCGGGGATGTTGAGCACCAGCGTGATGTACACGACTGGGGTCAGCAGTGGGAGGATGTGCCTGAAGATTATGTACAGGTTTCCGGCGCCTGCAGCTCTGGCGGCTTCGACGAACAGCCTCTCGCGGAGCGACATGACGAGAGCCCTAGTGTTGCGAGCGAAACCCATCCAGCTGAACAGCGCGATAAGGACGATCATGAGGTAGAGGCTCTTCCCAATGTAGACGCTCACGGCTATCAGCAGGGGGATTATGGGGATGAAGAGCAAGGTATCCGTGAGGAAGATGAGGGCTTGGTCCACGAACCCTCCCTTGTAGCCAGCCACGATCCCAACCAGAAGCCCAATCGACACAGAGATAACTGAGGCTAAGACGCCGACCAGAAGGGATACCCGCGTCCCGTGGATGAGGTTTGAGAAGATGTCGGAGCCGAGGGCGTCAGTACCCAGCACGCCGTACGCGAGGCCCGGTACCCTGAAGACGACGGGGTAGAGGAGCACCCTCACCGTGGAGTTGCCGGGATTCACCATGAACACCGATAGAGTCAGAGTGTAGTTCCCCTTGCGGTCGAACACCTTCTCGCCGACGTCCTCGTACTCGGAGAAGCCGTTGTTGATCTTGAACATTATGTCCCTGGAGTCGAACCTCGCGGGCGTATCGACGCGGGAAACGTTCTTTGAGAGGTAGCCCGTGTCATAGAGCGTGTAGGTACTCCCGTCTTGCGTCGTCAGCGACAGGACCACCCTGGCCCTGGCCCCGCTCGAGCTATAGACAGTTATGTTGTACGGTATCGTGGCCTCGAACCTCTTGGGGGGCGCGTAGGGGTAGTAGAAGGTGTACTTCAGCTCGACGAGCCCACTGGCCCTTTCAGAGCCTCCGAGTGTGAGGAGAAGGCTGTTCGGCAACGGCGACTCGGTACTGACTTTTCCATTGACGCTGAGCGCGCCGCTGTGCGGGCCGAGCGTTACCTGGAGGTTCTCAGGCAGGTCACGGTACTGCGGGAACAGCTTGAACCACGCGGGGTACGCGAACCCGTCGGCCAAGCCCACGGCGCTCGGAGGGTTAGGGGCTATCACGTCGGCTAGGAGTGCTATAGTCACGAAGAAGAGCAGGAGCGAGAAGCCCACGAGCCCCTTCCTCTTCCTGAGCAGGACTAGAAAGGTGTCAAGGTAGGGTAATCGGTTAACCCGCTTCAACAGGATCACCTCAAGCGTATCCTGGGGTCTAAGATGCCTATCACCACGTCGGCTATGAAGAGCGACACGACGGTGAGGGCCACGGATATGAAGAGCACTCCCTGAACAACCGGGTAGTCGAACTGCATCGACGCCTCGAAGAGCCACCTCCCGACCCCGTACCACGAGAAAATCGTCTCCGTGATCACAGCCCCGGAGACTATGCCCGGGAGCTGGAGAGCAATCGTGGTTATTATCGGGGGCAAAACGTTCCTCATGACGTGCTTCGACATTATCGTTCTGTCGTCCACGCCCTTCGCCCTAGCGGTCACGATGTAGTCCTCCCCCAGCTCCGTTATGAGCAAGCTCCGGATGAAGAGGGCGTACCCGCCAACCCCCACGGTGACGAGCGTGAGCAGCGGCAGGGCGAGGTGCCACAGGTAGTCCGCTACGTACAGAAGCGGGTCGCTCGGTGGTGGGCGGGACACTGACCCGGCCGTCGGGAAGATGGGGATGTAGTACCCGAGGAAGAGGAGCAGCAGCAAGCCCAGGAAGAAGGCGGGGAAGGAGTTCAGGAGTATCCCTGCAGCGATCACTCCAGTGTCGACCTTCGTGCCCCTCTTCATGGCAACGTATAGCCCCAGCGCTATCCCTATCAGGATCACCAGCACGGTCGAGGACCCGAGCAGTATCACAGTGTTAGGGAGCCTTTCCATGAGCTCCTCGATGACGGGCCTCTTGGTGTAGAACGAGTAGCCGAGATTACCGGTGAAGAGCGCTAGGACGTACTTCACAAACTGGTTGGGAAGAGGCTCGTCGAGGCCGAAGCTTTTCCTAATCAGCTCCTTCTGCTCGTTCGTCAGGTTGGGGTTCAGGAAGAAGAAGGACGGGTCTATCCCCATGACGTAGTAGGGGAGGACTCTTAGGAGAAGGAACTGGAGGACGAGCGCGACGAAGAGCACGGCTATCCTGTCGGCAGCGCGACGCAATATATACCTGCTGAATCCGGACACAGAAACCACCAGAGAAATAACTTTATTTTAGCTAAACCTACGAGGACTGCTGCGCCCCGCTCTCCGAAGGTTGCTGAGCCTCAGGCTTCCTGGCCCTCTTCCTGACCGCAATGATTGCAACGATAACTACAGCTATGACTGCGGCGAGGATGATTATCGGGAGGTACTGTTCCCACGCAGAGCGGACAGTCACAGTGCCCGTGAGGCTTCTAGCGAACACCGTTCCCGCTAAGCCTGCCTTGACCATGACGGAGACGTTGTAAGATCCGCTGAGACCGGCTGTGTCGATGGTCGCGTTGTAAACGCCCCCTCCGACGTGGACAGCCTGGATCTCCTTTATTGCGCTCCCGCCTGAGAGGAGCCTGACAGTTACAGTAGCGTTTGGTACAGGCTGGCCCTGGTAATCCTTAACCGTTACCGCGATTGAAAGCGGGTTGCCAGCCTGCACGGCGCTTGGTATGGAAGCCTGGGTCACGATCGTCTTCTCAGGGTGCCTTCTCCAGTAGTTGGGGTTCCACCTGAGCAGGATGTACTCGCCGAGCTTCCTGTCGGCGAATATGAAGGGCCCTGTGCCGACCATCGCGGTGAGGCCCTTCACGCTGGGGTGTGGGACCTTGCTCGGGTCGAACTTCTCCCAGCCTCCAGCCGACTGGAGGAGGGAGCTGTTGCCCCAGATGTGCATGGGCACGATCCGCACGTTGAGGTCGTAGAGGTAGGCCCAGCTCGTGCCGTTGATGTACGCCACAATCGTGTAGTCGTCCGGGAGCTCAGTCTTTATCAGGTTCTCGAACGCCTTGCTGTACATCTGCGTCGGCCTGTTGGTTTTGATGAAGAACCAGGTGAAGTTCACATCCCGCGCGGTGAACTTGACGCCGTCCTGCCAAGTAACGTTGTCAGCCAGGTGGAACGTGATCTTCGTGACGTTGGATTTGCCGATCGTAACCTTCTCGATCGTCCAGCTCCGCGCGAGCCACGGCAAGTCGCTGGAGACCTGGTCGGGGTTGGCTATGAAGAGGTACTCGTACACGTTGTCAATAACCGCGACCTCGTCGCCGGATATTGCCGTGAAGGGGTTGAGCGTGCGCGGGTCGGAGCCGAGCGGCTCCTTGTATGTGCCGCCGAAGGGTTCTCCGACGTGGTGCACGTTGAGGAGCGTCAGGTATGACTGGCCCCCGAGGGGCTTGTTCAGAACTATTCCAGCCACGTTCGTCCTGAAGCCGACGTTGGCGATCCCCATGTAGATCGGTATGTAGGGGAGGATGTCCGCCACCTTCTCCTGGGCCTTCCAGAGGGCCGCCTTAGCCGCCTGAATGTCTGTCGTGAAGTAGAACTGCTTCAACAGCTCGTCGATCTGGGGGTCGCTGAGCCCCCAGAAGTTCCAGCTGCCGCCTGTGCGGAAGAGCTCGTACGCGAGCGTTGGTATCCTGTTCCAGCCGAGGTAGAGGATGAAGGACTTAAAGGTCTTCGAGTATATCTGCGAGACGAGGGCCTGGAACTCTATCGCCTCTATCTTCACCGGCAGGCCTATGCTCTGCGCGTCCTGGGCGATGTGCTAGGCCTCCTGCCACAGCCAGGGAGCCTGATCCTGCGGCGGCATCTGGATCACGATGTCCCCGAGCGGGTTGCCGTTAGGCTCGTACCACTTGTTGCTCGCGGCGTCGTACTTGAACCCCGCGTCGAGCAGGACCTTCTTGGCCATCTCCTTGCTGTACGTGTAGGAGGGCACGTTGGGGTTAGACCAGTCGCCGAAGGCTGGCGGGATAGGAGAGTCCACGGGTACGCCGAAGCCATTGAAGACGTTCGTGATGATCCAGTCCTTGTCGATCAGGTGCGCAATCGCCTTCCTGATGGCAGTGTAGTTCCACGGGTACTGCCTCATGTTTATGCCGAGGAACTGCAGGTTGAAGGTCCTGTAGGAGAGAAGGTAGATGTTGGGGTCGTCCTTGACCTCGCTGACGCGGGTGGGTTGTATGTAGGAGGTCTCGATGTCCCCCTTCTTGAACGCCGTGAGCCGCGCGTCGTAGTCGAGGATTATGGAGTAGAGGTGGTAGTCGACTCTAGGGCCGTTTGCCTCCCACTTCCAGTTCTGCTGCTCAGCAGGAGGCGGCGCCGCTGTGAGGGTCTGTGCGAGGAACGCCGCTGCGATGAGCAGGGGGAGCAGTAAGGCTAAGAGCTGTTTTCCTCGCATCGGAGACTTGCTTAACCCATCTTTAAAAAAGGTTTTTCCGTTTTTGCTGAAAATCATTCTTCCCTATAGCAGAAGAGTACAGATTTTCTACAGCGCTCGGGCAGAAAGGCTTTAATAGTGATAGTGGGAGCCGCTCGAGAGAGTAATGCCCTTAGAGGTAAAAAACCTCACGATGCACTACGAGGTCGACGGGGGCGGCTATGTCAAGGCAGTCGACGGCGTGAGCTTCAGCCTCAGCGAAGGGGAGTCCCTGGGCATCGTAGGGGAGTCGGGCTGCGGGAAGTCCAGCCTCGCCACGACTCTTGTGCGCGTGCTACCCTCCAACGCCAAGATCAAGGCGGGAGAAGTCGTCCTCGACGGCGTGAACATCCTCAGCCTGCCAGAGGAGAGGCTGAGGCGAGAAATCAGGTGGAAGAAGATATCGGTAGTCTTCCAGGGCTCGATGAACGCCCTCAATCCGGTGCTTAAGGTCGGGGACCAGATAGCAGAGGCCATACTGCTCCACGAGGATGTGAGCAAGGACCAGGCGATGGCGCGCATCAGGAAGCTTTTAGGCCTGGTCGGCCTCGACCCCTCGGTGGCGAACCGCTACCCCTTCGAGCTCAGCGGGGGGCAGAGGCAGAGGGCGCTGATAGCGATGGCCCTCGCACTAAACCCCAAGGTGGTGATTGCGGACGAGCCGACAACCGCCCTCGACGTCATCGTGCAAGCCCAGATACTCAAGCTACTCGGGGAGCTGCGCGAGAGCTCCAAGTCCATGATGATTTTCATCTCGCACGACGTCTCGGCAGTCGCGCAGGTTAGCGACAAGGTCGCCGTCATGTACGCCGGGAAGATCGTCGAGATAGGGCCGGCGGAGAAAGTCCTCCTTGAGCCACTGCACCCATACACCAGCGCACTGCTCCAGTCGGTCCCCAGCGTAAAGGGGGAGAGACGCCAGCTGAAGCCCATCCCCGGCTCACCCCCCAACCTCCTCAACCCCCCTCGGGGCTGCCGCTTCCACCCGAGGTGCCCCTTCGCCACCGACAAGTGCAGGAGTGAGGAGCCTCAACTCCGGGAAGTCTCTCCAGGCCATTTTGTGGCCTGCCACCTCTACGGGTGATCCGCATGGGTGATAAGCTCCTGGAGGCCTACGACCTGAAGAAGTACTACCCGCTGCGCAGGGGCCTGCTGGACGTGATCAGAGGACATGGCGCCCGCTACCTCAGGGCCGTCGACGGCGTGTCCTTCCACATCGAAAAAGGCGAGGTCTTCTGCCTCGTGGGGGAGTCGGGCTGCGGCAAGACGACCACCGGGAGGCTCGTGCTGAGGCTCATCGAGCCGACAAGCGGTAAAGTACTGTTCAGGGGCGAGGACATAACGAGCGCCGGCGACGAGGAGCTCGGGTGGTTCAGGAGGAAGGCACAGATCATCTTCCAGGACCCCTACGAGAGCCTGAACCCCCACATGAGGATCTACGACATCGTGACGGAGCCCCTGTACATCCACGGCGAGCTCACCACCCGGGAGGAGAGGATCGACGCGGCCTCGAAGCTCCTCACCGAGGTCTCCCTCGTCCCACCCGAGGAATTCGTGTACCGCTACCCCCACGAGCTAAGCGGGGGGCAGAGGCAGAGGGTTGCCATTGCGAGGGCGCTCTCCCTCAGGCCTGAGTTCATCGTGGCCGACGAGCCCGTCTCGATGCTCGACATGTCGATCAGGGCCGAGATACTCCAGCTGATGCTCGGGATACGGGAGAAGTTCAACATCAGCTACCTCTTCATCACCCACGACCTCGCGGTGGCCAGGATAATTTGCGACAGAGTAGCCATAATGTACCTCGGCAAGATCGTCGAGGAGGGCCCCGCGGAGCAGGTCATCACGAACCCCATGCACCCCTACACCAGGGCCCTCATATCCGCGGTCCCGCTACCAGACCCCCGCCACAAGATAGGCGAGATACCCATAAAGGGCGAGGTGCCGTCCCCCGTCAACATCCCGTCGGGCTGCCGCTTCCACCCGAGGTGCCCCTTCGCCACCGACAAGTGCCGCGCCGAGGAGCCCCCCGCGGTGGAGGTAGAGCCAGGTCACTTCGTGAGGTGCTGGCTCCATGGGTGAGGGAGAAATCAGGGAAAACGTTAATAGCCGGGCAGCGGGCAGGAAAGCCGTGCCTCAAACCCAGTCGCAAATCACCAGGCTCGTGGAGCTGATCGCCTCGGCCCCCTACTTCTACCTGCTCGGAGCCGCCCGCGGCAAGATCGTCTTCTTCAGCAACCTCGACGCAACCCCAGGCATCTGGGCCCTCGACCCGAAGCTGGGCGAGCGGAGGAAGCTGACCAAGGGCCCCGTCCACAGCTTCGCGCAGGCCAGGAAGGAGAGCAGGGAGGTCGTCTTCACCCGCGACGTCTCCAAGGGAAAGGAGCTCCAAGTCCCCTTCGTCACCGCCGTAGACGAGGCCGAGGAGAGGCAGATAGCCGACGTCCCGCCAGCCAGGGTACTGGGCATCTCGTTCCAAGGTGGGAGGGTGGCCTACATCGGCGCTACCGCGGAGGAGGTCGCCCTGTTCCAGGTGGGCCTGGACGGCAGCTGGGAGAAGCTTGCGAAGTTCGAGACGATGGCATTCCTGACCGACTTCAACGGCGACTACGCCGTGGGCTACGGGACCCTGGCGGGGAGGCCGGGCACCTTCGAGCTCTTCATCCTGGATACGCGGAGCCGCGAGCTGCGCGTCTACACGCCGAAGCCCGGCTCGTCGAACACGAACCCCACCCTCAGGGGCAGCAAGCTGCTCTTCGAGAGCGACTTCGAGGGCAGGAAGAGGCTCTACACCTACGACGCCGAGAGCGGGGACCTCCAGAGGGTGAGCTTCACCCACAGGGACTACGACGCCTTCAACCCCGTCGAGCACCTCGACTTCGGCTGGCTTGACGACGGCAGAGTCTGGGTGATCGCCAAGCGCGACGGGAGGACGCAGCTCTTCATCGACGGCAAAAGGGTGAGGACGCCCAGGGGGGTCGTATCCACGTTCGCGGAGCTCGACGGCAAGTTCTACTTCACCGCCTCCTCGCTCACAAGCCCCCCGCAGGTCTACGAGCTCGACCCGCAGAGCGGGGCCTCCCGCGTGGCGGTCGCGAGCAGGCTCCCGAGGAGCATCACCAGGGAGTTCGGCAGAAGCTACTTCACGCGCTACCCCTCCTTCGACGGCAGGCGCATACCCGCGTTCGTCGTCGAGAACGCCCGAGCCCCCAGGCCCGGACCCACCGTCGTGTATGTCCACGGGGGGCCCTGGAGCGAGGTCATGGACTCCTGGGACCCGTTCATAGCCTCCCTCGTCGCTTCAGGCTTCCACGTCGTCGCCCCCAACTACAGGGGCTCGACGGGCTACGGCGAGGACTTCAGGAGGCTCGACATCGGAGACCCCGGAGGCGGGGACCTAAACGACATCGCCCACGCGGGCAAGTGGGCGCTCTCAAGGAGGCTGGCCAGCCGCCTGGCAATCATGGGCTACAGCTACGGCGGGTACTCGACGCTACTAGCCCTCGGCAGGCAACCCGACCTTTGGAAAGCCGGCGTCGCGGGCGCAAGCGTGGCGGACTGGGAGGATATGAAGGCGCTGAGCGACGCCTACTTCAGGAGCTTCATCGACACCCTCTTCGACGGCAAGACCGAGCTCCTCCGCGAGAGGTCCCCGATAACCTACGTCGACAAAGTCACAGCACCCCTCTGCATAATACACCCAGCCAACGACACGCGCACACCCCTCAAGCCCGTCCTAAGGTACATCCAGCGCCTCTCCGAGCGCGGCGCCGTCTTCGAGGCGCACATACTCCCAGACATGGGCCACTACGTCGCGGGCACCGAGGAGAGAGTACGGGTCATAGCCCCCGCCATCCACTTCCTGAAAAAGTACTTCCAGTAGCCAACCCCACCCAAGTTAACTTTTTCCGGCCAGACGCGAACTAGAAGCATGGCTTACAGCCTCGACGAGGCGCTGGAGCGGCTCGAGGCCCTCTCCGACTCCCTCGGCATCCCCAGGATCACCCGCTGTGACGGCCTAGTTCTCTACGCGCTAGCCTACGCGTACTCCACCCGCAGGAGCAGCGTCCTCGCTGTCGACGCCGGGGCGGGCGTAGGCTACTCCACCCTCTGGATCGCCAAAGCACTCGCCGATGCCGCCGTCAGGGACGGGAGGGTCTATGCGGTCAAGTCAAACCCCTCCCGGTGCGCCAGGCTAAGCCAAGCCCTCACCACCCTGAACGCGCCCCTGCGGCTCGAGGCCGTCTGCGGTGACGCCCTCTCGTTCCTCGAGGGGCTCCAGGAGCCCGTCGACATCCTCTTCGTCGACGTCGACAAGCACCTCTACACCCGCACCTGGGAGCTAGCCAGCCCCAAGCTCAGGCCAGGCGGCATAGCACTCTACCACAACGCCCGCACGCCCCCAGCCAGGAGAGTACTCCAACTCGCAAAGGAAGCGGGCTGGGCCGCCACAACCGTCAACACAGACCCCGGCCTCTTTCTAGCCATCAAGCCCGAAAAGTAGAGATCATTTTTTAGTATCATGATCATTAAGATCACGATAATAAAGATCGTAGGAATAATGCGCAAACGTCCCCCTTCTTAAAACCTTAATCAGGCACCAATACAGCTTACCCGGAGCCCATGCTCGTTTAATTGAGGATTTCAGGGGGTATTCGCTCGACCCTAATTAAGTTTCCCTATAACGTCTCCCAAGAAAACCGTGTAAATATTCTAGGGAAAAGGCGATGACCGAAAGGAGAAGGCCTATCACGAAACCGATGAAATGTCCAGGAATTCCGATGACTATCCCCTCACGCAGGATAATCTCCCGCCACGTTTCAGGAGACATGAAGAGAGAATTACCAAAGTAGAAATACATAGAGAAGGAAAGGTAGAAAATTGCCGAGATTCCTAACCAAGCGAGAATTTTATCGAGGAGGCTACCAGCCTTCCAAGCCTTGCTCAAGGAGAATATCAAATAGACAAGCAACATAAGTACTACCATGATAAACAGCAAAGCCCTATACAGATTCCCCGTCTGGTGATCAAGCAGTTCGAGAAGAGGGTACATACAACACAGAAGCTCGACACATAAAAACCCAGAGCAGGAGAACTTTGCAATAAGAGGATCGGAGTTAAGCCATTGATTAAGAACCTTAAAGATAAAGAACCAGTAATAAGTTGAGAAACCGCAAAGCGACGCCACCACTGACGAAAAACCCAGCATACACCCCTGAGGCTTAAACAGCATCCAAACTACTGATATTAAAAGCGGTGACACGGAGGAATTCAAGATCAAACTTAGCACAACGCGCTTAGACCACTCCTCACACATCAATCCTGCGGGAATGCATTTCGCATTAGGGCTTAGTTGAGCAGATTTAAAACAAGCTTTCTCTTGACTAAACAGCCAAAGCCCTAGAGGTAAAATCCAAGTTACGATTGCTCCAAAGTAACCACCAAGATTACTCAGGAGGTGACTCCACGACGCGTGGACGTAATGGTTTGTGATTAACGTGTAAGCCGTGAAAAACGAGAGATTAGCCGGGCAAAGAGACCACCGTCCCACAGATTCTCCCACACCTACGAAATATGCAACCAATACCAGCGTCAAGGGTAGAATAAGGGCGGCGAAGACAGTAGCCAGCATCCAGTAGAGCCGATTACTCAAATTTATCCTATTTTTCCTATTGTTCGGAAAATAAAATTTGTGTTTAAAGGCTTTGAAGAGAATAAGGTAAATGATGAGTTACCTTTACTTCGCCACTCTTCGCATCCACTTGGCAAAGGATAGTCGTAGACTTACTACGTTCTCCTTCCTCACTCTGACGCTTATAGTGAAGCGTTATAGCCACAGGAAATCTCTCACTATGTTTGCTTGGGTTGATGTTTTCCAGCACAAGTAACACTTTAAGATTTTTACCAGGAGTGATAATTACAGGGAGATTTTTTCCCGAAGTACTCACAAATACATTACCTCTTTCTTCACACGATGCTATATACGGCCCTCCATCAACAATATACGTATGATTTGAGGGGTTAGTCAAGAATGCCTCCAGGGCGATGCCACTTAAGGAATACACGGCACGGAGAATTGTAATGGTGGGGTAAGCTCTCGAAATTCTTCTTGTTTCCCGTAAAACAAAATATTGAACAACTGTAAAAATTGCGATTACTAAATTGCTCGGATCGACGGATATTTTACTACTGAGTGATTCAAAATACTTTAAATTGTTTATAATCACAATGAAGAAACCGATTAAAATTAGCACGCCGTTTGATGCTAAAGAGAGTTTATAGGAAAATTCTAGGAATAGTGCACGAGCATCCGTAAGTTGCAACCCCTTTATTAAACAAGAAATACCTTGAGTATTCCATGTTAAAATTATGAGTGGTATGCAAGGCGATATTATTGCAATGACCCAAATGAGTGCAAAGATAAGAGTTTCAATACTGATTGAGTCGAGAGGTGGCTGTAAAAATCTCGGATAAATTATTACACAAATCAGCAATAATATGACTAATATGACTAATATGGAAAGCATTAACCATCTTATTTCACTTAACTTAATAATACTGTTGATATGGTGATAAATAAGAAATGGATAAATGATTCCAAAAAGAAGCAACACGAATACAGGTATATATAACATTAAGAGCTTAAATATTGGAACGAAAGCATTCAAAGAAATTGTCGAAAAGGATATATTTATGGCTAAAGATATAAAACCAAAAATAAACCCGAGTAAAATAATCAAATAAATTAAATATTTCCAGGTAGGACAAAAGCCTTTTAACATGTTAAAAATTTTGGAAATTAGCTGTGACCCGGGGTAGTGTTTCTTCCCATCTTCACCTGAGGCTAGTTTCCTGGTTTCTATTCCGACTAACATTGCCTTCTAGTTCACGCGAACTATATAAAAATAATTTGCACGTAATACGTCCAACCACTAAGGCGGGTGAAAAAACTGTAATCCTCGGGCGGAAAGAAAGAGGCTACCCGGTTCTCTGCATGAGAGGGATTTATTTACCACCCCCACGAGTCATGGCTTATGGACGTCGGCAGGTTCTACCTCCTGCTGCACCCGAGGCCCGCGTACCTGATCGGGAGCGGGCGCTGGGGGGAGGCGGTGAACTACATGGCCGCGAGCTGGGTGACGCCCATAGCAGAGGAGCCCCCGCTGGTCGGCGTGGCGGTGGACGTGGAGAGCTACACGTTCGAGCTGATCGAGAGGTACAGGGAGTTCACGGTGAACGTCCTCCCGATGAGCCTCCTCGACAAGCTGTACCTCGCCGGGACCAGGAGCGGGAGGGAGCTCGACAAGGCCTCCGCGATAGGCTCGGTGAAGGGCGAGAAGGTCTCAGCCCCCGTCGCCAGGGACGCAGTCGGCGTCCTGGAGTGCAGGGTGGTGGACGAGGTCGAGGCGAGGGACGTGAAGTTCTTCGTAGGCGAGGTGCTCGCCGCCAGGGCTGACGAGAGGCTCTTCAGCGAGAAGACCGGCTGGCGCATCGGCGAGGTCGACATACCGCTGCACAACTGGGGCGCGGGCTTCTACGGCGTCGGGAAGTTCAGGCTCGCCAGGAAGAGCGCCTAGCACGCCAAGCGAAACCCTTTTCCCCTCGGGCAGGTTTAACGCATGCGGTGATGAGCAATCCCGATACCTACGGGTGCGGAGAGCGGCCGTAGCTGAGCTCCCCGCTTAACGGTGGCTGCGGCCTCCGGGGGTGGGCGCCGAGCGGGGGCGGAGAGATCGCTACACACTGAGTTGCGACCCCGACTTTGTAGCGGTTAAGGGATGCTGGTTTAAATTGAATAAGTTGCGCGCGCAGGCTAGTAAAATTTTTATTAAGGTTTGGAAACTAGTGGTTCTCGAATGGAGGAAGGCGAGCGGCTCAAAAGCTACCTGAGGCTTCTCACCAAGCTCGCCGGGTACTCGTGGAAGGTACTCAAGACACTTTTCAAAATCTGGTTTTACCTGTGGATCGGTGGCGGCGTGCACGGCGCGCTGGCGCTGTTCGCGCTCTCTAGGGCTGAGAAAGGCACCGTGGCTCGAGCCGGGTGGCTCTTCCTCGAGCGCGAGGGGCTGCTCGCGGCTCTGAGGCAGCTGGACGAGAGGGCCGCGGACCTGCTGGTGACTAAGCTCGAGTTCTCGCTCATGAGAGCGGCTATACACGCCAGGAGGGGGGAGATGGAGCAGGCTACTGTGATGCTCGCGAAAAGCCTCGCCGACGGGATCCCCGAGGACCTGTTCCACGTGATTGCCTACGCGGAGCCCGCGCTGACCTCAGCGCTAACGAGCCTCGGTGGCGCCCTTAGGGAGGAGCTAGGGAAGAGGGGTGCGTCCCGTTTCCTCGTGGAAAACGCTCCCTCGCGGCCGGGCCTCGCGCTTACGCTCCTCGTCCTCTCAGAGCTCCCGAGTCTGATGCCGGACGCCTTCAAGAAGAGGGTTGACCTCTCGAAGGTGACTGACGATGGGAGGGCCCTGTCCTACGAGAAGAGATTCGTGGACGAGTGGGGAAAGGTCGTCGCGGCGAGCCCCGTCCTCGCGAGGTGGATCTGGGCCCACGAGGCCAGGGGGCTCCTGCAAAAGCTGGGCCTCAAACCCATCAGAGAGGAGGAGCTCAGGGCTAGGCTTGTAGCAGAGGTCATGCTCACGAGGGCTGTGGAGGCCGTCCTCGGGATGCGCGGGGTGGTCGAGGGCTACATTAAAAGATGCCAGAGATCAGCGCCCGTCCCGCCCGAGCTCCACGAGAGAGCCTCGCTTACGCTCGACCCCATCATGGCGGAGCTCGACGCCATCCTGGGGCGCACCCGCGAGCCCGTCACGCCAGCCGACCTGAAGGCTTTCAGAGAGAAGCTGGAGGAGGCGCGGGTTGAGCTCGAGAAGCTGATCGACTGGGCGGTAGCAAACGGCATTAGCCTGGAGGCGCTCAGCGAGCTGGTAGACCTCCGGGCCATGCTCGAGATCAGCGACAAGCTAGCCGCATACGCCCTCGAAACGCCCACCTCGGGTTAAAAACCCCCTCCGGGCTTCGGCCCCGCCTGCTGGACACCACCAAGATTCAGGCTCGCACCTAAGGGTCCGCCAGCAGCACCCTTGAGAACGGGAGGCTCAGGCGCCCCAGCGGCGTCTCGAGGACGGTGTTGCCCCTCACCTCCACGTGCACCCTGCCTCCCCTCAGCTTCGCCTCAATTATGGCCTGCGCGGCCTGGCCGGCCCTCGCGTACTCCACCTCCACCTGGCTCGAAACGCTCGCGTAGCCCCCGGGCGGCACCTCGAACGCCGGCGCCGAGCCGCTAGCCGCGTACACGCCCTCCACGTAGACGTCGTAGGTGACCGACGTCGACCTCGCGGCGACGGGGTTCGGGTTCCTGACGGTGAGCACCACCTCTAGCTTAGCGCTCCTGACCCCGACCGACACGACCCTGACGTCACTGACCTCCACCTCGCAGGGCTTCAGCACCTCCACGCCTCCAATCCTCAGGCCTGTCAAGGCGAACAACCCCAGGACGTATAGCCCGGCTAGGGAGGCGAGCAGGAGAGCCAGCGCAACCGCGACGAGCTTAAGCGCCTTCGAGCGAGGCACGCCGCACCCCACCCCTAGAGGCGCGGGACCGGGATATAGGGCTTCCGCAACTCAAATGAGTGGCGCGCTCCTGGATGCGGGTAACGCTCAGCGCCGCTAGGAGACTACCTCAGTCGGTCTGACAGGCTAGCACCCCCACGCCTCCTTGAGAGCAGCCACCACGTCGATAGGTTCCCGGGTCCTCAGGAAGACGCCCATCCTCGCGAGCGCCCTGCCCACGTAGGCCCCCAGCTCCTCCGGCTTCAGGTCGCTGCGCCCAGTCCACTTCACGAACACCGGCACCCCCAGCCTCCTTGCATGCTCAGCCACCTCCAACCAGTACTCCACCGCCTGCCTCGCGCTTCAGTCGAGGGTGACCAACACGTACCCCGAACCCTCCCCGCCCCGCACCTCCACGCTCAGCACCGGCGCTCCCAGCCCTCTTAAAAGGTCGAGGATCAACTCCCTCAGCGACTCTCCCCCAACCACGACGCTCACCCCTTAGAGAGCACGCTCACGCGCTCTCCCGAGCCTCCCACACTGATACCCAGGCAGGTTCCCCCGAGGGCTCCACGCCTTCAAGGGCCTCGTCGATCACACGGAGAACCTCCTTAAGCACCCTGAGCCTGTGCCGGGAAATTTTCTCGTGCTGGCCGTCACAGGCCCCGTCCATACACTAGACCCCCTGAAGTTACACTGGCGCCTAACACTTATATTTAATCGAGCACAGTCGCTATGAGCAAACCCCAGGGCTCTCCGTCAAACAGCGGTCTTTATCATATTCCAGTCTTCAACAAGGCGGTTCAAGGAGAGCAACCAAGAAAGGTCAAGGCTACTCCTTCGATTCTCTCACCGAGATAGCTACCCAGCGCCTAGCACTGTACCCGCGTTCCTCAAGTATTAACGGGAGATTCGAAAGTTCCTCCTCTCTGAAGAACGGTTTGTCGAGCATTACATCCCCCATTTTGCACTTCAGCAAGTCGTCGAAGAGTTCCGGGAGAGGTATGGCCCACAGACTTGAAAGCTTCGCGCAACTGATGCTACCAACTGAACCTCGGGCGTCTGAAGCTCCGTCAAAACCCAGGACGTCTGCGGCTCTGTAGGCGAGGAAGCCGCACAGCTCGCTTCGGGTATACACCAGCACGTAGGAGGACCGAGCTACAGACAGCATTTTCCGGCACTGATCCAGCAACTTTCCCTCAATGTTGCCGTCCGACAACTCGTAGTTTTTGCCCGGCAGACACTCGCACCTCTTCGCCTGCATCAGCATGTACTTCGTGAGCTTAACGCCCCGTAAATCTGCGCTTAAGGCAACCCCAAGGTCAGCTCCCGTCCTCGCCTCCTGGCCGCGGCTAAAGGTGAAGGCCCTAACCCTCACATCCCCGACCTGCAACCCGTCCAGCTTTTCCGCAAGGCTGTAAACAAGGGCTCCAGTCACGTGATCCTCATCGGCGAGGATGCCCTTAGCGTAGAGGTTAAACACTCCCTCGACGGCTTCTTGAACCCTTTTTGTCAAAATCCTTCTAACGGGAGAGGGCAGCATTCCACTTACACTAGCCTGGCGTTTCTAAGTTCTTTACGGTCAACGGTATCCGAGGAGACACAGGCCCTTCGCAACGCTTTCCCAAACCGCCGTCAACGCTCCGAAAAAGTGAGGTGCGTCCCAACCCTCCGGTTTCGACAGTCAAACCGCGCCTCCGTGCGCAGCGCACCCCCGGCATGGTCCTCCGCGGTTCCAGCAATACCCCCCTTTGGCCCAACTACTCTTTAAGCAAGACAAGGATGAGCTCCCCTCAAGCCTTCCACACAATAGTCAGGCACATAATCCTCAGTCAGCATACATGAAACATAAAGTATTACTATTTTTATGGAGTTATTACCGGTTATCGTAACGCGGGTTGAGCACCGGTTCAGACGAAGCGGCGCCTCAAAGACCAAGAAAGCCACTCCCCACACTCGTTTCAGCTCAATAAGCGCGACTGGGGAGACGCCTGAGGCCCGGGACTGCCGATAATTCCTGAAAGGTGAAATCGAGGTTTAGGTCTCGCTAGAAGTGTTGCCAGGTTGGGTCCCTTGGGTGTGGGCGCCAGGCCACAACTGTGCGGCTTCCCGGGTGCCGCGCTCACGCTGCGCAACGCATTAATCCCATGCGCCTGCTTCTATAAACAGTGTTGTGACAGCGCAAAAAGAGCATAATGAGAGCGAGGAAAAAGAGGAAAAGCCCGAGACAAAAGTAGCGCAAAAAGAAAGTGAGGAAACAGCAAAGGAAATGCCTGAGAGCTACGCGGTACGAAGAGCCAAGCCTAGAGTAAAGACAAGACCTAGGAGAAAACCCGCTCACCGCTCTGGGGGCCTGGGTACACCGCCAACGAGAGGTGATACCGGCATCACTCCTGTGCTGATCTATAAACCGTTCTCCAACCACCCCGAATACGGCTTCATCTACTACCGGGAGAGGGTAGCGCCCAGGACTCCCGACTTCGTGAAAATAATTGTTAAGCCGAGAAAGCTCACTCACAGGCAGGAGAGAATAGTAATTGCGATAGCAAAGGCACTAGGGTGGCTATTCATAGGCTTTATGGTATTCTGGTTTTTTGCACTACTATTTCACATATCACTCTTTTAACACAATTGTTTTTCCTCCCCCTTCCTTTATGGAAAGAGAAACCGCGAGTTAGGCCCCGCTCGGGAGCGGCGTTTTCCCATAAATCTACGCGGATTCGAGTGCCGTGCCTGCGCTAAGTCTCCCCGATTGTTTTGACACCTGAGGCAGGGGCAAAGCGAGTGAAGTGCCGCAACCGACTGCATCACTCCTGTTTCGCCATCGCGGGAAGGGGTTGAAAACGCCAGGCAGGTCCCGGAGCCAGCTTAAGCTTTTATACAGCTCCGCCGCCTGCAAGAGTGTGGGGGGCCTCGTTAGAGCGGCCCTAGTGGTGTGCCTCCTCGCTACCCTTTACCTTCAGCTTGTAGCGGCCCAGAACGCCACGGTGACGCAGCCTGTACCTATACAGCCTACCCCTGTGCCAAGGGTGGTGGAGGAGAGGTTCGTGAAGGGCTTAGGCAAGGTTCGAGTCGAGGTGCCGAGCGTAATCGAGCCGGGGAAGAAGTACACGGTCTCGTTCCGCGTTGAGGTCAACCGTGAGGAGGTGAAGAAGCTGCTCTGGCTCCTTGAGCAGGTGTGCAGGCTGCTGTGCACGCTACCCCAGACGGCGTCCTACATGCCTTCTGCCCTCTGCAGGGCTTGCGGCTACGAGAAGCTCTACGTGACAGGTTACGGCGGCCTCAGGGGGTACGCGGTGCCAGGCGACAAGATAGGCATCGCCGCTTTCGTTGCCCTCGGGCTACAGCAGGTCTACTACTCAGTGCCCATCTCCTCGCAGACGTACCTCGTCGGCTCCGAGGTTTCCGAAATTTTCTCCGTTCACTACGTGATCGAAGGCCCCCCGCCCCTCTCGCTAAGCGACCTCGAATCTAGGGGGCCGCCCTACTCCCTCAGGCTAACCCCCCTCGGGCCCGCCGCCCAGGAGCTCACTGGTGCACAGGGAACCTTCGAGCTCCGGTACGAGGTGGAGCTCGTGCCCAACGCGGCCTACGCAACGCTCTTCGACCTCAGCGTGGGCAGGGCGGTCTACAACTCCACGCAGTACACGGACGACACTCTCCCGCAGGCCAGCGCAGTGCTCGCAGCGCTGCAGGAGCTAGGTAAGGCAAGCCAGCTGGAAGGAGAGCTGGCCTCCACG